>CAZQOB010000050.1:0-41867 GCA_964594885.1 uncultured Acidobacteriaceae bacterium
CCCGTTCGCTTCCCACTAAAAAGTTGGAATTCCCGTTTTTTCAACAAGCTGCTAGGCGCAGAAATACCCTTGGGACATGAGTCCCCGGCATAAAGGAACACGTGCTCGGCATCGCTTAGCTCCGAACAAAGGCAAACAAAGAGACCGACGGCCAAGGATACCTGTGCGTTAACTTCTTGTGCTAGGGAGTAAATGAACGCAGCATCCTGTATGCCGTGAACCCAAAGCACGTGAGTCACATCCTGTATTTGTTTGACTGAATCTACTTTTTGTACGTTGGTCCCTCAGGCGCCCAAAGACACCAAATCTAGATACAATCTGCTGTGTGGAAATCTATCGGCGAAAACTCTCGATGATCGCATGGGCCTACTTGTGGTCCATCTTGTTTTGGATGGGTCTTGCCTTTCTGGCTGCAGGGGAGGATAAGGTCTACTTGTGGCAGAGAGGGATCCACACATCTTACTGGACTGTACTGCTTGTCAACGGCGGATTTCTACTGTCGACCGCGCTCATGACACCTCCGGTTTTCGCGATAGTTCACCGCTATCCGATCGCCAAACCGATTCGAGCTGGTCGCGTAACTGGGTATGTTCTAGGGAGCGCTCTTTTCATCGTCGCCTGCGTGAGCCTCCGTTGGATTCTACTGCCGCCTTGGAACTCTCCTGCTCAGAGGTTCGAACAACGCTCGTTGCACGGATTGGTTACAGGTTTCTACGTTTTTGCCGTCATAATCTGGAACTACATCATTGTTCTGGCGGCCGCGCATGCATATGAGTACTTTAAGCGGGCAAGAGACCAGGAACTTCAATTACAGCAGGCGCTTGCCACCAGCGAGCTCCAAGCCCTGAAGAGTCAGCTTCATCCGCATTTCTTATTCAATACGCTCCAGGGAATCTCAGCTCTGATTGACACCGAGAAAGAGCGCGCCAAAACGATGGTTCTCAAGGTCTCCAACTTGCTTCGGACTGCTTTGCAGTGTGCGAGCTCCGATGTCATTAGCCTCGATGAAGAATTGAAGTTTGTCGAAGATTACCTCGGCGTGGAGAAAATGCGTTTGGAACACCGACTTGAAGTGCGTTGGCAAATCGACCCCGCTGCGCGGCAATTGCTCGTGCCACAATTGATCATGCAGCCTCTCGTGGAAAATGCGATTTTCCACGGCGTGGCTTGCTGCCGCGGAGGAGGATGGATAGAAATCTCCTCTCGGCGAGCGGGAGGCATGCTGGAGATAGCAATTCGCAATAGCGTTGGAGGAAAGCGGCGAGCAGGCATGGGGCTAGGTCTTCAGAATGTGAGGGCCCGATTGAAGCACCTTTACGAGGACGAGGCGACTCTCTGCTTCGACCAAGGCAGCGATGGCGTTGCGATCGCGACTCTTGTGTTGCCGGCGATCGGTCAACAGAAGGAAGCGATGAAAGAAGTGTTGGCCTCGCATTAACACGCCAAGTGGAGGGAAAGATTGTGCGGGTATTAATTGTCGACGACGAACCACTCTCTAGAGCCTCCCTCCAGAATGCCTTGAAAACGAGAAACGACATTCAGGCCCTCGACTGCGCGAACGATGCCGTTGACGCCCTGGAATTACTACAAAAGAAGCCTTATGACGTTCTTTTGCTCGACATTCAAATGCCGGAATTATCGGGAATCGAGTTGGCCGACCGGCTAAACAAGCGGCAGCAACCGATTCCATCGATTGTGTTTGTCACTGCGCACCATCAGCACGCGGTTGCTGCATTTGAGATGCATGCCGTTGATTATGTCCTGAAACCCTTTTCACAAAATCGAATTCATGAAGCGCTAGATATGGCGATCCGCAGAACGGAAAGCGAGCGAGCCGCACAGTTTGTGAAGATACTGCCTCAACTGGAAGAACTACTGGCGAAATCAACGAAAATCGCCATCAAGACGAAAGGAAGGATCCTTTTTGTCGATCCGGCCGACGTGGTGATTATCGAAGCTCAAGGCAATTATGTATTGTTACAGCGGACTTCGGGATCGTACCTGCTCCGAGAATCGATTTCTACGATGGCGGAAAAGCTAAGAGCCTACGGATTTATAAGAATACACCGCTCCGCGCTGGTGAACGGTTCCTTCGTTGAACAAATTCAGCCTTGGCCCACGGGAGAGTACGTGCTTCGCATCAAGGGGGGCAAGGAATACACAGTGTCACGCACTTACAGGAGCAATTTGAAGTCCCTGGCAAAATTCTGGATTGGCGCTGACACTTTCGTCACGGGCTAGCCCGCGCCCGCATTATAGTGACTTTGGCCCGCTCTGGGTATGGCCTGGCTGAATATCGACAATAACAACGCGGAACCCGCTCTGCACGGCCGGGATCATTTCGGCATGTGCGCGGGTGTTCCATCCGACCACTTTCCTGTAGGGACGATGAAAACGGTAATTGGCTCCGGAGGCCCAGTCTGCAGGAAAATAACCGGCGAGTTGGGCACATCTGCGCCCCATTTCGCCTTTTCCATCACTGGCGTGTAAAACATCAAATGAGCCAGGTTGTGACCACCGTCGTCAGTAAGGTACGCTTCTTTTGACATCATGTAGGACATCGCGCCGGGTTCTAGCGTCGTCGGCAGGTCCTTCTTTACGTAGGCGGCTTTTTCCCATTCTTGGATCTGCGCAATTGTTTTCCCGGCCAATACAAGTTCCGTCCTCTTGATGATCAGAGGCAGAACTGAACGTGCCGCCGGCGGGTTGTAGCAGATCGGACTCCGATTCTTTGGATTCCAAAATTCCAGATTATCAGTCGGCGCCGTCCATCCCCGCTGTACCACGCACACGAAGCCATTCTTTCCTTCAACCGCGGTTTCGTAGCCATGCCTGCCGAGGACAAAGATCGTAGCTTCGCGAGAGATCGCGTCGGGAGCCGCGCTGCGCGCCAAGGCAATTTCGGCGTCGCGGTCTGGCATCAGGTACTGGTCCACCGGTGCCATGCTGGGATAGGCTGTCTTGCGATCTTGGGCCCGCATCTGAAGTAGCGCTGCAAAAACACATATCACGCCAACCACCAGAGAAGCGCCGGCGGAAAGTGTATTTCGGTCCATCAGTTTCTCCCGGAATGCCGTCGACGACGAAAACCCATGCGCCGATATGCGCCAAGGTTGCGCGACTCGTTAGTTCAGTCTTCCTCGAAACAGAGTAGCCTTTTCTGGCGCTCAGAATGCTCTCTTCCAGCAGGGGCCTGCAAGGATGATGGGATGAGTCGTGGAAATCCGAGTCGAAGTTACGTAGAATGAGCACGAAATGTCGGGCTCGGCGAATTCGCATTTTGTTGACATAAGCTGCCATCGCCATCTAGCGAAGACGAGTCTGCTTAGAGGTTGGGAAAACCTGGAATCCTCCGGTGCGATGAGTTTTTGACCCAGTTCGGGTATTACAAGCCGTAATCCGGCAATTGTAAGACACCACGTTCCGACAACTCCGTCTTGCGGTTTCGGCGCCTTAACCTGGCAACTCAACTGCGATCAAGACGGCGGGATAGCGGACGGAGCGCCCAGGACGCAAGTGCAACGACCGTCATTACGATCGGGTATGCCATCGTACCTGCATCAATCAGCCCCGAGGCCAATTGCGATAAGACAGCTCCCGTCAAGTCGAAGAACACACCGGCGTAGGCCCACTCCTTGAGTCGGGGGAACCGCGGAACGACCAACGCGACAGCGCCGAGCAGCTTCCAGATTCCCAGGATGACCAGAAAATATAGAGGATAGCCCAACCGTTCGATGAGGCCGCGAACCTGGGGCACTCGTAGGATATCCCATACGCCTCCCAAAGCCAGTTCCGAGACGACGAGAGCGGTGGTGAACCAGTAAGCAATGATACGAGAGCGCGAACTGAAGGCGAAACTGGCGAGGTCAGTCATGGCGTTATACGAAGAACACGGCCTTGTTCCTCAAGCCTATATTAACGACATGCGTAACGCACTAGACGGGCGCGAACAGTCGAAGTGCATCGGTCCAGCGCGACGGCCGAAAGTCTAAGTTGGCCTCAGAACGCCTTGACAGCGGAATTGCGTGCGCAGCCGCTTTGTGTGGATGGTCGACAAACAAGAAACTGAAAATCGCTAACTTCCCGATTGCCCGTCACTCGGCCAGAATCCGGGCCAGACCCGGTTGCAGAGTCTGTGAGTGCAACCGCCTGATTTCGGCGCCACTGTTTTTTGGGCGGATTTGTACTGTCGCTATTGCGAATTGAACCGTAGTGGAAGTTTCGCAACAAATCCCACTACCACTGAATGCGGGTGAAATGCCGTATGAGCCTGATGCATGCGACCCAGGCGACAACGTCGAATGCGGCTGACCTGCTCGGGCATTCGGATTTAATCGCGTCGATTGAGCCGGGGAGGTCTGCGGATATGGTTGCTGGGGACACGAGTCCCGCGACCATCTCAAGACTTCTTGGTGCTTGCGAGCGCTTCCATCTCAACTCTCTTCGCTGCTATCCGCAAGCGGTTACACCGATTGAAGGTCCTTTCGTGAAGGACTGAGGTAAAATCGCGGCCAAATCCGGACACCGAGAAAAGCTTCACTCATGAGAAACAACAAAGTTAATGTGATACGGCTCTTGATTCGATTTGTAACTCTCGCGACTGCTGCTTTCTACCTCACCGTTGCTGCGACAGCTCAAATCAGAACAAACGAGACGACCGCCGCAACGCTGCACCTATCTGAGGTCACAGGAGATTTGGTCGGCTTGCACTGGAAGGATCCAAATCTGGAAGTGATCGGCGAGCCACGTCTCGGAGAAAACTTTCGGCTGCTGATCCCCAATATTGGATATGAGGCGAACTATTTCAACAGTCGGGATCAGCATGTGAGCCGGTTCGAGACCATCCCTGACGGGGTCATCTGCGTTTACGATTCCCTTAAGAACGATCGGGAGACCATTGCCATCAAAGTGCGCTATCAGATCCGCGCGCTAAACCATCAAATTTTGTTTTCGATCGAAGTGCAGAATCCCGCCGGCCGGAAACTAGCGGAGGTGATGTATGGAATCATCGGCGGCCAACTGGGAATTGACAATCGCCTTGATACTGAGTCCGTCGTTCCCGGGGAGAATACAAATCTAGCTCCACACCTTTTTCGCCAGTTTCCATCGGGTGGTTACGGCGGTGGCAACCTGGGCATACGCTACGACGCTAACGGTTTCCTATACCCAGGAAACATGACCATGGGATGGATGAACGTGTTCAACCCAAAAGCTAAGATTGGGTATTACTACGCGAACCAGGATCCGGAATTACGTTTGTCGGCGCTCTATTTTGAGCTGCGGCCGTTCAGCAAGAGTGCCAGCGTGAAAGACAACTGGCCCTTGCGCTCTGAGTTGCCGGCGGGAGAGCCCCTCGGCGTGACTATGGGTTGGGTGAATTTCCCGTACGCGGGCAAGGGCACGCTTCAAGCCGGGCCCGTGGCGTTGCAGGTGCATACCGGAGATTGGCACACCGCCAGCTCACTTTATCGCGAATGGTACGATCAGCACTTCAAGATCGCAGGTCCCCGCAGTTGGTTGCGTCAAGAAAACGCTTGGCAGTCCATCATTCTGTCAAACCCCGAAGATGCCATCATTCATCGGTTTGCTGAACTGCCGAGGCTCGCAGCCGACGCACAGAAGTACGGGATAACCACGTTCGAGATCCTTGGCTGGAACATCGGCGGAATTGATCGCGGATATCCACAATACCAGCCTGACCCGCGATTGGGCACAGCGGCAGATTTTCGCAAGGCCCTTGCCGGCCTGCGGAGCCTCGGTGTCCATCCGCTCATCTTTGCCAATATCCAGGTTGCGGATACCGCCACGCCACTTTTTCGCAACACGCTCGAAAAATATACCGTCGAGGGACGTTGGGCGCCGGACTGGCAGCTCTGGGGTTGGGGCGAAGGAACGATTGGCGCTCGCCTCGGGTTGGTGAGGTCGAATATGGCAGTCGTGAGCCCGGCGCATCAGGAGTTTCGCAAGCTCCTGATGGACCAATATCTCCAACTCGTGCGGGACGGCGCGGATGGTTTCCAACTGGATAAGACGGGCATTATGTGGCCGCTCGACTTCAACCCGGAACTCCCTGTCTCTCCCGATAAGTCCCTGCCCCAAGGTGTCCTCGAAACCTTCGCCGAATTACTCTCTCAGGCACGTACAATCAATCCGGATTTTGCCCTTGCGTCGGAGAACACCTTTGATCGCGCACTGCCCTATGTAGATGTTTCTTATACGCGAATGGGCGACATCGATATGGACACGGCACTCCGCTACACCTTTCCGGAGTGGACCAGCACAATCTTTGGCGAAAGCCCGGGCGACTTCAATCCTATGAACAACGGAATGCGGTATGGCATGGTTTGGGCTCTTGCGCCTCGCCACTACAACGATTCCGTGGATGAGATTCTCACGCGGCCGCTGGCTCGCTATGTGAGCGAGCTCATCCGAATCCGCAAGCAATACGAGGATCTTCTCTTCAATGGGCGATTTAACGACACTCTAGGCGCCACAGTGCAGGGAGATGCGGATATCCGCTATTCCGTTTTCAGGTCGTTCAAGGCCAACGATGCCAGCCTGGCGTGCGTAGTGGTAAATTTCGGCGATGTCCCGGAATCGGCCGAAGTCAAAGTCCAGGGCGTGAGCGGAGACATCGTCATCGCCGCTCCGTTCAAACCCGAACGCGGCGACCACCTGCCCGTGCGCCTTACTATTCCTCCTCGCCAATTGGCCGTGATAGTGAAGCGTGATCGGATCGCAGCTGCTCTTGGGGCAAAAGGGTTCCCTTCCTCCCGGAACCATTCTGTGTGTACTACGCATGTGGAATGCAAAGCGAGAGGCGCACGGAATTAACGGCTGCAAAAGGCGGGAGTATCATTGGGGCCTAGCGGCTGGTAGGCCCGCTCCCCACACCGGGCCTGTCACCGCGATTCTCTCGAAATTCAGAACGATTGCTTTGCCTCGAGGTATCGCGTTCTTCACAGCAGGCAAAAATAGGGATGCATCGTGATTGGCCACGCTGTCCCACACTTCCGTAACCCATATCGTATTTTCGTCAGCGACGTCTTTGGCCACAACGTAGCTCAGACACCCTGGCATATCAGTCGCGCTCTCCCGCAAGATTTCGACCATTTTGTCGCGTTTGCCTGGAAGAAGCGTTATCTTCGCAATTAGTCCCCACATACCACTCGTCTCCTTTGGAGGCACCAGAGCGGGCGTGAACGCCAGCGCATCGAAGTACTCCAAAAAATGTGCGCCGATCTAATTTGCACACCGGAAATATATACATACCGAGAGGTGAATGGAACGGTCCCCGAGCAGATCGTCGGCAACTCTTCCCCAACCCTCTTGCAGCCTTAGGTAGCCGGTTCAATACCGATATGATCGTTTACGGCTGATCGAATCCTTTGCTTACAGCCGAGATAGCGTTCGGTGGCCTGAACCGAAATGTGTCCCAAGAGGAACTGAATCTGTTCCAGCTCGCCTCCAGACGCGTCGCAGAGCCGAGCACACCTTCGGCGGAGAGCGTCAGGGGCTAATTATGCGGAGCGACTCCTGCGTGAACGAACTCTAGATTTCCGACGGTTATAACTGCTTTCAATTCATCTTGAAGACGGTTTGCGATCTCGGGACCGAGTGCACGACGGAGAAGCTTAATGCTCAGCTGTGCCGTAGGCACCTCCGACCCCTCGCACAATTCTGCGACAAAACATTCGCCTCCAAGCTCTGTCAATATCCGATAGGCCCGCGCACAAAGAGGGTGTCCTCGCGTCGCAGAACAATCCAAATTGGTGGTCAAGATTCCGTTGTCGATTTGACACCATCCGCAGGCATAACCCGTGCGGATATCCAGAAAGTAGATTGGGCGGGCGAATTGCGACTGTGCCGAACCGGTACTTACGGGCCCCTTCTGGACACGTGTCTGCTTCGCGTCGATCTGGATAAAAGTTCCCGGAGGCAGCAGCGGCGACATTGTCCGGTCTTCAGTCCCTATATATCCGTACAGTGAGCGTCGAAGGTCGAGACGACGCAGCAATGGGACGGGCACATCGCCCCAAATATCGACTAACTGTGAGAGTAGGTTTGTTTTCCTAAGCTGCGCGATAGACGCTGCACTGGCTCCGCTGTCCTCGAATTCCTCGGGCATCATAAGCAGGTGGGTTCTTGGGGGACGGAATAGCGGACGCTCTTTGATAATCTGATCAGGCTCGATGCCGTACCATTTTTGAATTTCGGCAATCTCAAGTTGATAGATGGCGGCGAGGAAGTTTTTTGGCTCCTCGATGCATCGACCAAGAAGGTTCTCGCCGTCAATCGCGCCTATGAGGCTCTAACCGGACGAACTCTAGAAAGCATCGAGCGAAATCCATCATCTTACGAGGATCTCATTCATCCCACGGATCGTGTTCGTGTGCTGGCGAAACTCGAAGAGGCCGTTCATTCCGGCCACTTTGACGAAGAATTCCGTATCGTTCGCACGGATGGCGCGACTCGATGGGTGTGGGTCAAAGGCAGTGCCGTTCCGACCCCTGACAACACAATTCGCCAGCTTTTCGGGACAGCTCTCGACATCACGAGCAGAAAGCTTGCAGACGCCCAGGTAGCCGAGCACTTGTTAACCGCGCAGGCCGCGCGCGCCGAAGCTGAACCAGATTGGAACCGTGCCCGGGGAAGAGCGAGATAGTCGCATGAACAGTGCAGATTATTCCGCTGTGGCCGGTGTTGAGGAGCTGAAGGAGATCGAAGGCTTCGACGCCCCGTATCTTTTCGAGCTTCGCTGTTGTCAGGTGTGAACGCTACACGGCATTGGAACAAACTTTGAGGAGCCGGTGCCACATCATGGGTGGATGCGCGAGAATCGGAGTTAGCAATGCAGGAACTCACCAATCGTGATGGATTTGGCTGAAGTGGGGAGGCAAACAGCAGGCGAAAACTTGTGTCACAGTTATGGCACAATTTCGCAAATGCCGTCCGTAAGTTATTGAAAAGAAGCGGGCGAGCCTGTAAGCCGGATTCTGTGGAGCACGCTTGCGCACGCTCCGAGGATCATTCCTCTAGGTCCCGGATCGCTCCAGGACTCCAGCAGCCTACCCGAGGGTTGCTCTCCACTTCAGATTGCTCTGTTGTGGAGGAAGCGCCGCGAATCTCTTCGCGCCGCTCAGCGAGCCGGGCCGGCTCTCCCCTCCTATTTGGCCTTGCACCACGCGGGGTTTTCCATGCCTCGCCTGTTGCCAGGCGAGCGGTGGGCTCTTACCCCACCTTTTCACCCTTGCCAGCAAAAGCGCTTTCCGACGATGAGCAGGTTTCCCTGCCGCCCGTCACAGAGCTTACTTTCGCGGCGGTCTATTCTCTGTGGCACTTTCCGTGACGCTGTCGCTCCACCGAACTCTCGTTCGGCATTGCAACCGCGTCCCCTGGCGTTACCAGGCGCGTTGCCCACTTCCTGCTGACGCAGGTCGGTGTCCGGACTTTCCTCCCGCTCCGCTATGTAGTGCCGGGCTTTAGCCCGGCCTCTCCACCGCGTCGCCAGCGATCCTCCAGCTCACCCGCCGATTCCATTATACCGCAGCCCAGCGTCAATATTTGAAAATCCCGGTCTCTTTTATGCACTCGGGCTCAAGTTGGGCTCGGGCTCAAGCGATGCCTCATCCAATTCACCCTTTATCTTGTCTTCGACCGGCCAAAATCGGAAAAGAGTATACGCAACTGACGCCCATAAAATCGTCGCCATTAGACCGCTGCCAGGGTAATCGGGCTCGTTTCGGGAATAAACTCCCATGTTGTACAGCCAGTGCGCGAGCGTGGCAGGGAGCACAGAACCGGAACGTAATGTGAGCCAGCTCAACGCAAAACCCATCATCAAGCGAGCCCGACTCGAAGAAGAACACCAACCAGCGGTCCACCATCCGTTTCCGACTTATATCTTTCACCAGGAAAGTGAAAGGCCGACCAAGCGATTCCGACCAAAAATATCCCTCCCCCGCGCCGTAGCAGCGAATGAAATGCCCTTGCAAAACGCCGCGAAAGATCACTCGCCCGCAGCCACTTAAATCACTGATAAAGATATCCCGCACTTGTATTCCTGGTGGGCTCCGACAAATTCACCAAACCTCACGGCAGTGTGCGATACATGACGAGCGCATCCACGAATCCCAAGTTCGGATGCTGAAACGCCCCTGGCAATCGGCCGACCACGGCAAAGCCAAGGTTGGCCCAAAGCCTCACAGCGCGCTCGTTCGTACTGACCACAAAATTGAACTGCATCGCCCGAAACCCGCGCTCCTTTGCGCGCTCCAGCGAATGCAAACACATCGCCCGCGCAATGCCCCTCCCCTCAGCGCCCGCCGCCGTCACATAACCGCAGTTCGCCACGTGGGCTCCACCGCCGCTCTGATTCGCCCGAATAAAATATGTTCCCAGAATCTGCCCGTCTTCTTCCGAGACAAAGGTCTCGTTTCCGGGCGCGAACCAAAACTCCAGCGCCTCCTGCTTCTCCATATCTCGTGGCAACGTGTACGTCTCGCCGCGCCGAATCATCGGGTCCAGAATCACCCAAACAGCGTCACGATCGTGTTTGGTTGCGGAACGGATGGCCACTTTGGCGAGCTCACTTCAACCCAACCAGCTTCTCAAACTCGTCTTCGCTCAAAATCGTCACTGCAAGCTCTTTCGCCTTGTCGTACTTCGACCCGGGATCGGTGCCAACCACCACATAATCCGTCTTTTTGCTCACAGAACTGACGACCTTACCGCCATGCTGTTTCACCAGCTTGCCCGCTTCTTCCCGCGTGCGATTGGCCAACCCGCCCGTGAACACAAACGACTTCCCGGCCAGCTTGGCGCTCTTCACGATGCGCTTTTCCATCTTCGGACGCACGCCGGCTTTCTCCAGTTTCTTGATGAGCTGCTGGTTCGCCGGCTCCGAAAAAAACTCCAAAATCCCTGACGCGATCTTGGGCCCAACCTCTTCCACTTCAAACAGCTCTTCTTCTTTGGCCTCCGCCAGCGCTTCGACTGACGGAAAGTGGTCCGCCAGCAGCTGCGCCGTGCGTTCGCCGACAAACGGAATCCCCAGCGCATAAATCAGCCGCGGCAAGCTCGCCTTCTTACTGCCTTCGATCTCGTCCAGCAAATTCTGCGCAGACTTTTCTCCGAACCGCTCCAGCTCCGCCAATTCGTTCACATGCAGCGAATACAAGCCCGCAATGTCCTTCACCAGCCCCTTTTCCAAAACCTGGTCCACGATTTTTTCCCCCAGCCCGTCAATATTCATCGCGTGCCGCGAAGCGTAGTGCAACAGCGACTCGCGCCTCTTCGCCGGACAGGCCGCGTTCATGCATAAATACGCTACTTCCCCTTCCACGCGATGTACCTTGCTGCCGCACACCGGGCACGTTTTCGGCATGTGGAACGGCCGCCGGTCCTTCGCCTCCTTCACCACTTTCAGCACATGCGGAATCACCTCGCCCGCACGCTCGATCAGCACGGTGTCACCAATCTGCACGCCCAGCCGTTCGATTTCGTCCATGTTGTGCAACGTGGACCGGCTTACCGTCACTCCGCCGATCTGCACCGGCTCCAGGAACGCCACCGGCGTCAACCTTCCGGTTCGCCCAACGTTCACCTGAATGTCGTTCACCACGGTCGTTTCCTGCCGCGCGGGGTATTTGTACGCAATCGCCCATCGTGGCGATTTCGACGTGAATCCCAGCTCGTTCTGAATCCCGACGGAATTCGCCTTGATCACCACACCGTCAATCTCATACGGCAGCTTCTCGCGCTTTGCGTCCCACGCGTCGCAATACTTCTCAACCGCTGCAATTCCGTCGCACAACTTCCAATCGTCCGAAGCGCGAAACCGCAGCAACTTTAGCGCCTGCAGCGATTCGGAATGCTTCGGAAACACCGGCTTGCCTTCTTCCAGCAGGTAGTACGCAAAAAAATCCAGCCGCCGCTGCGCGGTGATGCTCGAATCCAGCATCCGCACCGCGCCCGCCGCAGCGTTGCGCGCATTCGCAAAAATCTTTCCGCCTGTTTCTTCCTGATTGCGGTTCATCGCCTCGAACGCTTTGCGGGTCATCAGTACTTCGCCGCGCACCTCAAACGACGGTGCTACTTTCGCTTTCTTCAGCTCCTCTTTCGCAATCCTCAGCGGAATCGAACGAATCGTCCGCACATTGGGCGTAACGTCCTCGCCCGTCGTTCCATCGCCGCGTGTCACGCCACGCGCGAGCACGCCATCTTGGTACAACAGCGAAATGCTCAGCCCGTCAAACTTATGCTCCGCAATGTACTCAATCTCTTCGCGACCGCTGCCTTCGCGCACCCGGCGGTCAAAATCCCGCAGCGCCTCATACGAAAACGCATTGTCCAGGCTGAGCATTGGCCGCGTATGCCGCACCGATACAAATCCTTCGCGCGGCGGCGCTCCCACTCGCGCCGTAGGCGAATCCGCCGTCACCAACTCCGGATGTACCGCCTCGATCTCCGTCAGTCGCACCAGCAGCCGGTCGTACGCCGCGTCCGAAATCTCCGGATCATCCAGTACGTGATAGCGATACTCGTGGTAGCGCAGCTTCTCCCGCAGCTCTTCCACCTCTTTTTTCAATGACGCCGGCGCCGCCTTGGCCATGGTCTTCCCCGCGCTACATTCATCGAATTGCAATGCGTATTATATAGAATCAATTTGAGGGCCCGACGTTACTCCCAGGATCGCGTCAAATTGGCCCCCAATTTGCTCGCTTGGCAGCGGTTCTTTAGGAAGGTTGATCGCTGCTGCCGCGCATGGTGTTGGCGGGCAATTGTTGCCGGCGCTGGAGATCGGAGCTTGAGCTCCGACATTAGTGCTTGCGACAAACCGGGGCTTTAGCCCCTGAGGAATTGTTTTTTTACGACTATGCCGGACCTTCACAACGCTCTGCTGATTCACAACCCCAACGCCGGCGGCGGCAGCGCGACCCGCCGCGTCCAACTCGACCAGGCGCGGCGCATCCTGGAAGCGGGCGGCATTCGCGCCGACCTCGCCGAAACCACCGGCCCGGGTGACGCCACCGAAATCGCCAAGCGCGCCGCAGACAAACGCTGTGAACTGGTCATCGCCTGCGGCGGCGACGGCACTATCAACGAAGTCGTCAACGGACTCGCCGGCCCGCAAAACGGTCACCGCGTACCGCTGGCTCTGCTTCCCGCAGGCACAGCAAACGTCCTGGCCAAGGAGTTAAATCTCTCCTGGGACATTCCCACGGCTGCCGAGCAACTTGCCCGCGGCGAAGTTCGCGACGTGGCGCTCGGCCTTGCGACTCCGCTCAATCATCCGCAGGACGCGCGCTATTTCCTGAGCGTCGCAGGTGCCGGACCCGACGGGCGCATCACCTACGCCGTGGACCTCGAGCTCAAAGCGAAAATGGGCATTCTGGCCTACTGGCTGCAGGGCGTCCGCGAAGTCTTCAACTACAAATTTCAGTTGTTTCGCGTCACCAGCGTCACCGGCGCGCGCGAAGTTTCCCTGGTCATCGTCGGCCGCACCAAACACTACGGCGGCCCGTTCAAAATCACCACCGAAGCCGATCTCTTCGAGGACCAATTCGAATTTGTCGGCATCACTTCGCGCAGCGGCTTGCGTTATCTCACGTATCTGCCCACGCTGTGGTTTGGCGACCTGCGCAAAGTCGAAGGCGTCCACTTCTGGAAGTCCGATCGCCTGGTCTGCGAACCCATCGATTCCGACCCGCCCACGTACGCACAGGTGGATGGCGAACCTCTCTGCCGCCTCCCCGTCGAATTCCGCATCGTCCCCCGCGCCCTTCGCCTCCTCGTCCCCGGCCCCGCTGTCCCTTAGCGATCCCGTTCTTATGTAGTGGCGGTCCTTTAGACCCGTTCTTTTGCTTTCTTTGCCGCGGCGACCGTTAGCTCGCTACGTTGGACCACGGAAGCCTGCTCCGGCCTCTCCGTCCGCACCCGCTGTCGAGCACCACGCTTTCGCGCCGGGCGACTTCCTCGCTCGCTGTGCGCTTGACTCCGGGCCCTCGGTGTGAAGTCTTTCTCTTGGGTTTCTTCCAGGCTCGTTGGCACCCGCGCACGACCTGCGTCACAATACTCCCGTGGATCCACTCACTCACGGTCTGGCCTCGTTCGCCCTGCAACGCGCCTTCTTCCCCCGAGTCACCTGGCGCACGACTCTAGCCATCATCGTCGCCGGAACCATCGCCGACGTCGACTGGTTCACGGCATCCCTCGGTCCCGCCGGCTACCTGCGTTGGCACCGCAGCGCCACTCATTCGCTGCTCTTCGTTGCCGCTCTCGCCATCTTGCTGGGGTTCTTCCGCCACGCTACACGCGCTAGACAGACCGGTGCCGCCTGGATGGGCCTGTCGTGGATTCCCGTCGCTGTCGCCGGAATCCTGCACCCGGCAATCGACGCTTTGCAAGCCGACGCGATCGCTCCGCTTTGGCCGTTTTCCGGCAGGCACTTCTCTTTCGACCTCCTGCCTGCGACCGACCCCTGGATCCTCGCGCTCCTCGTCGCCGCAATTCTAATCCCCGAGCTGCTCCGCCTGGTCAGCGACGAAATCGGCTCACGCAGCAAGGCTCCCCGCGGACGCAACGGCGCCATCGCCGCACTCGTTTTGGTCCTGATCTTTGCCGGACTGCGCAGCGTGCTGCACGGCAACGCCATCGCTTATTTGCAAAACCACTCCATTGCCGGCGAGTCACCACGCCGTGTCGCCGCCTTCCCCGATTCGCTTTCGCCGTTACTCTGGCACAGCGTCGTCGAAACCGAATCGACCATTAACCTCGTCACCGTTCGCTCCACAGGCGCGGAAGTCACCGACGCTACCGGAGCAACCACGCTACACAAACCGGAGCCATCCGCTATTCTCTCGGCCGCGCAATCCTCGTCCGCCGCGGTCACTTTCCTGAAGTTCGCGCGCTTTCCCAAAGCTACCACGCAAAAAGAGACCGAAGGTTTTTCCGCCGAAATTGTGGATCTGAAGGATCAGGCCCTCGAAGAGAAATCGCGCGCCATCCTCGCCGACATCAACCTCGACAAATCCAGCTCCGTCGTATCCTCCGAACTTCAATGGCGCGACCAGAAGAAGTGATGAGCGAATCGGTGTCATTCTGAGGCCGGGAGGCCTTGCGCCGGGCCGAAGGATCCGAGCGTAGCGCGTTGCGATTGGTTTATTTGCCGCACCCCGCGGTTTTAAGGGTGCGGGTTTTGGTTTTTCGGTGTCGTGGCTTCTCTACTTTCTGTTCCCCTCAAAATCCACCGCGACAGCCCATAACTCACGGCAATAAACACCACCAACACGACCACCACCGTCAACTTATGCCGCTGCAACAAGGGCAGCGCGTCATGGCCGTACTTCACCGCCAAATACCCAATCCCGAAATAACGAATCAACCTCGCCAGCCCGATCGCCGACGCAAAACTCGCCACCGGCACTTCAAACACGCCCGCCGCAAACACAAAAATCTTGAACGGCGTGGGCGGTGGCAGCAGCGCCGCAACCAACATTCCGGCGAATCCATTCTGCGTCACCCAATGACGAATCGCCTGCCCGCGCTCACCCGCCTTGCTATGGAAGTACGCCTCTCCGCCCTTGTACGCGATGAAATACAGCAGGACACACCCGAGCAGCGACCCGAGCGAAGCCATCAGCGCATACAACGGCATCCGCGCCGGATGCTGAATCGCCAGGTCAATCAGCAACAAATCATTGATGACCGGAAATGTAAGCACCGAAGAATCGAGGAACGAAATCAGGAACAGCCCAGGTGCCCCCAGGGTCCCCGCAAACACCACCAGTTTCTGCTTCCACTCGCTCAGCTTACCGTCCAACGCTCTCCTCTTCTTAGGGCCAGGCCTGGTCTCCCTGGAGTGCGGCGGCCACTGCTAGCCGGCCGAACCCACTCACGTAGTCACGGTTCATCTAGGGGCGGGGTTTTGGCGGTTCTTGCCATCCGGTTCCGACCGGACAGCCCCGCTTCGGCGGCCGATTGTTCTCTGCTTTTCTCTGCGTCCTGTGTGTCTCCGTGTTATCTTGCTCCTTCTTCGCTTCCCGCGCTCACTGCGCAAACGCCGCCCGGTCAAAATGATTCATAAATACCTGCATCAACGCCGTCCGATGCAGATTCGGCAGCCGCGGCACTTCCCCAATCACCCGCACGTGCCCAAAGCGCTCCACCGTTTCGCGGTTTTCCCGGTTCTGGTCGCCGATCAGCACCACGCCATGCACCGGCAGTTCCGCCGCATGCAGCGCCGCCAGCGTCAGCAGCGTGTGATTGATCGTCCCAATCGTGCTCCTCGCCGCCAGAATCACCGGCAGCTTCAGCTTCACCATCATGTCCAGGACAAACTGTTTCTGGTTGATCGGCACCAGCACGCCGCCAACCCCTTCCACCACCAGCCAATCGTTGGTCAGATGATTCGGCAGATTGATCTTCGCCAGGTCAATTTCCATGCCCGCCCAACGCGCGGCGAGATCAGGCGAAACCGGCGGCACAAATTTGTACACTTCGTCGATCGTGCGATCGGTGCCGATTCCCGCCAGCCGCATCACCGTCGCTCGGTCCGACCCTTCCAGAGTCCCAGTCTGAATCGGCTTCCAGTACATGGCATCCAGCGCGGCACACAACAGCGCCGCCAGCGTCGTCTTCCCGACGCCAGTATCCGTCCCGGTCACGAAAAAGTGATGCCTCATCCCACGCTCACCAACTCGCATTGCATGGTATCAAAGGTTCAGCTAGGTTGGGCTAGCACTGTGCCTCGATTTTCCAGGGTCGGCAGCTGCGATAAATTGGATTCGTCAGAGATGAGCGAACCAGCGACAAACTCAAACAGGGCTAAGCGACTTCGGGCTGATTTCAACGGTTTATTGGGCGCCTTACCCTGCCTATCACATAAGGATACCTGGGAAGATTCTGACGGCAACTTCGTAACATTTGGGGCGGCTGGCCGGTTGCCGTCTTTAACGGGGATCTGGATGACCAAGGCAATCGCGGCGATTTGATTGCGAAGGGAGTCGTGGAGCGGTTGAGCTTCGTAGCTGCTATGCAATGGCTCGCGTTGGGTGCTCCGGATTAACTCGGCCAGCGCCCAAGCTGATTCTGACCTTCGACAGTAGCGCCTGACTGCAATTTGAAAATCCTTCGCTGGAATGCTATAAAAATGACCTTCGCCACGCCCTGTGCCTTGCTTGTATCTGGCGGCTAACGGGTGTGCCGGGAAGGGGTTCCCGGCCGAGTGGCATCCAGCTGAGCTTCCGTTCGGGAAGCGAAGCGATCTTCCGGCTCTGGGCATTGGCATGGGGAGTGCTTTTGCCGCTGCGTTCGCTGCCTCCGCAGAGTGCAACCGCGCGCAGACGGTCGCCGGTGATTCGTGTGTATGAGCAGCCAGAAATTAACTTGTCTTTCAGAGGACCGGGTAGCCTGCCGTCGGCAGGCAGGTCCGAAGAATCTGCTCTTGGTCTGTATTCGCAGCGCCACTAGATGGGCGTTGTCATCCTGAGAGTCGCGCAGCGGCTCAAAGGATCTCAACGTCATCCGCGCTGCAAGGCGCTTTCCGCGTGAAACCAGCGCCACAAAGTTGATCCGCAAATCTTCTTGGAGGAAGCATTCATGCGAACCTGGCTCCAAAATGCCTGGTCCAAATTGCCGAAAAATCGGTCATCCCGAGGAGCGTTATGGCCTGCGAAGCAGGCCAGCCGCGAGGGATCTGCTGTTTCCGTGGCCCGCTCCCGGCTTGGCGCCCTCAGCATCACAGCGCTGGTCTCCGCCAGCGGTGCCCTTGCGCAAAGTGAAGCCGGCGGCGAAGCCAATCTCAAGCTGCCGGATCTCTCGGCGGTCAAATTCCTCGGCGGCGTCGACGGCCACAAACTCCTCCTGTGGGGCATCCTCTTCTGTGTGCTGGGACTCGGCTTCGGTTTGGCGATCTACTCCCGCCTGAAAAATCTGCCAGTCCACAAATCCATGCGCGACATCTCCGAACTCATCTACGAAACCTGCAAAACCTATCTCGTCACGCAAGGCAAATTTCTTCTCCTTCTCTGGGTATTCATCGCCGTCGTCATCGTGCTCTACTTCGGCGTCCTCGCTCCCGTGCCCGGCAAATCCGTCGCCGTCACTCTCCCAATTATTTTGTTCTTCAGCCTCGTTGGCATGGCCGGAAGCTACGCCGTCGCCTGGTTCGGCATTCGCGTCAACACCTTCGCCAACTCTCGCACCGCCTTCGCCGGACTGCGCGGCAAACCCTATCCCATCAATCACATTCCGCTCGAAGCCGGCATGAGCGTCGGCATGATGCTCATCAGCGTCGAGTTGCTGATGATGCTCATCATCCTGCTTTTTATTCCCGGCGAATTTGCCGGCCCGTGCTTCATCGGTTTCGCCATTGGCGAATCGCTCGGAGCCGCAGCTCTGCGCATCGCTGGCGGCATCTTCACCAAAATCGCGGACATCGGCTCCGACCTCATGAAAATCGTCTTCAAAATCAAGGAAGACGACGCACGCAACCCGGGCGTCATCGCCGACTGCACCGGCGACAACGCCGGCGACTCCGTCGGGCCAACTGCCGACGGCTTCGAAACCTACGGCGTCACGGGCGTCGCGCTCATCACCTTCATTCTTCTCGCGGTGAAGGATCCCACGGTCCAGGTCCAGCTGCTGGTTTGGATCTTCGTTATGCGCATCATCATGCTGGTCGCCAGCGCGGCCGCCTATTTCATCAACGACTTCATTGCCGGTGCCAAGTATCGCAACGCTGATGAAATGAACTTCGAAGTGCCGCTCACTTCCCTCGTCTGGATCACTTCCTTCGTTTCCATCGGCCTTACCTACTTGGTTTCCGCGTTCATCGTCCCCACCCTCGGCGGCGATTCCAGCCAGTGGTGGAAGCTGGCGACGATTATTTCCTGCGGCACCCTTGCGGGCGCCATCATTCCCGAGCTGGTGAAAATCTTCACCTCCGTCGAATCTCGCCACACCAAGGAGGTCGTCACCTCCGCCCAAGAAGGCGGCGCCTCACTCGGCATCCTCTCGGGCTTCGTAGCCGGAAATTACTCCGGCTACTACCTCGGTATTTCGATGATGGGGCTGATGGCGATCAGCTATCTCTTTTCGCTGCAGGGGCTAAGCCAGCTTATGGCCGCTCCCGCGGTTTTCGCCTTCGGCCTGGTGGCTTTCGGCTTCCTCGGCATGGGCCCGGTGACCATCGCCGTCGATTCTTATGGCCCGGTGACCGACAACGCGCAATCTGTTTACGAACTCTCGCTGATCGAGCGCGTCCCCGCGGCGGAATTGAAGCGGGACTTCAACCTCGACGTCAATTTCGAGCGCGCCAAGCATCTTCTCGAAGCCAACGACGGAGCGGGCAACACCTTCAAAGCCACCGCCAAGCCCGTGCTGATCGGCACCGCGGTCGTCGGCGCAACCACAATGATTTTCTCCATCATCATGGCACTCACCGCGGGACTCACCACCAACGTTGCCAAGCTTTCGCTGCTCCACGCGCCGTTTGTCCTCGGCCTCATCACTGGCGGCGCGATGATTTACTGGTTCACCGGCGCATCCACACAAGCCGTCACCACCGGCGCCTATCGCGCGGTCGAATTCATCAAAGCCAACATCAAGCTTGAAGGCGTCGAAAAAGCCTCCGTCACCGACTCCAAAAAAGTCGTCGAAATCTGCACCAAATACGCGCAAAAGGGCATGATCAATATCTTCATCGCGGTGTTTTTCGCGACGCTGGCCTTCGCCTTTCTCGAGCCGTTCTTTTTTATCGGATATCTCATCTCCATCGCTATTTTCGGCCTGTATCAAGCCATCTTCATGGCTAACGCCGGCGGCGCGTGGGACAACGCCAAGAAAATTGTCGAAGTCGAGCTCAAGCAAAAAGGCACGCCCCTTCACGACGCCACCGTCGTAGGCGACACCGTCGGCGATCCTTTCAAGGACACGTCGTCCGTCGCGCTCAATCCGGTCATCAAGTTCACCACGCTCTTCGGCCTTCTCGCGGTCGAGCTCGCGGTGAAGCTCACCTCCAGCCGAGGCAACGCCAACGTTACGCATGTTCTCGCTGCCGTCTTTTTCGCCGTGTCCTTCGGATTCGTCTACCGCAGCTTCTACGGTATGCGCATCCGCTCCGACTCCACCCACTGAGCGCTCCGCCTGCAACTGCAAAGGAAAGCCAAAAGGCCAGAGCGGCTTAACGTAGAGCCGCACTGCCGCGGTATAACGGACATGGTCTCGGCTGACCGATTCAGATAGAATGCGCCTCGATGCAGCTCTAGTGAGGTCAACTGATGAGATTCCAAGTTTCCGGACTAGCTTTGTTGTTTGTGTTTGCGGCCACTTGCTCCGCGCAGGTCGATCCCAAGTGGGAGATTCACGACCGCAACCGGCCAGCTCCGGCGGTCGTCACTTCCGGCACCGCCAGCACCCAGGACGCGCCCGGCAAACCGCCTTCCGACGCCATCGTGCTCTTCGACGGCACCGATCTTTCCAAGTGGGTAGTGAAAAAGGACAGCAGCCCGGCCAAATGGAAAGTCGAAAACGGCTATATGGAAGTCGTTCCAAAGACCGGCGACATGCAAACCAAAGACTCTTTCGGCGATTGTCAGCTGCACGTCGAATTTCGCGAGCCCGATCCTCCCAAGGGCCAAGACCAGGACCGCGGCAACAGCGGCGTCTTTCTGATGGGCCTGTACGAAATTCAGGTGCTCGATTCCTACAACAGCAAAACCTACGCCGATGGCCAGGCCTCCGCCGTCTACGGCCAGTATCCGCCGCTGGTCAACGCTTCGCGCGCTCCCGGCCAGTGGCAGACTTACGACATCATCTGGCACGGCCCGCGCTTTGACGCCGACGGCAAACTCACCCGCCCCGCGCACGTCACGGTCTTCCACAACGGCGTCCTCACCCAGGACGACGTCGAACTCACCGGCCCTACCGGCCACCACGTCCGCCCACCCTACAAAGCCGGCCCGGACAAGCTCCCGCTCGCGCTCCAGGACCACGCTCACCCGGTCCGCTTCCGCAACATCTGGCTCCGCCCGTTCTGAACTCGCGTTTCCTTCGTTCGACTGGTCTGTCGGGAAGGCACGACTTTAGTCGTACCTTTGCGACTAAACAAATATTTCTCATTACCAGGACATGTTTGCCTGCCAACGGCAGGCAGGCCATCCCGAGCGATCTGCTTTTCTCGGTCGCACGGCTGGAACATTTCAGGTCGCATCAAGCCTTGCGTAAGCGGCGGCCTACAGGCCGCCATTTATCCGCGCTCACGATCCGCGCAAAAGAGGCGCCGATTCCTCGGCGCCTCTTGGTCCAACGTCTGAATGAGTCTTGCTACGCCACCGGCCGCGGCGGCGGTGGCGTCGGAATGTGTACCCGAATCGGCGCTTGCTGATACTGCGGCGCTCGGAACAGGTCCCTGATCCCCGGCTTCAAATCCAGCAACAATCCAATCGTCACCGCAAAGAACAACGTGGCGTTGAACACCTGCAGCACCGCCCGATAGCCGTCGCCCGGCAGCAAGCTCGACAGAATCACCGCAATCGCCTCGAACGCCGCAATCTTCAGCGTGATCGAATCCTTACGAGGTAAATAGAACAGGCACACCGACAGAAACGCCGGAATCCAGGTGATGCCCCAGTCGGCCAGACTTCCGGTGACCGGTACGGCCATCGGCTCGGAGAGGAGCGGCGTGCCTTTGAACAGGCTGAAGCTGCCAGGCCCTGCGATCTGCGCCGAAAGCATCAGGCACAAACGGATCGCCGCCAGAATCAGCGGTGCCGACGCCAGCCTCTTTTGTCTTTCATCCAGCCGGTACAGCAAACAGCCCGCCAGCACCAGAATCGTCAGTGGCGAAAACTCCGGCCGCTTCCACGTTACCGTAAAAATAATCGTGAACAGCAGCGCCGCCAGCAGCTTTGTCAGCCTCGGCAATTGCTCTTCTTCGAGATCGTCCAGCGTGATGGGGTTGTACACTCCGCGCGTGGTGTTGCGCGGTTTTGGCGGTTGCTTTGAGAAGTTGTTGGTCATGACTGCACCTCCTGGGGCCCAACCGGGCCCAAAACGGAATTCGCTGGCTCCGCAAACAATCCGGCCTCGCGCAGCAGCGCCAGCAGCGAGCTGCGCACCGGCTTCAACATCGGAAAATTGAGGAGCGGCAGTGCCCGCGCCAGCAACTGCAGCAAGCCGTCGCACAGCCTGCGCGTGCGCTCTTGATTCAACGAGTCGTCGTAAATGAAATAGAGCAGGATTCCTAGGTGCATCGCCCACAGCGCGGCGGGCAGCACCGTTCGCACATCTTCCGGCAAATCTTCGCCTTCCAGCGCCAGCGCGAACACCGCCATGCTCTCTTCGCGGTTCTTGCGTGTGCCGGACCCCAGTACGGATAACGGATGCTCTGGCTGGCCCGTGTAGCGAAACAGCGTGCCCAGCAGCCTGCGGTCGCCGTTCAAGATGTCCAGCTTGGTGTGGAAGACGATCCGCAGCCGCTCCGGCAAATCGTACGACGCACCTGCCAGTTGCATTTTCACCCGTGCCAGATGCTCCGCCTGCACGCTGTCGTAATAGGCCAGAACAATTGCTTCCTTGCTGGGAAAGTAGTAGTACGCCGCCCCGAGCGCCACTCCAGCCGACTTGGCGATCTCCCGCATGGTGGCCACTTCCATTCCGCGCCGCCGGAAGGTGTCCAGTGCCATGGTCAGAATCTGACGCCGGGTCTCTTCCGATCGCGCCCTTGTTTTCGCTTTTTTTTGTTTGAACATGTTCAAATAATACAAAAAGGCCGCACTCTTGTCAAGCCAAATCTTGAACATGTTCACCATTTTTTGTAAGTCTCATGTAATCAGCAGACTACAGACACAATGATCTTTGTCGGACTCTGCACCCTTTTTGGATATCTTGCGCCTGAAGCCTTCGTGCTCTCCAGTCGCTTCACCCTCGGGATGATATGCGCGCAAGGTTTTTCAGACAGGTAAGCCAACTGTGCAGTGACCGGGTAGGGGCATCACGGTGGCGTTAACCGCTCAGGGAAGCGTTCTTTGGAAAAAGGCCACGACTTCTCTGTTGAACTCGCGATGAAACGCCTTTCGATCGAACTCCGGACCGTCGCTACAGATTTGCGGAACCTGATTTGCCAGGGCCTCGCCGCAGGGAGGAAGGAAAGCAGAGCACCCCGCCCCATCCACGACGTGTTCCTCGGGGCGCGCGGGAAGTTCCTGACGAATCACCGCGGTGTTCCAGGCGTCCGGCACTTGCTCATCGTTCGAGGCTCGCCACAACTGAATCGGAACTTTCACACCTTTCAGGGAGCCTGGCCTAAACAAATAACTGACTGCCGGGGCAGCCAGTACCGCCGCTTTCACTCGCCGATCATGGGGCCAAGCGGATGGGGACGTCACCGGGCTTAATGGGTCCCCATTTCGTTGCTTTATGAACAGGCATTCCGGCGCGGTCGGCCGTTCCGTACAGAGCTCTCGCGTACGGGTCAAATCCGGAATCCCTCCAATCTCCACCAGAGTCGTGAAACCGCCGAATGAGAATCCGAACATCCCCACGCGCGCAGGGTCGAGGCGATAATGCTGGGTCCAGGTCGTGAGCATATAATTCAACACAACGCTCACCTGACGCGGCCGTTCGGTAAGATTCCTTTGATTGCCCGCGTAGCTCTGATCCATGCAGTTGTCCCCTGTGTGGGTCAAAGCCACGACTACGAAGCCATTGCCGGCCAGCGCCATGGCAGTGTCGTAGTGACTGCCCGCCGACCCGGCTGTGCCGTGGGAAATCAGCACCAGCGGTAACCTGGTCCCGGAGACTACCCCGTCCGGAACCACCATCTGCTGAACTGGTCCCACCGACACCGAAACAGGCTTTCCAATACTCGGAAACCATACCGCCGCCGATACTGTCTTGCCCGAAGGATCGGGCACCGAGAGCTGCTCGAAGCCGACAACGTTGGACGCCGGTGTTGAAAGCAGACTGCCCAACCACAGTAGCAACACGGTGTTCATTTTTTCGCGGGCCTTGCTTCGAGACGACAGCACCGTGATAGACGTCGAGTGACCTGCTTCCGTTAACCAACCCGGGCGCTTTGGCCATGCAAAGTCTCGTTTTCTCATGCTGATCAAGGTACCGGCAAAGAAACGGAAGCCAGATCTGCTGCTGCGGCAATACTTCCCGCGAGGAACGGACCTGTCGGCCATCACTCAAGGCAGCTCGACCGGGTCTCGCTGCCGCTTGAATCAACGCCCAAGAAAAACCTTAGGATTCCAGACTCCTGTGACGAGACTCCAAGCAAACGTGCCGTCGACCGTCTGAGCCGGCAGGCGCATTCGGAGAAAGTGCGTACCATACGACCAACCTGCCGTGGGCCAAATCAAGCCCGGATCAAGCCGGCGAATTTTCGTGAGTCGTTGTCGAAGCCCGGGAATACCGGCGCGAGATCGTTCACCGACAGATGCTTCTGCAAAACTTCTCCAAGCACCGAGCGAAAATCCGTGGTGAGTGCAAGGTCGCGTCCCTCGTTGAGTTGGCCTTCGTTCACTCCCGGCCAGCGCCCATACACGTGGCCGCCTCTCACGCCACCGCCAAAGACGAACATGCAATTCGCATGACCGTGATCCGTTCCGCGGTTGCCATTCTCTTTCGCCGTCCGACCAAACTCGCTCATGGTCACGAACACGATGTTGTTCGTTCGGTCGCCCATGTCTTGCCGGAACGCCGCCATTCCCTGCCCCAAGTCCTTCAGCAGATTCGCCAGCTGGCCTTGCGCGCCGCCTTCGTTCACGTGATTATCCCAGCCGCCACAATCCACAAACAGCACCTCGGTGCCGATGTCCGCTTTCAGCAGTTGCCCGATCTGCTGCAAACTCTGTCCGAGCCGGCTCTTGCCATAGTCCGCTCCATGTTCCGGCTGATATTTCGAAGGATCGGCCTTGCGCAGCAGGTCGATCGCTTCAAATGTTTCTGTTCCTGCGCCGCGCAGCGCGCGATCCACCGTTTGCGCGTACATCGCTTCAAAGCCGCCCTCGGCAACCTGACTCATTGCCGGATTTTGCGACATCACCTTGAACTGCTTCACGTCCGGCAGCGCAATCGCCGGAGCCGCTCCGCGCAGCATCCGCGGCAGATTCGGTCCCATCGCCACCGCGCGAAATGGCGAGGCGTGCTCCTCCGGAATCGTCTCCAGTGCGCGGTTCAGCCAGCCGTCATCGGTGGACTTCACTCCCGGCGTTCCGGACTCCATGAAATCCTGTGCGTCAAAATGTGAGCGCGACGGATCGGGCGATCCCGCCGCGTGCACGATTGCTAGCTCGTTGCTCTTGAACATCGGCACGAGTGGCGCCAGACTCGGATGCAATCCGAAAAATCCGTCCAGATCGAGCGCGCAATTTTCTTTGCCACTGCGCGGCTCCGGAATCGCGATCGTCGGCCGCAGGCGGTAATAATTGGCTTCGCCGAACGGCACCACGATGTTCAATCCATCCGCCGCACCGCGTTGGAACAGCACCACCAGTTGCTTCTTGCCAGCCGCAGGCGTAGCCGCAATCGCCCGCTGCAAAAACGCCGGCATCGTGCTCATCCCAACTAACGCCACGCCGCCCTGCTTCATAAAGTAGCGCCGCGAAAATCGCACCGGCCGCGCTCCCTCGCAACAGTCATAGATTTTCTCTGCCGTGCTCATCTTCAGCCTCTCAGCTAACGCCGTTGAAACTCGGGCGCGCCCAGGACCAATCCCGTCACCGTCGCCAAATCCACTGGCCCCGCCGGATCATCCAGCCGGGCTTTCACAATCTGCGGGTCATCAAGCTGCTTTTGCAATGTATCCACCGTCGCCGCCGCAGCCTCTCCACCAAGGAACAACTGCACTGCGCGATCGAGGACCTGTTTGGGATCGTGAGCCGCCTCAGCGCCAAACAGCGCCGCCATATCGCTACGCGACCCGCGCACTTTGTTCCCCGCAAGCGCCAGCGAAAAATTCAGGCGGTTCAGCAGTGCGCCGGCATTCACCCACGCCTCCGCGCGGTCCGGATATCCGGTTGGAGGCTGACAGTTATAGAGGGGTTCGCCGATGCGGGCGATCCACTGTACCAAAGGCATTGGGCTGTCGACGTCGGTTCCGAGAGCGCGGGCGGTGGAAATGACAAATTCAAACGGGGTTTTGATTTTGGCGCGGTAGGTGTCGCGGGTCCAAAACTCCGACGAAAAGATCATGGTATGCAGCACGGCGCGGATGTCGCCGTCGCTGGATCTGAACGTTTGTGCCATGCGATCCACCAGCGCTTGTGGCGGAGTGTCGGACACGAAGCGGCGCGCGAGCTTTACGGAGATGAATTTGGCGGTGCTGGGGTGATGCACGAGCAGGTCCAGGACCTGCTCACCGTCTTTCATGCCGCCGGCATGAATTTTCCTGCCCAGCACCAGTTTCGGATCGGGATCGTGAATCCGTTCATCGAACTGGAAGGTGGGATGTTCGCGCGGCTTTTCAATGGTCCAGCCAGTGAAACAGCGCGCCACTTCGGTGACATCTTTTTGGGTGTAGCCGCCGTCCACGCCGAGCGTGTGCAGCTCCATCAGTTCGCGGCCGTAATTTTCGTTCAGTCCGCGTTCTTGTTTTTTGTTTGGTGGATTCGGATGGTGCGGCACGGGACGCGGAAAACGGCGGGAGCCGCCGCGAGCCTGCCGAGCGGCGCGTTCCACGGCCAGCCGGCGCGCGGCGTTGGGATCGGCGCTCAGGAAATTGTCGAGATAAAAGAGCATGGCCGGACTCTTCGCGGTGTCCGTGACCAGGTCTTTGAACTTCCCCAAGGCGTGCGGTGCAATCACATCGCGCTCGTAGGCAGTCAGGTAGTAGCGGTCTTCGCCTTTTGCAGCGTACACATTGAAGTGGTTGAACCAGAAATCGTCCATCACCTGTTGCAGCTGGCGTTCGCTGTACACCGAGCGGGTCACTTTGGCCATTGCCAGTTCTTCGACGATGCGCGCGGGACGTTTGCTGTCATCGGCAATGGGCCGCGGGACGGCGTTGGGATCAACGCCGAGTGAACCGCGCAGTGCGGCTCCGGGCGTGGCGACGTTGCCCGACTGCTTCATTGGCGATGGCTCGTCGGCGTCGCCCGCTGATTGCGAGTCGTGGGCGATGACTGCCGCTGCGGCATCACCTCGCGTCTGTTGCCGTTGCGCCTGCATCTGGTCCTGATTGACTTGATTGGCCGCCCGATTCACCGCGGCTAGTTTCGCCGCCTTCGGCTGCGGATAGTCGGCGATCAGTTGCTCGGTGTTCATTCGAAGTGTCGGCAGATTCGTGAGCCGCGCTTCCAGCGCTTTGTCGTCAATCGAACGGGGGTTAAGTTGCTGATTAATCCACTTGGCCAGTCCCATTTCCTTGATGCGTTCCACCTCGCCAGGGCGCGGGCCGTAGGCCAGGCGGTTCAGCGCATGGACAATTGCTTCATCGGCGGAAAGGTCGGTAATCGGCAGACCCTTAAGGACGGCATCCTGCTTTTTGTCTTTCGCAGTCTTGGTTAATGGCTCTTCGGCTAGAGGGACCGCATCCGCACAAGGTGCGAAGAAAACAGCGAGGCAGAGAATCTGGGCGGTGAACCGACGTAGGCCGGCGCCATAGTCAGAACGGGAGTCAAAACGGAGGCGGCGATCGTTTCGCAAGCATTTGATCAGCAAAGGGTCGGTCGGCAAGAGGCTCATCGCAACTCCGGGGAGCAGAAACCCCGCAGGGTTCCGCCGCGCGCTACAGATTTGTCATCTTGGGCAGGCACAGACACACCTGTCTCGCGTTCCTAAGATTAACCCCGCAGGATCGGATAAGTTGCGGGCAAGTATCCAAGGTGTCGAGCGGGGAACGCTTGTGCCCGCCTGGCGAGGGCATGATCTATCGTGCCCCGACAAGGACGAAGAATGCCTGGCTACAGACGCCGGCACTAGCTCAAAAATCTTAAGAGGGCACGGCGAGCCGTCCCTGCAGCGGAGCCGGCAGGATGCCCGGTGCTGCAAAAAAAACGCAATACCCGTCTACTAACGTTTCGTCAGATTAGGGCAGCGATGAACCCGCTGCTACAAGATCCGGTGATTTGTCACTCCACGGGTTCGCTAACGGGGCCGCGGACCAGGTTGCGGTAGGAGAAGATGCCGGCGCGGGCGATGGCGGCTTCGCGCCAGCTGGAACGCCAGATCGTTCCGAGGTGAAGCAGCGCCAGAACCGCGACAAAGAAGGCGGCGGCAAAGAGGAAGATCCCGCCGGAGTACTGTCCGGTGCGCTGTTTGACCGCACCGAGAAGAAATGGCAGAAAGAAGCCGCCTAACCCTCCAGCGGCGCCGACTAACCCTGTAAGAATGCCGACCTGCTCGCCAAATCGTTGGGGAACCAGTTGAAAAACAGCGCCGTTACCCATTCCAAGCATGCCCACGACAAGGGACAGTAGCGCAACTTCGATTGGGAGCTCAGGCATTCTGGCTGCGGCCATCAGGCACGCGCCCACACAGCCGAGCAAAAGCACGAGCAAGCGGTATCCACCGACTTTGTCGGACAACCAGCCGCCGACGGGCCGGAGGAAGCTGCCGGCGAAGACCACGACGGTGGTGAGATCACCTGCGCGGACTTTGGACATGGCGTACTGGTCAAAGAAGAAAGTGCTGAGGAAGCTGGCGAAGCCGACGAAGCCGCCAAAAGTGAAGCTGTAGAAAAAGCAGAACCAGCCGGCATCCGGCTCGCGCAAGACGGCGAGATAGTCGGACCATCTTGATAGCAAACGCTGCCGGGGGCTGTCTTTGGCCAAAAGCGCGACGACAAGCAGCACAGCGAGTACCGGCAGCGTGGCGAGGGCCAACGTGGCGCTCCAGCCGAATCTTTCGGCCAGGCGGGGAGCAAGCAAGGTGGCGATGAGCGTTCCGGAATTCCCTGCTCCGGCGATGCCCATGACCAGCCCTTGATGTTCGGGCGGGTACCAGCGACCTGCCATGGGCAACGCTACAGCAAAGCTCGCGCCAGCAATACCGAGCAGCAAGCCGACAAAATAGAACTGCGTGGGAGTATGGGCCAAGCGCCAGCCGAGCAGGAGCGGAAGCACGGTCAGCGTGAGGCCGAGCAAGCCGGTTCGGCGTTCGCCGATGCATTCGCCTAAGATACCTAGCACCGGCCGGAAGAGAGCTCCTCCGAGCAGCGGAATGGCGGTAAGCAAGCCTTTCTGATAGGGCGTCAAATGGAGCTGCTGGGAAAGGAATGGTGCCAGCGGTCCCAGCAATACCCAGACCATGAAACTGACGTCGAAATACAGAAGCGCCGCGATGAGTGTGGGAAAGTGCCCGATTTTCATGAAGCTGCGTTTTCGCATTTCTCCTCTTCTAACGGCGGACTAGCCGGCTTTGCAGCGGGATGAACCCGTTCCTACACTGCTCGATTCGGTTTCAAGCGCGTGCCCGGAGTTTCGGGCTTGCGTGCAATCCCCAGTACAGCGGAGGCGCTGTCCCTTTCTCGATGCGCACCGCGCACTGTTTGTAGTTGGGCTCGCGCGAAATAGGATCAAAGGCGCTTTGCGTGACCTGGTTGGCGTTGGCTTCCGCGTAGTGAAACGGCATAAAGACCTGACCGGGCGCGATGATCTCGGTCACGCGAAGTTCGACGCCTTGCACGCGCCCGCGCGAGGACACCACATCGACGCGGTCATGGGGCTTGAGGCTGAGCGATTCGGCATCGCGCGGATTCATTTCCAGCCAAGCGTTGGGTGAGAGGCGCTCGAGGATGGGAACTTCTCCGGTCTTGGTACGGGTGTGCCAATGCTCAACGGTGCGTCCGGTGTTGAGGACCAACGGAAAATCGGCGTTCGGCTGCTCGGGAAATGGCTCCCATTCGACGCAGATCAGGCGGGCCTTGCCGTCATCCCTGGAGAAGCGTCCGTCCGTGTATAGGCGCGTAGTTTTCACCAAGGCGGTGCCGGCCGGATAAGGCCACTGAATGCCGCCGTGGCGCTCGATCCCTTCGTAGTCGAGACCGGAATAGTCACAAAGTCGCCCGGCCGAAATTTTTTTCCATTCCTCAAAGGCGTCCTTCGGCTGAGTCCAGCCGGGAAAAAGGTCATCGTAGCAGCCGAGTTTTTTTGCGAAGTCGAGAAAGATGTCGAAATCCGCGCGAGCTTCCGCAGGCGGAGCCACGGCGCGATTGACTCTGCTGACGCGGCGCTCGGAATTCGTGTAGGTGCCCTCCTTTTCGCCCCAGATTGCGGCGGGAAGGACGAGGTCCGCGACTTCAGTGGTGGGCGTAGGATGAAAACCATCCTGCACGACGAGAAAGTCGAGGCTGTCCAGACTCTGCTGCAGAACTCCGAGATTGGGAAAGGACACCACGGGGTTCGTGGCGATGACCCACAGAGCGCGAATTTTTCTGGCGATGGCTCCTTCGATGATGTCCGGATAGGCCCAGCCGCGCGAATCGGGAATACGCGCCGGATCGATATGCCAAAGCGCCGCCAGTTCTTCGCGATCGGCTGCACTTTCGAATTTTCGGTAGCCGGGAAGGCTGGAGGTAAAGCCGGCTTCGCGCGTGCCCATTGCATTGCACTGCCCGGTGAAGGAAAAAGGAGAAGCACCCGGTTTTCCGACGTTTCCGGTTATCAAAGCAAGGTTGTTGATGACGTTTACCGTTTCGGCGCCCTTGGTGCTGTGATTGACGCCCATGGTCCAGCCGATAAACGGGGCCTCGGCGGTGCCGTAGAGCAGAGCGGTTTTGTGAATCTGCTCAGGAGTGAGGCCGGTCAGTTCCGAAACGTATTCGGGAGTGTATTTGCGGACCGATTCCTGGAGCGCTTCGAAGCCGGTGGTGTGGGCGGCGATGTATTCGCGATCCACCAGATGGTGCTCGATGAGCAGATGAATCATGCCGTTGAGCAACGCGATGTCGGAACGCGGTTTGAGCGGCAGGTAGAGATCGGCCATCATGGCAGTTTTGGTGACGCGCGGGTCGGCCACGATAAGCGTCTTGTGCGGATTCGCTTCGAGGCGCTGGCAAAGAATGGGGTGGTTGTCGGCGATGTTGGCGCCAAGAAGAAAAATAACGTCGGCTATCCTTAGATCTTCGTATGCGCCCGGAGGCCCGTCGCTGCCGAACGAGCGCTTGTAGCCGGAAACGGCGCTGGCCATGCACAGAGTGGTGTTGCCGTCATAATTTTTCGTTCCCAAGCCGAGCTGGACGAGTTTGCCCAGCGTGTAGAACTCTTCGGTGACGAGCTGGCCTGTACTGACCACGCCGAGAGCCTCGCAGCCGTGCTTTTCCTGTACGGCGCGGAATTTTTCCGCCATGACCGTGAACGCATGGTCCCAAGCGACGCGCGCCAGGCGCCCGCGCTTGTTGCGCAGCAGCGGATAACGCGCACGATTTTGCGCTTCCAGTGTGTAGTGCTCAGAAAGACCCTTGGGGCAGAGCTTTCCCAGGTTCACCGGATGGTCGGGGTCGCCGCGCACGCTCACCGCGTGGCCGTCCTTCACGCCGATGAACATGCCGCAGCCAACGGAGCAATACCCGCACGTGGTAGAGACCCATTTGTCCGGAATCTTTTGTCCAGAGGTGTGGCCCATGACCGCGTTGCCGGAGTAAGAGTATTTCTCACAAAGCGTGTCCACTCCGAGCAGACGCTTGAGGTTCATGCAGCCGCCTTGCTGCCGGAGAGATAGGACGCCGCCATGTTTTTGGGAACTACGCTGACAAAGAATAGATAGCGGCCAAGAACTTCTCCGGCCAGCGCCAACGCGAACGATGCACGAATAGCAAACGGAGTCGACCAGGCCAGGGGCAGAAGCAGTCCGCCGAGCAGGAGCAAGAAACCGCGCACAACCAGCAGGGGCGCCAGGACCGTTGAGAGCAATCGCGCCGAAGCGCGCAGCTCAAATGCTTCCGAAGCGGTCATCCAGAAGAATTTGACAGCGAGATTCAGCAGCAGTCCACCCGCCGCAGCCGCCGCAACGCTCACCAACCAGCGGCGATCTCCGACACCAAGGCTGGAGATCAGGAGCGGTCCGAGCAAAGCGGCGGTCAGATAAAAGTCGACGATCGTGTGTTTGGTATTCCAGGCCGGGCGCGGGCGGACCAAATAGATACGCGCACTGGCGGTGATCCCCGCCGCGCCCATGAGCGCCGTCAGGATTCCCGGCAGCACGCTCATCGGTAGCCTAAGCCAAAGCGAAGCCGCATAAAGACCGGCAATGCCCGAAAAACAACCGAACAACAGCACTTCGCGGCTAAGCCACGAGCGCTTCCACATCTTCAACGCGCGATACGCAAACACCGGCCGCCCAAGGTGCATGGTGGAAGCGCCAAGAGCCAGCGCGCCGACCAGGAGGGAAACGATCGCGGCAACGCCGAGATTTGCTGCCTTGTCAAACATTTCGAGCTGCAGAATGGTGCAGAAAGTGCCGACGGAGAGTTGCGTCAGTACAGTCATAACGACGAGCGGGAGATGCGGATGCTCGGGGCGGACGCGATTGAGATCGGCCTTTTGCATGTTAGGCGGCAGAGTCTCCGGCAGCGTCAGGCGGGTGGTGGAAATGCTGTCATCGGCCGAAGGAAGCCCGGGCGCGTTGGCGCTGGCGCCATAAGTCCGTCTCCAGTCATTCACGCTGACGATTTCGATTTCAATAGCGCCTTCGGGACAGGCGCTGACACAGGCGGGTTCACGGCCTTCTGCCAGCCGGTTGTGGCACATATCGCATTTTCCGACGACTCCGCGTTCCGGATTGTATTGCGGCACGCCGTAAGAACAGTTCCAGGTGCAGTACTGGCAGCCGATGCAAGCGTCGGCGCTGTGCAAAACAACGCCCGTTACAGGTTCCTTCGCATAGGCGTCGACTGGGCAACCGGTAAGGCACGCGGGCTCAACGCAGTGATTGCAGCCCATAGACAAGTGCCAGCGGTGTGTGTCCGGATACCATCCGCCTTCGATTTCACCGACGCGCCGCCAGTTGATGTCAGCGGGATTGCCGTTTTGCTCGTTGCAAGCCACAACGCAACACTTGCAGCCAATGCATTTGGTCATGTCAAAGTGAAAGCGGTATTGCTCGCCGGGCAACAGGACGCGCTGGGGAATTTTCGGTGCTGCCGGGATGGCGGACACTCCAGGAGCCGAAGTTTCGCCAGAAACCACGTGTTTCCGAGCGGTCAAAATAAACGTGGAGTTTTGCCGTTTGGTCCGCTCTAGCAAAGGCAATTCCATGCGGACCTCCCGGCGCCTTGGCAGGCAAAAAACGAGCGTGCGTGGACGTCTCGGAGACAGGACGAACGACCTGGAGCCCGGAGCATCACTCTGTAATGAGGCTATTGGCGGCCGATGCTCCGAGGCAAACGCAATATTTGAATGGGCTGGATAAAAAAGACTCGCTAACGCGCATCGACCTTAACGCCTGGTTAAGAAAGGTTGAACTGGGCCAGCGGTTGAGAGCCTGGGTTGCCACAAATATTTCTAAACCCAAATAAAGTATGGCCCTCGCGCTCGGAGCGCGCTGGTATTCTGGCTTACCTTCGCCGTCCGAAAGGGTCTAAACGGCCGAGCAAGCCACACCAGAAATACGCCAGGGCCCACAGCCGGAGGTATAGCTCGTGAGAATTCTGCTCGGAGTATCGGCGCTTCTGCTTCTGTCCGTTTCTAGCGTTTCCCAGGAACTTTCCGAAGTGCCGTTGCCGCCCAATGGCGACGCGGAAAAGGCGGAAGTTTCGCAGTGGATTGGTTTGGTTCACATCTCGATCGTTTACCACTCGCCGCGCGTCCATCGTGCCGGAAACGATCGAACGGGCCACATTTGGGGTGAATTGGTGAAGTTCGGCCTCTTTGATGACGGGTTCGGCCCGTCAACGGCGACGCCGTGGAGAGCCGGCGCAAACGAAAACACAAAAATCACGTTCTCGCATGACGTGAAGGTGGAAGGCCAAGACCTGAAAGCCGGTACATACGCCCTGTTTCTTGCGGTGGCTGAAACCGGGCCCTGGACGTGGATTTTCTCCGATCAAACGACGGGATGGGGCAGCTTTCAATACGATCCGAAGTACGACGCGTTGCGCGTCCAGGGGACACCTCAAGACGTACCGTTCACCGAATTTCTAACCTACGGATTTGATGATCGCAAACCGGACTCAGCCGTCGCGTTCCTGCAATGGGAGAAGAAGCGCATTCCCCTGAAAGTGGAAGTTCCGAATATCAACGACCTCTACGTCCAACAGATGCGCAAAGACCTGCTGTCATGGCCTGGATTTAACTATCAGAACTGGCAGACTGCAGCGCAATTCTGCGCGGACAACAAAATCAATCTGGAAGAAGCGCTGGTGTGGGCGGACAAAGCGATCCACTCGCCGTTTCGAGGCGCAGCCTTGGGGCGTGAGGAATTCGGCACTCTTCAGACCAAGGCGGCGGTCCTTTCTGCGATGGGCCGGGAATCAGAGGCGGACAAACTGATGGAGCATGCGCTACAGCTACCGGGTGGGACAGCGGATGAAGTCTATCGGTACGGAAGAGGGTTGCTAGCCGATAAAAAGAATGCTCAAGCGATGAAAATTTTTGAGACCAACCGGCAACAGCACCCGGGAGAGAGATTCTGGACGGCTCTAGGGCTGGCTCGCGGATACACGGCCACGGGCGACAAGAAGAACGCCATCGCCAGTTGGGAACAGGTGATTGCCAACGTGCCGCCGGACCTTGCTGCGAATACACCACGGTTTCAAGAGGAGCTCAGAAAGCTGAAAGAAGGCAAGTGAGGAGCCGGTGGATGAAGAGAATTCTTGTGCTTGCGCTAGTCGCGGGAATCGGAGTTGGCCGGGTACCGGCCCAGTCTGCTTCCAGGGCGACGGCAGGGTTTCAGCAGCTTCGGGAGTTGGCTGGTAATTGGGAAGGCCAGGACGAAGGCGGAACGATAGCCCACAGCAGTTTTCGCCTAGTGGCCGGCAATACCGTAGTGCTGGAAACGCTGGTCCACGCCGGCATGGATGATATGGTGACGCTCTACAGCGTTGATGGCGATTCGATCGCCCTGGTGCACTACTGCCCGACCAACAATCAGCCGCGGATGCGTGCCACGCCGGCTGCCGGAAAAGCAAAACAACTGGTATTCGAATTCCAGGGAGCTGGCAATTTGCCAGATGAAGGGACCGGCCACCAGCACAAGCTGGTCATCGAATTCCAGGATGCCACGCACATCATCGAACGCTGGACCTGGCGCTCCAAGGGCAAAGACACACAGACAGTCTTTCACTTCACCCGGAAACCCGGTTAGTCCCGGATTTTCTAAGCTGAAAAGACAATGAGCGGCCCACCCAAAAACCGAAGGCAGGCTATCCTCCGAGAAAAAAGCAAAACCGCCCTCTTAAACCCGAAAGGCGCGGCACCCGCGAGGGGACGACTTGAATCCGTCCCTGCCAAGGGAAACGGAACGGCTTAACCCGCACTTTTGAAACCGAAGCGCGCGCCCACTACCAAATGAATTTCAGGGCAAACTGCAACTCGCGGTTGGGGCCTGCCGTGGCGTTGATGGTGTTGAAAGCGCCGAGATCCCCGATGGTCGCGGGGCCGACGGGATGGCAAGGGCAAACAGCAGTGTCATAGTTGATGTAAGTATCCGCGGCCGGAGTGGGCATGGTGAAGGCCGGATGGTTGAACAGGTTGAAGGCTTCGAAGCGGAATTGCAGCCGGAGCCGCTCGGTGATGCTGGTGGTTTTCTGCGCGCTGAAATCAAAGTCAACATACTTCGGCCCGCGCAGGACGCCGCGGCCGCCATTGCCAAAGACCTGCGAATCCGAAGGCAGCTCAAAGGCGGAGAGGTTCCACCAGTTCAAAATATCCTTGGGCCCGCTATTGGGGTTGCCGATGATGTTGCAGTTGTCCTGCTCGAAATTGGCACTGTTGACCGCCGGATCGCTGTAATCGAGACAGGATTGCGCAAAACCGGTGCGGGCAACGGCAATGCCGCCGATCTGCCAACCGCCCAGGAGTCTGTCTTTCACACCGGAAATATCTGTGCCCCAACGCTTGCCTTTACCGTAGGGCAGTTCGTACAGCGCACTGGTGACCCAATTGAGCTTGGCGTCGAACGCGGACGGGCCGTAGTCGAGCCGGTAGTCGTAGATGTGCGGAGTTGAGGGTCCCCAGTTGCCGCCATCGCGGGTGGCCGAGGCGGTGTCCAGAGACTTGGACCAAGTGAAGGAACTGAGGAACGAGAGCCCCTGAGAGAGGCGTTTCTCGACCTTGGTCTGAAAGGAATTGTAGTTGGCCGAAGTGGTGCTTTTGATTTCGTTGTAATACGAGGAAAGGGACGGATACTGCTGCGGTAGGTACACTACGGGCTGGGCGACTTGGGTGCCGTTGAAAACGGGCAACGTTTGATTTTGATCCGTGAGGTGCGGGAGATGGGTGGAAGCGGAGCCTACGTAAGCGACTTCGAGGAGAAGATTGTTCGCCAGCTCCCGCTGGATGCCAAAGCTCCACTGCTGAATGCGCGGCGTTTTCAAATTGGGATCTATGGTGAACTGAGATGGCGGACCGATGACTTGCGACGTGCTCTGGAAGATTTGATCCACCACGGAGAATGAGCCCTTGCGGATGTACTTGACCGAAACCGGGGCGCTGCGGGCGAAGTCGAACCAGGGATTGGCGTTCATTGCGGAGTAGAAGATACCCGCGCCGGCGCGGATAACGGTCTTTCTACCGCCCCACTGGGGCGACCATGCAAATCCGACGCGCGGCGAGACATTGGAGAAGTCGGTGAAAACCAGGCTGCGTCCCAACCGGTTGCTGCGGATGAACGGGAGATACTCAGGCGACGTTGGGTCAGAATTAAAACGGGCGGGTGAAAGTCCGCCATAAGGATCACCGCTGCCCGGACGAACGATGGTGGGAACGCCGTTGATAATCAGGAGGTTGGTGATCTGGTCTTTGTTGTCGTACCAGTAGGGGGAGATTTCGTAGCGAAGGCCGAAATTCAAGGTGAAATAGCGGTACACCTTGAAATCGTCCTGGGCGTAGTAAGCCTGAGTCCAGCGATAGAGATGGTCGTGGGCGTCGCCGGTGGCCACTTCGGAATCGTTGCTGAGGCCCAAGAGAAAAGTGGCCACAGATAGACCGGTGACCGCGCAGCCTCCGGCGACCGATGCGGTTGCGGAGGCCGGAAAGCGGTACGAGCCCCGCGCCAAGTTGTGCGACAGCAGGTTCAAGTATTCGTGGCGAAGATCGAAGCCGACCTTGAGAGAATGCCGGCCCCTGTAGGTGGACCAGTCGTCACCGTAGTCATACACATTTTGAACTTTCTGCAGCGGATGCCCAAAAGCGGCTTCTCCCTGGCCACCCAAGAAGTTGTCACCCGCGCCGTCGAACTCCGGCATCCCAAAATCCAGAGGAATACCGGAAACGCCCGGAATTCCAAACGTGTCACCGGCGACATTCGTGGTACCGGCAAGCTGGCCCAGGCGGCTGCCGTTGGAGCGGACGTAGCTGGCCTTGATTTCGTTCACCATATTGCCCCGAAGGGTCCAGGTGTGGTGAATGCTGGCGGTAAAGCCTTTCGTGAATTCAGACTGGCCGGTGCCGGGCAGGAGAGCGGAGGTCGCGGCATCTTCCGTGGCGCTCGATATGCGCCCCCACAAACTCATAGTCGGGCTAATGATGTAGTCGAGACGGCCAGCGTACTGATTCCAGTTGGTGGGGCTCTTGACGACTCCGGAGAAGTTGTTGAGCAGTCCGGAACCGGTTGGAGCCGGGAAGTAGTTGGACTGGAGAAACTTGGAGATTGCGGGGTCAATGCAGGCCTGAGGAATCTGCATACCGTTACCGGGGAAGGGCACATCGGTGTTGGAATTGGGATTGAAACAACCTGCTGGCAGCGCGTTATTAGGGAAAAAAGTCGAGTTTGCGCTGGTGTCGGTGGAGTGTGGCATGTAGATGGGAATGCCATAGTCAGACAGATCGCCGGTCTTGACTCCCGGCAAGGGCACGGTGGTAATTTCGGTCCCGCTGGTGCGGTCGCGCAAGCCGTCATAACTGAAAAAGAAGAAGAGTCTGTCGCGAATGATCCTGCCACCGGCAGTGGCTCCAAATTGGTTGCGGCGGAAGGGCGGCTTTTTTGTGGGAACGCCGCCGCCGTTGATGTCGTTGAAGAAGTCCTTGGCATCCAGAGCGTCGTTGCGCAAAAAGTCGTACACCGTGCCGTGCAAGGAGTTGGTGCCAGACTTGGTAACAGCGTTCACTTGGGCGGCGCCGCGGCCAAATTCGGCGCTATAGGAGTTGGTCTGGACCTTGAACTCCTGAATTTCGTCTACCGCGGGGATGGCAGCGATGGTGTTGGAGTCCGGAGAGGTGTCCACGGCGCCGTCCAATAGGTAGTTGGTGTCCTGGGAGCGCGCGCCGCCGAGTGAGTAGAATTCGTCGTTGCGGCGGCCGACGTTTCGCGCGTCCTGGAACCCCTGAGCGGAGTCCTTGGTGAAGGTCACGCCGGGCCCAAGCGTTGTGAGGTCGAGGAAGTTGCGGCCGTTGAGCGGAAGGTCCACGATGCGCTGGGTGTCAATGACCTGGCCGACGGTGCTGGACTCGGTGGTGAGGAGCGGGGCGACGGCTTCGACCACCGCATTTTGAGTCACTTCGCCGATTTGCAGAGTGACGTCGATGCGCGCGGTCTGCTCAACCTGAAGTTCAAACGCAGAGATCTGAGCCGTGCGGAACCCGGCCTTTTTAACGGCGATGGTATAGCGGCCCGGGATCAGCGCACTGACGGTGTAGTCTCCGCTGTTGGTCGTCCGGGTGACGCGCGGAGTGTTGCGTTCGACGCTGGTGACGGTGACTTCCGCATCAGGCACGGCCGCGCCGGACGGGTCGAGGACAAGTCCGGTGACACTGCCAGTACCAATCTGCGCGTAGCTCATTCCCGGAAAGAGTAGCAATGCGGCAAACGAAAAAGATGCTATCAAGGCGTTCTTGCGTGCAAGCAGGAAAATAGAAGAAAGCATGACCTTTGGGCTCCACCCCGGATTCAGACCGAATCGGCCCGCTCGCCCGCCAGATGATTGCAAAGAATGTCTCAAAAGTCTTCAACGAGGAGCAGAGAGGACCTAGTTCACTAGCAGGAATCTATACCCAGCGGTTGTCTTGCGCAAGATGAATGATAGACTCCAACCGACGATTTTTGGTTCTCGCGATTTGCGGACCGGGGATCGCCAGAGGAGATCGAATGACACGTTCGCTCTCACGACGGGAACTATTGCGAGTTGCAGGCGCGGCGTTTTCCTGTTCTGCATTGCAGCTGCCGCAACCCGGCACGACGTTGACAACAGAGAAGAACACGCAGCCCGGGACGAAGGCGCGTATCGTGGACATACACGTACACTTCGATCCGAAAAATGCCAACTACATCGAAGATTTCCTGAGAGTCTCCGACCGTCTGAACCTTACAGCTTGCATGCTGACGCCGTTTGCACACCGCCAAGTGGTGCTGGACGCTTCGAAAAAACATCCCAGGCAAATTGTCCCGTTCGGTTTCGTGGATTTGGATGCCCCCGACCTTGTGAAACAAGTCGAAGAACTGCACTCCCTCGGATTCCGCGGCCTGGGCGAAATGGAGTTCGTCAAGAAGCCGTACAACGATCCGTCTTACTTTCCTGTTTACGATCGGGCGAACAGTTACGGCTGGATCATGATGTTCCACACCGGGATTGTGCTGCGCGAGAAGTTCGACGAACCGGAGAACGTGGCCAGCGGCCGAATGCGGCCGATCCATCTGGAGGAGATAGCGCGCCGCTTCCCGAAAATTACGGTCATCGGCGCGCACTGCGGCAATCCGGAGTACGAGTGGGCGGCGGAAATCGCGCGCTGGAACTCCAACGTATTTTGGGATTTGAGCGGCTCCACGCTGACCAAGATGCACGGCCGGCTGGCGGACTTTAAGCGCATCTTCTGGTGGTCCGGTCAGCCTCAGGATTCCAAGACGCCCGACAACGACCCGAGTGCTTTCGTGAAACTGGTATTCGGGTCGGATACCGAGCTCGATAACATCGAGAGCGTGGTGCGCCAGTATCAGGCAATGTTTGAGGCCTGCGACGTTCCGGAAAGCACGCGGCGCATGATCATGGGCGGAACGTTGAGCCATTTTCTTAGATTGCCCGACTGACAGTCAGCTTAAATGCAGAAACCGCATCCTTACCGATCGAAGAGTGCGGCAGCGGGCCCACGATTAGGCCCCGGAACCGCGCTAAACTTTCAAAATTGTGGCTGAACTCGACGAAGTCTTGATCAGCGTGTGGCGTCAAACCCTCGTTGATGCCGCAAAGCACGTCAAGATTGGCGACGAAAAATATCCAGTTCGAGAAACGGCGAAGCGCCGGCTGAAGCAGGTTGATTTTCGATTTGAGGATCATGAACTCCGGGGACTGGAGCAGAATCCAGATACCAAGTCGCGGTGGGCGAAAATGGCGCGAGAAGGAAAACGGGTAATGCAGTTTCTGCAAGGCGGCCGTTACCTAGCGGTCGTGGTTGATGGAAAGATGAAGACCTACGGATCGTAGCGGGACCACACCAAAGCCAAGCACCCGCGGGAGAGCGGACTGCATGCCGGGCCCTATGGAACGGCTAGAAGCCGGGAACTATTCGGCGATGTCGAAATCCACCGAGCGGCCGGGGACCTGGCGGCCGGCGGAGTCGGCGGACATGAAGACCAGTTTGTACGGGCCAGGAGCCAGGTCTTTGATGTTCACCATCATGCCGACCGGCACAACGGGATTCCCTTTTTGGATGAAATCGTCCGCGGCCACGCCTTGCGTGAAAAATACTTCTTTGTTCGTGGCGCGTTCGAGAATCTTGTAGGCCACAATCACCTGTGGCGGCTTTTCACTGGCGAGCAGCGAATCGTAAACCTCCGAATACAACACCACGCGATCGGTTTTCTTGAACTTGTTGGCTGCGGACGGCAGAACTTGCATACCTTTCACCACCAGGGGCGTGCGGTCTTCCAGCAGAATCGCATCGTATTCGGAACTGGTGGCCAGCTCATCCACCTTCTGCAGATTGTTGGTGAGCGCGATACCGCCGAGCGCCAGCTGTTTGCCGTCGTAGGGATCAATCACCAGCGGCCAGCTGGACTTGCCGTAATTGTCGGTGCCGGCGCTGAGCACCACAGTCATGTTGTACTTGCCAGCTGCGGCGTCAAACTGGTTCTGGTAGTGATACGGATTCTTGGAGAACTCTTTCCAGTCGTCCTTTTCCAGATCGAGTTTGACCTGATCGCTGAATTTCGCGCCAACGGTGCCGTCTTCTTTGTAGGCGATGCCCAGCACATTCAGGTTGGCGTGATATTTGCCCTTGTCTTTGTCGAACTTGAACATTTCTTGCGGGATGTCCATGGCCAGATTGACCCGGGCCACGTTCGGGCTGGTGTAGAAATACGGCGCTTCGAATTGGGGCTGCACGCCGCCAGCCTGCTTTTCCGCAGCGCGAAGTTCCAGCTGCTTTTCGACCGGCGTGCCATCGAGAATGTTGCCCTGCCGTGCATTGCAATAGCCGCTGCGCGCGCGCACGTTCAAGCCGCCGCGGTTCATCTTCACTTTCAATACGTGGCAGCTGCCTTCCGGCGCTTCCGGCGGTACGTAGCCAAGCAGATAGAATTCGTTGGCTTCGCTGGCGATTTTTTGCAGTCCGCCAAGTAGATCGTTGGTGTTGAAAATGGAGAATCCGCCGGTGCCGTCGGCCAGGGCCTGAAGGATCTGCTGATTAACTGCCGTGGACTGCGGGAATTGGGGTATCAGGTTGCGCGGCTGATTGTTGGGGTTGTTGTAGTAGCTCCTGGTCGGGTAGCCTCCGCCTCCGGCCCCGCCGCCGCGCGTGCCGCCCCCACCGCCGCCACGCGTGCCGCCGCTA
>CAZQOB010000051.1:0-41540 GCA_964594885.1 uncultured Acidobacteriaceae bacterium
GGATGGATTTGCCGCGTTTTTCGGCCATGGAGAGAGCTTGCGAAAACAGATGCTGCTCGATGCTGCCAAAGAGCTGATCGGCGTCGAATTCCTGCTCGCCCGACGCCGAGCGGCGCAGGATGCGCACATGCAGAATCACCACGTCGCGACGTCCCGGTTTGACGCGGTCCAGCACATTTCCGAGGTGATACATATTGAAGTGATTGCTCACCGGCACCAGGATGTTGCCTGGCTTGGCTCCCACCGCTTCCGGCGTCAGTTCGCCTTCCAGCTCCAGGTTGAACTGGTCCATTTCCACGTGCGCCACGCCTTGTTGCCGGGCGCGCTTTTCGGAGATGGTGAAAACGATGTACAACAAAACGGAAAACACGCCACCGGCCATCGTCGCCACTGGCTTGGTGAACAGGTTGACGAACGCGATGAGGAACAGCGTCAGGGTAATCACGCCCAGGCCCACCGGCACTTGCTTGCCCTGAATCATCAGGTTGAAGGGAACCTGGAAATCACGCGGGCCTGGATTGGTGTAGCGCAGCACCAGCACCGCGAGCCCATTCATGGCGAAACTCCAGATCACGCCGAAGGCATAGAGGTTTGCTAGGAAGGTGACATTGCCGCGGCTGATGAGAATCGTGAGGAGCTGCAGAACGACGATGATATTGATGATCCGGTAGCTGGTGCCGAATTTGGGATGGGGTTGGCGGAACCAGTCGCTGAGCACGCCGTCCTCAGAGACGCGGTTGAGTACGCCGTTGGAACCGACGATTGCAGTGTTCACCGCGCCGGCCAGAATGATGGCGCCGACTACCACCACGAAAGCGTGAAACGCCAGCCGCAGCGGAAACGGTCCGACCAGGTTCATCGCCAGACCGCCAATGAGATTTTCCAAAAAGCCTTGCCGCGCGCCGTCCGGAATAATCATCACCGCGAAGAACGAAACCAGCGAGGTGAAGACCATGCTGTAAACGAAAATCACCAGGCCCGCTTTCTTCAAGTTCACCAGCTTGGGGCTTTCGATTTCGCGATAAACCTGCGCCAGCGATTCTTCGCCGCTCATGGCCAGGACCGAGTGACCTAACCCGATGAAGATGGCAACGATGCCGAACATCTGTGGCAGCGAACTATGTTTGAGCCAACCGAGCGAAGCCGCTGTAAGCCGCAGATTGCTCGGATACGGGAACGGCGGCAGCGCCGAATGCCGCGCGAATACCGTATAAACACACCAGCCGATGAGGACGACCACCATCACGGTGACCAGTTTCATGATGTGCAGCGCTTTTTCGCTGGACTCGGGAATGCCCTTGGTGTTCTCCCACCAGAAATAGATGGTGACGAGGATAGCGAAACTGCTGGCGATCAGGTCGATGGCACGGGGAGCGAGCGGGCCGTGGGTTAAGTGCGCGTACGGCAGAAGCTCGCTGAGCAATCCGCCGAGATATTGGCCGGCAGACACGCCGCTGATCGGGCCGGTCAAAATGTAGTCGAACATCAAGGCGGAGACGCTGAACTTGGCGAGCGCGCCGCCCAGCGACTGTTTCACCGCGCGGTACACGCCGCCGCGCACGAACATGCTGCAGCTTTCCACGTACACCGCGCGAACAGCGTAGGAAAACAGCATGATGGCCAGAATGAACCAGGGCGCGGTTTTGCCGATGTAGCCTTCGGCTTCACCGCCGGCGTAATAGGCCGACGAAGCGAGGTCGTTCAGAACGATTGCCGCCGCGCGCCAGAAGGAAATGAAGGTCAGCAGCGCCGTGGTGGCGACGATGACGCGCGGAACTCCGCCGCCGCGGCTACCGGCCGCAAGATTGTTGGGGGTCGTACTCATCCGGGGTGTTCAGACTCGCAGGTTCAAATGCTCGCAAATTTGCGAGGCGAAGTCCAGCAAGGGAGAAGTCCGTCCATAAAGGCTTTGTAAGGCCAGCGGAGAACAGCATATGAGTCGCAAATCGATCTTCCGGGCCTCGGCCTAACTTAGCGGCTTGGGAGGAGGTGGGACGGGCGGCGGGGGCGATGATTTCGGTCGGCGGGCGAACCAGACGGGCGCGAAGAAGATCAACAACGTGAGAGCGCTGGTTAACATGGCGTACCAGCCGGAAATGCCGGCGTACCTTCCATCGGGAACATCGGCAGGAAAGGGTGATGGGACTGAGATCCACTCGACGGGGAAATTGAGCAAGGAAGCCATGAATCCGGATATCGCGAAGACTGCGAGGAGTATTACGAAGGCTTGGCTGGGCTTCCAGGCGTCGGCGGCCGAAGTCGAAGTGACAGCGCCGATCTGGGGTGAATGGAGGGACTCGAATTGCGCGGGAAGTGTGGCAGACGAGGCCGAACCGGCTCGCCAGGCGTTGATGCGATCTTCCAGTTGAGCCAGGGCACGCTTTAGGTGCAATGCAGAGTGGGTTTCGAGCGGGCGCAGATTGAAGGTGGTAGTGGCTTCGTTCTCAAATCCGCGCCAAGTGATATAGAGAAATTTGTTGCCAAACCAGCCGGGGAAACCTTCTCCGACTTGCACGGAAACTACCTGTTCGCGGCGCAGGGCGAACTGAGTTTGTTCGCCAAAATAGCAGAGCCGGTCAGCGGCGAAAACCAGGCTGCCTGCATCCCAAGTGTAGTTCGATTCAAAGATGCACGGCGCGGAGCCGGGAGAAAAGCCGACAAGAAGGCTGTCAGGTGATCGCACGGGAATTCCGTCAACGGTAAATTTGGCGCGCAGGCGCCGGCACAAGCGCGAATTCGAGGCAAAGGGAAGAAAATTGCATAGGATGAGTGCGAGCCCGCACAAGGCGACAGCCGTAAGCGCAAAGGCGACGAATCCGGAGGGTGGCCTCACGAGGAGATCCAGTGCGCGAAGAAGCAGCGCGGGAAGGACCACGGAGAACAGGAGGTACAGCAAGAGCGTGCGAAGGGCGATGCGCTGCTTGAACGGCGTGGAGAAGATTTTTCCGGCGGCTCCAGCGGATGCGCCCCAGGTGTAAAAGCCGGACTGGTCGCGGGAGGACGCGTTTTGCATCGGCGTGGCAAGCAATTCGGCGATCCGCTCTTCAGACATTGCGGAAGCGCGGCCAATCGCCTGCGCGCGCCGCACCGTGGAGGGGTGCGTTAAGCCCTTCTCGCTCCATTTACTCCATTCCAAGGGCATGAGATTCAGGTGATGCAGTTTAACCAGGCCGGTGATGGCTGCCCCGGGATCGCCGGTGAGCTTGGCGCCGGTGGCATCAGCGGTGTACTCGAACCGGCGGGAGACAAAATAGAACGCGAGCAGCGGAACGGTAACAAAAAGGAGATCGAAATACGGCCGGATCGCAGGCTGCCACGGGACAATAAAATAAGGAGCCGCGATCGCAACGACTCCGCCAAGCAAGACAAAGCCGAGAAGCCGCGGATGGTCATGCTTCAGATGGGAAAGTTCGTGCGCGATTACCGCGTCCACCTCCCGCTTGTTCAGGCGCGTGAGCAACGCTTCGGTGAGCAGAATGCTGTTTCCGGAACGCGCAAAGGCATTCGCCAGGGGCGTTTTTCCCGGCGGCAGGAGATAGATCTGGCGAAGCTTTACGCCAAGCCGAGCGGCTAGCCCGAAAGCGCGGTCGCGCAGCTCGCCAGTTGTCAGCGCGTACGGAGTCAAAAAGAATTGTTTGCGCAGGCCGTGAGCGGAGACGAACAAAGAAGACATTCCGATCACAACGCCGAATGCGAAGGTAGCGAAGTCGTCGTTGTCCGCAAGGCTCTGTACAGCGCCAACGATGCACAGAGCCGGCACCAACCAAACGCCCAATGCGTAGGCGGCCTGGCGTGCCAGGTCGGCTCGGGTCCATTCGAAGCCGCGAATCTGCGAATAGACCGGGCGAAAAAGCACTTGGCAAACAATAAGAACCGCGATGGGAGGAATCCAGAAGAACAGCAGAAACACGACGTTGCTCGAAGGAAGTGCGTCGAGGCCGTAGTCCGCCCACAAAAACGCCGCGCGGGATTTCAGTTGAACCAGGTCAGTGACGAACCACCAGAGTGCGACCGTGCCCAAATTGAGGTTGCGCAAGAATCGAACGGACCAGAACCAGACAGACGCGCGCGCTTCGGCCGGAGCGGCAAGTGCTTTCCGACGTGCCCAAATCGCCAGCGCGAGAGCGAGGCAAATAACGAGCGCGGGAAACGCGAAGTGGCTAAGCCCGGTGGGATTCGAGGGCATGAGGCACAGGTCCAGAAGCTGCCAAGAATACGGATTTCTGTCGCCAGCAACGTCTGAAAAAGGATAACAGAGCGTCCAGCATGACCACGCGGCGTACGCTCAGGCGTTGCCATACAAGAAAGCGCGCTGTCTCCGCCGCCTTAAAAAGTCGTCACGCGTGGCCGACGGGGCGGCGGGCCTGGGCGATCCACTTTTTCAGGATGGAAGCGAATTGCGGCTCCATGCCCACGAACGTCAAGCCCATGCCTTTCTTCGGCATGTTGTAGGCGACCGTCGCGGGCGTTTCGAGAAAATCGTCGTCCTTGTAAATTTCGATGGTCACTTCGGTGCCTTCCGGAAACGGATTCGGCAACTGGACATAGCAACCGTGCAGGCTCAGATCACAGACCTGCGAAGTGCTGCGGGTGTTCTCCGCGTTATCAATAATTTCAGCGCTGGCAGCGAAGGGAATACGGGGCGTATGGCGGCGTTCGGTGGGCATGGGACTCCTTTAGGGGACAGGAGACACAATGTAACGCGGCAGTTTTCAAACGCACAAAGGTTTGTTTTTCACGATGCGAAAAAATCACTGGACGAACGACACGCGGCGCAGCTCAGGCCAGACGCGAGGAGCCGGGATTGGCCGGCGGCGAGACCATCGTCTTGCCGTGAACGTGATCGTGAATATCGGATAGTTTGTCGTCGAGCGCGTTCAGCCTGCGGGCCAGTCCCTGAATTTCCGATTCTGCGCGGCGGTTGACGTCAAAATCCAGTTCACCACGCAGGCGATCTTTCTGGTCTTGCCGGTTCTGGCTCATCATGATGACCGGCGCCTGAATCGCGGCGAGCATTGAAAGGAAAAGATTGAGCAGGATGAACGGATATGGGTCCCATGATTTCTGGCCCAGAAAGATACTAAGAGTCGAGTAGGCAATCAATATCGTGAGGAACGTGATGATGAAGGTCCACGAGCCACCGAAGCCGGCGACAATGTCCGCGATCCGCTCGCCGAGGGTGGCATCTTTTTCGATGACTTCGTTGGGATTGCGCATGGCGCGCAGGCGCACCAACTGTTGCGAAGCGTGAAACTGCCTGCCGAGCACGGTGAGCATATCCATCCCGGCAAGCGGCTTGCGCTGCAACAGCACCGCGATGTCGCCGCGGTCCACTTCAATGCAGGTGGTTTCCTCGGCGGCGTAGGCGTTGGTCTGGTGCGGCGTGCCTTCCAGCATGGAAGCGAAGCCGAAGAATTCGCCGTGACTGGGCTCGTCCACGACGACTTCCTGATGGTCTTCGTCCACGGTGGTCACTCGCACTTTGCCGGAGAACATCACATAGGCGTGTCCGTCGGTGTCGCCGATTTTGTAGATGCGCTGGTGCGGCACAAATTTTTTTATCTCGACTTGAGACGCCAGTACTGCGGCTTCTTCATCGTCGAGCAGCGCAAATAGCGGTACATGCTTCAGTTCGCTTGCTTCACATGGCATGGTTCACCTCGCCACAGTCAATGAGAGCGGATTTTGCAGGGAATTTTCCCACAGCAAACAGATTTTACAAGTTACAAGGCAATGTCTTCAGGACTGGTCGAGACGCGACTTCGCGGCTGCCCAGGAAATTGGAATTTCGTTTGATTCGACAAACCATTGCACGAACTGGGTTTTTCCCATGTGGGGCGCCAGGGCCTGTATGGCACGGGCGTGGGGCAAGTGGGCGACAAAATCGTTGAGCGACTTTTGGTCCAGCCACACGGATAGAGTCCAGAATCGGAGAGCAAGAGGCTGGGCGTCAAGCGCGTAGCCTACGAGACCGGGAGCGGTCTTGAGTTGGCGCTGGATCTCGAAAGTGAACCGGAAGAAGCTGGGCAGCGCGCGATAGCGTTTTAGCGCAAGAAAAGAGATCAGGGCAAGATACCGAGTCCCGGGAACGGGCAAATGCATTTGGACCCAGGGTATGGCAGGCATTTTGAGATTTTACGTACCAGGACCGAAACGCCGAAACTCATTTTTGCTTCGCGGAGCATTCCGTGCAGGGGCAGATCGAGCGCAGATGCTCGTAGGAGTAGATGCCAGTGGAGTGGCCATCGGAAAAAGAAATCTGGATGGCGTATTGACCCACCGCTTGCGCCGATTGCGCTTTCGGTTTGGGCTTGAACATCGGCAGCGCGGGCGACGACGCGAAGCCGGGAGAAGTTTCCCCGAGCAGTTCTTTCTTGGCGCGTTCGTCGTTGCAGGTGGCGCAGGGGCAGTTGTCGCGCAGGTAGGCAAAGTCAAAGTGACTGGAGTGGCCGTCGGCCCAGGTGATGTCCACACCGGCGCCGGTGCTCACGTGAATTTTCACGCTGGTGGGCTTGCGGCGCATGTCGGTAGAGATGGGCATAAGAGCAGTTTACAGTCGGCAGTTCAAAGGTCGAAAGGATAGCCACCTGAAGGTGCCGGCTACAGTCAGTTCGACGCGGACTGGGTTGCGACGGGCGATTTTCATGAAGCCTAGATGCCAGCCGGCAGAGTCGCGGGTGAAGACGTCGGTATCGTCTTCTGCGAAGCCCTTCGAAGTGTCAGGCATTTTGTCGGTACTGCTTGACGTACGTGACGACAGCCATGACTCGGCCTTCGTGAGTTCCCCGTTGCTCCGCACATTCTGCACGAATTCCTTCTTCGATAGAGGTGCGGGCCGGATCGCGACCCCGTCGTCTGCGAGAACCTTGCCGAAGCCCGTTGCGTCATTCTGGACTTCGAAACGCGCGGTGTCCATTTCGATTTGACGCAAGGTCTGCTCGTCAGACGAGACGCTCGATTGAGAGCCGAGCGACGCGGCACTTACAAACAGTACAAAGACCAACAAAGCGGACAGGCTTAGCATGATGCACCTCTCAGTACCAATCCGGCCAAGCCTGGCACTACGAATTCAAGTTGCTAGCGTCGTGTGTCGGATTTTTCGCAACAGGGGCCGGGCGGGATGGGGTTGCCATGGGGGCAGGTTTTTGGATGGCCGAGGAAGCTGCAGATGCGTTGGTCGAGTTCGGGCGTGATGATGTGCTCGAAGCGGCAGGCTTGCTGTTGCGCTTCGGCGTCTTCAATCGCGAATGTGTCGGTGAAAAGCCGTTCGGCGAGACGATGGCGACGGACCACATCGCGGGCGCGGCGGGCGCCGGATTCGGTGAGGCTTACTTCGCCGCCATTGGCGTTTTTGTTCGCGGCGCCGCATCCGTTGCCGCCGTTTCTGAATTCGACGAGGCGCGAATCCGCCATGCGCGCCAGTAGGCGCGACGGACTGCCATCTCCAAACATCGGCAATTGGCCGGCCGGACCTTCGACGCGCAACGATTCGGCTTGCGCGGGCTTGCCTTCTTCGCCGCAGATCCAAATCTGCTCCAGCAAGTGATCGACGCGAATGTCATCGTCGGCCGAAATGTTTGAGCAACAATCGGCGGTATCCGCCAGCGGGCAGGCCATCGGGTGATTCGGGCCGTGCTGCGCGGTGTCGTAGGAGAGATGACCATGCGCGAGTTCGATGCGGCGGTCGGCCTGGCGCGCGATGTCGGGGTCGTGGGTGACCATCAGAATCGTGTGGCCGGACTTATGCAGTTGGCGGAAAATTTCGATAACGATCTGCTCGTTGGCTTCGTCCAGATTGCCGGTGGGTTCGTCGGCGAGAATCAGCTTGGGCTGATTGATGAGCGCGCGGGCGATGGCCACACGCTGCTGCTCGCCGCCGGAAAGTTGCGCAGGAAGATGCTCCAGGCGTTCACCGAGGCCGACGCGCTTCAGCGCTTCGGCGGCCTCCCGCTCGTCGGTGGTCGAGTGGAAATACTGCGCGAGCATCACGTTTTCCAGAGCGTTGAGATAAGGAACGAGATGAAACTGCTGGAAGACGAAGCCGATTTTTTCGGCGCGGTAGCGAACTAGACCATTTTCGTTGAGCTTGGCCAGATCAACGCCATCAACCGTGACGCTGCCGGAGGTGAGGGTGTCGAGGCCGCCGAGAATGTTGATGAGCGTGGTCTTGCCGGAGCCGGACGGACCCATCAGCGCCACCCACTCGCCGCCGGAAATGTTGAACGACACGCCGTTCAGCGCCTTCAGAGCACCGTACTGTTTGACCAGCGCTTCAATGATGATTTGCATCGCAGGTTGCTTTCGCGCGATGGTTTCGATTTGTGCCGTGCTCGCCATTGGCTTCTCAGATTCTCCGCGAACTCTGTGCCGTCTGTGTTAGTTACTCTTCGCCGCGAAACACGGCGGCCGGGCGAATCAGCGCCAGCCGCCGCAACGGATACGCCGCTAGGACCGCAACAGCAACCGTCAAGGCCACAGAAACAGGATACACGACCAGCCGCGGCTGAGCTGCTACGCCGAAAACCGCTTTGCCCAGGCCGATGGAAAGCGCAATTCCCGCCGTCGCACCGATCAAACCGCCTGCGAGCCCGAGCAGTGCGGCCTCCGCCAGAAAAATCCGCAGCACGCGCCGCACCGAGCCGCCGATGGCTTTCATCAGGCCGACATCGTTCTTGCGCTCGGCTGCAATATTGGTCATCGCGGCCATCACACACAACGCCGTAAGGACCAGCACCACCGCCACGGTCGCCGTCAGCACGCCGGAAATCTTGTCGTAGAGTCGCGCCTCGCCTTCGGTGAACTGTCGGAGCGGCTTCACCTCAATATCAGGGTTCTCAACGCTCAGCTTCCGAACGGTTTCGTCTACAGCGGCAGAGCCCCCTCGGACAAAGATCTTCAGCAGACTGATTCGCCCGCCTTCTCCCGCAAGCTGCTGTGCAAGAGATAAGGGAACAAATGCCTGGTCGTCCTCCTCCAGACCACTGGCCAGAATCGCTGCAATCCGGCAAGTCTCGGTCCGACCCTCAGAACCTATTTGCAGTATCGATCCTGCATCTACCCGAAGCCGTTTAGCCAGCCGTACACCCGCGACGCACTCATTTGCCGAATAATCAGCTGGATGCGCAGGCCAAAGCTTCCAACCGGGTTCTCGGTTCTCCAGCAAATCCAGATGAGTCCCGGCGATGATCGCATCATGCGGCAGGTCATCCGCGTAGATCTTCGCTGCCAAATATAGATATGGAATTGCAGCAATGTCTCCATATCTATTTCCAGCTTGCAGTCGCTCCGCAAGCGTTTCGTCCAGGGTATTCGATTTCCCGGCCGCAACGGAGTTAGGCCGAATCAAGAGATTGGGGCCGAATGCCCTGAATTCCGTGGTGATGCGGCGCTTGGCGTCGATTTGGAGATTCAGCAGGGCGGCGGTGACAGCGGAGCCAGCGCCAAGGGCAAGCAGAATGACGAAGAGGCGTCCACGGTTGGCGAAAACCGAGCGGCGAAGAACGCGCCAGAACATGCTGCGATTGACCGAGCGGCGGTCGGCGGCGACCGATCCCTGATCCCTGGTCCCTGGTCCCCGATTCCCCATCATTCGCCTCGCAGGATCGGCGCCGGATCGTAATTCGCCGCCCGTCGCAAAGGCAGCGCGCTGCCGAACAACGTGACGGCAGCGGCTAGCGTCAGCACCACGCCCAGTACCAATAACGACGGCTCCGGTGGCACGCCAAAAATTTTCGTGCCGAGGAAACGCGCTAGCAGCAGGCCTAGCGCGTAGCCGACGCAACCGCCGACAAACGCCAGCAGGAGCTGTTCGGCGGCCAGCAGGAATCCCACCGTCGCCGAGCCTGCTCCGAGCGCTTTCATCAAGCCGATTTCCACGCGGCGTTCGATGACCGAAGCGGCCGAAGAAGCGCCCACTGCCAGCGCCGCCGCCAGCAACGAGGCGAACGTCACCAGCCACAACAGCGCGCGCACCCGCGTCAGAATTTTGCCCTCGCCGTCAGCCACACGGTGTATCACCCGCACGTCCGAACCGGGCAGTACTTGCTTAATCGAATACGCAATGGACGAAACATACGGCGAGCACGACCAGCGCTCAAACTCATCGGGCTTCATCGTCTTCGGATCCCGCCGCGCAAAATCGTCTTCCGGCTTGGTCAGCGCCGAAACATACAGCTTGCGATATTGGCCGGGCTCGTGAACCAGTTCTTGAACAAGCGACAGTGGAGCCACAATGACATCTTCATTTGGGTCGCCAGTCGAAACAATTCCGGTGACCAGAAGCGGAACGGCGTCAAACTTTATTGACGTTCGGACGAAATGAATTTGGTCCCCGACCTTGACACGGTTGGCCTCGGCAAATCTCCGCCCAACTATGCACTCGCGGGCGTCGTCATGGAACCAATTGCCTTTGACGGTCCACCAAGGATTCGTCAGTTTCAAGCCTGCTTGAAAGTTGCCTTGATTGGGGATGCTCAGCGAACGGTCGGCCCACGAACCAATCAGTGTGGCATTGCCTCTGGTGTGAGGTCTGATCGTTGTGATATTGCTCCACGGCAAAAACCCGAAAGCCTCCGCCTGAACGGGGATTTCCAGCGTCGGTGCGAAGGCGATGATGTTGTTACGCCAGAAGACGGATTTGATTTTGGGCAGGTCGGATTCGGGGAGATAGGCGCCGGCGTTGACGGGCCGGTAGTCCACACCGTCGATTTCGAGCGGCAACGAATCGGCCTCTGGCGTGACCACCAAATTCGCGCCGAGCGAACGAAACTCATGCGCCAGCCGGTCGCCCACATCCAGCGACACGCTGAGAGCAGCAGTCGCCACGGCCATACCTAGCGAGAGCGCTGCGGCAGTCAGCAGCTTGCGCCGCGGCCGGCGCGTGAAGTTATCGGCGATGAGGCGGAAAAACATAAGAGCAGTTCAAAGTCGAAGGCAACAGGTTCAAAGTAAGCGTCGCGGACGCTTATTTCCCCGGTTTTCAACCTTGTTCTTTGCACTTTGTACCTTCACTTCCTTTTACTTCGGCACTTCTTCGAACCCTTTCGCCAGGGCGCTCAAATTCAGCACGATTTCCCCGCCTTCGACCCGGAAGGGCACACCGACGGGGTTGCAGCCGCCGGATTCGCCGATGGTCGGCACATAGATCGCCGAACCGCAGTGGCGGCAAACGACATTTTGCCCGTCCTGGCGATAGCCTTCGGCGCCGCAGATGCGGCAAGCATCGAGCGCGACGCCCCAACCCTGGGGCTTCTTGACGATCATGAAACGAAACGTCTGGCCGCTGGAATTCGCGGTAAATAGATGCAGATTGCCGTCCAGCACTTCGCTCAGCGGCACGCGAAGTTCGTCGTTCCCTGCTCCGCCCGCCGCGACCGCCCGCGCCGAAGGCGGAGCGGAATTCGCCCGCACATAAATGAAGTCCGCGGTCAGCACCAGAATTACCGCCAGACACGCCGAAGCCGCCGCCAGCATCCAATTCCGAGTGCGCCTCTGCTGCGCTGCCAACAAGCGCTTTTCTGCTTCGTTCGCCGCTGCTTCGACTCGTGCATGCGAAGCGGTCAGCCATTCGCGCAAAATCAGCAGCACCGCAGCTCCAAAAATAAAAACAAAAAAGAAAATCTCATTGCGCACGATGGGCCCGATCAGCGCCATCTCCTGTTTGCTGGAATGTATCCAGCGCGCTTCACTCAATTCATGCAGGCCTGTCAGCCCCAGTTGCGCCGCCACCAGCCACAAAATAATCGTGGTCGCGGCAAAGAACCGGTGCAGCGGAATCTTCAGCGTGCCTTTAAAGAAGAACAAGCCAACCGCGATCGCCGCCACCAACCCAACGATCGTGCCAATCCAGGTCTGGATTCCTTCGCTGGAAAGCTCGACGGCGCGCAGAATCAGCGCCAGTTCCGCGCCCTCCCGCAGCACCATCAGGAACACAAAGAGGAAAATAGCCAAGCCCGCGGCCGAGCCGGCCCTGACCGCGTAGCTTTCGATTTTCTGCTCGATCTCTTTGCGCAGGTGGCGCGCAACCCGGTTCATCCACACGATCATCGAAATCACGAACACTGCCGCCAGCAGGAGCAGCAGGCCCTCGAAACCGTCTTCGCTGATCTGCCATTTCTCCAGCGCGATGGCAGCTGCCAGGCTAAGAGCACCCGCCAGCGCTACGCCAGACCAGACGAAGCGGGAAAGGTGCTCCCGGCCGGTTCGGGAGAGGTACACCAGGATGATGCCGACGACCAGGGCGGCCTCTACACCTTCGCGGAGGGCTATCAGAAAGGCAGAAAGCACAGGAAATCCAATCGAAATGCGGATCTAGTTGTAAGTCATTTGCAACTACAACCTTGAGTTTACCGCCTGGACGACCGGTAGGTCAATCGGACTAATCTAGTCCTATTTCTTCGATATAGAATACACGAATCCCAGGAGGCGCGCCTGTGAGCCACAGCACAAATTCCAGCCCGGGCAAGATTGCCGCCCTCGCCGCCGCCCTGCTCCTGCTTGTCGGCGCTTATCTAGGCTCCGACCGCAGCCGGGCCCTGGCCCAGTCCGATGGCGCGACGCAAGGCAAAGCGCGCAAAGATGACCTGAAGCAAGCGGCGCGGCTCGCCGATCGTGGCGACAAAGCTCTGGCTGCCGGAAAAACCGAAGAAGCAGTTCGCGAATACGCTGCGGCAGTGAAAGCCGCGCCGGGCGACATCAGCATCGCGCGCCGCGCAGCGGCAGGGCGCGCGCAAGTGGTACAAAGGATTGTCGACGACGCCGAAGCTGCGGCGCTAAACGGCGAGATGAATGCAGCGATTGAACTGATGTACAAAGCGTTGCAGATCGATCCCGGCGACACGTTTGTCGCCGAACGTTTGAACCAGATGAAACAGATGCCAAAGGAATATCTGCCGCGCGGCGACAAAGAGGACTGGGAACTGAGCGGACCTCCGGCACTGCGCCCGCAACCGGGCAAAAAAGCGATCAACATACGCGGGGATCTCAAGAGTGCGTACCAGCAGATTGCGGGAATGTTCGGTATCCGAGTCGCGTTCGATCCCGAACTGACGTCCAAGAACATCAAATTGCACGCGGACGATCTGGATTTTTACACGGCCATGCAGCTACTCGGCCTTGAGTCGAGCACGTTCTACAACGTCGTCAACCCCACGTTGATCTTCGTAGCGCAAGACAACATCGCCAAGCGCAGGGAGTTCACCACCGAGGTGGAACGCACATTTCGCCTGAATGATTCGATTGCCGCAGAAGACATCACCGAAATGATGCGGGTGATTAGGGAAATCACTAACTCCACCCACATGAACATGGACGCCAGGAATCACAGCCTGACCGTTCGCGAATCCGCTGACAAGGTAGTGCTGGCTGCGCAGCTGATCAAGGAATTGGAACAAGCGCGGCGCGACGTAATGCTGGACATTGAAATGCTCGAAGTGAACCGCAACGCGGCCTTGAACCTGGGCGTAACCCAGCCATCGAGCGTGCAGGCGATCCCGCTCAGCTCGAACACTGTCAAACAACTGGAGCAGGCGACCGACGTGACCAACCTGGTGACGCTGGTATCGCAAGTCTTCACCGCGCAAGGCATCAGCGCCAGCCCGCAGGATGTGCTTCCGTTCGGCGGAGGCAAGAGCACTTTTTTGCTGACCATGCCCAGCGCAACGGCTAATTTTTCGCGGGGCCTCTCGCTGGTGAGAAGCGGCCGCTCAGTCTTCATGCGCGCGCAAGACGGCAAACCGGCCACATTCTTTGTGGGTACGCGGTATCCAGTAACGCTGGCCCTGCTCTCGACCAGTCTGGGCGGCACAACCGTCGGCGGAGCGGTGACTTCAACCGTGTTTCCGCAAACCAATTTTGCCGTGGGGCACAATCCGGTGGCGGTGGTGGCGCAGGATTTCACCAACGACGCCAGGCCTGACCTAGCTGTGGCGAATCAGGGCGATAGTTCGATTTCGATTCTGATCAATAAAGACAGCGGAAATTTCTCGGCGGCAACGAATTCGCCGATCGTACTCGGCGCCAACGAACAAGGGCCTTCGGCGATCACGACCGGAGTCTTCCGGGTGACCGACGCCACGCACCTCGTGCAGCCTGCGGACCTGGTAATCGCCAACAGCCGTTCCGACACGGTGAGCGTATTGCTTGGCAGCCAGAATTTCGACGGGACGTTCGCCGAGGCAACCGGTTCGCCGTTTACAGTTGGTACGCATCCTAGGGCCGTCGCTGCCGGAGACTTTGATGGCGATGGCTTCTTGGACTTTGCCGTCGTCAACGAAGGCGACAGCAGCATTTCGACGTTCAAGGGAGACGGAAAAGGCGGTTTCACGGAGTTCCCGGGTTCGCCCTTCCGGATGAGAGGCCCTCTGGGAATCGGCACGACTTCCTTGCCTGGCGGCGTTGCAGGAGCCACGTATTCCACGACGCTGCGTTCTTCGGGAGGAACGGGCCAGGTGAACTGGACAGTGACCTCGGGGACCCTGCCGAGCGGGCTGGCGCTTAATGCTAGCAACGGAGTGATCAGCGGGACGCCAGGGGCGGCTGGTACTGCGAATTTTTCAGTTACTGCGACGGACTCGGCCAGCCCGGCAGCGTCCGTGACCAAGAGTTTGAGCATCGAGATTGACGCCACGGCTCCAGCATTTTCGATTCTCGCCGCGTCGCTGTTGAATGGCTTTGTGGGAGCAGGCTACAGCCAGTCGCTGGCAGCAACCGGTGGAACACCGCCGTACACGTGGAGTGTCTCCGCCGGAGCTCTCCCTCCTCAAATCACGCTAAACGCTTCAAGCGGCGCGCTCTCTGGAACGGCTACAGCGGGAATGTTCAGCTTTACGGTGCAGGTAGCGGACTCGAGCGCGACACCGCTGGTGGCGGTGAAGCAGTTTGCGTTGACGCCGATCAGCCCCCGCGCAAATGACGAACAAGGCCCGATCGCGATCGCCACCGCACGATTCGACAGCTCCGGCTTGCCGGAGTTCGCCATTTTGAATGCGGCGACCGAGAACATTGGAGTTTTTCAGGCAAGCGGAGCCAACTCGGGAGCGAATGCATTCGTCGGAACTTTCACCGAGTTGAGCGGCTCGCCGGTGGCAACCGGGACCAATCCGGTGGCGTTTGCAGCAGGAGATCTGAACGCCGACGGATTCGCGGACCTGGCGATCGTAAATCAGTCGTTGAATCAAGCGACCGTGCTGCTCAACGATGGCACTGGAGTTTTTAAACCGGCAGCGGGATCGCCGCTCCCGACGGCCAGCACTCCTGCGGGCGTGGCGATTGCAGATTTTACCAACGACGGCCTCGGCGACATTGCTGTCACCAACAACGGCGCGGGCACACTGGGCGTTTACGCAGGCCTGGGCTTGGGCGAATTTTCGCAGCGCATCGAACTTACCACGCCGGCCGGCCCGTTGGCAGTGATCACCTCGCCCTTGACCAGCAGCGGCTTGCCGGATGCGATCGTCACCTCGCACACTTCGTCAAGCGACCTGGTAACGGTGCTGCTCGATCCCTCAAACCTCGCGGGGCTGGGTGCCGGCGGTTTGATCAATTCGGCTTTGCAATCGCCCTATCCCGCATCGGAATACGTGGACCTGGGAGTGAAAGTGAAAGCGACGCCGGCGGTGCACGACAACAACGAGGTGACGCTGCAACTGGAATTTGAGATTCGCGCCCTGTCCGGCGCCAGCGTGAACGGAATTCCCATCATCACCAACCGCACGGTTTCGCAGACGGTAAGATTGCGCGAAGGCGAACCCACGATGATCGCAGGACTGCTCGACCGCGAGGAGACCAAGTCGCTAAACGGGATCCCGGGATTCGCGAATCTGCCGGGAGCAAACTACGTCTTCGCCAATCACAACAATTCTTCCACGAACAACGAGCTGCTGATCGTAGTGACGCCGCGCCGGTTGAGCGACCGCTCGGTGACATCGCGGGCCCGATTCGCGGGCCGAGGAAGTGGCGGAGTCACCGGTCCGGTTGCGCTTCCTGGCGCCGCGCCATAAGCCCGTTTCTCAACCAGTCGCAAAGATCCGAAACGCGTTTGGCTCCATTCTGAATCTCTTGTGTCTTGCGTAGCGCCCACGCAGAAAGCACTTCCCTGCCTTGTCGCGCCACATTTACTGTTATAGGCGAATCCTGCGTCAAGCGTCGTAAGTGCCAGAGTGCCGAAAAGAGGAGTGCGAAGATGAAAACTCGCTTTGCGGGCGGGAAACTTTTTGCGGTCGCGGCCAGCGCTGTGCTGCTGGCGCTGAGCGCGGGATGGGCGAGCCGAGCTGCCGCGCGCCAAGCCGGCAAGGCGGCAGGCTTTTCGGAAGCCGAGCGCGCAGTGACCAAGCTGGAGCAGGATTGGTTCGCGATCCAGCAAGCCAACGATTGGTCGAAACTCTCGAAAATGATCGCCGATGATTTTGTGATCGTGGACTCGGACGGCAGTCTCGGGAATCGCACAACGATGATTGACGGCTACAAAGAAGAAGCGCCGCGCGTGGTCAGCCTGAAAATGCAAGTGCTGGTCGCGCATGCAGCGGCGGCAAATGTGGTAATAGCGACGGGGCTGGACGACATTGCGACCAAAAGCACCAGCGGCGAGACGACTCATCGCTACGAGCGGTTTATTGATACTTGGGTGCTGCGCGATGGACGCTGGCAGTGCGTGGCAGAACAGATCACGCTGTCCAAAGGCAAGTAAGGGCAATTGCCGCTTGCAGCTGGTCCGTCCGATGTCGGCGCCTGGTGGACAGACTGAGGTCCCCCACAGTGGCGACGGGCCAAAGCTAGGAATGAGGGGCCGATGCTCGCCGGTAGGGCTCCGGAAAGAGACGGTCCCGGATTTTGAGGAAGGGCCGCTCGGTGTTTTGCGACATCATGACGCCGATGACGACGGCTGACAGGATGTAAGTCCAGAAGCCGAAGAAGCCGGATCCGAAGTTCCCCGGAATGACGAACCGCACGACTACGTGCCAAAGGTAGATGGGATAGGAATAGAAGCCGATGCGGGCGAGCCATCCGAGCCAGGGGGGCAGAGTCCGGGTGACACACCAGGCAAGAATGAGTCCGCAGCCTACGGCGATGGCGGTGAGGCCAATCGTCTGCACCGGAACAGTCTGGCGGAAAAAGGCCGGTGGAGCGGCGAGAAGGATTCCCAAGAAAAGACTGGGGTGTCCGGAAAAGCGCCGAAACCAGGGCGGCGCGAAGTAGTACAGGTAAGAGAGGCCGACGCCAAGATAGAGCTGGTCCACGAGATACTGCGTTCCGAGGTGCAGAGCGTCTGACAGCTTGAGGAAACGCAGAAAAAGACAGAGCATCAGCAGTCCGATCGAAAGCCAGGGAATCAGCGAGAAGCTGCGGAAGCGGTGGAGAATCCACAAAACGGCTGGGAGCAGCAGGTAGAAGTGCTCTTCGACGCAAAGAGACCACAAGTGCCCGAACAGCGCGCCGCTTTCGGTGTAGTTGATGACGAAGAGTCCGGAGTAAATGATTTGGCGCCAGGGATAAGGATGAATCAGAAGCGAGTAGGCAGCGGCTGCGATGAGATAGAGGTAAAAGGACGGCCAGATCTTGAATCCGCGACGAATGATGAATCGGCGAATGCCCAAGGAGCCGGTTTCACGCAAGGACGTAAAGAGCAGACCGGAGACGAGGAATCCGCTGAGGACGAAGAACAGATTGACGCCGAGCCAGCCGATGCGAAACCAAGGCTGGTAGTAAGGGAAGTGGCTGCCCAAAACCAGCAGGATGGCGACGCCGCGCAGGGCGTCGAGGGAGCGGTTGCGAGCCGGGGCCGGAGCGACTTCCGCACGCTCGGTCATCATGGACGAATCTCGCGCCATTCCCAGCCCATGTTGTCGTCGGTAACGATGAGTGGATGCCGGAGACGCGCGCGCATGGAGAAAGTGTCCTCAATGCCATAGGAAGTCTGCGGCCGGGAGACAGAATCAGCGAAATCCATGTATTTAGCAAGAAGGGCTGAGCTTTGTGGCAAGCCTGGGCCGAAGACGAGACGACCGTCAATCGTGTAGTTCCGAAGGATAGATTCCCAGCGTTGCTTGTCAACGTTAAGCGGCGAGTCACTGACAGCGAGAAAATTAACGACGCGCAGACCATGCTGAAAGACCGAAAGTCCGGTAGCGACGACATCATCCGACGCGGTGGTGTTGTAGTAGTAGGTTCCGCCCGGGGACAGGTGTGATTGGATGATGCGCAGGTAGTCAGCCGAAAGGAGTTCGGAGCTATGGTCGCGCCAGTAAAAGCTGGTGTTCTGAACGATTAAGTCGTAACGGGAGTCCGGATGAGCGAGGAGCCAGCGGCGGCCGTCGTCGATGTGGATTCGTATTTTGGGGTTTTGCAGGATGGAGGCGACAGCGGGATATTGGGGAATCAGCTTGAGGTAGCCGGGATTGATTTCGACGATTTCGAGCAACTCGACCGCGGGATGGTTGACCAACACTTGCGCCCAGGAGCCGGAAGAAAGGCCAATCATGAGCATGCGTTTTGGCGACGCCTGGAACGCCCCTAGGGCGTAGGCTCGGATGATGAGGTTTTTGTCGTCCCCTGGATCAACGTTGAAGTATCCGTCGTAAACTCCGCTGCCAAAGACCGCGCCGTCACCGCTGACCGCAATTACGCCGCTGCGGTTTTCCACGATATGACCAAAAGGGCCAAAGGCGGTCCACGTTGACCGAAAAACCAACCGCTCGTGAACATTTGAGGAAACGGCCGGGGAAAAGCCCAAAGCAAGCATGGACAGAACTGGCCAGGCGAAAGCAGATTTTCGCGAGCCCGGAAAGGCGCGGGTCTGAAACAGAACCGCGACTCCCACCAGAAAAGCAGCGGATGCAAGGATCGCGGTAACGGGTAGCAAACCGAAGCGATTCATAAGGACAAAGCCAATGAGGAGCGATCCTGAAGCCGAGCCCGCGATATTGGCGATATAGATGAGGCTGACGCCGCGACCAGCACCAGAGCCTGCGGGAATGGCCAACTTGCAGACCAGAGTGAAAATCGCACCGAGCAATGCGGCCACAAGGAAAAAAGCGGGCGAGGCGACAAGAAAGTCCAGGCTCTTGCCGGTGAGCCAGGCGACTAGGGGAGTCAGATAGCAGGCGACTGCGGCAGCGGCGAACAAAAGATTCGCCAGGGCGCGAAGAGTCGCTGGCGCGCAAAGCTGTTGCGTGAGTTTCCCGGCGATGAACGCGCCGGCCGCGACTCCGGCAAGAAACGTGGAGAGCAGAAGAGCGAAGGCGGGCGCCCGGTCCGAAGATGCCAGAACAAAAACGCGGAACCACGCGATTTCGAAGCCGAGCGAGATGAAGCCAACGCTTCCGGCCAGCAGCGCGGCAACGCCCAAGGAAAGCGCCGGAGGTTCCGGGTTGCTGACGGACACCGATAAAACGCCGGCCGATCGAGATTTGGCTAGTGCCAGCAACAACGCCGTCGTGGCAACCAGAATGTTGATGAATGCCGCGATGCGGACGGAGCCCGACTGGCCGAAATCGCGCATGAGAAATTTGGCCGAGAGGAAGCAAGCCACGGCTGAACCAAAAGTATTAGCAAAGTAAAGGATTCCGACCGAATATCCGACGGCACGCGAACTGCGAACCAGATAATCGGCGAGGAGCGGAAGGGTGGCGCCCATGCAAACGGTCGGAAAGAGCAGGAGGGCGAGACTGAGGAAAACGACAGCCGGGAGCGGCGCGCCCGCGGTGTATTCCGAAACCCAGTGGAATAGGCGAAGCGAGATCAGCCCGAAGAGTGCGACGCCAAGCTCGGCGACGCCGAAGATCAGGATGGCCCGGCCCGGATACTTTGCAGAGAGCCAGCCCCCCAACAAACTGCCAAGACCGAGACCGATCATGAAAGCGCTAACGACCACAGCGACGGACTCGGAATTCACGCCGTAGATCGCAAAGAGCGCGCGCTGCCAAACAATTTGGTAGATAAGAGCGGGCATGCCAGAGCAGAAAAATAACAGCGTGGGAAGAACCTGACGATCAGAAGAATTGCGTTGGTCGAAAAACGCGGTTAGCAGCACATAAGCGTCGAACAACAGGAGGAGCATGACTGGGAAAGTGGAAAGCATCGAGCGGCTCCGAACGCACTTGAACTGATGGGCCAGCTTACCGGATGAGCGGCTGACAGGCGGATCTAGTTTCGCAAGAAGGTGACGGCGTGGTAACGATTCGGGCTAAAATGCGGGCGCGGGCAATCGAACGAGGTGGTGAGGCGCATGAGCTTTTGTGAAGTTGGTATCGGAACGCACGGCAGATGGACAGAATCGAGAAGGAGTTGGAGTGCGAGACTCGCGGGGATAGTGGTGCTCGTGACAGTGGTTGGCGGCGCGCGGGCGCAGACTGCGACCGGGCTGAGGGATCCGGCGGAGCCGCAGAGCCGGCGGGCACAGTTGAGGGTGATGCCGCGGCCCGCGGGGAGGATTTCGCGAACTTCGGTCGATGAAAAAGGGATGAAGGCGCTGATAGCGGCACTGGTGGGATGCGGGACGCGGCTGACGATCGCGTCTTGGGACGACCCGCAACGCGGGCCCGGTTGCGCACGGGACAGGATCGGGGAGCGGCTGAATGCCATCAACAAAGAGACCGGCGGAAAGTTGCAGATCACGGTGGACAAATTCGAAATGACCGCGGAGCGCACTGGCAACAGGCCGGTACCGCTAGAAAATGTCTATGCGATTCTGGCCGGAGGGGATGAGGAGCTGGCCAAGACGATTTTCGTTGTGTCCGGTCATTTCGATTCGATGCCGAGCTTCAAGGACATATTGGACCCAACGAAAGAAGCGCCAGGGGCGGATGACGACGCTTCGGGTACGGCCGTGAGCGTGGAGTGCGCGCGATTGGTGAGCAAGTACGCGCAGGCGCATGGCGGACTGCGTAGCACGATCCTGTTCGCGGCCGTGTCGGGCGAAGAGCAAGGGCTGCTCGGATCCACGCACTTGGTCGAGTGGATCAAGCAGCAAGGCTACACGGTGGGCGGAATGCTGGATGACGACATTGTAGGAGCGGACTTTGCGCCCGGCGGACCGCACCGGGTGCGGCTGTTTTCCGGGAATGGCGACAGCGACGATGCGGATTCGCCGGCGCGCGAGCTGGCGCGGGCGGTCGAAGAGATTGACGGTCGCGCGGCGGTGCGGATGATTTTCCGGCAGGATCGCTACGGGCGAGGCGGGGATCACTACCCGTTTTATAAGGCGGGATTGCCGGCGGTGCGGTTTACGGAGCCGCTGGAAAATTACGACCACGAGCATCAGACGCCGCGGGCCGAGAACGGCGTCGAGTACGGAGACTTCGAAAAATATCTGAACTTCACGTTTCTGGGAAACGTTGCGCTGGACAATGCAGAGGCGCTGCGGCAACTGGCGATGGCTCCGGCGGCGCCGACAAAGGCGCGGCTGGGCGGCGCGGTGACGCCGGACGCCAAGGTGTCATGGGAGGCGGCCGAGGATGGGGAGCGCGCCGGATTCGAGATTTTGTGGCGGGAGACGACCTCGCCGCGCTGGCAGGTGCTTGAGTTTGTGGAGAAAGCCGGCGAGACGGTGCTGAAAGGAGTGTCCACAGATAATCATTTTTTTGCGCTGCGCGCGGTGGGGAAAAATGGCGCTCGCTCCATCGCGGTACCTACGGAGATGGAGCGGAGGCCACCGCCTGGACCTACGAAATAGGTGTGTGAAAAAGATTAGCGCTGCGAGGCCCAGGCCATGCCATCAGGATTGGGGCCAGCGTCGATGTGCGCGGTGACTTCGAGCGTCTTTAGATCGATGACGGCGACGTAGCTGTCGGGCGTGCAGGCGACGAAAACGCGCGAGCTGTCGGGCTGCATCTGAATGCCGGCGGCGCCGTGGCCGACGGGAATGCGCTTGATGACCTTGTGCGCGGCTGTGTCGAGCACAGCGACGTCCGAGCCGCCAAGCGTAGAAACAAAAGCCAGCTTGCCATTGGGCGTGAATTTTAAGCGATTCGCGCCGCGGACATCGGCGTTGAGAGTCTGCACGACTTCCTTCCTGGCAATGTCGATGACCGAGATGGTGCCGTCTTGCGCGTTGGCGGCCCACAGTTCCTTGCCGTCAGGCGTGACATCGAAGCCTTCGTCGCCATTTCCAACTTTGACGACGCTTTGATTCCATTCGGGAGCGGGCTGCGTTCCGGGAGGCCCGGAAGGAACGCGCGGAATGGCTTTTTCGAAAATGCTGACGGTGCCAGAAGTGATGTTAGTGGTGAAGATGCGGCTAAGGTCATGCGTGACGTAAAGCATGTGCGTACGGTTCTGGCCGGTGCCGAGGATCAGATCGATTTTTTCGGTGGCCGGATCGATGCTGCCGAAGGCTTTGGCGGCTTCAGCAGTGAACCAGACCTTGCCGCCAGCAAAATCCAGGCCGTGCGGGCCGCGCATGGCGCCGAGGTCGATTGCCGGGAGCGGCTTTTGCGCGACGAGGTCAACGACCGCAAGCGTGTGCAGGGCTCCCGCGCCACCTCCACCGTAGTTGGAGACCCAGGCGGTCTTGCCGTCAGCGGATGCAATCACCTCGTGCGGATCGTCGCCGATAGGAACCCGCGCAACTACCTTGAGCGAGGCGGGATCGATGATGGCGAGCGTGTGATCGCGCTTGGAGAGGATGAGCAGCGACTCGCGTGGAGTGGATTGAGCGAGCATCGTCACGGAGAGGAAGATCGACGACAGGAAGAGTATGGCGAATTTTTGGCGCATGGTCGGCCTCAACAAGTCCTGATCAAACTGGCAGATGAATTTATCATGAGATGGAAAAGATAACCCAGAAGCGCAGTGCACGCAGAGATGCGCAGTGCACGAAAAAGAATACCCCTTCGGTCCGGCGCTGCGGGCCTCAAGGTAAAGGATCAAAAACAACGACGGGCTGGTAGGTGCGCGGCACGACGGCTTCGGCGATAGCGATGAGTTTTTGCTGATGGCTGAAGACGCGAAGTCGGCCTGGGCCGAGAGAATTGCCTGACGCATCCAGCGCAGCGGTCCCCTGGCGAGGCTGGCCGGAGTCGAGTTGCGACGTGGCTCCGGGAGGCGGTGCGGCGCGGCCAGGTTGGAGCTGCGAAAGCGTGATGGTGAATTTGGAGCCGTGGCGCACACGTTTTTCCATGATTGGGAGAATAGTCGCGCTCGGATAGTTCGGCAAAAGATGTTCGAGCTTGATGAGGCAGGACTCAAATTTGCCGCTGCGCGCGGCTTCGGCTAGTTCTTCCAGCTTAAGAGCTTGCTGCAAAGAAAATTCGCCGACAGCAGTGCGGCAGATCTCGGTGAGGTGCGCCCCGCAGCCGATTTGTTCGCCCATTTCGTGCGCCAACGAGCGGATATAGGTTCCGGAAGAGCATTCGATGACGAAGCGGGCGACGCTGCCTTCGATTTCGGTGAGGCGATATTCGAAGACTTCGACTTCGACGGGTTTCAGTTCGACGGGCTGATTCTTGCGCGCCAACTCGTAAGCGGGGCGGCCATGGATTTTTTTAGCCGAGAATACCGGGGGCATCTGCTGGAAGAGGCCGACGCGATCGTTGGCGAGCTTCTCGAGTTGCGCACGATTAAGAGCGGGTGCGGTGTCCGACCCGAGCGGTTGGCCTTCAGAGTCGTAGGAGGCGGTTGCGAAGCCGAAGCGAAAGCCGGCAGCGTAACGCTTGCGGCGGCCAGAATAGAAACGCACGAGTCGCGTGGCTTTGCCGAGCATCAACACCAGGACGCCGGTCGCTAGCGGATCAAGCGTGCCAAGGTGGCCAATCTGGCGAAAGCCGGCGAGGTGGCGGACGGCGTCCACAATGTCGTGTGAGGTTTTACCTTGCGGCTTGTCGATGACCAGGGCGCCGTCGAAGGGAGCGGGTTGGGGTTTGCGTGGCATTCTTGAGTCCTACGTTCTAAGTGGTCAGTCCCAAGTTAAGACGTGTTCAGTGATTCGCGCCGCAAAAAGAACAATCCCCTGGGCAATCTGGCCTGGCACAAAATTTCAGAATTTGAGCTCGGCGTGAATCTTATTTTTGCGGGGAGGCATTTTGCTTCATTTGTTTGAGGAGCTGGTCTATGCGCGCGGCGTTTTCTTCGGAATTGTCCAGTGTGAAATGGAGCTCGGGGACTCGGCGAAGCTGCAGGCGCTCAAGAATTTCGTGGCGGATGAAACCAGAAGCGTGTTCCAGAGCCTTGATGGCGTCTTTCTGTTCCGCTTCCGAACCACGGGCGCCGACGAAGACCCGAGCATTGCGTCCGTCATCGGAGAGGCGGACGTCGTTGACGACAACGGAGATTTCCAGCCTCGGGTCGCGAAGTTCACCGGCGAGCATGGCGTTGATCTCGTGAGCGATCTCTTCTCCGATGCGTTCACGGCGATGGCTGACGGTGGTCATGGCCCTCCAATCGAATGCGAAATCATTTTGTACAGCATTGCACCGGCGGGCACAAGCGGCGGTGACACCGGGTTACAGGATGTCAACGGAGTGATCAACGAGGACCGGCCCGAGGATGCGCTGCGCTTCTTTAAGAACGTGTTGCAGGGATTCCTCAACGTGCTGTTCGGCGTTGGAAAGCGTGACCACGCCGATGGTGGAGGTTTGCCAAACGTCGTGGAAGTCGAGTTCTGCAACGGCGATATTGAACTTGCGCCGCAGACGATCTTTGAGGCCACGAACGATTTGCCGCTTGTCCTTGAGGGAGCGGGCGTCCGGAATTTGCAGCTCGAGAATCAACAATCCAACGGACATCGAAAACGAAGGCTGAAGTTACTTGCGAGCGGAGGCGCCGGCCTGTGCAGCGGCTTCCGCGCCGGAAAGTTTCACAACGCTGAAGGCTTCGAGATGGTCGCCAACCTTGACGTCGTTGAAATTGGCGATGCCTGCGCCGCATTCGAAGCCGGTGCGGACTTCACTGGCGTCGTCCTTGAAGCGCTTGAGCGAGCTGAGCTTTGAGGTGTAGATGACGGCACCGTCGCGCACCACGCGGATTTGCGCGTCCCGTTTGAGAATGCCGTCGGTAACATAGCAACCGGCGATCGTGCCGGCACCCTTAATGCGGAACGTGTTGCGTACTTCAGCGCGGCCCAAGTAGGTTTCCTGGAAGACCGGTTCGAGCAAGCCTTCCATGGCCTTTTTGATTTCGTCGGAGACTTCGTAAATGATGTTGTGGGCGCGGATGTCCACGCCTTCTTGTTGGGCGAGATCGGCGGCTTTGCGTTCGGGACGAACGCCAAACGCGATGACAATGGCGCCCGACGCGGAAGCGAGCAGCACGTCGTTTTCGCTGACCGCGCCAACGCCGGAGCCAATGATCTTGAGCTTAACCTGATCAGTGGAAAGCTTCGGGAGCATTTCGCTGAGGACTTCTACCGAGCCCTGCACGTCGGCCTTGATGACAATCGGCAGTTCCTTGACTTCGCCGGCCTTAAGCTGCTCGTGCAACTGGTCCAGCGTGATGCGTCCCCCGGCACTGGCCCGCAAGGCGGCGTCGCGCTGCTTGGTCTGGCGATATTCGACGATGTGCCGCGCCTTGGCTTCGTCGGTGACCTGGAAGTGGTCGCCGGCTTCGGGCACGCCCTGAAGGCCGAGCACTTCGACCGGCGTCGAAGGGCCGGCTTCCTTCATCGAGCGTCCATGATCATCAAACATAGCGCGCACTTTACCGAAGACCGCGCCGCAGATGAAGAAGTCGCCGGAACGCAGCGTGCCATTTTGAATAAGAATCGTTGCGACCGGGCCGCGACCCTTGTCCACGCGTGATTCCAGAACGGTGCCGCTCGCCGGAGCTTCGGGATTAGCCTTGAGCTCGCGAAGATCGGCGACCAGCAGGAGAATTTCCAGCAGACGGTCGAGATTCTTTTTCTGTTTAGCGGAAACTTCTACAAATTCGGTTTCGCCGCCCCATTCCGAGGGCATCAGGCCGAGATCGGTAAGCTGGCGCTTGACGCGTTCCGGCTGCGCTTCGGGCTTGTCAATCTTGTTGACCGCGACAACGATGGGAACGTTGGCGGCTTTGGCGTGGTCTATGGCTTCTTTCGTCTGTGGCATGACGCCGTCGTCAGCGGCAACGACGAGAACAACGATGTCGGTGACTTTGGCGCCGCGAGCGCGCATGCGAGTGAAAGCCTCGTGACCCGGCGTGTCGACGAACACGACGGCACGATCGTTGACTTGAATCTTGTAAGCACCGATGTGCTGGGTGATGCCGCCAGCTTCGCCCGCGGCAACGTCGGCCTCGCGAATAGCATCGAGCAAACTGGTCTTGCCGTGGTCCACATGGCCCATCACGGTGACCACCGGCGGACGCGGCTTGAGATTCTCTTTGGTCTCTTCCTTGGCGACTTCCAGCATCATTTCGTCTTCGAAAGAGACGACGGTGACGACGCCGTTGAACGCTTCCGCGAGCTGGGTGGCGGTGGGGGAATCGAGCGCCTGGTTGATGCTGGCGAAAATGCCGCGGTCGAGCAGAACCTTCAGCAATTCTTTTGCGCGTACGTCGAGCTTTTCGGCAAGCTCGCGGATGGTGATGCCTTCGGTGATTTGGATGTCGCGCGGCGGACGTGGCTCCGGCGCAATCACAACGGCTGCAGCGCGGCGGTCGGCTACACCAGGGCGCTGGCGCGTGGGATGGAGCTTGCGCTCTCCTTCGATCTCGCGCTTGTCTGCAACGGGACGCTGGCGCTGAGGGGGCCTGCGAGTATAGAGCGGCTTGCCGGGTTCGGCCTTGGGCGGAACTTTGTCCATCGGCATCGGCGGCAACATGCCGGGTCGTCCGGGCATTCGCGGACCGGGGCGCGAGCCGGTCGGCACCGCACCGGGGCGCTGGCCAAATGGACGATTGCCTGGACCACCGGGGCGCGGCGAAAACGGACGGCCTTGGCCGCCGGGCCCTCCCTGCGGACGCATTGGCTGGCCGGGACGCGGGCCGCTCGGGCGATCACCGGAAGGGAGCGGACCACGATTGCCGCTTGGCAGTGGACCGCGATTTCCCGTGGGCAAGGGGCCCCGATTGCCGGAAGGCAGAGGACGAGCAGGCTGAGCAGCGGCCGGACGAGTGGACGCTGGAGCCGCGGGCTTCTGTCCGGCCGCGGTGGGTTGTTGCGGAACTTGCGGACGTGGCTGCCCCGGAACGACGGGACGCGCGGGCGGCGATGCCCCGGGACGCAAGGGCTGCCCAGGAGCGGGCGCAGGCCGGGGGTGAGCGGCTGGTGCGGGCGCGGCAAGTGGAGCCGGTTTCGCTGCCGCCGGAGAGGTAAGTGTTGGCGCAGCGGGAGGCGGAGCCGCCGCGGGCTTCGGAGTTGCTGGCGGAACGGCCGTAGCTGTTGTTGACGACTGAGCGACCGACGCGGATGGCGATGCAGCGGGCTTGGCGACGACTGGTGCCGGAGTTGCCGCGGGCGCGGCAGGAGCCGGAGGCTTCACGCGCGCAGCCTTTGCAGCCGCTTCCTTAGCCTGCTTCTCGGCCGTCGCAGCCGCCTCGGCAGCGACATCCGCCTCGGCTTGTCCCTGAATCGCACGACGGACTTTGGCTGCGACATCTTCCGGGATGGAGCTGGAGTGAGTCTTCTTCTCCGCTACGCCAAAGCCGGGCAAAAGGTCAATGATCGCCTTGGCCTTGACTTCCAGCTCGCGGGCCAGCTCGTTGATGCGTACTTGATTGGCTTCGGTCATGCGCTCCGTTCAGTGCAACTCTTAAACTCCAGTTGGCGGATCGTGTTACGAATTCGTTTCTTCCGGCTTTTCCGGCTGGGCCGGCGCTACCGGCGATTCCGCAGTTGTTTCGGATTCCGGTGCGGCTTCCGGAGACGCAGCTTCTGACGCCGTGGCTTCCGAGGAAGCGTCAGTTGCCTCCGAGTCTGGAGAAGCCCCGGTGGTCTCACCAGCTTCGACGACAGCTTCGTCCCCAGTGCCTTCAACAAGGCCTTCCGCAGCCGCGCCTTCGGCCGGCGCAGCACCGGCGCCGCTTTCATAGAACTGATTCACGGCCTGGTAGATCTTGTCCACCATCTTTTCGCCGATGCCGGGGATTTCCATCAACTGTTCCGGCGTCATTCCGGCGAGTTGTTCAAGCGAGGTGATGCCGGCGGCTTCGATCTTCTCGATGGTCTTGGGACCAACTCCAGCCAGCGCCGTGAGCGGAGTGGCCGGCGCCGTAAGCGCGGTCATTTCCGCCTCAATTTCGCGGCGCTTCTCTTCCTCGCTCTTGATGTCAATGTCCCAACCGATGAGCTTGCTGGCCAAGCGGACGTTCTGCCCCTTCTTGCCGATGGCCAGAGAAAGCTGGGAATCTTCGACGATCACTTCCAGTTTGTGATTCTCTGGATCAGTGATCTGCACGCGGGAAACTTTGGCCGGGCTGAGCGCCTTTTGCGCGAAGGCCACGGTTTCCTCGTTGTACGGAATGATGTCAATCTTTTCGCCGCGCAGTTCGCGAATGATGGACTGCACGCGCATGCCCTTCATGCCGACGCAAGCGCCGACAGGGTCAACATCCTTGTCACGGCTGAAGACGGCAACCTTGGTGCGTTCGCCAGCTTCCCGGGCGGCGGCACGAATCTGCACAGTGCCGTCATAAATTTCCGGAACTTCCATTTCGAACAGCCGCTGGACAAGCGCGGCGTCGGCCCGCGAAACGACGACTTGCGGACCTTTTGCCGCGCGATCGACCATGCGGATGACCACACGAATGCGCTCGCCAATATTGTAGGTTTCGAGTTTCGACTGTTCGCGCTTGGGCAAGCGCGCCTCAGTGCGGCCCATGTCCACAATTAGGTCGGGGCCTTCGGCGCGCTTGATAATCACGGTTACCAGTTCGCCGACACGGTTGTGGTATTCGTTGAAAATGGTGTCGCGCTCAGCTTCGCGAACTTTTTGCAGAATCACCTGCTTGGCGGTCTGTGCCGCGATGCGGCCCAGCACTTCGGTGGGCTTCGGCGTGCGTATTTCCGCGCCGACTTCTACGGAAGGATCCTTGCGGCGCGCCTCACTCAGGCTGATTTCGCGCGTGGGGTCGGCGACCTCTTCGACCACGGTCACCACGGAAAACACATCCACCTGGCCGGTTTCCTGATTGAACTTGCCGCGCAGGTCCTCTTCCGTCTTGTAGTACTTGCGGGCCGCCACGACCATCGCGTCTTCAATCGCCGACACCACCACTTCCGGCTCAATGTGCTTTTCGCGACTGAGCATTTCAATCTGTTGATAGAGCAAATTCGCCATAACGCATTCCCGAAACTAAAGTCTCCCCAAGGGCAGCCGGGCTGAGCCTGCTTGCCGCAGTCAAGCCCGGGCACTACGACCTCAAAATTCGACAACCAGCTGAGCCTTGCGGATCAAACCCAGCGGCACAGAAACCGTGCGCGGGGTCTTGCCTTTCAGCTCCAACCGCACCGCATCTTCTTCAACGCCCGCGAGACGACCTTCGAGGAAGGTCATCTCTTCCACCGGCTCTTCAGTCCAGACCTTCGCGGCACGTCCGGTGAAACGCGCGAAATCCGCGCGCTTCTTCAAAGCGCGATCCATGCCTGGCGAGCTGACTTCCAAAACGTAGCCCGGTCCCGGAACCAGCTCCTCAACGTCCAGGATCACGCTCAGCTGCTTACTGACGTTTTCACAGTCCGCGTGGGAAATCCCCGCCAGCGGGTTCGCTGCTTCTCCGCCGGAATTTTCCGGTGCAACGCGGTCGATGTACACCCGCAGGAAGCGCTGTTTGCCGACTTTCCATTCGACATCAACGACTTCCAAGCCCTCCGAGCACGCTACCCTCTCGGCGGCTTCGCGAATTTTCTCCAACTGCAAGCAGAGACTCCACGGCCAATGCCGGTCTAAAGCTCAATCCAACCGGCCCAACAAAAAAGTGGGCTTGCGCCCACCTCGTCGTGCGACCCGTTTCAGAGCGGAATTAAGTATAGGCCCCAGACAAGGCAAAAGCAAGATAAGGCCGAAGCATGACTTGGGACCAGCCCATTCGGCTGTGTACAGTCTCCGAGACCGGCGGCAAGCCATCCAGAGGACCAAAACGAGCGCCCCGGGGAGACCGGGGCGCTCGACTTACTTGAAAGCGTGCTGTGCGGTGGCCAGGTTACGGCTTGGGCGCGGTGCCGGTTGCGGCAGGCTTCTGGGCTGCAGCTGCTGGCTTGGCTGCGGCGGTGGCAGCGGCGGCCTTGGCCGGATATGCCACATCATAGAGCTTGACGATTTCGGTGGTAACGTCGACGCCATTGGAGACGTAGATCGGAGCTCCCTGTGCCGACGAATCGAAAATGGCGGTGTAGCCGTTCTCGCGGGCGTAGCGGTCCAGTACGTCGTTCATCTTGCGACCGATGCGGTCGAATACTTCCTGCTGCTGCGCGTTAACATCTTCCTGATAATCTTCCTGTTTGCGCTGGAGCTGCTTCTGCAGCGTGGCGCCCTGACGCTCGAGGCGGCTCACTTCTTCGGGGCTCAACTTGTCGCCGTTGGCCTGCAGACGCTGGCGAATGTCGTTAATCTGCTTATTCATATTCTCGAGCTCGGTCTGGCGCGAGGCGAATTGGGCCTGCAGTTCGCTGGAAGCCTGCTTCCCTTCCGCGGTGTTCACGATGGCGCCTCGAACGTTCAGTACACCGACCTTAGTAGTCGCGCCGGCGGGTGCCGCCTGGGCGCAGATTGCTGACGCGCCGATCAGGCTTGCCGCTGCCAGCGCGGCCGAAAGATACATCTTTTTCACAGTAGTCTCCTTCTTCGTGTGGAAACGCTTTGCGCTTCCTTTGCGCCAATCGGAATTGGCTGAAATTTGAGCGACCCGAGTTACGCATTCACAGACCGCACGCGCGTCCCTGCGGAAATTCGCGGCCCCCGTGCAAACGCAAAAGTATAGCCGAGACGAAGCATTCCAGGCAACGGCAAAGGCGAAAGCAGCGGACGGGCGACGCGGAATGCTCTTGGCTATGCGATGCGCCGGACGGCCCGCCGCGTTGTACTCCTGGCGTCGAGCAAGACCTGCTACATTGCCGATCAGTTCGGCATCTCCCAGATCAGCGCCCGGTTGTGGGCCTGATCTGCGATCACGGCCATGTTCGTGAACTGATCGATAGCCACGCCGAATTGCGGCGAACCGCCAAGGCCGAACGTGCTCCGGGTCTTAAACGGATTCGAAATCGAGTCAATGATCGAAACCGTTTGGCTGGCGGAGTTGATGGTCATGATGCCACCCGTCTGCGGATTGATGGCCAGCGAAGTCGGATTGATTCCGACGTGAACTGTGGAAGTGGCGCCGGTGTCTGGGTTAAACGTGGTGACCACGTTGCCGCCGCTCGAGGTTGCATAGAAGAGTGCGGGCGTCGCCAAACACGTTTCCTGCGCTGGTGTGATCACCGGTTTGGGGCACGGATTGAACACAACTCCGGTCGGGGTAGCAGTGACGCTTCCGGTAACTGCCGTGGTGCTTTTCGCGGGCGTCGCGCCGCCAATGTCAATCGCGTCGAGCACGCCGATCGGGAAACCGCCGCTGATCAACTGCACGGCGGTTACGACCGCGAGGCCTCGACTGTTGGTGCCGCGATCCGGGTCAATCGCCACGGCGATGGGAGAGGTATCCACCGCAATGGAGATCGGCGTCAGCGAAGTCGCCGGCGACGAGCCGAAAAGCAAAGCCAGATTCAGTTCGGATACGGTGTTGTTGCCGGTGTTGGTGATCAGGACAGTGCCAGTGCCGTCGTCAATAGCTACACCGGTGGGAGTCGTGCCCGTGGTGACAGCGGCAACTTTCTGAGTGCCAGTCTTCAGATCCAAAATCGAGGCTGTTCCGTCCGTGTTGTTGGCCACGACGGCCAGGCCATAGCGCGGGCTGACCGCAACGCCCAGCGGATCCGTGCCGGTCGGAATCGGCGAGCCCACGACGCCGCCAAACGTCGGGCTTTGCGGATTGATATCCAGCATGACGATGTTGTTGCAGCCGCTGTTACTGATCACCGCGATCGGCGAAAAACCCTGGCCGGGCAGCTGGTCGGCTATGGCCACGGAGCTCGGCTGCGGGTTGCCCCCGCTGCATGCGGTCGTCAAATCAACAGCCTTGATGACGAAGAAGTCGGTCACGTTGGATTGCGAGCCAGCTTGGTTGATGACGTCCACCGCGTAGCGATGCGGCTTTGCGAGGAACGAGTGCGGAATCGTAACGTCAAGCTCGCGGCCGCTGATAAACGTAACGTTTGCTGCCGGAATGGGCGCTTGATCGAGCCTCACCACAGTGCTGGAGTCGAAACCCGTACCAAAGATTTTCACACCCGCAAGATCGGTCGTGGTCGAGGTAAGCGTTCCTTGCGGCATGACTGCTCCGGCGATCCCGCCGATGAGGGCGCCTGGAACCGTGGGCACCTGCAATTCAGTAATTTCCGCGGCCTTGAACAGGGAATACGGAGCGCCCGGGGTGCCTGGATACTGTGGGTCCGGGTTCAAGTTGATGATCTGAATGGTTCCGCTACCGGATTGAACGACGAATGCCTGGTTGGTGACCGGATCAACGGCAAGTCCGCCAAACAGGTTCAGCGTAACCGCGGTTGATCCGGCCGGCGTGACAGTCACGGAACACAGGACCGGGTTGGCGGCTGGGCCACAGAGGTTGGTGCCGGGAAGAGTGGTCTGCGCCTGGAAATTAGTTACGTCGGTCTGAGACGCCTGATCCGGTTTGGTCAAGCAGGTAGTCGGGTCAGCGTTGATGCAAGCCAACGCATAACGCTGCAGAGTGACCGGATTCGAGACCGAAACCTGATTCTGCTGCGGATTATAGGAAACCAGCGAGTTCGTATAAGGCTGGAATGCGACAGAGCTGGTGCCGAGAAGCTCTGGCGATCCGAGACAATTCTTCGTGAAAACCGTGCAGCCCGAACGAAAAATTAGTGAAGTGATGGACTGATCGAGGGAGTTTAAGAAGTCGATCTGCGGTGCATTGGCACCGGTCGCATTGGCGTCAGCGACGGCCCCGGTGCGCGTAATGGGGTTAATCGCGATACCTTGCGCCGTCTGCGAGAAGCCGACGGTGATATTGGGCGAGCCGAAGAATGCGTCACACGGATTCTTCGTTTGATCCGGATCCGTGGAACACGTCGCGGAATCGTTCGTGCTAGCGTTTGTCGTGTTCAGAGCATAAGTAAAGCTGTTGTTGCTGAGGACAGCCAAAATTGTGAACACACCATTGAAGTTGGTTTTGTTGCCGCCAATCGGCACGCCCTGTATCAGAACTGAGCCGGGATTGCCCGGGTTGAGCGAAAGCGTCTGGCCGCTCGGAACGTTTACGGTAACGGTGGCCAGACCCGAGTTCAGCGAAACGGTGGAAATGGTGAACGACGACGAAGACTTAGTTACATCCACACCGTTCACGACCCCGAGGCCGCCAGGCGTAACGAACGCCAGGTGCGAATGCGGCACCATCGCGATCTGCGGATAGGTTCCGGTGTTCAGCGTGACTTGAGAATGGATACACGGAGGCTTTGTGCCGGAGGGCAAGCTCGGCAGGCAAGACCCGGTATCCGCGTTGAGATCCAGCAGGAATCCGACCTTTGCGGTCGTGGGATTGGCGCTAGAGGTAAACGCCACGATCGCGTTGTTGGTGTCCGAATCAACCCCGACGGAGTAGGGCAGCGGAAGCGGCGTAACGTTGGAGGGAATCAGTCCGGCGAGAGAAATGGTCAACGGATAGGTCACACCCGGCGCTCCAACTTGCAAGACTGTCGAACTAGGCGGATTGGGCGAACACGTAAAACCGGACGGGCACGGCAGTGGAAGGACCACTACGCTCTGGTCCTGCGAACTCGCAACGACCACCGTGTGATTGGTCTGATTGATGGACAAGCCAGTCGGTGAACTTACCGTGCAGGAAGCGGTCGGGCACGGAAGCGGGGACAAACTTCCGTTAGCAATGCTAAAGAACTGAACCAGATTCGAGCCGGTCTCAGCAACCGCCAGCATCCCCAACCTTGAATCCACGTCCACTGCGCTAGGATTTGTTCCCGCCGCCACGCCACCACCCGGAATTACCGCGGGAGGTACGGTGGAATAATCCGGGAAAACCGCTATGTTGGTGACCGAGGGATTGTTATTTGACGGCAGCGGTAACGTGGTGCGAGCCACGGAAAGTGGATAGAGCCCGGGCAATGCCGAATTCACCGCGGCCGACGGCAACACCTTGCTTAACTGCCGCGAAGACGAGCTGACGGTGGTGTCATCCGCCAAAATGTCGCCCTGAAACACCACAGGAGCCAAAGAACCGCCTGAACCGAAGTAGCCACCGTCGATGGTCAGCCGCAAGTCATTCTGGGTACCATTTTGTATCGTGCTGTCCGGAATCGAGGCGACGCTGGTCGGCCGCACTGGAACGATATCAAACGTGAATGGACCGGCTCCATTGGTCACCGTTTCTGCAGGATCACTCACCGAAACGGTATAGGTGTCCACTACGTCTAGATCCGACGAAAACAGCCGGAGCCGCGCGCCGGTTGAGGCTGGACTGGTTACCTTAGTCGTGGCAATCGGGAACAGAACCTTTACCTGGCCGCTCTCCGCGATAAATGTCTTGGTGCTTCCGGTGTTCTTACCCTTGATGGTGATGGTCGATGCTGAGGAGATGAACGGCGCATCCAGCAAAATGTCGTAGAATGCCGCACCCTGCGGGGCGATTGTGGGAGCAATGCCGTTAAAAGTGATTGGTCCGCCCTGAATAATGGTGATGGATGCGACGGTGTAGCGCGTGGCGTCCGATTTGGAGGTCGCGACAATCACCAGCGTAGAGGGGCTTGTCACCGTCGGCTCAGACGATGTGGAAGCGGGGGTCGTCGCCGTCGGCACGGTGGAGGGTGCCGTGTACGTCACGCCGTACAAGCCGACCGGAGTGATGGACCCACACCCGGGACTGCACGTTGCCAGCGATGGATAAGGACGCGTAGACGTTGGCACCTGCTGGGTGATTAGCCAAGTCACGCCTAGTCCCTGCAAGTCGTTGGTCAACGTGGCGCTAAACGGCTGCTGCTCATTCGTGGGAACTGAGGCGGTCGGCGGTGTGACGCTGACTGCAATACCCGAGTCCAGCGTCAGCTGGGCCTTGCCGGTTTTCTTGGTGTCTGCAGCCGCCGTAGCGGTGATGGTGATAATCAAAAGACAAGACTGGCTGCTGGAGGTGCAGTTGTTGCCCGCAATTTTGGTGGGATCGGGCACTTTGCTGGGAGCGGTGAACACAACCGTCGTGTTCGTGGAGTTCGCTGGAATGGTTCCGGTATCGGCAATGCATTCGTTCGAACTACCCGTAGTGGACTTGCCGGCAGAATCGGTCGAAGTGGTCGCATAAGTGCAGTCCCACTTGCTGACGTTGGTGTTGGTCGTACCGCTGATGATCGCGACGAAAGTGACCGACTGCGACACGATGACCGTGGTTGCCGCCGGGCTAACGCCGACCGAAACCACGTTGGTATGCGTTCCGCTTCCGCAGCCGGCCAGCGCCAATAGCGCGGCCACGCCGCAACCGGTTACAAGTGAAGTCCAGACTTTTCGATACTTCGTCAACACGAGAACCCCCAAACATTTTTTCCAGCGCGACTTCTCAAGCCCGGAAAACGAAACTTTCAACCCTCGAAACAGGCCCGCGGGCCTCCAAAACTCAACGGCCGCTATCAGAACGAGCGGCTTACCGTGAACCGGAACGTGGTCTTCGGCTCAAAGTAGTTCAATCTGCCGGGATTGTTCTGAATCAAATTGATCTGAGGCTCAATCAAATACTTGAAATCGAGCGGATCGATGTTGCCCCTCAGGTAGGCAATTTCCGCCGGCTCGATCCACGGCCGTTGGGCCACGATGGTCTGATGAAAGCGGTGGACGTTGTACGCGTAGTAGATGCGGAACGGCGCCTGCACGATCGGCAAGCGAACCACAAACTCGAAACCCGTTGAGCCGCGCCAGCGGAAGTTGCTGCCGGACTGCAGCGGCAGCCGGCTTTGGATTTGCGCCGTCGGGAACTGACAAACCAGGTTCAGAGGAATCGAAGTGCACTGGTCGGTTCTGGTCGCGGAAGGATCGAGCCGCAGGCCGGAGCGATTGAGAACGCCGTCGGTGCCACCGTCAAAGAACAGTCCGGCTTGTACCGGCCCGGCAATCGGAATGCGGTACTCCACCGTGCCGAAGCTCTGCAAGTCGGCGCCGGGAAGCGTCGCAACATAAGCCAGCACAGGAATCGAGAAAGAGCGGATGGCCCCCCCGGAAAAAGGATCCGCGTAGGAAAGGGTCTGCCGCGTCGTTTCCGGAATAAAAGTAACAGGCGAGATGGAGCGGATATCGAAGCCGCGCATGTCGTTTTCGCCGCCAAGATAGAAACGGTTGAACGGCGGAATGTCGTTGCCGCCGAAACCGGTGATGTGGGCAACTTGGGCGCGCATTGCGATGACGTTGCGATGCTTGGTAACCGTCTTGTACTTCTTGGCTTCGAAAACGTTAGTGATGGTGTTGACGTTGCCGCCGATAGGCCCGCCGGTGAAAGACAAGGAATAGAAGTAAGCCTTGCCCTTGGAAGGCTCCTGCGGATTGTCCACCGTGTTGTAGCTGGCGGTGCCGGTCACGGTGCTGGAGACGATTCCGTTCAGCGCGCTCGGTCCAGCGACGCTGCGGTACTGAATCGACTGGAACAGCAGTCTGGACGCGTCGTTGAACGCGGTGATGTTGGTGCGGCTGAGTCCGTAGGTCAAACCCAGCCGCAAGAACGAGAAGCGCTTCACCGGATAGCTGGCGAACGCCGTGAACCCTTTGCTGTCCTGATTGTAGTTCTGCACGAACTGCGGGTTGATGCTGACCGACTGGCCGAGCAGCAGCGCTTCCTGGCGGGCCTGGTCGAAACTGTAGCGGCTCGAAAAGACCGTGAAGCCCGTCGAAATCGGCCGGTCAAACAGATACGGCTCGGTGAAGCCAAACTGGAAAATGCGCTGGTAGCTGCCGAATTGTGCGGAAAAGGTCAGCGTTTCGCCGAGCCCGAGGAAGTTGTTGGTTTGGTAGGTCAATCCGATGAACCCGCCGGCCAGGCCGCTCACGCCGCCCTGCAATCCGATGGACTGCTTCCCTTTTTCGTGGACCTTCAGATTCAGGTCCACCGTGCCTTCCTTGGTGTTGCGCTTGATTTCGACGGCCTTGTCTTCCTCGATGCGGTCGAAATAATCCAGCTGGTTCAGGCGCAGAATGCTGATCTCCCAGGCGCGCTTGTTGAAGAGCTGGCCTTCGTCAATCAGAAGTTCGCGGCGGATGACCTTGTCGCGGGTGGTGGTATTGCCGCTGAAGTCGATACGCCGCACGTAGTACTGCTTCTGTTCGTCGAACTTCAGGGTCAGGTCAATGACCTTGGTGTCGTCGTGCAAGTCGAAATCCGGTTCCGGCGTGAAATCAATGAAGCCGTACTCGCCGTAAATGCTGGTGTAGTCCTTCATCGCCTTGCGCAATTTGGACACGTTGAAAATGTCGCCCGGCTTTACCGGGAACGCGCCCTTAAGCGCGTCCACCTTCAGCGAAAGCGACTTGTCTGGATCGGCGCTGACAATCCTCAGAATGCCCATGCGGTACTGCGGGCCTTCTTCGATGGGAATGGTGATGTTGACCGCTTTGCCGTGCGAACGGCCCATGACCGGCACCGGCATCCCGAGCTTATTTCCGGTCGTATCTACGTTCTCGAGGATCGGCTCCTTCACCAGCACGTGGAAGTAGCCGTTGTCCTGATACAAGCCTCGAACGCCGACTTCCAGGTCCTCGTTCAATTTGTCGCGATCGTAGGTCTTGGAAAGAACGTTGATGTTGGTGATGTAAAGAGGAATCGCATAGGGCCGGTCATGCTTCATGGCGCGAATCAGTTTGCGGTCGCTGAAGGCATGGTTGCCGGTGAACTTGATCTTGCCGACCTTGACCTTCGGCCCCTCTTCGACTTTGAAAATCAGGATGACCGCGTTGCTCGAGGCGATGCGCTCGTACTGCGGCGTTACCCTGGCAAATTGCCGCCCGTGCTCGGCCAGCAGGTCTTTCAGAACCACTTCGGCCTTTTTGATTTTGGTCGGATCGAACTGGCTTTCCACCGTCAGCCCGACCTTGCGTTCCTTGAAACGATCGAGAATGTCGGACTCAGACACGGAGTGAGTGCCGTCGTAACGGATGCGGCGGATGATCGGCCGTTCTTTCACCTCAAAAATGATGATCTTCGCGTTGGGCTTGTCCGACGAATCTTCCACGCGCAGCTTCACGTCTTCGAAGAATTGTGTATTCCAGAGCGCCTGGAAATCGCGCCGCAACGTGTCTTCGTTGTAGGCGTCGTTCTGCCGGCTGAAGATGCGGGCTTTCAGGGTATCGCTGCGCACCCGGCGGTTGCCGACAAAATCGATCCGCTCGATGATCGCCGGGGCTTGCGCCGGGGCCGCTTCTTGCGCTGCAAAAGAACCTGCAGGTTCACCTTCACGAACGATCGTTTGGCCGGTCAGCAGGTCCAGCGAAGCGGAGATTAGATACGGGGCCCCGGAATTCTTGGTGGAGGCTTGCGCGGGCGTGGATGCGCCAGTGCGTGCGTTATCTTCTGCGGCGAGAGGCGCTGGCCCGGCGATGCACAAAATCACCGCTAACATTGCGCTGCCGAACGCCGGGAATCTCCCGCATGACGAACAAACTTTTCGATAAGCGGCCAATGAATGGATCAAGGCCGCGCCCCCAAACCCAAGTTTTTATTCTCCCGCCGGACCCGGTACTTGACCGCGCGCGCCTAGCAAAGGCGCTTGCAGTCAGCCACGCAATGACCAGGACCAGTCACACGTGAATGGGCCAGCCGTGCGCACCAGTCCACACTGGGCGGACCGCTGCGTGTTGGTTTCAGATTCGTTAGTGAATGACCGGGGTTGCCTCAACCACCGGTCGGAATGCAAGGCCTTCCCCTGCGACGTAAATCTGAAGTGTCGCCGGCCGTTGAATTCCTCCCTGAATCAGCGCTTCGGAGAGCGGATCCTCGACGTATTTCTGAAGAGCCCTGCGCAACGGACGAGCTCCGTAGCTGCGGTCCGCGCACGTTTTCTCCAAAATCCACTGACTTGCTTCCGGCGACAGTACGACCTGCACCTGCCGGTGAATCAGCGTGTCGTTCAGCTGTCCCACCAGCAAATCGATGATGCGCAGCAAATCCTCATCACCGAGCGGATTGAAGATAATTACTTCGTCCAACCGGTTCAAAAACTCCGGGTTGAACGCCCGCTTTACTTCGTTCATTACCATCTCTTCCATGGACTTTGCGCTGCCATCATCCGCGCCGCCCAGGAATCCCATTCCGGTGCGCTTCTGCAAGTGCCGCGCCCCGAGGTTCGAGGTCATGATAATGATCGTGTTCCGGAAGTCCACCGTGTTGCCCAAACCATCCGACAACTGCCCGTCTTCGAAGACTTGAAGCAGGATGTTGAAAACGTCTGGATGAGCCTTCTCGATTTCGTCCAAAAGGATAACCGAATATGGCGTTCGGCGCACGCGTTCTGTGAGCTGACCGCCTTCCTCGTAGCCGACGTAGCCTGGAGGCGCGCCGATCAGCTTAGAAACCGAATGCTTTTCCATGTATTCCGACATGTCGAAACGGATCAGCGATTTTTCCGAGCCGAACAGAAATTCGGCTAGTCGACGGGCGACTTCGGTCTTGCCGACTCCGGTCGGGCCAAGAAATACAAACGAACCAACCGGACGAGCCGGAGACTTCAAGCCTGCGCGGCTGCGGCGAATCGCACGGGCCAGAGCGGTGATCGCTTTGTCCTGGCTGATGACCCGCTTGTGCAGCTCGGGTTCGATGCGCAACAGCTTCTGTTGCTCGTCCTCTTTGATGGAAGTAACCGCAACACCGGTCCAGCGCGACACCACCTCTTCGATGTCGTCGCGAGTGACCACGCCGGTCGTGGCGTCGTCCAGTTTGAAGCGCTCGCGCAACCCGCGCAGCGATTCCTTTTCTTTGCGTTCTTCTTCCGAATAAAAGCGCGCCTTCTCGAATTCGTGCGCGGCGATCGCACTTTCCATGCGATGGGTGATGAACTTCACGCGCTTCTGCACTTCGCTGACTTCTTCCGGAACTGTGGCCTGGCGCAACTTTACGCGCGCACCGGCTTCGTCAATCAGGTCAATCGCCTTGTCCGGCAGGAAACGGTCGGGAATGTACCGGCTGGAGAGATAAACCGCGTAGCGTACAGCCTCTTCGGTATAGCTGACTGCGTGAAACTTCTCGTAACGTTCGCGGACACCGTTCAACACCAGGATGGCTTCTTCTTCGGTCGGAGCGGGTACTTTAACCGATTGGAAGCGGCGCTCCAGCGAACGGTCCTTCTCCACCGACTTGCGGTATTCGCCGGGCGTGGTAGCGCCAATACACTGAATTTCGCCTCGCGAAAGCGCCGGCTTCAGAATGTTCGCGGCGTCGAGCGAACCTTCCGCCGAACCAGCTCCAACGAGCGTGTGCAGTTCGTCAATGAAAATGATCGAATTCTGGCTCTCCATCAACTCTTTCATGATGGTCTTGAGCCGCTCTTCGAACTGGCCCCGGTACTTCGTGCCGGCGACGATCAGTGAGAGATCGAGGGAAAGAATTCGCTTGTCAGCCAGGAACGGAGGCACATCGCCGTCGGAAATTCTCTGTGCCAATCCCTCAACGATTGCCGTCTTACCAACGCCCGGCTCGCCGATCAGCACCGGATTATTTTTCGTGCGGCGGCACAAAATTTGAATGACGCGGTCCACTTCCGCTTCCCGCCCAACTAGCGGATCGAGCGAACCTTCAGTCGCGGCCGCCGTCAGATCGCGGCTAAACTCCGCCAGCAGTGAAGTCTCCTTCGGCCGTGAGGCTGTCGGCTTTTCGCCCGACGTGCGGGCCAGTTCTTCGCGTAATGAGGCCAGGCGCAGCCCGCGCTCCATCAAAATCTCGGCTCCAAAGCACTTCTCTTCGCGCAAAATTCCCAGCAGCAGATGTTCCGTGGCAACGTGCTTGACGCCCAGCCGCTCCGCTTCCTCGGCGGCCATATTCAGGATGCGCTTGCACTCTGCGCTCAGCGGCACTTCCACCGAAGTCGAAATGCGCTCGCGAATCGTGATGCGCGCTTCAATCTCTTTGCGGATGGACTCAATCGAACCCTGCTGCCGCAAAAAGCGGTTGGCCAAGGCTTTGTCCTCGCGCATCAGGCCGAGCAACAGGTGCTCGGTTTCAATGTACGGGCTTCCATACTGGCTTGCTTCGTACCTTGCAAAGAAGATGACGCGCCGCGCCTTTTCCGTATAGCGTTCGAACACGTTAGCTCATTTCTCCCCGTGGGTCCCTGCCCGCCGGGATCCGCCCGCCTTCCGTGCCAGGAGAATCCTTGCGAGTCCGCAGAACGCCGTGCTCTAGTGTTAGAATCCGGTCGCATCGTTCGGCCAGCGCCAGGTTGTGCGTCGCGATGAGGGACGTCAAACCATGCGCCCGGTGCAACCGTTCCAGCAGCTCGAATACGGCCCAAGCATTCCGCTCGTCCAAGTCTCCGGTGGGTTCATCTGCCAGCAGCACGCGCGGCCTGGTGACGAGGGCCCGGGCAATCGCCA
>CAZQOB010000052.1:0-41454 GCA_964594885.1 uncultured Acidobacteriaceae bacterium
GAATGTGCAGTATGCGATTCAGCGCGACACGGTGTATGTGCTGGAAGTGAATCCGAGGGCCTCGCGGACGGTGCCGTACGTCAGCAAAGCGACAGGAGTTCCGCTGGCAAAAGTTGCGGCGCGATTGATGGCGGGCAAGAAACTGGCCGACATGGATTTACCCTTGGTGCATCACAACGGCGTGGCGGAAATTGCGGTGCATGAGTTTTACTCAGTGAAGTCTCCGGTGTTTCCGTTTAATAAATTTCGCGGCGTGGACACAATCTTGGGGCCGGAGATGCGTTCCACCGGCGAGGTGATGGGCATTTCGACTTCCTATGGATTGGCGTTTGCGAAAGCGCAGTTGGCCGCAGGTCAGCGATTGCCGCGGAGCGGAACGGTTTTCCTGAGTGTGAATGACCGGGACAAGAAGCATTTGACGACGATCGGAAAAGAGTTGTCTTCGCTGGGCTTTAAGCTGACGGCCACGCGAGGCACGGCCGCGGCGTTGCATGCTGCCGGAATTGAAGCCGAAGCAGTGTTCAAGGTCAACGAAGGACGGCCGAACATCGTGGACTTGATCAAGACCGGCAAGATCGATCTGGTGATTAACACGCCGTTAGGTCGGGAGTCTTTTTACGACGAGAAGTCGATCCGGCGAGCGGCGATTCGCTACAACCTTCCGTGCATTACGACACTGGCGGCGGCACAGGCGGCGGCGCGGGGGATTCGGGCGTTCATCGAGCAGGGGATTGAAGTTGCCGCGCTGCAGGATTTGCATCGCGGGCAGGCGGCGGTTTCCGGATCGTCCGGAGCTGGGGACTGAGCTACATGGTGGACTTATCCGGAATTTACCCCGCGCTGACCACGCCGTTTCGCGATGATGGCGAAGTGGCGATTGATCGTTTTAAGGCCAATCTGGCGCGGTACAACAAAACTGGCATAGCGGGATACGTCGTTCTGGGCTCGACGGGTGAATCCGTGATGCTGTCGGGCGCCGAAGGTGAAGTGCTGCTGGCTGCGGCCAAAGAGGCGGCGGCGCCGGGCAAGATCCTGATCGCGGGAACGGGCGCAGAGTCCACGGCGGCGACCATCGAGAAAACCAAAGGCGCTGCCGCGATGGGCTATCAGTTCGCGCTGGTGAAGACGCCTTACTACTACAAACCGGCATACAAAGCGGAGTCGTATTTGCGGCACTACAGAGCGGTGGCGGATGCTTCTCCGATTCCCGTGCTGCTGTACGCGGTGCCGGTTTTTACCGGTGTGTCGCTGGAAACGCCCGAGATCGTGGCCCTGGCCGACCATCCGAACATCGCCGGGATGAAAGACAGCTCGGGCGTGATTCAACGGATTGTGGAAGTCGTCGGACAGGCGCCGAAGACATTTCAGATGCTGACTGGGGCGGCCGGTGTGCTGCATCCGGCGTTCGTCAGCGGAGCGAAGGGAGCTGTTTTGGCACTGGCCGCGCCGCTGCCAGAGATTTGCGTGGCTTTGTTCGAGCAGTGGAAGAGCGGGCTGCACGAACAGGCGCAGGTTTTGCAGCAGAAGCTCGCGGTGGCTACCAAGGCGGTTGTCTCCGAGCCGAGTATTGCGGGCGTGAAGTACGCGATGGATTTGCGCGGGTTTTATGGCGGACTACCGCGATTGCCAATCCTGCCTCTCAGCGATGAGCAGAAGCGGAAGATCGCCCGCGCACTCGAGCAGTTCGAACCTGTGGCTGCCAGCGCCTGAAATGGGAGCCCGCTGGGGTTGCTCTCCCGAGCGTTCTTTGAGCCGTCTATTGGTGTGACCATTTCCGACGGTTATCATCTAAAGCCCATGCACTGCCGCATCCTGCCTACCGATGCTCTGCCCCATCAGCCGCAAATCCAGCGCGATTACCTGCAAAACTACACCCGTGTTTCGTCGTTCTACCAGCATCAGCCGACGCTCGAAAACATTCTGAAGGTCGCACAGGCGCTGCAGTTTCCGCAGGAGCGGCAGCGCGAGGTGGCCTTAATTCTCCGCCAGCAGAACCAGTTGTTGGGCTCAGGTGCCGCGACGTTTGCCAATTTGGACCGGCTGGAAAAGGGCGCAGTGGCGGTCCTGTCGGGCCAGCAAGTTGGGCTGTTTGGCGGACCGGCCTATGCGTTTTACAAAGCGATTGCCGCAGTGCGGATTGCCAAGGATTTGAACGAGCAGGGAATCGGCGCAGTTCCGGTGTTCTGGATGGCGACGGAAGATCATGACCTGGACGAGATCCGGCACACGACGTTTTTCCAGGACGGCAAGCTGGTCAAGGTTGAGTTACCAGCCGGAGTCGGGCATGGCGCACCGGTAGGCCGGATTCCGCTGGGTGCGGAGGTGGAAGAAGCAACGGCGGCAGCCTTAAACGTTTTGGGTACTGGTTCGGATCTTGCGCGAATCGTTGGCGAATCGTACCAGCCGGAAGAGACCTATGGCAGTGCATTCGGCAAGTTGTTTGCGGGCTTGCTAGCGGAGTCCGGGTTGATTTTGATGGACCCGCTGGACCTGCGGCTGCATCGGTTGGCGGAGCCGCTCTTTGCGAGTGCCATCGAGAAGCGCGACGAGTTGGAAGAGCGGTTGTTGGAGCGGGGAGCCGCGCTGGACGCGGCCGGATACGAGCCGCAAGTGAAGGTGACGGCGCGCAGTACGGTGCTGTTCCACATTTCCAGCGCCGGGCGGCAAGTGCTGACCTGCGAGCACGGAGAGTTCACTTCCGGCGACAGGAAATGGAATCAACGGGAATTGCTGGCGGCGATCCACGAGGAGCCCGAGAGTTTCAGTCCCAATGCGCTGTTGCGGTCGGTGATGCAGGATTTCCTGTTGCCAACCGTCGCGTATATCGGTGGGCCGGCGGAGATTTCGTATTTCGCGCAGTCGGAAGTGCTTTACCGGAACTTGCTCGGTCGGATGCCGGTGATGTTGCCGCGCGCCGGCTTCACACTGGTGGACACCAAAGCCCAGCGGCTGCTGAAGCAGTACGAAATTGAAGTCGAAGACGTCTGGCAGGGCCCGCAAGAACTGCGCAAGCGGTTGAGCAAGGCCAGCCTGCCGGAGAATATCGCCACCTTGCTGGAAGAAAACGCAGGCGAGATTAAACTGCGGCTGCAGCAGTGGGCGCAGGCGGTATCGGTGCTCGATCCTACGCTGAAAAGTGCCGTGCAGACCGCACAGGAGAAAATCGCCTACCAGACGGAGAAATTGCAGGAAAAGATTGGCCGGGCCCTCGACCACAAGCAGAATGTGCTGGCTTGGCACGAGGAGTTTTTGTCAAATCTCCTTTATCCCAACAAAACCTTGCAATCGCGCGAGATTTGCTTTTTGACCTTTGTTGCCCGTTGGGGAAGGCAGGCGTTTGAGGAAATCGAGCGGCACTCGGGCGTAAAGAACATCGGATCGCATTTCGTCATTCCGACACCGTAGTTTTCTAAAATCGCAAATGAAGACGCTGAGGATCAAGACTACGCGGCGCACGCAGTTTGTGGATATAACCCGCGAAGTGGAGCAGGTTGTGGTCGAAGCAGAGGTGCACAGCGGTCTGTGCGTGGTGTACGTGCCGCACACCACGGCGGGTGTAACCATCAATGAGCATGCCGATCCGGATGTGGCCTCGGACGTGGAAGGGATTTTTGACCGGCTGATCCCGCATCGCGGGCCCTACCGCCACGCCGAAGGCAATACGGATTCACACATGAAAGCGATCCTTACCGGCTGCAGCGCGACGGTGTTCATTGCGGGCGGGAAGCCGGCGCTAGGCACCTGGCAAGGCGTGTTTCTTTGCGAGTTTGATGGCCCGCGTCAGCGCACCGTTTATGTGAAGGTCGTAGCTGATCCTGCCTAGGGGGTGAATTCCCCGCGCCAATTTGGCGGGCGTGCGGGTCCCCTTGCCTGTGCTAGAGTCTCTGAAAACCATGAGCCTGGGCATCTACATCCAAGTGCCGTTTTGCCAGACCAAGTGCACGTACTGCAACTTCCATACAGGTGTAGTTTCGAGCGCGCGGTACGGGCCTTACTCCGTCGCAGTACAGGCAGAAATTAGGGAGCATCGAAAGTGGCTGGCACCGGCGGATGTGAAACTGCCTGCGGGCTTTGCGGATCAAGTCGTAGACACGGTCTATTTCGGCGGCGGGACACCGAGTTTGCTCGATCCGACCCACCTGGGCACGATTTTGGACGCTATTCGCGAAACGTTTTCCTGCAATTTCCGGGAAGTGACGCTGGAGGCCGATCCCGAAACGGTCGAGGCTGAAGAGGCGGCAGCCTGGGCGGAAGCTGGTGTGAACCGCATCAGTTTTGGCGTGCAGTCGTTTTCAGACCTAGAGCTGAAGGCCGCAGGACGCATGCATCGCGGAGCGGACGTTTATCGGGCTGAAGGGGTTTTACGCCGGGCGGGATTCAAGAACATCAGCTTCGATTTGATTGCGGGCTTGCCGCATCAGACTTCCGAGAGTTGGCGCAATTCGCTGCAGGAATTGATTGCAATCCTTCCCGAACATGTTTCCATCTATTTGCTGGAAGTGGACCAAGGAAGCCGGTTGGGCGGCGAAATCCTGCGGGGCGGAACGCGATATTCGGCGACTGCGGTGCCATCGGATGAAGCGATGGCGGAGTTTTATGATGTGGCGCGAGAGCAGCTGGCGTTAGCCGGCTACGAACATTACGAAATATCGAATTTTGCCAAGCCCGGATTCGCAGCAAAGCACAATTTGAAGTACTGGCGGCGCGAGCCGTATCTCGGATTTGGCGCGGGAGCCCATTCTTTTTCCGGGACCCAGAGGTGGGCCAATGCGCACGACGCCGCGGCTTACGTTCAGGCGATCGCAGAGGGTAGGCTTCCGGTGGAGCAGTTGGAAACCGTTTCGCACTCGCAAGCGCTGGAAGAAGAGCTCTTTCTAGGATTGCGGCAGCTTAGCGGCGTCGATTTGAACCAATTGGAGCAGTCCTACGGAGTTCCGGTAAGCAGCCGCTTTGATTTGCTGGTGTCGTCCGGTTTGGTCGAACGCCAAGGAAGCAGGGTTCGTCTGGCGCCGGAACGGTTGAGCATTTCGAATGAAGTGTTTGTGGAGTTGATGCGCTGAGCCCTGGAGCTGCTCGCGCGGAGCACTGGGAAATGTCCCTACAAACCAACGTTGATCGGGAGCGAGAATTGCGGCCGGCGCAAGGGCCCGCCGATATCGTTGACCTCAGGAGCGACACGGTGACGCGCCCGACCGCTGCGATGCGCCAGGCCATGGCGGAAGCGGAGGTCGGCGACGATGTTTATCTCGAGGATCCGACAGTCAACGACCTGGAACGGCGAGCGGCGGAGATTTTTGGCAAAGAAGCCGCGCTGTTTGTTCCCACGGGCTGCATGGGGAACCTGATCGCGATCAAGGTTTGGACGCACCACGGCGACGAAGTCATTTGCGAGGAACGCAGCCATGTAAATCTGTATGAGCTGGCTTCGATGTCGGCGATAGCGGGCTGCATGCCACGCATTGCCCGCGGTGATGAGGGAATTTTGACCTGGGCGCAGATCGAAGCCGTGATTCGCCCGAGGATCTACTACGATTCTCAGACCGCGCTGGTCTGCCTGGAAAACACACACAATATGGCGGGCGGGACGGTTTATACCGCGGAGCAAATCGACCAGATTTGCGGACCCGCGCACGCGGCCGGGCTCAAAGTGCATCTGGACGGAGCTCGCGTGTTCAATGCTTCGGTGGCGCTGGGTGTTTCGGTTGCCGGGATTTCGCGCAACCTGGATTCGGTGATGTTCTGTCTTTCGAAAGGGCTGGGCGCGCCGGTGGGCTCGATGCTCGTCGGGTCGCAAGGGTTCATCGACAGAGCGCGTATTTATCGAAAGATGTTCGGCGGTGGGATGCGGCAGGTGGGAGTGCTGGCTGCGGCGGGGCGGATCGCACTAGAAGAGTCACCGAGGCGGCTGCCCATTGACCATCAGAACGCGAAGCGACTGGCGGAGGGTATCGGGGAAATAGCATCGCTGCGGATTGATCGGAAAAGTGTGGTCACGAACATCGTGATTTTCGACTGCAAGAACACCGGTATGGATGCGGTGCAGCTATGTGATGCGCTGAAGCCGCATGGAATCTGGGCGCTGGACACTGCAACGTATTCGGTTCGCTTCGTAACCCATTGCGATGTAGACGCCGCCGGTATCGAGCGGGCGCTGCAGGTCTTGCAGGAAGTAGTGGCCAAATCGCGTCGCCAGGGTGCTTGAGCCAGCACCGTTCCCTCAACCCAAGCTCAAAGCCGTCCACATTGGTTTCTGAACACTTCTTCAGCAAGCAGCACCTCCTCCCCCGTGCCTGGTATAAACTGAACTTAGGTTGCTTATAGAGATTTCTTTGACCCGAGGGCTTGGCCAGTGAATTTCGCCTTCTCCGACGAACAGAACCAATTGCGCCGCAGCATCCGCGAGTTTGCCGAGGGCGAGATCGCGCCGCACGTGATGGAGTGGGATGAGGCTTCGCACTTTCCCCTGGAAATCATGCCCAAGCTGGCAGAGATGGGGCTGCTCGGAATCATTTTTCCCGAGCAGTATGGCGGCGCGGGTCTGGGCTACATCGACTACGTCATCGCCGTGGAGGAGCTTTCCCGCGTGGACGGGTCTGTCGGCATTATCGTCGCGGCGCACAATTCGTTGTGTTCGAATCACATTTTCAAATTTGGCAGCGAAGCGCAGAAACAGAAGTACCTGGTTCCGCTGGCGCAGGGGAAGAAAATCGGCGCGTGGTCCCTCACGGAGCCGGAAGCCGGGTCAGACGCTGGAGGCACGCGAACGACGGCGGTGTGTGACGGCGGCAGCTGGGCGCTCAACGGCGCCAAGACGTTCACCACGAATGGTCACTACGCGGATGTTTGCGTGGCCATGGCTGTGACCGATCGATCGAAGAACTCGCACGGAATCAGCGCATTTATCGTGGAGAAGGGGACGCCAGGATTCCGGCCGGGGAAGAAAGAGAACAAACTGGGGTTGCGCGCCAGCGACACGTCTGAAGTCATTTTCACGGATTGCCGAGTGCCGCTGGACAATCTGCTCGGTCCGGAAGGCGACGGGTTTATCGGCAGTCTCAAGATTCTGGATGGCGGGAGGATTTCGATCGCGGCGCTGGGACTGGGAATGGCCCAAGGCGCGCTGGACGCAGCGGTGAAATACGCCAAGCAGCGGAAACAGTTTGGCCAGCCGATCAGCGAGTTCCAAGCAATCCAGTTCAAGCTTGCGGATATGGCTACCCAGGTCGAAGCGGCACGGTTGCTGGTTTATCAGGCCGCGTGGCTGGCGGATAAGAGCGATGTTCGATTTACAAAGGAATCGAGTATGGCGAAGCTTTTTGCCAGTGAAGTTGCGGTGCGGGTGGCCAACGAATGCGTGCAGATTCATGGGGGCTACGGTTTCATCAAGGACTATCCAGCAGAAAAGTTCTACCGCGACGTGAAGCTCTGCACCATCGGCGAAGGCACCAGCGAAATTCAGAAGCTGGTAATTGCGCGGCAGTTGCTCGGTAAGAAATAATAGCGGGATGCCGCTAGCGCTAGGTTTTTCACCTTCAAAACAGGTTTGTGATGCCGGCTCCCGTTGAGACCTGGGCGGAACGGGTCCGCGCGGGCGAGATCCGGGCCATTTCGCGTGCGATTACCGCGATCGAGAACCGTGCGCCGGAGGCCGAGCCGCTGCTGAAGCTGCTTTTTCCTGGCACTGGCTCGGCGTATCTGAGCGGAATCACCGGCGCTCCGGGAACCGGGAAGAGCACGCTGGTGGACCGGCTAGCGGCGCATCATCGTAAACACCAACAGCAAGTCGGTGTTATTGCGGTGGATCCGACGAGTCCGTACACCGGCGGGGCAATTCTAGGTGACCGGATTCGGATGCAGTCGCACGCCGGCGACACGGGCATTTTTATCCGTTCGATGGCCACGCGAGGCTTTTTAGGTGGATTGGCGCGAGCGACCGCGGAAGTCGCGCTGCTCCTGGACGCAGCAGGCAAGAGACAGATTCTGATTGAGACGGTTGGCGTAGGCCAGGATGAAGTGGACATCGTCCGGCTCGCGGATTGTGTCGTAGTGGTGCTGGTGCCCGGTTTGGGCGACGACATTCAAAATATGAAAGCCGGGTTGATGGAGATCGGCGACATTTTTGTGCTGAACAAGAGCGACCGTGAAGGCGCGGACCGTCTGGAAGAGCAGATACACGCCATGCTGGCGTTGGTGATGCCGGGCGACGGCTGGCATCCACCGGTGGTTCGGACGATCGCCACGGAGAATAAGGGAATCGCTACGCTGGCCGATACCATCGAAAAATTTCGGGCGCACTTCGCGGCCAGCGGCGAGCGCACGCGGAAGCATGCTGAACACTGGCGGAATCATTTGCTGGAATTGCTGGAATCACGTTTGGTCGAGCGCGCGGTGGAGGCTTTCGGCGGAGAAGCGGCGTTGCGCCAACTCGCCGCCGACGTTGCCGAGCGACGGAAGGATCCCTTCGCGGCAGTGAATGAGATACTCAGCAAGAGTGGGCTGAAGGCCTGAGCCTGCGAAACATGCACCTTGGCGACATTGAAGTCCGGCACATCCGCAGCGGCAATTTCTGGTTGGATGGGGGAGCGATGTTCGGCGTGGTTCCCAAGCCGCTGTGGGAGAAAAAGTCCGCGCCGGATGCGCGCAACCGGATTCGACTGGCCGCGAGTTCGCTGCTGGTACGAGCATCCGGCAAGAACATCGTGATTGAGACCGGCAATGGAACCATCTGGCCAGCAAAGCTGCGTGAGATTTACGGAATCGAGGAGGGCGATCCGCTGGTGAGGAATCTCGCGGCCGTAGGTGTCCAGCCGGGGGAGATCGACATCGTCATCAACACGCATCTGCACTTTGATCATGCCGGCGGGAACACACGGCTGAACGACGGAAAGCTGGTGCCGACGTTTCCCAAGGCCCGCTATATCGTTCAGGCCGGAGAGCTGGAACACGCGGCCAATCCGAGCGAGCGGGATCGTGCCAGCTATTTTCCAGAACATTTCCAGCCCGTTGCGCAGACCGGCCAATGGCAAACAGTCTCTGGCGACGCGGAAATTCTGCCCGGCATTTCGGTAGAGAAGATTCCCGGCCACAACGCCGACATTCAAGGGGTAAAGCTTGCCGGTGGAGGAAAATCCGTGGTCTTCATCGCAGACTTGTTTCCCACGCGGCATCATCTGCCGCTGCCATGGATTATGGCCTACGACCTTTATCCTTTGCAGACGCTGGAAACCAAGCGAAAATGGCTACAAACGATTTTGCGCGACGGCTCGATCGTGGTGTTCGGGCATGATCCGGAGGTTGCCGCGGCGATGCTGCACCCCCAGGGTGAGAAGATCGCGTATCAGCCAGTGGACTTCAGCCGGTAAGTCTTGGAGCGAAAGGGAAGAGCGCTTTGAAAACAGCGAAGAAGAGTGCGGCCAAGAGGCTGCAAGCCAGCATAGGCATCATCGGCGGCAGCGGCTTGTACACGATGAAGGGGCTGAGCGAGACCAAAGAGATCGCCGTGAAGACGCCGTTCGGCGACCCTTCGGAGAAAATTGTCACCGGGTTGCTCGAAGGCAAGCGGGTGGCGTTTCTGGCGCGCCATGGACGCGGCCATCGCATCCTTCCCGGGGAAATTAATTATCGCGCAAACATCTATGCACTAAAACTGCTTGGCGTGGATCGTATTATTTCGGTGAGTGCGGTGGGATCGCTTAAGGAAAATCTTGCGCCCGGCGAATTTCTGGTGGTCGACCAGTTTGTGGATCGGACCAAGGGGCGCATTTCCACTTTTTTCGGTGCTGGGCTGGTGGCGCACGTTACGTTGGACAAGCCCACGTGCCCGCAGCTTTCGCGCGTTTTAGCGGACGCGAGCGTTCACTGCGGCGTGAAGGTGCACCGCAAAGGTACCTATATCTGCATGGAGGGTCCGCAGTTTTCGACGGTCGCGGAAGCGTATATGTATCGAGCGATGGATTTTGACGTGATCGGCATGACCAACGTGACCGAGGCCAAGCTGGCACGCGAAGCGGAGCTTTGTTACGGAGCCATAGCCATGATTACCGACTTCGACTGCTGGCATCCCGAGCACGAGTCGGTGACCGGAGCGCAAATCATCGCCACGCTGAATCAGAATGCTGAGAATGCGCAGCTTGTACTGCGGGAAGCGGTGAAGACGCTGCCCGCCGCCCAGGAGTGCAAGTGCGGGTCGGCGCTGGCGCACGCGTTGATCACCGATGCAAAGCTGGTGCCGAAGGCGACCAAGAAGCGCCTGGCCTTGGTCATCGGCAAATACCTGCCTTAGCCATACAGCAGCGACCAGGCTGCAGGCTCCGTTTCGGGACCATCTTCACCAGGAGACCGTTGATGTCACTTCTCGTTGTGGGTTCGGTAGCGTTCGATGCGATTGAAAGCCCGTACGGAAAAGTAGATCGCATCATCGGCGGTGCGGCGACATATTTCGCAGTTGCGGCGAGTTTTTTCACTCACGTGAATCTGGTCGGAATCGTCGGCCAGGACTTCACGCAAAAGGATGAATCCATTTTCCACCGCCGGAAGATTGACACGGCGGGCCTGGAGCGTGCAGCCGGCAAGTCATTTTTCTGGGCCGGGAAGTATTCACAGCACTTGAATGAACGCGAGACGTTGGTCACCGATTTAAACGTGTTTGCGAATTTTAACCCCAGGCTGCCTGAAAAATTCCGCAATTCCAAGCACGTTTTCCTTGCCAATATCGCTCCGGATTTGCAGCGCGGCGTGCTTAAGCAGGTAAAAGGCAAGCCGAAGCACGTTGCACTGGACACGATGAACTACTGGATCGAGCGAACGCCCGGGGAGCTTCGGGAAACGCTGAGGCATGTGGACATCCTGATGATCAACGATTTCGAGACCCGGCAGCTTTCGAACGAGCACAACCTGCTGCGCGCTTCGCGGCGCATTTTTAAGATGGGGCCGTCCACGCTAGTGGTAAAGCGTGGTGAATATGGAGCTATGCTGGTGGATAAGCAGGGAGTCTTCTGCGTTCCTGCGTTTCCGCTGGAAGAGCCACATGATCCGACCGGGGCAGGAGATTCGTTTGCGGGCGGATTCATGGGGTATCTGGCAAGCTGCGGGCAGTCGAACGACGCCGCATTGCGCCGGGCGATGGTTTTCGGTTCCGTGCTGGGCAGCTTTGCGGTGGAGGAGTTTGGCCCGGAACGCTTGCGCAAGCTGAAGCTGGCGGAGATACACGCCAGGGCACGGCACTTCCTGAAACTCACCCAGTTCAAACTGTAGTGTGTAAAATTCAGGCTGTCGGGGGATTGGCGCCGAACTGGTGCGCCACCATTTCTATGCTTGCTCTCACAACGGTCACCTACCGGCTGCTTTGGGCTGCGCTCCTGGGCGCGATTGTCGGTTTGGAGCGCAGCGTACGCAAGCGCCCCGCCGGAATCCGCACCAGCATCTGTGTTTGCCTGGGTGCAGGGCTATTTACGATTCTTTCGGCGGAATATGCAAAAGCGACTGGGGACACTAGCACGACGCGCATCGCATCCAATATTGTCCAAGGGATCGGTTTCTTGGGTGCCGGCGTAATTTTGCGCGAAAGGGGTAGCGTCGTTGGACTTACCACGGCGGCCACGATTTTTGTCGAGGCGGCGATCGGCATGGCGGCCGGAGCGGGCTTCTACAGGATTTCGGGTATCGCCACGGCAGTCGTTCTGATGGCGCTCACCGTCTTTATCTACGTCGAGGATCTTCTGAAGCTGAAGTGCCGGTACATGCTGTTCCGAGTTACGACGGGCAGCGCTGTAGATATGGTTCCTGAAGTGCACCGGCTCTTCAACGAACTCGCGATCAAGCTGGACAATTTTCAGGTGTCCACAGCGGGCGAGAAGCACTTGATTCAGTTTGACGCCGACGTGACTCACCACCAACAGGAGAAAGTGCTTGCAGCCATGACCCGGCCGGGGATTTCGGTTGAAATGTTGCCTGTGGAAAGGCAAGCGGAATGATTGCCGCGGCTGCGGTGCAGAAACCGAAATCGCTTGGCGCCGGCGCGCGTTTCGCCGTGATCGCCCCAGCATCGCCGGCGCACGCTGAGGCGATCGAAGGCGGCGTGCGAGAGCTGCAGCGGCTGGGGTTTGCTATTTCGAGTTCGCCAACACATCGGGCGGAAGGATACTTCGCAGGGCCGGCCGTTGAGCGCCGTAACGAGTTTCTGGCGGCATTGGAGAATTCCGAAACTGCTGCGTTGATTGCGACGCGCGGCGGCTACGGATCCGTATATTTGCTGGACGAAGGCTTGCCAGAAGAATTGCCCTTTGCCAAGCCCCTGGTCGGTTTCAGCGATCTTACGACGCTGCAGATTTATCTATGGCAGCAACGTCGCTGGGTCAGCTTTTATGGGCCGATGCTGGCTGCTGGTTTGAATCATGGAGCAGGACAGGTCGATGGCTATGATCTGGAGTCGTTCCAGTGGGCGTTGACCAACGCGCGATCGGGTTGGACGATTCGGTTACACGGGGAGTCGCTTGTGGGGGGCTGCACAGAAGGGGTGGTGCTCGGCGGCGCAATGACTTTGCTGGAGTCCACGCTTGGCACGACGTGGGAACTGGATACCAATGGCGCAATCCTGTTGCTTGAAGATTGCGCGATGCGGCCGTATCAGATCGATCGCGTGCTCATGCATTTGAAGCTGGCAGGCAAGTTGTCCGGGGTACGAGGCTTTGTTCTGGGCGATTTTCCGGACTCCGAGCCGTCCTTAGCAGGCAGCCCGACGGTGCTGGATGTCGTCCGACGAATTCTCGGTCCGTTGGGTGTGCCGATTGTGTTTGGCGCGCCAGTTGGCCACACCAAGCGGCCGATGTTGACGATTCCCTTGGGCGTGCGCGCACGGCTCGATGCCACAAGCGCCAGCAACGAAGGAACGCTCGAAATTCTCGAACCGGCGGTTAGTGAATGACTCAGGGAACGGCGCAGGCAAAGCATATTCATGTGATTGGAATCGCCGGTTCGGCCATGGCGCCGCTGGCGGGGATGTTGCGCGAATCCGGTTTCCTGGTAACGGGATCAGATGCCGGTGTATATCCGCCCGCTTCAACGCTGCTCGATAGTCTCGGGATTTCGTACTTCCCGACGTTTGATGCGGCGCACCTGAGGCCTCCGCCGAATTTGGTGATCGTTGGCAACATCATTGCTCGGGGCAATCCGGAGCTGGAAGAGACGCTGGAGCGCAAGATCCCGTATCGCTCCATGCCCGAAATTCTTGAAGAAGTCTTCCTGCCCGGCAAACATTCCATCGTGGTGAGTGGAACTCACGGCAAAACGACCACGACCGCAATGCTGGCTTGGATTTTTCACTCGGCGGGGAAGCAGCCGACGTTCCTGGTAGGAGGCGTAGCAGAGAATTTCGGGAAGAGTTATGGCCTGGGCCAGGGCAGTGAAATGATCCTGGAAGGCGACGAATACGAAACCGCTTTCTGGGATCGCGGGCCGAAATTTTTCCACTATCATCCGGATGACCTGATTGTCACGGCCCTGGAATACGATCACGCGGACATTTATCCGGACTTCGAAACATATAAGCTGGCCTTCAAGCGGCTGGTTAATCTGGTTCCACGCAACGGGCGGGTGGTGATCTGGGGCGATGCGGAGCAATCTGGTCCTGCGCTGCGCGAGTCTGCGGCAAAAGCTTTCTGCCCTGTGATCACCTACGGATTTTCGCCAGCAAATGATTGGGTGGCCAGCGAGCCGGAGTTTGTGGGCGACGCGATGCGATTCCGCGTAACGCGTGGCGCGAAACTCTTTGGCGAATTCTCGCTGCGGGCCTCCGGCCGCCACAATGTGTTGAACGCGCTGGCGGCGATCATTGTGGCGCAGGGCCGCGGCATCTCAGTGGAATGGTTGCAGAAGTCGTTGGCGACGTTCCAGTCAGTGCGCCGACGGCTTGACGTGAAAGGTGAGTACAACGGTGTTCTGGTGGTGGACGATTTCGCCCACCATCCGACCGCCGTGCGCGCAACCATTGAAGCCGCTCGTGGACGCTGGCCGGGTCGGCGGCTGTGGGCGATTCTTGAGCCGCGGTCCAATTCCATGCGGCGGAAAGTGTTTCAGGAAACTCTTCCGCAGGCGCTGGCGCTGGCCGACCGAGTTGCGCTTGGCGGCGTGTTCCGTGCTCAGCAGCTTGGGGATGAGAACCGCCTTGATCCTGAGACCGTGGCCGCTTCCGTGCGCGTTTTGGGCCGAGAGGCGAACGTCGTCGCCGGCGGAGATGCCATGGCAGCATTTCTCGTCGCCAACGCCAAAGCGAATGATCTTTTGCTCATTATGTCCAACGGTAGCTTTGATGGACTGTGCGAAAAGCTGCTAAAGAAGCTCGATGCATCTCAACCGGCCCATGCCGAGGCAAACGCCCGGTGATTTCCGAGCGCTTCTGGCCCGTTTCGTCGGTGCGGCTTGTTCTGGTTGTTCTGTTCGTGGCGATTCTTACCCGTCCTGCCGCTGCAACAATTTCCTACGAGCTTTCCTTGGCCAACCCTGCCCAGCATCTGTTTCACGTCACGATGAACGTGCCGGAGGTGCGCGATGAGTTGACGGTGCAACTGCCGGCGTGGAACGCACTCTACGAAGTCCGCGATTTTAGCAGCCGAATTCAGGAAGTTACGGCGGCTTCCGGCACCTCACCGCTTCCGGTTGAAAAGATAGACAAACTTACCTGGCGCGCGCTCGGCAATGGAACTATCACCATTCGCTATGCGATTTACTGGGACAGCCCCGGACCTTTTGCTTCGCAACTGAATGAAGAACATGCGTTTATCAACCCAGCGATGATCTTTTTATACGTGCCCGAGCGACGGCGGGAAAATGTACGGGTCGGTTTTCAATCGGTGCCGGAGGGCTGGCGAATCGATTCTCCAGCCGGAGTTGCTAGCTTTCAGAATGGAGTGGGCCACGCGGAATTCGTTTCGGCTCCAAGTTACGATGCCCTCGCCGACGCGCCAATCGAGGTCGGGCGTTTCCAGGAGTTTCGGATCACGGACCTGAACCCGAGCGTTCGCGTGGCGGTGCACGGTGACAACTGGAAGCAGGCAGAAGTCGAGGAGACGCTGCGCAAGATTTGCAAGTACGAACTGGAATTGATGGGTGGCGCTCCGTACCAGAACTATCTCTTTATTTTTCACATCGCCAAGGCGGCTCAGGGTGCGGGCGGCGGAATGGAGCACGCGAATGGAACCGCGATCAGCGTTGGCTCCGGCGCGCAGCTTGCCGGAGTCTCCGCGCACGAGTTTTTTCACCTGTGGAACGTGAAACGGATCCGCCCGGCTTCGCTGGAGCCGGTGGATTACACGAAAGAGCAGTACACACGCGCGTTATGGTTCGCCGAGGGTGTGACCAGCACTTACGGCAGCTATACCCTGGTGCGAAGCGGCATCTGGTCGAAACAGGAATTTTACGACGACTTGGGGCGGCAGATCAACGAACTGGAGTCGCGGCCGGCGAACCGCTGGCAGTCGGCCGAACAGTCGAGCCTCGATACCTGGCTGGACAAATACGACTACTACAACGGCCCGGAGTTCAGCGTTTCGTACTACACGAAAGGCCAAATTCTCGGCGATTTGCTGGACATCCTGATTCGCGATCGCACGGATAACGGCAGAGCACTTGACGATGTGTTGCGTAAAATGAACGAGGATTTCGCGAAAAAAGGGGAGCTCTACCGGGATAGCCTCGATGTGCGCTTGACCGCGGAAGCCGTTGCCGGCGGCTCATTCGAGGATTTTTTTAAGAAGTACGTTTCGGGTACCGAGCCGTTTCCCTATGAGTCGGTTCTGGCGAAAGCGGGCTTGCTGCTGCAAAAACAGGAGACCCAGCGCGCAGTGCTGGGCATTACGTTTGCGAACGACGACGATGGCAGGCCCACGGTGCGCAACGTCGAGTCCGGTTCGCCGGCGGAGCGCGCTGGACTGCGAACCGGGGATGTCCTCACAAAGTTCAACGGTGAAAACGTGCCGCGGAGGGTGGACTATTGGCTGCGGCGCCGCAAACCGGGCGAAACGTTGCGATTAAACGTGCTCCGCGACGGCCAGCCGCTGGAAATTTCCTTCACGCTAAGCGGAACAACGGCGACCGTGTTCGTCGTAACCGAGGATTCCAATGCATCACCCAAGGCACGCGCCATCCGCGAGGGGCTTTTGCACGGAACGAACAAGCCCGTCGCAGCTGCGGCAGCATCTCCTTGAGAATCGGATCCAAGTTCAGCTTGACGCGACAACGGTCCATCGAAAACACTGAGTTTCGCTGAGTCCATGCTGCGCACCTTGTTCATCGGCATTTTCCTGTCGCTGTACACCATCATTGCCGGCATTCCGCTGCTGATTTACACGGTCATTTCGCGAAATCCCGACGCACTCTATTGGGCTGGAGTACGCGGAGTGCTGTTCTTCGTGCGGGTCGTCGGGGTGCGCGTACGGGTTGCAGGCACGGATCGCATTCCAAAGGGTACCTGCCTGTTTGTTGCAAACCACACCAGCTCTGCTGATGCTCCCGCGGTAGTCGGCGCGATTCCCAGACGTATCGCGATTCTGCTGAAGCAGTCGCTATTTCGGGTTCCAATTGTCGGGCAGGCATTCCAGCTTGCGCATTTCATTCCGGTAGATCGAGCGAAGCACGACTCAGCAATCGCAAGCCTGGAGAAGGCTACCGAGGCCATGCTTGCCGGCCAGTCTTTTTTGATCTATCCGGAGGGCACTCGCAGTCCTGATGGGCGGTTGCAGGAATTCAAGAAGGGCGCGGTCGTGATGGCCATTAAGTCTGGCGTGCCGATTGTGCCGATTGTCTGCTCCGGAGCGCATCGGGTGATGGAGAAGAGATCGCTGGTCATTCAGCCCGGCGAAATTCTGGTGGAGTTTCTGAAGCCGATCGACGCAACGCGCTACACGTTTGAGCAGCGGGAAGAGCTTAACGCTATAGTTCACGACGCCATGGCTGCGGGTTTGCCGCCAGATCAGAGGCCGGTTGGCGCTCCCGGCGCCGCGTGATAGGCAAGGAGCTAGCGCGCTTTCAGCTTTTCAATCTCTTCTTCTAATTCTCTAACCCGGCGCTGCAACTCAGGCAGACGATTGAGCGCGGCCTGGTTCTTGAGCCATTGGCGATTTTCAACCGCGGGATATCCCGAATACAGGGCTGCGGCGGGAATGTCGTTTGGCACGCCGCTTTTTGCGGTGACGACCGAGCCGTTGCCTATCGTCAAATGACCGGCGGTTCCGACCTGTCCTGCCAGGATGCAGCCATTGCCGATCTTGCTTGAGCCCGCGAGGCCCACCTGTCCGCAGAGCATGGCGTTAACTCCCACCTGCGAGGCGTGGCCAATCAGAACCAGGTCATCGATCTTTGTGCCGCGGCCGATTCGAGTTTCGCCCACAGTCGCACGGTCAATGCAAGCATTGGCCTGGACTTCGACGTCGTCTTCCAAAACCGCCGGGCCGGACTGGGCCATTTTGTACCAGGAACCGTCCTTCAGTTTGGCGAAGCCGAGACCGTCGGCCCCCACGACCACTCCGTTTTGCAGGATTACGCGGTCCCCGATGCAACAGTTTTCGCGAACGATGGCGTGAGCGTGCGCGAAAAAGCTGCTGCCGATCTTCGCGCCTCTATAGATGGCGACGAAACTGTGCAGCACGGCGTTGTCACCGATCGTGACATCTTCGTCCACGAAACAATACGGTCCAATGTGCGCGTTCTTGTCTACCTTCGCGGATTTGGCAATGACGGCCGTCGGATGAATGCCGGGCGGATACTGTGGTGCTCGATAGAAGAGCTCAATGGCTTGTGCAAAGGCCAGATACGGATTGCCGGAACGAAGGGCCGATAGTGGCGGAAGCGCCGGGTCTCGTTCGATGCGAATACCTTCTTCCACTAAAACGGCTGTGGCGCGGGTGGTGCGCAACAGAGGAAAGTAGCGGCGATTGGCCAGAAAGGCGACCTGTCCTGTCGCGGCATGGTCCAGTCCGGCAACGCCGGTTATCTCGACTCCGGCATCGCCTTCCAAGCGGCAGCCGAGCTTTTCAGCGAGTTCAGACAGTCTCATTTGGGCAAGCTCCCATTGCAAAGAGCAACGGAGCGAGTATAGAAGAAAGCAGGAGGCAGGACGAAGGCCAGGAGGAAGGATCGTCCGACAGAGGCTGAAGATGATAATCGGCGTCGAAACCTACTCTGGTTATCGGTCCGATGAGCGCCCGGTGCGTTTTGCGCTGGAAGGTCGGCCCTACGACGTGGTGGACGTAGAGGACCGCTGGTACTCGCCGGAAGCTACTTACTTTCGGGTGCTGGCCTCAGACGGCAATCGCTACGTCCTGCGCCACGACGAGAGGCAAGACGTGTGGAGCCTCGAAGCGTTCCGGGCCGCGAGCCGATCCTAGCCGGCTACTCATTGAAGAGAGTCGGCTGGCCGGCGGCTGCAGCAGCGGCCGGTTTGCGCCGGGCAATGCCCACGACTCCGAGCACCGTGACTTCGCTCAGCGCCGCCCGCGGAATAAAGATGCGGTCCGTGTTGGAATTGAGGTCGGGAGGAGGCGTGATCTGAATCCCGTTATCGAGCAGCGATAACAGATCGTTCGGAACGACGCCTTCTAGGGATTGGCCATCGAGAAAACGGAGCCGTAACCAGAGGCCATCCAATTTGGGCCTGCTTAAGAATGCGCGGCGCTCGGGCGCAAAGTCTTCCTCAAAATTGCGGACGAAGTAGATGGACCGGATCCGGGCGAGGGAAAGCTCCTCGTGCTCGCCGTCTGGCGTCAGCAGGTCGATAGGGTTGAGCTGGCCGAGACGTGCCGGATTCAGGTAGCCGCGCACAGACTTGCGGTCGTGGAGCTCGACGATGACCTTTTTGTGCGTAGAGGCTGGGGAGCGGAGTTTCAAAGAGGTGCTTTAGCCTCCGGACGACGAAATTTGCAACGATGGAAGTTGTATGTTATGTTAAGCGCGAAATTCCTGTCAACCTATTGTTTTTACTGGATTTAGCCAGAGAGGCGCGGGTCGTTGACCGAGAAGAAGCAAATCCTGAAGTCGGCTTCGATTATCTCTCTGGTCACCATCATCAGCCGAATTTTTGGCTACATCCGGGACCAACGCATCGCACTTCTGTTGGGGACCACCGAAGTTTCCGTTGCCTACCAGCTGGCGTTTCGTATCCCCAATCTTTTCAGGCGGTTAGTGGCCGAAGGGGCGATGACTGCGTCCTTCATTCCGGTGTTTGCCGGGTATATGCGGGAGAAGGAAAAAGAGGAGCTCTGGGAGTTCGCGAACAAGCTTTTCTGGACTCTGGCGCTGGTGGTTGCAGCGATTACTGTACTCGGCATGATCTTCTCGCCCTTTGTGATTCGCCTGTTTACCTCCGACGTCAGCAGCGCGGGCGGTCTGGACCTGGCGGTCGAATTGAACCGGATTATCTTTCCGTACCTGTTTTTCGTGGCACTGGCTGCTCTGGCCATGGGTATTCTGAACTGCTTTCACGTATTTGGGCTGCCGGCCGCGACTCCGGTGTTCTGGAATATCGCATCCATTGTGTTTTCGTTTGCGGTGGTCTGGAAATACTTCCGGGTGAGCCCTGCGGTCTCGCTAGCCATGGGTGTGCTTGTCGGCGGGGTGCTTCAGTTTCTGATCCAAGTGCCCCAGCTGGTTCAGAAGGGAATGAAGTTCGACTTCGGGATCTCGTTCTCGCATCCCGGCATCCGAAACGTGGCCCGGCTAATGATCCCGCGGCTGTTTGGCATCGGTGTGGCGCAGATCAACCTGCTGGTGGATACCCGGTTTGCCACGGCCAGCATCATGCCCAAGGGCAGCCTGACGGCGTTGTACTACTCGGACCGGGTGATGGAGCTGGTGCTGGGAGGGTACGCGATTGCGGTAGCCACTGCGATTTTGCCGATGATGTCGCATCAGGCGGCGGCGAACGACTACAACGGGCTGAAGAAAACGCTAGCGTTCTCCATCCGCCTGGTTGCGTTTATCACCATACCAGCGATGCTCGGCCTGATGATTCTGCGCGAGCCGATTATACGGGTGCTCTTCCAGCATGGAGCGTTCATCGCCGAGTCCACGAAACTAACCGCTCGGGCGCTGCTCTACTACGCGATTGCGCTGCCGGGGCTGGCGACAGTAAAGCTGGTTGTGCCGGCGTTTTACTCAACCAAGGATACGCGGACGCCGGTGATTGTGGCGGCGATTTCGATGGTGCTGAACGTTCTCCTGAATATCCTGTTCCTGGAGGTGTTCTTCAAGCGAGTGCAGAACGGCGGCCCGGCGCTGGCGACGGCTCTGGCATGCTACTTTGACTTTTTCGTGCTGCTGCTGATTTTCCGTCTGCGCTACGGAATCATGGGGATGCGTGAGATCTTGCGGTCGTTCTCAAAGATTACGCTGTGCGCGGGAATTATGGGCGTGGCGTGCTGGCTGGGGGCCAAGTACACGGAATTCACGATTCACGCCCGCTCCCTGGTGCAAATCGGCGTGTTTGTCGGGCTGATCTTGGGAGCAACCGTCCTGTATTTGGTGCTGGCATGGGTGTTCCGGTGCAGTGAGATTGAAGAGATTTACGGAATCGCAACCCGCCGGAGACGAGGCGGGGAAGCGTACGTGGAGAGTTGATGGAGATAGGGGCGGCGATCGCGTCATTCCTGACGCACGTGCAGGTGGAGAAGGGCTTGGCGGCCAACACGCTGAGCGCTTACCGCCGCGACTTGGCCAAATTCGAGGTCTTTGCCAAGAAGCAGAAGCTCGATATCGCCCTGGTAAACCGGGATAACCTGGTGGACTTTCTGGCGGGGTTGTACCGGCAAAAGCTGGAAAGCAAAACTGTGGCGCGGCATTTGGTTACGCTGCGGAATTTTTTCCGCCATGCGCAGGTTCAAGAGTGGGTGGCGGAAGATCCGTCGGCGCTCCTGGAATCCCCGAAGATCCGAAGGGCACTGCCCGGATACTTGCGGCTGGAAGAGGTGGAAAAGCTGCTGCAGTTGCCGGACCAGAAGACACCGCTCGGCTTGCGCGACCGGGCCATGCTGGAAGTGCTATATTCCACCGGTTTACGGGTTAGCGAACTGACCGGTCTGAAGGTACCGGACCTGGACACTAAAGTCGGTTGCGTACGGTGCATAGGCAAGGGCGACAAAGAACGAATTGTTCCGGTAGGCCGGAAAGCGTTAGGGGTCGTTGAAAAGTACTTGCGCGAAGGACGGCCGGAACTGATGACCAAAGGGAAGGGCGGCCCTGGGGCCTTCTTGTTCGTGAACAGGCGTGGAAGACAGATCAGCAGAGTCGGAGTCTGGAAGATTTTGTCGGCCTATGGTCGGCGCGCGGGCTTGCGGGTTCCGTTGACGCCGCACATGCTCCGCCACAGCTTCGCCACGCATCTGCTGGAACGCGGCGCGGATTTGCGCTCGGTGCAGCTGATGCTGGGACACTCGGACATTTCCACCACGCAGATTTACACCCACGTGGTGGAGGAACGGTTGAAGCAGATTTACAAGGCGCATCATCCGCGCGCATAGCGCGGCGGGACCGCAGTACAAGACGGATGGGCCAGAAGAAGCCATGCCAGGCCCAACCGGTAGTCGAGGGAGAGCAGAGCGATGCCTGATTACATGTTTTTGTTGGAAAGCCGGTTGATGCCGGAGCAGCGCGCGACCATGATGCGCGTGCAGGAACTTTCCGCGGCATTGGGACTGAATGTGTATCTGACCGGTGGAACGGTGCGGGACCTAATTACCGGAGCCACGCTGCGCGACCTGGACTTCACGGTTGAGGGCAACCCGAGTAAAATCGCGCGCGAACTGGAAAAGGGCGGCGCTAAGGTTCTCTCCGAGGACGAAAAGACCCGGCACATCGAAATTCTGTTCGCCGGCGACACCGAAGGCAGCATTTCTGGCGCCCGGGACGATCATTATGTTCGGCCGGGAACGCGGCCGGAGATTCGCTGGTCCACCATCATGGAGGACTTGCGACGGCGTGACTTTTCACTGAACGCGATTGCGATTTCGCTCAATCCTGCATCGCGCGGCTTGCTTCTCGATCCGACGAACGGCCTGTCGGATATCGAGCGCGCTGAAGTTCGCGCGCTGACCATTCACAGTTTTACGAATCAGCCGGTGCGGCTGCTTCGAGTGCTGCGCTACGCGGCGCGCATGGGCTTTAAACTCGAACAACGCACGCAAGAGTGGTTCGACCTGGCGATCGAGCGCGACCTGCATCACAGCATTACTCCGGAAGACGCCGGCGCAGAACTGCACGCTCTGGCTCGCGAAGAACAGCCGACGGAAATTTTGAAGTCCTGGGAGCAACACAAGCTGCTCGAGGTCGTTCATCCGCTGCTCGCTAAGAAAAAACCGGACTACGACGCGATCGACGACCTCAGCAAAGTGCGTGACGACATGATGATGGCGGGCCTTCGTCCGCGCCTGGCGACGCCCATGCTACTGGCCATTCTCGGCAGATTGAAAGATCGGGAACAAGCAAGCCTTTTGGGCAAGCTGGGTTTTCGATCGGCGGAGATTGATACCGTCACCAGCTTTGCCGACAAGGCTGACGCTGGGGCCAGAGAGCTGGCCGGGAAGAGACTAAACGTGCCGATTGATGCCTACAAATACCTGGAAAAACTTGCGCTGGATCAGATGGCATACCTGCTGGCGGAATCGCGAAATTCGAGCGCGTTATCCAAGATCAAGGCCTATCTGAACAAGTGGCGGCCGCTGCGGGCCACGGTTCCGGCGGTGCGCGAGGAGTTGGCGAAGATTGGCATGCCCGCGGGGCCGAAGTTTGAGTCGGTGATTGATCACATGTTCGCGCAGCAGCTAACCGGGCGCGGCAAGACACCCGAGGAGCGCGAGAAGATTTTGCGCAAACTCTCGGGCATTAAAGAGCCGCCAAAACAAAAAGAGAGCAAGGGCAAAGACAAAAAGGCGCACAAGGCGGCGGCAAGGCTGCACGAGGCCGCGGCAAGAAAAACGGAGCATGGCAAGATCGAGACTAAGCTAGCAGCAAAGGCCGCGGTGAAGGCACCCGCAAAACCGTCTGCAAAGCCGGCAAAGGCTGCCAGCAAAAAGAAAAAGAAGTAGAGATAGCCGCAAGTTCGGGAACGCTCGATTCCAACAATTCTGTTGAAAACGTTCTGAAAGCACTTCGCATTTCTTTCACGGCGATTTAGAATCAAGATTCATGGGGCAAACAGAGTTCGTTCACCTGCACGTTCATACCGACTTCAGTTTGCTGGATGGTGCGTGCGAGACCGGCGAACTTCTTGACGAAGCATCCCGTCAAAAGATGCCCGCGGTGGCGATCACCGACCACGGAAACCTGTTCGCAGCGGCCAACTTCTTCTACGAAGCCAGCAAGCGGGATGTCAAGCCGATCATCGGCTGCGAAGTGTACGTTGCCAGGGGCAGTCGGCACGACCGCGGGGACAAGACAGGTGTTCCAAACGGGCGCCCCGCTAACGGTGATAACGGTGAAGTGGAGCCCGGCTCGCGCGGCAGCAATCACCTGGTGCTACTGTGCGAAAACCTCGCGGGCTACCACAATCTGATCAAGCTGGTGTCCAGCGGATTTCTGGAAGGCTTTTATTATAAGCCGCGCATCGACTACGACCTGCTGGCCAAGCACAGCAGTGGTCTGATCGCTCTCTCTGCCTGCCTAAAAGGCGCGGTGACGGAAGCGGTAGTAGATGAGCGCTACGACCAGGCGCGCGAGAACGCTTATCGCCTGCGAGACATCTTTGGAAAGCAGCACTTTTTCCTGGAGATTCAGGATCAGGGGCTGGAAATCGAAAAGGGCGTGAATCCACAGCTAGTCCGCCTCTCGAAAGAGACTGGCATTCCTCTGGTGGCCACGAACGATTGCCACTACCTGCACCACGAGGATGCGCATGCGCAGGACGTGCTGCTGTGCATTCAAACCGGCAAGACGGTAGCCGACGCGAATCGGATGAAGTTCGCGACGGACCAGTTTTATTTCAAGAGCGCGGCGGAAATGGCGCAGGTATTCCGCGAACTGCCCGATGCGCTTAAGCGTACTGTTGAAATCGCCACGCGATGCAACGTCAAGATCGACCGCATTCCCAATCCTTTCCCGGAATTCAAGGTGCCAGTAGGGCACACCGCCGGAAGCTATTTCGAAAAAGTCGTGCGCGAGGGCTTTGCGACGCGCCTTCCGTATCTGGAGCGGCTGGCAAAGGCCGGCGCACTCGCCAATCCACTTTCCGAATACGAGCGGCGCCTGACCAGCGAAATCCAGATGATCCAGAAAATGCGGTACGAGGGTTATTTTCTGATTGTCTGGGACTTCATTCACTACGCGCGCGCGCAAGACGTGCCGGTGGGGCCGGGAAGGGGATCGGCCGCGGGAAGCCTGGTCAGCTACGCATTGCGCATTACCGATGTGGATCCGCTGCAATACAACCTGCTGTTCGAACGCTTCCTGAACCCCGAGCGCGTTTCGATGCCGGATATTGATATTGATTTTTGCATGCGGCGGCGCGGCGAGCTGATTGACTACGTCACACAGAAATACGGCCGCGAGAACGTGGCCCAGATCATTACTTTCGGAACGATGGCGGCAAAGGCGGCCATCAAAGACGTCGGACGCGCGATGGAGATTCCGTACGCCGAAGTAGATCGCCTGGCCAAGATGGTGCCGGCCGAACTCGGAATCACGCTGGACAAGGCGCTGGAAGACGCGCCGCAGTTGAAGTCCGCGGTCAACAGCGACGAAAAGTTGAAGGACCTGATGAACGTGGCGCGGCGTTTGGAAGGGCTCTCGCGACATGCTTCCACCCACGCGGCAGGCGTCGTGATTTCACCCGCACCGCTGACCGACCTGGTTCCGGTGTACAAGACCAACCGGGATGAAGTCACGACGCAGTACGACATGAACGCGCTGGAGCGAATCGGCCTGCTGAAAATGGATTTCCTAGGGCTGACCACACTGACGGTGCTGCGCGATGCCGTAAAGATGGTGGAGGCTAACCGCGGCATTAAGGTGGATATCGACAACCTGACGCTGGACGATGCCGACACCTACAAACTATTTACGCGCGGCGACACCACCGCAATTTTCCAGTTTGAGTCACACGGCATGCGGGACATCCTGCGGCGCTATCAGCCGACACGGATTGAAGATTTGACCGCGCTGAACGCTCTGTATCGGCCTGGTCCGATTCAGGGCGGCATGATCGATGACTTCATCAATCGCAAGCACGGAAAGACCAAGGTGAGCTACGAACTGCCGCAACTGCAGGACATTTTGCAGGAAACGTATGGCGTAATCCTGTATCAGGAACAGGTGATGCAGATCGCCAACCGTCTGGCAAGCTTTTCGCTGGGCGAAGCGGACATCCTGCGCCGCGCCATGGGGAAGAAGAAAAAGGAAGAGATGGCAGCGCAGCGTGCGAAATTCCTGGATGGCTGCGCCAAGAACAAGATCAACGACAAGAAAGCCGAGCGAATCTTCAATTTGATGGAAGAGTTCGCGGGATACGGCTTCAACAAATCGCATTCTTGCGCTTACGCACTGCTGGCGTATCAGACCGCGTACATGAAAACGCACTATGCGGTGGAATTTATGGCGGCGCTGCTGACTTCGGAAACCGGCAACGCGGAGAAGGCCGTCAAGTACATCAATGAAGCGCGCGGAATGAGCATTTCGATTCTGCCGCCTGACGTGAACGAAAGCGATTTGTACTTCACACCGGTAGCAGAATCAATCCGCTTCGGGCTCGCAGCCATCAAAAACGTGGGCGAGAACACCGCCAAGGCGATCCGCGAGTCGCGTTTGGGCGGCGGGGAGTTCAAATCGCTCTATGATCTTTGCGAGCGGATCGAACCGCGCTTCCTGAACAAGAGGGTCTTCGAAAGCTTGATCAAGTCCGGAGCAATGGATTCCCTGGGGCCGCGCGAAGCGATGATGGCATCGGTGGACGATGCTATGGCGGCCCTGCAGCGCGCGGCGCGGATTCGGGAATCGGGGCAACACGGGCTGTTCGGCGGAGGCGGCGCAGCCGAAAGCCACGTTCAGTTTGAGTTGCGCGACGCGCCGCCGTGGAGCGAAGAGGAACGTTTGGCCAGCGAGTACGCGATGCTGGGATTTTACGTAAGCGGCCACCCGCTGGAGAAATACAGTTCGCGGCTGTCTGAATGGGGGGTGGTACGCCTGGAAGAGGTAGAAGGGCAGCGGAACGGGCGAGAGATCGCGGTTGCCGCGCTGATTGTCGGTTCGCGGCCGATGCGCTCCAGAAAGGGCGCGCGCTGGGGCATTTTCACCATTCAGGATCGGACCGGCGTGCAGGAGTTGCTGGCTTTTCCGGAAAGCTTTACAAAATACGAGCAAATTCTAAAGCCCGGAACGCCCCTGCTGCTGAAAGTTCGCGTGCAGATCGAGGAAGCGGGTACGCGGCTTTCGCTGCAGGAAGCACGGTGCATCGCCGACATCACCGAACGTGCCGCGGCGCATCAGGAATTTCGGGTAAAGCTGCCGATGGCTCTGGTGAACGACGCGATGATGGATCGGCTTGAAAAATTGTTCGGCGGGTCCCCCGGGACGAGCCAAGTTGTGTTTGAATTGGAGTCCGCGGACGGGTCGGTTGCCACGGTGGTTTCGCAACAGCGGGTGAAGGTTACACCGGAACTGACCGAGGCATTGCAACGGCTGCGGGCGGAATCAGCAGCAGCCTAGAGCAGCAGAGCGTATTCAGGGGAGCGCATGACGGTCAAAGAAAAAAAGAAAACTCCGGACGAGGTCGCAGAGGCTCGCGCGCGTGAACTGGAAAAGCTTGAAAAAGAAGTGGACGACCTGAAGCGACTGGCTGGAGACCAGGACGCGGATGAGGAGTTAGAACGCTTGCGCGAGCAAGTGGCGGAGCTGCGCCGGGAGTTCTACGCGCACCTTGGCCCATGGCAGCGCGCGCAGATCGCCCGTCATCCGCAGCGGCCGTATTTGACCGACTACATTCCGCTGATGTTCACGGATTTCGTGGAGCTGCACGGTGACAGGGCTTACGGCGATGACAAAGCTCTGATTGCGGGTTTGGCAAAGTTCAAGGGGCGCCCAGTTGCCGTTATCGGGCAGCAGAAGGGGCGGGATACCAAGCAACGCGTAACCCGGAATTTCGGCCAGCCAAAGCCGGAGGGCTACCGTAAGGCACTGCGGGTCATGCAACTGGCTGCGAAGTTTGGCCGGCCGATCCTGACGTTTATTGACACGCCCGGAGCGTACCCGGGCATCGACGCCGAAGAGCGGGGGCAGGGCGAAGCCATCGCCAGAAATTTGCGGGAGATGGCGCGGCTGGAGGTTCCGGTGATCGTAACGGTTACCGGCGAAGGCGGCTCGGGAGGCGCACTAGCGATCGCTGTGGGCGATCGAGTGAACATTCTTGAAAACGGGTTTTACTCAGTGATCTCGCCGGAAGGTTGCGCCAGCATCATCTGGCGCGATTCGGCGAAAGCGGAAACTGCCGCCGCGGCAATGAAAATTACGGCGGCGGACCTGATGGATCTGGGAATCGTGGACGAGATTGTGAAAGAGCCAGAAGGCGGGGCGCACACTGACTACGAAACTGCGGCCAGGGGCCTGGAAGAGGTGTTGGACCGGCAGTTGACAGAGCTCACGAGCCAGCCGACGCGGGAACTGCTGGACTCGCGCTACGCGAAGTTCCGCAGAATGGGGCAGTTTTTCGATATCCACTCGTGAGCCTTTCCCGAGTCCGATGTTCCGGATTTTCGTATTATCCATCAACAACAAGAGGTAGTACTTCCCAGTGGCAGATAGGGAACGGTGTGCGCGGAAATGGTGTGCGGGCGCGCTTCTGCAGGCTAGCCTAGTTTGAGCAAACACGCTTGCGGGAAGTGCAGGGAGTTGCACCCAGCCGCTTGGATTACCCGCGGAAACTGGATCTGGTCATGTCGGAACCCTTTCGTCCTTACGAAAAGCTGGTGGAAATCACGCTGCTGGGAAGAAAAGTGCAAGTGCCCGAGCGGAATTCGTTGCTGCGCTGTTTTCAGTTTTTGAGCCCGGAGACAATCCCGTATGGGCGGTTCTGCTGGAATCAGGATTGCCAGTATTGCCGAGTGAGCTGCCAGTTGCCGGACGACGACGAACCGCGCGAGATGCTGGCGTGCAAGTTCATCGTAATGCCGGGCATGGAAGTCACCGAGTTGAGCCAGGAGTTGAAGTGGTGCCTGCGTTCGAAGCTGCCGCAGGATGAGACCGTCAATCAACCGTAGCGCCGGTCTGACCGCAAGACGGTTCGTATGCCAGGTCGTTTAGATGAATTTCCTCTAAATTCCATTCCTTCCTCAGAGTCGTACAAAACAAATGCGTTTCGGATTCGTATCTCATGCTTAGCGTCGGCCGCATGAGTCTGGAGCCATGCCCCGGGCTTTGCCGAGAGGCGAGCAGATGAAACGAGGCCAGCCCGGTTGGGTGGTAATAGCGCTTATCGTTTGGTGTCAGCTGTGTTCTGGATCAACCGATCCGGATCCAAAGCCGATTGGCCGCATGGTCGAACTGGGCGGATTCCGTTTGCATGTGAACTGCACGGGACAGGGAGCTTCAACCGTAGTCGTAGAGAACGGGCTGGGCGATTTCTCCTTTGACTGGAAACTGGTGCAAAGCGGAGTCGAAAAGTTCGCCAGGATCTGCACGTATGACCGGGCAGGGTATGCCTGGAGCGATCCTGGCCCGAAGCCGCGCACGTTTGCACAGATCAATTTCGAGCTGCGGCAGGCGCTCGGAGAGCTTGGAGAACGCGGCCCATATATTCTCGTCGGCCATTCTTATGGCGGACCGGTGGTGCGCAATTTCGCCATGGTCTATCCGCACGATGTTGCCGGGGTAATTCTCGTGGAGTCCGCCGTCGAAGGCCAGCGTGTTGGCATCGGCGGGAAAGCGACGATGCGCCTGGGCCAAGATGCGAAAGGGAAGGAGATTCCTTCACCGCACGGCCGGATCAATGAGTCCGACAAGCCGGTGATTCCGCCCGAGGTTGCGGCGAATTTCGCGAACAATTCACAGCAGCTTGATCCCTTGTACCGGGTCCTGCCGCCAGCCGAGCAGCGGCTGCAGTTGTGGGCGCAGAACAGGGTGAATATCTACGATGCGGAGAAGAGCCAGCGCGAGTGGTCTTCCGAGTATTTTGCGAAGTGGCTGTCGACTTCCCCCAAAAAGTCTCTGGGCTCAATTCCGTTGGTGGTTTTGACCTGCGCGGAAGGCGGCTACAGGGAAGGAGAGGCCGACGTTCCAGCGGCGCAGCTCGAGCGAGAGCGGAAGGAAGGGCAGGCAAGACTTGTGTCGCTGTCTTCCGACAGCAGGCAGATTATTGTCAAAGGCGGACACAACCTGGAGCTTGAGTCGCCGCTTGCTGTTGTGTCCGCAATCCGTGAAATGACCGAGGCCATCCGCTACGGCCACAAAGTCGCAAAGTGAGCTCGAATCGAACAGCCTTTATCTGAGGATCCACACGGCTGCTGCGGCAGCGACTAAGAGTTTCACCAGCCAGCCGGCAGAATAAGAAGTGACGATTGCGGCCTGCAACTTCATGAAGAGTCCGGTGACGATGAGCAGTGGAAGAGCGGCGATCAGCCAAATGGCGAAGGCGAGTTCAAGAACCTGGGTCGCACTCCGTAAATTCAGCCAGACACAGAGCCAGACAAAAATGCCGCAAGTGAGAAAGGGCAATGGGGTGGACCAGGCGATTGCGGCCGATTCTCCTTTACCTCCGATGTGCCGCCAAATTTCCGGGTACTTGTTGAATTTCCTATAGAGCAGATCACCCATGAATAGCCAGTCGGTCAGCGAAGAGACTGTGCCGCCAGCCAGGACCGCGAGCGTGAAGCGCATCCAGTTCATAAGGGCGATGCGCGAATCATAGCCGAGCCCTCCGCGTAAGACAAAGCAACGAATTCCGGGCAGACAGTGGCGTCAAACAACTGCGAAGAATTTTTACAAGCCGTTGACTTCGCGCGAAGAGTTTTGAAGCCGTGTTCATCCTTGGGTAATGCGGAGCGCTTATCACGGAAATGCGGGGCCGTTTAGCGCCGTTTGCGGACCGGCCTGGGCATTTGGGATTGCACTCTTCGACGGGGAGGAACTCATGCATTTTGGTTTCAAAAAGGCGTTGGCCATTATAGCCACCGCAGCGCTCGCGACCGGAACGCCAACTGGCGTGGCCCACGCGGACGGCGCGCCGACGGCGACGCCGATCAAGCACTTGGTGGTGATCTTCCAGGAGAACGTTTCGTTCGACCACTACTTCGGAACTTATCCGGTGGCGGCGAATCCTGCTGGAGAGCCAGTGTTCCTAGCCAGGCCGGGAACACCGTCGGTCAACGGTTATACGCCCGCGTTGCTCAATAACAATCCGAACTTGAATCCCGTCAACGGCGCAGGAGCGACTAACCCGTTCCGGTTGGATCGTTCGCAGGCGGTCACGCGGGATCAGGGTCACGGGTACAAGCAGGAGCAGCAGGCATTTGACGGTGGGGTGATGGACCTGTTTCCGAAGTCGGTCGGCAAGCCCGACGTGCCACCGGCAGGAGGGGGAATTCTGAATACCACGGGACTGAACCTGGGCTACTTTGACGGCAACACCGTGACGGCGCTGTGGAACTATGCTCAGCATTACGCTATGAGCGACAACTCATTTAGCTCGACGTTTGGGCCGTCCACACCCGGTCTGCTGAACCTTGTGGCCGGGCAGACCAATGGAGCGGTGAACATCGCCGCTGGAGCGAGCTTCGCGATCACGGATGGCGGCAACGGTTCGTTCAGCGTGATTAGCGACCCGGACCCTGCGGGCGACGTGTGCTCCAATAACTCGATTACCGTTTCCCTGACCGGAAAGAACATCGGAGACTTGCTGTCGGCTGCCGGAGTTTCGTGGGGCTCGTTCATGGGCGGATTCAATCTCTCCGCAACGAATGCGAACGGAACAACGAGCTGCGTGCGCACCTCGACGGGTTTGTCGGGCACAACGGCCGATTACATCCCGCACCATGCATTCTTCCAGTACTCATCCACGACCTCCAATCTTGCCCATACCCGCCCGAACTCGGTTTCTGAGATCGGTCATGATGGTGCCGCCAACCACAACTACGACATCACGGACTTCTACGCCGCGGTCAGCGCGGGAAATTTTCCGGCGGTGAGCTTCCTGAAGGCGCCCGCTTTTCAGGACGGGCACGCTGGCTACTCCAATCCGCTGGATGAGCAGACGTTTATCGTAAATGTGGTCAACTTCCTGCAACAGAGGGCGGAGTGGAGCAGTACTGCAGTGGTGATCATGTACGACGATTCCGACGGCTGGTATGACCACCAGATGAGCCCGATCGTGAACCAGTCGCAGGGCACGCTGGACGCGTTGACAGCCCCGGGCTGGTGCGGCGCTGCGGCTCTTTCGACGGCGCTGCCGGGAGTTGATCCTGGCAACACCCATGCGTTGGGCCGCTGCGGATACGGTCCGCGCCAGCCTTTGCTGGTGCTATCACCGTGGGCGCGAGTCAACTTTGTGGATCACTCGATTACCGACCAGTCTTCCATAATTCGTTTTGTCGAAGACAACTGGCTGGGCGGGCAGCGCATCGGGCAGGGATCTTTCGACTCGATCGCGAACTCCATTACCCAGATGTTTGACTTCAGCCAGGGAAACCAGAACCAGGGCAACCCATACCTGCTGAATCCCAGCACGGGGCAGCCGGCCAGTCAGAACCACTAGGCGCATCTGATACCAGCCCGTGGGTGCAAGTTCACCAGCACAGCCCTGTCGCGGCGTCATCCGCGGCGGGCCTTCGTGTTTGCGACTCACGCTCTTCAGAAACGTCCGTTAACTTTAGTCGCGGGCACGCGGGCCGGCGAGTTTGACTTGCTACCAAGCACAGCCTAAGATGCCAGCACACAATGGCCGTACCCCATGAAACGCGCCCTCTGGTGATCGGCGAATCCATTTCTCACTACCGAATCGTGGAAAAACTCGGCGATGGAGGGATGGGTGTTGTTTACAAGGCGGAAGACGCGAAATTGCGCCGCTTTGTGGCTCTCAAGTTCCTCCCCGAAAGCCTGGCTAAGGATCCGCTGGCTCTCGAACGATTCCAACGCGAAGCCCAGGCAGCCTCTGCGCTCAACCATCCCGGCATCTGCACGATTTACGAAGTCGACGAAAACCAGAGCCGGCATTTTATCGCCATGGAGTGCCTGGAGGGGCAGACGCTCAAGAACCGGATTGCGGGCCGCCCTCTGCAAACAGAGACGCTGCTGGACTATGGCTTGCAAGTGGCCGAAGCGCTGGATGCGGCGCATACAAAAGGCATCATTCACCGCGACATCAAGCCGGCGAATCTATTTGTCACCGCCCGGGGTCACGTCAAGATACTGGACTTTGGATTGGCCAAAGTTGCCCCGTTGCAGCCTGCGGCGGGAGTCACGGCTGCGTCGGCAGGAACGACGGTTGCCGAAGAACTGCGGACCACGCCGGGCACAGCTATGGGGACGATCGCGTACATGTCTCCGGAACAGGTGCGGGGAGAGGAACTCGACCCGCGGACGGACCTGTTTTCGCTGGGTTTGGTGCTTTATGAAATGGCTAGCGGAGGAAACGCTTTTGACGGTGCCACGTCTGGAGTGATTTTCGAGGCGATTCTCAACCGGGAGCCGACGCCGATTTTGAGGCTCAATCCATCGCTGCCGAACGAATTCGAGCACGTGGTCAAGAAGGCTCTCGAGAAAGATCGCCGGACGCGATACCAGTCGGCGGCGGAAATGTGCGCGGACTTGCGGCGGGTGAAGCGGGACACCGAGTCGGCGCGCGCGGCCGTGCCAGCGAAAACCACTGCACCGCGAAGTGCTCCCTCCAAACGCGGTTTGGCATACGCCGGCGGAGCCATTGGCCTGCTTGCGCTAGTCATCGGCGGAGGAGCGTGGCTTCGCGGGCGTTCGGCCGGTGGGTCCGCGACCGTGGCTGTCAAACCCTCGATTGCGGTGCTTCCGCTGCAAAATCTGAGCACTGATCTGGACGCAGCCTACTTCAGCGATGGCATGACCGACGAAATCACCACGAAGCTATCGAAAATTCAAGGAGTCAACGTAGCTTCGCACTCTGCAGTGGTTGCGGCAAAGCCAACAGACAAGAGCGCTGCCGAAGTGGGCCGGCTTTTGGGTGTTCGCTATTTGCTGGAAGGCAGCATCCGCAAAGCGCAAGATCAGGTGCGAATTAACGTCCATCTGACCGACGCGACGACTGGGTATCAGGTGTGGGCGGATGATTTCACTGGCCAGATGAAGGATGTTTTTTCGCTGCAAGAGCAAACCGCACTGAAAATCGCGCAAGCGTTGAATTTGCATTTGACGCCGCAGGAGCAGAGCGCCATCCAAAAGCGCTATACCCAGAACCCGCAGGCGTACGAAGCCTATCTCGTCGGTCGCGCTCTATCGCTAAGCCAGGAGCCCGATAAACTGGAAGGAGCAAGGAAAGAATTTGAGCGTGCACTGAAGCTTGATCCTAATTATGCGCCGGCCGTCGCAGGTCTTGCGCAGGTTGAAGGCATTTACTACCGCGACTACGACTCCGCTTCCTCTCGGTTGCAGCGCCAGCAGGAGCTTGCTCGGCGGGCCATCTTGCTTGATCCGGAGCTTGGAGACGCCCATCTAGCTCTCGGCGACACCTACGGCTACGTATACGATTACTCCCGTGCCGCGGAGGAATACCGGGAAGCAATCCGGCGAGATCCGCGGGACGATCTGGCTTGGGACAAGTTGTCGTGGGCCCTGGGTTATAAACAACCACCCGATGCCGTGGAAAGCGAAAAGGCGGCTCGCGAGGCGCTTCGTCTGCAGCCGTCCACGCCCGCCACTGAGTATCACTTGGGCCGAGCTTTGATGTTAGAAGGCCGCTATCAAGAGGCAATCGCGGCGTTTCGGCGCTCTGGGGAGTTGGGAGGCAGCTTCGAAGGCCTTGGAATGGCTCAAATATCTCTCCTTAAGGGCAATTACGAGCAAGCGATTGCTTACATGCAGGCCGATAAACTCGGGCAGAATTCCGCGATTAACTTGTTCTGGCTGAGTGCCGGATACGCCGGCAAGGGCGACAAAGAGCAAGCTCTGAGAACGTTGCAAAAGGCATTGGAGCTGGGTTTCCGCGACTTTGCCGCCATTGATGCGGCCCCCTATTTCTCTTCGTTGCGCGATGATTCGAGGTTTAAGCAACTGATTCAACGCTATCGGAAGCAATAGGGGCAGTCGGGGCCTAAGAAATTGCGCGGCGTTTGCCACTGCCTTACGATAGGGCATGGAATCAAACACCCTGATTTGCGATGGGTGCGCGCAGCCGACCGACCTTGCGCACATTGCGCGGCGGCTGAAGCGGCTCGAAGCTAGGACGCGTTACCGACCGGTGCACATCCAAACCATGTTTCTGTCTGCTGCTGTTCCCGCTGATGATCACGAGCAATTGTACTCAGCCGACGGAGAATTCGCGGGCGAAGGCGCGGCGGCATTGGGTGCTGTTGGTCTGCAGCAGATAGGGAGCATCGAACAGACGCTCACAGCGTTCCAGCGAGGCGGATACTTTTTAACCCACCTGCTTGACTGTTACGTCGAGGGCTCTGCTGCACGGAAACAGGCACTAGAGCTGCGGTTGCCAGCTACGCTGGCGCGGATTCGCCGCTCGTACAAGCCCAAGCGGGTGGTGCTGGTTGGAGGAGAGCTGGCGCCCTTGGTGACGCAAATCACGGCCGCAGATTTGGGTGCGGTGATAGTTTTGGACAAGGACCGGCCGTACGAGTGGGCGGCACTCAACCCCACGTTGCTGGCCGATTTGGCGGCCGAAGCGCGGGCCTCGGCGGTTTAGTCGTTGTGGTAGTATGAAGGAAATCCGCAGATATTGGAGCAAGTTGGGATGCAGAAACGGGCCAAGTTTGGAATCGGAATCGGCATTATCGTGGTATCTATGGCCTCGCTGGCCTGGTTAGGCTATGGCGAAAGCAAGACCTACTATCATACGCTGGCGGAGCTGGACACCCTGAAGGGCGCGGCGCGCACGCAACGCATGAGGATCGGCGGAAACGTGCAAGCGGGCAGCATCCATCGCATGAGTGGCCGAGTGGACTTTGTGTTGGAAGGGGAGGGCAAGACTCTTCCGGTGAGCTACGTTGGAAGCGATCCTCTGCCAGACAGTTTTGTGGACAATTCGCAAGCACTAATTGAGGGCCGGCCGGCTGGTGACGGCAAATTTGTCGCAGAACACGTGCAGGCAAAATGCGCCTCGAAATACGAGGCGGCACCGGGCGGGCCCAAAACGCCCAAAACAAATTCACCGGAGACCACTCCGGCCACCTCCGGTACCACGCAACGCAGTTCGATGTAGCCGTTAGCAATCTGCCGCGGCGAAGGAACAGGGAGAGGCCAAGACTGCATGGATGTATTCGGGTCGTTTGCGCTGTTACTCGCGTTTGTGTGCGCGGTTTATGCGTTTGCCGGCGGCATCGCGGCGATCCTGACCCGCCATCCCTTACTGATTAAGAGCGCTCGGCAGGCGGGGATCGCGGTTTGCGCGCTGATTTTCACTGCAACCTTCAGCCTGGTATATCTGTTTTTCACCGACAATTTTTCCGTTGCCTACGTGGTTTCGCACAGCAACCGCGATCTTTCTCCGTTCTTCAAGGTTGCAGCGTTGTGGTCCGGCCAGGAAGGCTCGCTGCTGTTCTGGAGTTTCCTGCTGGCGATCTACGTCATTTCCGTTCTCCTGGTGTATCGCAACAAAAACGGCGAGTTGATGCCGTATGTCGGCGTAATTCTGGCCGGCGTGCAGCTGTTTTTCCTGACCATCAGCAACTTCGTTGCGAGTCCGTTCAAAGCGCTGGGTGTCGCCAACGCGGCGGGTGGCATGGATCTGGTGGCGCGTGCCGACGGCAACGGTTTGAAAGCGGTCCTGCAGTACCCGGAGATGGTGATTCACCCGCCGAATCTCTATTCCGGCTATACCGGGTTCACAATTCCGTTTGCGTTCGCGCTGGCGGCGCTGCTGGCGCGCTATCCTGGTGAAAAGTGGATTCACCTGACACGGCGCTGGACGATGATCGCTTGGTGCTTCCAGACGCTGGGAATTTTGCTTGGTGCGCACTGGGCGTACGCGGTGCTCGGCTGGGGCGGCTACTGGGGCTGGGACCCGGTGGAAAATGCTTCGCTGCTGCCGTGGTTGACCGGAACGGCATTTCTGCACTCGGTGATGATGCAAGAAAAGCGCGGCATGATGAAGGTATGGAACGTGTGGCTGGTATTCATCACCTTCTTTTTGTGCATTCTGGGGACGCTGCTCACGCGCAGCGGTATCGTCAGTTCGGTGCATTCTTTCGCGCAATCCAGCATCGGGACCTGGTTTGTCGGCTTTCTGTGCATCGCGATCGGCGCTTGCCTGGCCGCGTATTTTTGGAACAAAGACTATTTGAAGAGCGAGAATCAACTGGATTCGCTGGCGTCGCGCGAATCGAGTTTTCTGTTTAACAATCTCGTTTTGCTGGTCGCCTGCATTGCCGTGCTTTCCGGCACGCTGTTTCCGGTGTTTTCAGAATGGTTCACCGGCTCGCGGATCAGCGTCGGCGCGCCGTTTTTCAACAAAGTGAACATCCCGCTCGGCTTGCTGCTGATGTTTCTGACCGGAGTTGGCCCGCTGCTGGCCTGGCGGAAGACTTCGACGGAAAGCATGAAGCGGAATTTTGCTGGCCCAGCCGGTACCGCAATCGCCGGCGGCCTATTACTGGCGGCATTCGGCGTTCGCGAGATGTTTTCGCTGATCTGCTTTGTGCTGTGTATCTTCGTAAGCGCCACGATTGTGCAGGAGTTTTACCGCGGAGCGCGAGTAGTCCGCATTCGCACGGGCGCGTCGTGGTTGACTTCTTGTGTGGACCTGACGCTGCGCAACACGCGGCGCTATGGCGGCTATATCGTGCACTTGGGCATGGTGCTGATCTTCGTCGGGCTAGCCGGGCAAGCGTTCAACAAAGAAGTGGAAAAAGAGCTGCCCATCGGCTCGACGGTCAAAATCGGAAACTACGAATTGCTGTTACAGAGCATGGACCAGAAGCAGGAAAAGAACTACGTCGCCGACCGCATGATCGTGGAAGTCCTGAAGGATCACAAGCCGGTGATGCTGCTGTATCCCGAGAAACGGAATTTTCCGGCAGACGAAGAGTCCGGCACGATGGTTGCAATCTATTCGACATTGAAGGAAGACCTGTATGTCGTTTATGCCGGGATGAATCCGGACAACAATTTGCCGACGGTCCATGCATTCATCAACCCGCTGGTGAAATGGGTATGGTTTGGAGGAATGGTTGTCGTGATGGGTACGATTGTGGCGCTGGCCCCGAATCGCGCGGCGGTAGTGGTGCTTTCGCACGCGCAGGTTCCGGCAGCGGCGCCCGAACTAAGCGGCTTGCGGCCCGCGCAGGTGGCGCTGCGGGAAGGGCACGACTGAGGTATGAGGAGCCGGACCCGCATCGCGGTGGTTGTGTTCAGCCTTGCGGCGTTGCTGCCGCCGGGCGCGCGGCGGCTGCTGGCGGACCAGTCCGATCGCACCCACCAAATCGGCGCCAAGCTGAAGTGCATGTGCAATGGCTGCGAACAGTCGGCCGCCAGGTGCTATCACGTTGGCGGTGCCTATTCCGGCCCTTGCGACACCGCAAAGACCATGTTGAGAGAGATTGACACCCATATAGCCGCGGGGAAGAGCGATCAGCAGATCTTGGATGCGATGATTCAGGAGTACGGACCGATGGCTTACGTTGAGCCGCCTAAAGCTGGTTTCGGCCTGGTGGCCTGGCTGATGCCGGTGTTGTTCCTGCTGGGCGGTTTGGCATTGGTGCTGGTTGTGATGAAGCGCTGGACAAAACGTTCTGCGGTTGCGGCTGCAGCACCAGGCGCGGTGCAAGTTTCACCGGAAATGCTGGCGCGCGCTCGGGAACAGGCCCAGCGCGAGACGGAGGAGTGAATTCACCGTGGTTTCGGTGGCGATGGTAACCTTCACAGGTACGGCGGATTGGCCGATGATCGGCGCATGCATCGCGCTGGCCGCGGCGACGATGCTTTTTGTTTTCTACATTCGCCCCGATCCGTCGGACTTAGCTCCGCATCGCTCCAAGCTCGATCAGCTGATGGAGCGGCGGGACACCATCTACGACAATTTGCGCGATCTGCGATTCGAATACCGGGCCGGAAAATATTCCGAAGGTGACTATGAAGCGATGAAGACTTCTTTGGAAAACGAGGCCGCGTTGACGATTGCGGAGATTGATCAGGTAACGGAAGCGGGCGTGCGGCGACCGCGTGGACCGCGCAGCGCGGGACAAGGATCAGAATGAAGCACTTCCAGATGGCGCGGTCGTCCAGAATGCTACTGGGCATTGTTGCTTTTGCGCTTTTGTTTGCTGGCGCCGCTGCCGCGGGGACAGTCCACGGCACGATAAACAACGGCACCACTGGAAAACCCGGCTCTGGCGTCGAAGTCGTGTTGATTCAGCTGCAAGGCGGGATGCAGCCGGTTGCCAACACCAAGTCCGACAGTGCCGGCAATTTCACTTTCGACAACCCGAGTATCGGCACGCAGCCGATGCTGATTCGCGCGGTGTACAAGGGCGTGAATTTCCATCAGCCGCTGCCTCCGGGCAAAGACAACCTTGCCGTGGATGTTTTCGAGCCGAGCGGTGACGCGAAGCTGATTAGCGTGCCGTCACATGTGGTGATCTTTCAGCCGAGCGGAGAAAAACTTCTGGTCGGCGAAGAGTACGCCATTAAGAATGAAGCTCAGCCACCGCAGGCTTTCTACAAAGCAGCCGGCAATTTCGAAGTGGTGCTTCCCGTTGGTGCGGAGTTGAAGCAGATCGCGGCCGCAGGACCCTCCGGCATGCCTGTGGTACAGGCTCCGATCGATAAGGGCAACAACAGGTACGCGATTGCTTTCGCTTTCCGACCGGGTGATAGCGAAGTTCGCTATTCGTATGAACTTCCTTATCCAAACGCGAAATCCGTGGTGAAGTTGCCAACTCTTTATGGCGGCGGGCGCTTGCTGGTGGTCGCACCGCCAGCTGTGCAGGTCGCCGCGGAAGGCCTGCAGGCGGCCGGGCAAGAGCAGGGAATGAAGGTGTACCTGCGCGAAGGCCTGGCTGCAGGGACGGATGTTGCAGTGGCGCTTGCTGGAACCGGCCCTGCGCCGTCGGCGAGTGCGGATCAAGGTGGTGCACCGGGCCGCGCGGAAAACGTGCAGGGTGGTGGGGAAGCAGCTGCCATTCAGTCCGTTCCGGGGCGGCTTGACGGACTAAAATGGCCGTTGATTGGAGGCTTTGCGGCATTGTTTGTTCTTGGCGCACTGCTTTTGGCGCGCAAACCCGTGGCGGTCACGGTAGGCGTGTCGGAGGGAGCTGCACCGGTATCACCTGCGAAACCTGCCGCGGCAAAGCCGACGCGGCAGACATCTCCGGCTCCTGCCAGCAAAGCTGCGGCCAACATGATGGCCTCTTTCGACGCGAGCACCAACAGCAGCCTCGACGCGTTGAAAGAACAACTGTTCCGGCTGGAACTGCGCCACCAGGCCGGCACCATTAGCGAAGAGGACTACGCGAGCGAACGTGCCAAGGCCGAACAGATCCTGCGGGACCTGGTACGGGGCTGAGCGGTGTCCTCGGCAGCGTGTCCGATTGGACTGCAATTCGAAAACATCGAAAAACGCTACGGCGCAGTTTGCGCTCTGCGCAATCTGAATTTGAGCATTGCTTCTGGTGAGTGCGTCGCGCTGACCGGACGCAACGGATCAGGCAAAACCACGCTGCTGCGTGTGGCCTCACAATTAGTGCGTCCGACGCGCGGGTCGCTTCGACATATTGGTGCCGAAGGAGGTCAAAAGCCGCATATCGGATTCGTGGCGCACGCCACCATGGCCTACGACGAACTGACCGCTGAGGAAAATCTCCTGTTTTTCGCCCGGCTGCAAAGCGCGAACGAATGCAAAGCTCGCGTCGCGCAACTGCTCAGGCAGGTTGGCCTCACAGAGCGCAAGGATTCACTGGTGCGGACATTTTCCCGCGGCATGCGGCAGCGTGTGGCGATTGCGCGGGCGCTTCTGGCAGAACCGTCGTTACTGCTTTTTGACGAGCCGGGCACCGGCCTCGACAGCGAGTCTAGCGCGTGGCTGACCGAGCATTTGCGAACGCTGCGCGACACCGGTTGCACCATCCTGATGAGTCTGCACGGAGAGTCAGAAATTGCGCGGCTGGCCACGCGCGGTGTGCGGCTGGATGCCGGCACGGTCGTTAGTGACACACGCAGTGGGGCGACGTTTCAATCCGTTTTCGGTTTTGCGGGAGGCTGAATGGCGCTGCTTTCCAATGCAGCGGTGTTGTTCGGCAAGGAGGTGCGAACGGAGTTCCGTTCGCGTGAACTGCTGAGCACGACCATTGTGTTTGTGCTGATCGTGGTGGTCGTCTTCAGCTTTACGTTTGATCCCACCAGCAACGAGTCGCACCGCTTCGGGCCGGGTCTGCTGTGGATGGCGTTTCTGTTTGCGGCGTCGTTGATGCTGCAACCGTGCTTTCTGCGCGAACAGGTGAACGACACGCTGAGCGCGTTACGCCTGGCGGTGAGCGACCCGTTCGCTATTTTCCTGGCGAAAATTTGTGCCAATACGCTGTTTCTGCTGCTGACTGAGCTGCTGATGTTGCCTGTGTTCGCAGCGCTGTTTAACGTTTCCGTTGGGGCCCAGGTGCCCGGTATCCTGCTGACATTTTTGCTTGGAAGCGTTGGCATATCGACGGTGGGAACAGGGCTGGCAGCGATTTCGGCGCAAGCCCGCATGCGCGAATTGCTATTACCGCTACTGCTGCTGCCGCTGCTGACGCCGATCCTGGTGGTTAGCACAGAAGTTACCGTTGGCCTGATGTCCCCCGATCCGGTGATGCAATGGAAGGGAATCGGACTGATGGCCGGCTTTGACGTGGTCTTTTTGACGGTGCTGTGGCTTTTCGGGGAATATCTCTTGGAGGAATGAAGGTCGCATAATGACTCGGCGGATTCTTCTTGGCGCAATCGCGGTCACCCTGGTGGCGCTGGGTGCGTATTGTGCGTTCTACGTGGCGCCGGAAGAGCGCACCATGGGATTGATCCAGCGGATCTTTTATTTCCATGCATCTACGGCGTGGGCCGGCGAAACCACTTTTTTCGTCTGCTTTGTGGCCAACCTGCTTTATGTGTGGCGTCGCGATCCGAAGTACGACTGGCTCGGCGTCACCTGCTCGGAAGTGGGCATCGCATGCATCACGGTGGTGCTGATTACCGGACCGATCTGGGCGCATCCGGTGTGGGGAATCTGGTGGACCTGGGACGCTCGGCTGACTTTCACCTTTGTGTTTTGGTTTCTGTATGTCTGTCACCTACTCTCTCGCACATCGGTTGACTAGCCAGCGCGCCTGTCGTTGTTGG
>CAZQOB010000053.1:0-41240 GCA_964594885.1 uncultured Acidobacteriaceae bacterium
CGTGCTCCACGCTTCTTCGTTACATAATTTCGGAGTTTTTCAGCAGCCTGCTAGACTGTCAAGGAGAACCTTTGCGGGCCGCTGAAACCAGCCGGCAGCTCCGGCATCTGATGGAGTGCTCGAAAACGCGCTACACTCAACCACACCCGGCGAAACGGCCGAGCAGGAAGCCCGTTAGCCGGTTCGAAGGAAGGTTCGCGATGACTGAATTCGCTACGTTTGCCGCAGGGTGCTTTTGGGGAGTCGAAGCCAAGTTCCGAATGATTCCCGGCGTGCTGGACGCCGCGGTCGGCTACAGTAACGGCCACACAGAAAATCCAACGTATAAAGATGTGTGCACCGACCAGACCGGCCACGCCGAAGTCGTGCAAGTCACGTTCGATCCGGAGAAGGTCAGCTACCAAACGCTGATCGAGGCCTTCTGGCATATGCACGATCCGACGCAGGTAAATCGCCAGGGTCCGGACTTTGGCAAGCAGTACCGCTCGGCGATTTTCACCCATTCGCCGGAACAGGAAGCTATCGCCAAGAAATCCAAGGTTGATTTAGAAGCCAGCAAGAAATTCCACCGGCCCATCGCCACGGAGATCACTCCTGCCGGCACGTTTTACCGCGCCGAAGAGTATCACCAGCGCTATCTCGAAAAGCGCGGTATGGCCGCCTGCCACATTTAAGTCGCCTGAATGGGGAGCCTGACGAGATCGCTCCCGAACATTGCATCAGTTTCGGTATGTTCGGATACTCGGGGCTGCATTATCTGCGTCGCGGCGGTCCATTCTTGAGGGCGGGCAGGGGTGATCAACCCCGGCATCCCAATCGGAAAGAATTCCTTCCTACCGACAAAACGCGTACACTCTGCACGAAAATGGAGCAAGAGCATTTTTAACGATTTCCGCAAGGGCTTTATTTTCAAGGAGAAAAGTGGCGCGCCCTGAGAGATTCGAACTCCCGACCTTCTGGTTCGTAGCCAGACGCTCTATCCAGCTGAGCTAAGGGCGCGCAATTTCCCTATTCTAGCACAACCCTTTGCCGCTCGAAGCCGCGGAATCCGTTTGCACGCCGAACGCAAAGCAGCGTTCCCCGAACGTTCGCGCCAGAGATTGCGCCGTGACTCTACTTTTGCTCCCGGCGCGTCATGTACTTGCGCTAGCAGTTTCTTCAATTTTCCCTCGATGGACGCATCTCCAACATGTTCTTCCTGCGTGACGCCGTCGGAGTCGATGGTGAAGGTGCGGGGAATCACGTTGATGCCGAATATCGTGGAAAACGGCCCCTTGAAAACACCGTCGCGGTATTGCGGCCAGCTCATTTCATTCTTGGTGATGAATTTTTTCCGTTTGGCTTCATCAGAGTCCAGGCTGATGCTCAAGATGGCCAGCGGCTGTCCGTCGAATTTCTTGGCGACCTTTTGAAGATGGGGGAGCGCTTCGCGGCAGGGAGCGCACCAGGTGGCCCAAAAATCGAGGAGCACGACTTTCCCCTGCAGATCGTCCATGGCGATGCGATTGCGATCAATGGTGAGAACCGAGAAGGCCGGGGCAATCCTGGCACCAACCAGCTCCGACCGGCCGGCAAAGAGGCGACAGGTTGCGGTCAGTAAAAATCGTGTGCGGGAGGGGCGGCGCGGGTGAGATGGAACGGCTGGATTTTTCCGGCTTTGACGGAGATGACGCCGTCTTGATTTTGCAGGATGCCTTCGATGAGCAGAAACGAGTTGTGGACCACGACGGTGTGATCCTGTTCAAAAAGCTGTGGTGTGATGATGATGTTGGCGATGCCGGTTTCGTCTTCCAGGCTGAGGAAGACAAAACCTTTTGCGGTGCCCGGGCGCTGGCGGACGATGACCGCTCCCGCGACGCGGACGGTTGCCCCGTCCTTGAACGACGCCAGGCGCGACGCAGGAGAAACTTTTTCGCGCGCGAGTTGTCCACGATGCGCGGCCATCGGATGACGGCCGACGGTCAGGCCGGTGCCTTGAAAGTCGGCGAGCAGGCGCTCTTCGTCGTTCATCATTTCGAGCGGAGAGAAGAGGGAAGCAGGCTCGGAGTTTTCGTCTCGCACCTGCTCTTCAAACAGTTCACCGGCTGGGCGGCCGGCGCGTTCGACCTGCCAAAGCGCCGTACGGCGATGAATCCGCGTTTTGCAGGAAACAAAATTTAGCGCGCCGATCGCGGCGAGAACACGCAACTCGTCCTTTTGAATTTGCGGCACGCGCTGCTTTAGATCTTCGATGGAGGCAAACGGCTGCACGCTGCGCTGCGCGAGAATTTCCATGGCGGTTTCCTTGCGCAAGCCTTTGACGTAGCGCAAACCGATGCGCACCGGGAATTGCTTCCGCGCCAACGATTCCGCACTGTCGTGCGCCCTAGCTGGGACGGACGTAAACTCCGCCCCAGCAAAAGAGGAAGCCGGGACATCTTCACTCGGGCCGATGGTGCATTCCCAACGCGACGCGGTGATATCGATCGGCTTGAATTTTTGGCCGTGGCGCTGGGCATCCTTAATTAATGTGGCCGGCTGATAGAAACCCATGGGCTGATTGTTGAGCATGGCGGCGGTGAACGCCGCGAGGTAATGGCATTTGAGAAAAGCGCTGGCGTAGGCGATGAGCGCGAAGCTGGCGGCATGCGACTCCGGAAAGCCGTACAGCGCAAACGATATGATGGCCTGCACGATTTTGTTTTGCGTCTCGCCAGTGATGCCATTTGACTCCATGCCACGCCGCAGCTTGACTTCGATCTCTTTCATGCGCGCTTCGGAACGCTTAAAACCCATGGCACGGCGCAGTTCTTCGGCTTCGCCGCCGGAAAACCCCGCGGCGATCATGGCGATGCGCAGAAGCTGTTCCTGAAAAAGCGGTACGCCGAGGGTGCGCGAGAGAGTGGATTCGAGCGATGGATGCAGGCTTTCCGCGGGTTCGCGTCCCAAGCGGCGGTTCAGATAAGGATGAACCATTTTGCCGACGATCGGTCCAGGGCGAATGATTGCCACTTGCACGACGATATCGTAAAAAGTTTTTGGTCTCAGGCGCGGGAGGCAGGACATTTGCGCGCGGCTTTCCACTTGAAACAATCCGATGGTGTCGGCTCGCTGCAAGGCGGAGTAAACGGCTTCGTCGTCCGCGGGAAGATGGCTAAGGTCGATCTCTTCTTTGTAGTGCGAGCGGATGAGTTCGATGGATTCTTCGAGCACGGCCATCATGCCGAGGCCGAGCAGATCAATTTTGATGATGCCCATATCGGCGCAATCTTCCTTGTCCCACTGCACGACGACACGGCCAGCCATGGTGGCGGGCTCGAGCGGAACAACGGAATCGAGCTGACCCTGGCAGACCACCATGCCGCCGGAATGCTGGCCAAGATGGCGCGGCAGGCTTTGCACTTTCAAGCAAAGCTCGAAAAATTTGTGGATGCGGTGGTTGGAAAGATCAAAGCCGGCATCTTTGAACTGGCGAGTGAGTGTATCGTTGGAATCGGTGTACTCCCACGCGCTGACCAGGCTGGCGAGACGGTCGAGCGTTTCCGGATCGAATGACAAAACTTTGCCGATTTCGCGCGCGGCAGATTTGCCGCGGTAAGTGATGACGTTGGCGGTCATGGCAGCGCCAACTTTCCCGTAGCGCTCGTAAACGTATTGAATGGCGCGCTCGCGCTGATCGCCGCTGGGCAGATCGAGATCGATATCCGGCCACTCGCCGCGCTCTTCGGAGAGGAAGCGTTCGAAGAGCAGCTTCATGCCAACAGGATCAACGGCCGTGATGCCCAGCGAATAGCAGACCGCGCTGTTGGCTGCGGAGCCGCGACCCTGCACCAGAATGTTGCTCTCGCGGCAGAAGCGGATGATGTCCCAGACGATGAGGAAGTAGCCAGGCAGGTCGAGCTTTTCGATGATGGAAAGTTCGTGTTCGATCTGCGCATGCGCACCTTCATTTTGCGAACCGTAGCAATGCAACATACCTTCCCGTGTGAGCCGGCGAAGGCAGTCCATTTGTGATTCGCCGTTTGGAGTGGGAAAGGCGGGAAATTTGTAACCTAGATCTTTCATCGTGAATTGCAGGCGGGAAGCGAGTTCAGTGGTGTTGGCGATGACTTCGGGAAAATCGGCAAAAAGCGCGGCCATTTGCTGCGGCGATTTCAGATAGCGTTCACTGTTGCAGGAGAGCAAGCGCCCGGCGCTGGAGAGCACGTGATGATGGCGCAGGCAGGTGAAAACATCGAGAATTTCGCGCTGCTCGGACCTAGCGTGACAGACGCCGTTGGTAGCGAGCAGCGGGAGGCGTAGGCTGCGGGCGAGTTCGATGGCGACCTGGTTGCGGCGCTCTTCTTCGATGGAAAAGTGGCGCTGCAATTCGACGTAAACGTTGCGCCAACCGAAGATGGCGCAAAGTTCTTCGATGCATTTGCGCGCGCGGGCGATTCCTCCGGAACGCAGCGCGTGTTCGAGCGGGCCTTCGTCGCCGCCGGTGAGGCAGATCAGGCCGGCGGCGAACTCCTCCAGTTCGACGGTTTCGATTGCTCCTGCGCCTTTTTCTGCGCGCAGTTTCATTCGGGTGATCAGACGGCAGAGATTTTTATAGCCATCGGGCGAAGCGACCAGCAGCGGATAACGGAAGCCCTGGGTGCTGGTGACTTCGGCGCCGATGTGCGCGCGAATGCCAAGTTTTTTCGCGGCTAGATGGATTTGCGGTGCGCCATAGAGGCCGTCGCGGTCGAGCAGCGCCATCGACGGCATGCCAAATGCGGCGCATGCACGCGCCAGATCTTCCGGCGACGAAGCACCTTCTAGAAAACTGAAGGCGGAGCGGGCGTGCAATTCGATGTACATCAGTCGTACACACCTTGCACAAACCACTTGTTCTGTAGTTGGTCGCAGAAAAAACGATAGAAGCCGGAAGTGGCCTGAGCGGCTGGCGATTCTTTGCAGAAAAAAATCTCCAGGTCCCAGGCGTCGTGCTGCCAAGACTGTTCTTCCCACCATTGCCCGGAAGTGCGCCAGGGGCCGGAAGCGTGCAGGACTTTGCCGGAGCGGCTCTGAAAGAAAACTCGCGCGGGCTGATCGTTTTGCAAATACACGATGGCAGGAAGCGGCGGGCGAAAAATGTGCAGGGCGATGGCGGGTGAATCCTTCAGTTGGGTAGCGGTTTGTGATGGCTGCGGGGAAACTTTGTGCCGCTGGCCATCTGCCGCGACGACGGCGGAAAAGCTTTGCATTCGGAATGTGCCCGGCCGGTGAGAGTCAGTGATTTGCGGCGAGCCGACGTTGCCTTGGCCAACGACGGCGGCGATACGCGCGATGGTCAGTTCAAGCTTGTCGGGATCGGGCGCAGCGGGAACAAAGAGCGAGCCTTGCGTGACCCGAGCGAGTGAGGACTGCGCGGTCATCTGGATTTTCTGGATGGGAGCGCCGGGTGGCTGCGCTTGCAAACGCAGGCGAAGCAGCTTCAGCAAAAGTTTGCTGTCGCGCGTGGGGATCGGCATTTCCAGAGTGCAGCGAAAAAGTTTGGGAGACGGTCTGACGCGGAGCAGGTCGCGCGTGGTGTCAAATGCATTATCGAAGGACGGTTGCAACTCGAATTGTGTATGAACTGCAGCGACGGAGAGCGAACGAGAGCCGAGGCGAGCGGTCAGTTGATCGAGCAGCCGGCCTAAAATAAAGGACAGCGATTCAAGATCGTCCACCGGCTCATCGAGTTCAAACCACTCTTCAAAATGCTGCGCAGGTTCGGCCAATAGCAGTGGGCGCATGCCTTGGCCGCTGGCGATGGCGTGCAAGCGCACGCCTTCCGGGCCGACGCATTCCGATAGCGAAAGCACCGGCAGCGAAACGAGCTGTTTGCAGTTGGCCACGCCCCAGCGCGAAAAAACGCCGACAAGTTCTTCGCTAGGCGAAAGCATGTGGACCGGCAGCGTTTCCAGAAAGCGACGTTCTTCGCCGGGCGGAACGATGGTCGGCCCGGGCAAGGCGCGCGCAACGATGCGCGCGGTTTCCACATTGGCGGAAGCCGCGATGTGAACGCTCAGGCCAAGCGTCGCTGCAAGTGACGAAATTTTCTGCGCGGTGGCGTGTGCGTCCCCAAACAGTGAAACCAGTCCGGAAAGATCGAGCAGCAGGGTGTCCGCGGCGAAATCTTCCACGCGCGGAGTGACCGACCAGGCCACATCGAGCAGCGCAGAGTGAGCCGCCTGCTCTGACACTTGGCAGCGCGAACGAATGACGACTTGCGCGAACTGCATGGTGGCGGCTTTGGTGATGCCGCGCGTCACGCCGAGCAATTCGGCAATGCGATTCAGAGCGATGACCTGATATGTGGGCGCCGGGCCGTCAAGGATGACCAGCGGCCGGGCGCGCAATTCGGGTTCGTTGCGTGCGATGGCCTGCAAAATAAAATTGGGAACGTAAACGGCGGCAAATGGTCCAGTGGTTGCGGCATCGAGCGGCGGCATGGCGACTTGCGGCGAACACGGTGAGTTGGGAAAGCTCAGCCAAAGTTCTGCATCCTTTCTGCGGGTAGGCTATCGTTTTGGGCAGAGTCATCGGGAGAAAGGCCGGCAGAAGAAACAGAAAGAAAATTTTGCGAACGCAGCGCGAAGGAAACGCTATCGGCAGACAAGTTGCCCGGATTGCACGCGCGGTCGATAAACGAAAGCTTCTTGCGGCGAACATCGGAGCGAATCATCTCCGCACGGATCGCCCAGTGATCCAGCAGGGAGCTTTGTGCATAAAAATCCCGTGAGGGATACAGACGATCGCCCAGCGACCAGCGCACTGAGGTTCGCTCCACGCGCAGCACCAGGCTGGCACAGGTTTTGGCGTGCGATTGGCGCGAAAGCACCAGGAGAATGGTGGGAGTGTTTTCCACCGTGCGGCGCAGGCGAAACCAAAAATTCAGCGGAATCTGGCGGACTAATCTTTCCGGTGCGCCGCTCAGGTCCACCGCGACCAGACTAAAGCCGCCGCCGTGCAGCAACAGGTCCACCGAGCGCAGCGCCTGATCCACATTGCGGCAGCGCACCCAAAACAAATGGCGCAAAGTAACCCCGGCGGATTCGGCTCCGTGCGGATCAAAAGAGTCCTGCGCATCCACCAGCGCACAGGCTTCCGCACTGGCCGTACGTGCTGCCAGCGCGGATTGCAGCAGGGAAGCGATCCCAGATGAAACTGTACCGTAAATTTCGGTCAGGCCGCCGCGCGGCAAGCCGCCGGCAAGTTGATCGATGGCCGCGATTCCAGCCGAAGCGGTGACCGGTTGCGGCTGCTGGAAGCGAAAAGGGGAAATGACGCGTCCGGCGAGGGCGGACTCGACGTAGAGGCGAAGAGCATGAGATCGCGAAAGCATGGCGTTGGAGGCGAGGCGGGATTTACTATTCGCTTTTTGTTCGCCATGGAGATTTTGGCGCAGCGCAAGACGTTTGTCAATGACAGCAGCCGGGCAGCCAGCGATGCAGCAAGCCACAGAGCGATCTGCGAAGGAGCGGATTCTTGAATGGAAGAAACCTTATTCCGCGCAAGCAGCCTTTGCGCTGACGCGCCGGACTTCGGGCTTTTGGTACGGAAGCCGGACACCGGCCGCCTTTTCGGTTTGACTCTTTGGCAGGAAGCCCGCCGAAATATCGCCGCACCAGAGCAAGATATCCAACAGCCGGGCGCGCTCGAGATTGTTCAAGTGGTCCGCGTTCAGACAGACATCAATGGCGCGCCGCGCACATTCGTCGGCCAGAAGCGCTTGTTCAATGGTGACAAAACTCTCGGGATCGTTCGCCGTGCGCTGACCGATGCCCTCCAACAACTGATAACAGCCGCGGCAAAAGTGTTCCAGGCAAAACAGCTCCCCCCGAAAGGTAGTGATCGCAGGCTGCGTGCAGCCGTCCCGACGGCAAGGTTTTGAATCGTACATGGCCCTGTGTTCCTCCTGACAATCGTCAATTCTCGCGGCGCTGTACACGTTTTGCGTACAGCCGAATTTCTTGCTGGAGCGCTGTCATTCCGCATTGGCGATATCCACCAGTTCCGCCAGTTCGTCCGGACGAAGGTCATTCAGCGTCAATTTTGGACTGGACCTGGGATCCAGCACGTGAGCAACTCCGGTGCGCACGCGAATGGGGCCGTCGGCGATGCCGGCGATGAGCCGCTCCGTCCACCTGGTCAGGCGGTTTTTGGCGCTTTCGAATCGCTCGGCATCCCACAGAGTCAGTAAGGTGACGAGGCGCGATTCGCGGTCCGAAACCAGCACCATGCTGGATTGCAGTCCTTCGCGATGCAATTCGGCCCGAACGACCAGGTCGCCGACGATGGTTTGCACTTCCTCGGCTTCTTCGGGCTTGGCTACAAAGTCCACGCGCAGCACGGCGATTTTCAAGTTCGACGAGTCGGCATTGCTTGCGGCGCCTGGTTCTGAAATCGATTGAGGCTTTCTTCGGGACTGCGAAACAAGATGCAAACTTCACCATCCTTGGGCCATTCCCCACGGCCTGCTTCTAGAGGCGTCCGGCGCCTTGTTGCTGCCATCCGCGCCGGACGCCGCTTCAGGGGCACGCCAGAGGACGCTTGGTGTCCTAGCGTGTAGGGTCCTGAATGCTCAGGACTCCTATAGCCGAGTAGTGCGGTCTGTTCGCAAATCGTTTCATTTTGGAATTTCGCAAAGTACGGCTTCCGGTTCGCCGCTCCGATTGCGACCGATTCCCTACGCGGCTATACTTCCCAGCACTTCGGGGGAAATGTTGGAACTTTTTGCGTTCGACGAAGCCTATCTGGTGCGGCTCCGGGAAGGAGATTCTTCCACGGAGGCCCATTTCGTCGCCTACTTCTCCCAACTCCTGCAGCTGAAGCTCCGGGCGCGTTATCTGGCCCCCGAAGTCGTCGATGACCTGCGGCAAGAGACCTTCAGCCGCGTGCTAAAGACCCTTCGAACCGACGGGGGTTTGCGTGATGCCAGCCGGCTCGGGGCCTTCGTGAACTCGGTCTGCAACCACGTGCTGCAGGAGCACTTTCGCTCCATCCATAAGGGAGTGGCTCTGGACGAAAGTCACGCCCAGATTCCCGATAAGGTACTGAATCTGGAGAGCTTAGTAATCGCGCTGGAAATTCAGACTAAGATTCGCAGACTGATTTCTCAGCTGCCGGAGCGTGACCAGGCGATCCTGCGCGCCATATTTCTAGAAGAAAGGGAAAAGGATGAAGTCTGCGGGCGATTTGGCGTTTCGCGAGACTATTTGCGGGTGCTGATTCACCGCGCCAAGGGAAAATTGAGAACCCAGCTCGGCGCATAAATGACTTATTTTAAATAGTTTAGGTGATTGTTACGCAAAGGTGAAACGAAATCCCGGGATCGCGCACTACTTAGGCGATATGGAACGAAAGACGATGGACCACAACGAAGCGGTCAGTATTGAGGCTTGTGAAAAATACCTGCTCGGCGAACTGTCCGGCGACCTTCGCGATGCCTTTGAGGAACATTATTTTTCCTGCGCTGACTGTGCCTCACAGTTGCAGGCCGCAGCCAGTTTCGTCGCCGCCAGCCGCCGAGTCTTCAGCGAGACCCCAGGGCCCGTGGCGCGGCCGGACTACGTGCGGCCTCGGCAAGGGTGGTTCCCGTGGCTAAACCCGCTGGTGGCCGTTCCCGCTTTTGCCGTCCTGGTGCTGCTGATTGCCTATCAGAATTTTGTCACCATCCCTCGTTATCGCCAGGCGGCTTTGCCTCATATTCTTCCCATGTACTCGCTGATCGCCGCAAATACTCGCGGCGACGAGGGTTTGACCTTTTCGGTGACGCCCGACCAGCCTTTCGGTGCTTACGTCGACGTTCCCTACAGCACCAGCTACTCCGCCTACTCCCTGCGGCTGATTGACCCTGCTGGATCGTCCTCTCTCCTCCGCTCGCTTTCTTTTGCCGAGGCGCAAAAGACTCAGGTGGTCGTCGTCAACCCTGGAAAACTTGCCGGGCGCTATACGTTAGTGGTTTCCGGTTTGCCGTCATCGGGTTCCGATTCGGAAGCGGAGTTAGCGCGCTTGCAATTCACTGTTGAAGTAAGGAAATAATTTCGGCACGATGGGCCCCTTCGCAAAACCCAATTTCGTCTGAGGAGGTTCCCGGCCATGGCGACCGCCCCTGGTGCAACGCAATCGCTCCCCTATTTTTACTTTGACGCCTGCTCGCAAGCTTTAACCGCGCACTTCACTAGCCCTGTGGACCACAAGATAGACGCGCAGGCTTGCTCATCCATCTGTGCGACCGGCGGGCATAGTATCGCGCGCGTTGACAATTTCCACTTCCGGGAATTTATCTCCTTCACCGCTGGTTACACTCATGTCTCGACGGGCGCCGGTGAGTACGGAGCAAACACTACGGTAGCCAGCGCTACCGTGGAGGGCCTCAACATACTCGACACTTTGACTGCGGACCGTGTCGTTGCTCGTACTCATTCGAAACAGTCCAATAACCACTCCGAAGGCCATGTCACTATGTACGGCTGCGCTTTCGAGAATCTGCAGATTTACGGGCAGCCTGTTACTCTGGAGCTCGATTTCGACCTTTTCGACGACATTCAGACTTTTAAGCAGGCGCAAGCGGCCTATAAGGAGAAAGGCGACTTCTGGAGAATTGCCAAGGATCCCTTTCAAACCGGCACGGACTTGCCGGAGCAGGAAGATACAGGAGCTTTTCTTTGTTCCCTGATCAAGGGCAAGATTCAAGTGGAGTACTCCGAAGCGCAGGTTGCCGGACACTCCATCTATATTCCCGACTTTGGCCGAGTGTACTTGGCCGAAATGCTGATCAGTTACGGCCTGCGGACTTTCACCATGATTCGCTTCGACCTCGACTCCGACGTAGAGGCCTACGGCTCGGTAGCCTGTGGCAGCACCAACGGCAAGAAATTTCCGCCGGGCGGCTAGTCCTCGTAGCTCGCTTGTTATTGCTGGTATCCGTGTGCTCGCTTCTGGGCTACGGCTGCCAGCATTCCGTTTCGCCTGACGTAACACTTTCCCAGATTCGCGAGCAGATGCGCCGCGGCCAGCTCGAACTCGCGCAACGCAACGCCGAAGCCGCCATCGCAGTCCATCAATCGAAGAATCCCGAGTGGGCCGCGCGCTTTCGGATTGTCAAGGCGCGCATCCTAATGATCCGCGGCTCCTATGCGGATTCCTTGCAGCTTGTGAATCCAGCGCTCCCTGCGGCCTTGCAACGCACCGACGCTGAAGTGGAACGAGAGATGGTGCAAGGGCTGGACTATGACTACCTGCAGCAGTTGGACGCAGCCGACCACGCGATTGCGCAAGCCGAATCGCTTGCCGCGGCGATCCAGTCCTCCTGGCTCGGTTCGGTTTCGCTGAGCCGCGGAATATTGGAGCTCGACCGCGGGCACAACGACAAAGCCGCCGCCGCATTCCGTGCAGCTGCGAACTTTGCCCGCGAACACAATCAATCGCGCTCCGAATTGGACGCGGTGGGAAATCTCGGCTACGTGGCGATGCTTCAGGAACACTACGACGAAGCCATGGATGACTTTCAAAGGGCCCTGACTCTTTCGCGCTCTCTGTCGGCGGTCGATGCGGAATCGCGCTCCCTGGGCAATCTAGGCTGGAGCCATTGGGTGATCGGCGATCTGGACAGCGCATTGCAGGATTTGACTCAGGCCCATGAGAAAGCCGCTCAGGCGGCGTTGGATGAGGATCAAACCTATTGGCTCGCCTCTCTCGCTGACGTAGAGGCCATGCAGTCCCGATTTGCGGAGGCTGATGTTACCGGGCGGAAGGCGCTGGCTCTGGCCGAGAAGCATGACGATCAGCGAACTCTGGCCAGCTGCCTCGAAGTGCTCGCCCGCGTGGCCCTGTTCTTGAATCATCTGGACGAAGCCGAACAGTTCAATCACCGCGCGGCGGACATCGTTGCTAAGGCGGGCGACCAACCTTCGATCACCGATTCACAACTCATTGCCGGCCGCATCGCGGCGGCGAAGGGCAACTACGCCGATGCCATCGCTTCTTTCCAGAACGTAATCCTGGATCGCAAAACGGAAACGCGACTGAAGTGGGAGGCGCACACGCGCCTGGCTGAGGCCCATGCCGCGCAACATCAGCCCGCAAGAGCCGAGCCGGAGTTCCGCACCGCCGTGCAAATGGTACAGCAAGTACGCGACTCGATTACCAGCAAGGAACGGCGCGTCTCGTTTCTTTCCACGGCAATCGAATTCTACGATTCCTACGTCAACTTCCTGATTGACCAGCGCCGTCCACTCGATGCGCTGGCAGTCGCCGATCTCAGCCGCTCGCAGGCGTCGGAAGAAGGCCTCTCGTCAAAAGGGAAAGCTGCGAGCAAGTCTGCCGTATCGCCTCCGCTTCCGAATCTTCAAGACGTCGCGCGCCGCCAGAACGCGACTCTGCTTTTTTACTGGCTGGGCCGGCAAAAATCGTGGTTTTGGGTTATCACTCCGGCGAAAACTTCGCTCATCCCTTTGTCGCCGGCCGGCGAATTGCAAGCTCTTGTGGATGCCTATCGCAAAAGTTTTGTGGACGATCCGCGCGACCCATTAGAATCCGGCAACGCTGATGGCAAGAAACTCTTCGCGACGCTGATTCAGCCCGCGGAAAAATTATTGCCCCAAATGGGGCGGGTCATCCTGCTGCCGGATGGGGCTCTCAATTCGCTGAATTTTGAAACGCTGATTGTGTCCGAGCCCGCGCCGCACTATTGGATCGACGACGCCACTCTGCTCAGCTCCAACTCCATCGCCGCGCTGGCGCGGCGCACTACATCACCACCAGCGGCCGCCGCCCGCCGCCTCTTGGTTTTGGGCGATGCGGTTGCCGCGAGTCCAGAATTTCCTCCCCTGCCTCAAGCGGGCGCAGAAATCCGTAACCTCGAAAAATATTTCAACGCGTCCCAGCGAACCGAACTCACCGGCAAGGCCGCCACGCCACGAGCCTTCCTCGCATCATCGCCGGAAAAATTCTCTTACCTGCACTTCGCGACGCACGGCACCGCCAGCCGGCTCCGCCCTCTTGAATCGGCCGTTATTCTTTCTCCTGACTCGGACTCCGCTTTCAAGCTCTACGCGCGCGACGTCGTTCAGCATCCCCTTAGCGCCGATCTGGTCACCATTTCGGCTTGCAACGGCGCCGGAACCAAAACCTATGCCGGCGAGGGGCTGGTCGGACTCTCCTGGGCTTTCCTGCACGCGGGTGCACGCAATGTAATCGCCGGTTTGTGGGAAGTCAGTAACGCCTCCACTCCGGCGCTGATGGACGAACTATATCGAGGATTGAATTCCGGTCAGGACCCGGCGACTGCCCTCCGTAACGCCAAGCTGACTCTGGTGCACTCCACCGGAAATTACCGAAAGCCCTTCTATTGGGCGCCGTTCCTCCTGTACTCGGGATCGTAGCCAATCTTCCTCGCAAAAGGGGGAAAAAAACCTTGAAATTTTATCGAGTCAGTAATATAATGTTGTGTGAATAGCTCTCCCAACTTGGCAACTCCTTTATTTGCTACACGTCCGAAAAAACTCGCCCGTAAGTCCTCTGCTTCCGACACTTCCAAAAACACGGCGCTTTGCATCCTTTAGTTGCCGCAGTTAGGAAAAAAACGTAGGGGGCCTCTGCCGAGGTGCGCTAGTAGATCATCGCTGTTCCCAAGATGGAACGCTTCGGCGCGCGGCGTCATGTCTCGTCCTCCCGTGCTATCCTCTTTTCTTTGCTAATGGATGGAGCTCGGCATGACGTCTCCTGAAAACACCCCTGGCCTGGACATCGTCAACCGTGCCGGTTCTCCGATTAAGCTGGTATCTTCGGTCACCGGTTCCACCGCCATCGCGCTGCTTGGCAACCGCCCGCTGCAGCCCAACCGTGGTACGTCGCTGAACCTCGACTGGGTCGAATCCGTGCGTGTCAACACCTCCGCCGTCGAGCGCCGCGCCGCAACTCTGGTTACCCGCCGCACCGTCAAGAAGGACTGGCAGGTCGCCTGGCTCCTGCGCGCCATCACCTGCATGGACCTCACCACGCTTTCCGGTGACGACACCGATGAGCGCGTGAGGCGCCTCTGCGCCAAGGCCCGCCAGCCGGTGCAAGACGAACTCATCCGAAGGCTCGGCGTTCGCGAACTGAATATCCGCGTCGGCGCGGTCTGTGTCTATCATCTGTTTGTCGAAGCGGCCGTCAAAGCTCTCGAAGGCAGTGGTATCCCTGTCGCCGCCGTATCCACGGGCTTTCCGGCGGGTCTTTCCCCACTGGAAGAGCGCATAGCCGAAATCAAGCGCTCGGTCGAAGCTGGAGCTCAGGAAATTGACGTGGTCATCACCCGTGCTCACGTTTTCGGAGCCAAGTGGCAACAGCTCTATGACGAAATCATGGCCTTCAAGGACGCCTGTGGCCCTGCACACCTGAAAGTAATTCTGGGTACCGGCGATTTGCTGACGCTGCGCAACGTGGCCAAAGCCAGCCTGGTTGCCATGATGGCGGGCGCCGACTTCATCAAAACTTCCACCGGCAAAGAAGCCGTCAACGCGACGCTGCCCGTGAGCCTGGTGATGGTGCGCGCGATTCGAGAATATGCGGAGGAAACCGGCATCGCCGTGGGCTTCAAACCGGCTGGCGGAATTCGCGCCGCTAAGCAGGCGCTCGAATGGCTTGCGCTCATGAAGGAAGAACTGGGCAATTCCTGGCTCGAACCGCACCTGTTCCGCTTCGGCGCCAGCGGCATGCTGGCCGACATCGAACGCCAGCTCGAATTTCACGCGACTGGCCGCTATTCGGCCGAGCATCGCCATCCCCTTGCTTAATGTGCGAGGGAGGCAAGAGCTTTTTGACTTGTGAGGGACGGTAAATGGCCAAGAAGCCCCTTCCGACCGACGCGCAGCTGATCCTTCAGCTTTATGACCTGCGGCGTGAGCCGGAGATGCGCAAGGCACGGAACTGGTGGCTGACACAATTCTGGCCCGATAACGCCGACGATTTCATGAAAATCGCCCTGGATTTGGGATCGCAGGAAAACAACTGGATGCGCCAGGTGGGCGGCTACTGGGGAATGGCCGCTTCATTTGTCCTGCAAGGTGCGCTCAGCCAGGAGCTGTTCCTTCGTCCCGCAACTAGCGGCGAGATGTTCGTAATGTTTGGCAAAGTGCAGCCGTTTCTGCCTGAGTTGCGGGAAAAGCTCGGCGATCCCGAGCTGCTACTGGACGTCGAAAAAGTCATCACCAGCACGAAGTGGGGCCGCGACCGCCTGCAGTTCATTCTCCGCCGCATTGCGACCTGGCGCGAGAAGAGAGTTGGTAAATCGTAAGGACGTAAGTCGAGAGAAAAACCGAATGAGCGTCGTCGAAAAATTCCGGACGATGGAGTATGGCCCGGCGCCGGAGGATCCAAAAGAATCCCTGCTGTGGCTGGACAAATCCGGCCGCAAATTCGGCCACTACATCAGCGGCCAGTGGCGGGTGCCTGCCGCAGGAACGTATTTCGAAACGAGCGATCCCTCGACCGGCGAAAAGCTGGCCGACATCGCACAGGGAAACGCTGCGGATGTGGAAGCCGCTGTCCAGGCGGCTCGTGCGGCATTGCCTGGCTGGCAAAAGCTGACCGGGCACCAGCGCGCTCGTTTTCTATATGCTCTGGCGCGCCAGGTGCAAAAACATTCGCGCCGCCTCGCTGTGCTCGAAACCCTCGACAACGGCAAACCCATCCGGGAAAGCCGGGACATTGATATTCCTCTTGTCGTGCGCCATTTCTACCACCACGCAGGCTGGGCGCAACTCCTCAACCAGGAGTTTCCGGGTTACGAAGCTTGCGGCGTTATCGGGCAGATCATTCCATGGAATTTTCCGCTGCTCATGCTGGCCTGGAAGATTGCACCAGCGCTGGCTACGGGAAACACCGTGGTCCTGAAGCCGGCGGAATATACGCCGCTCACCGCTCTGGCTTTCGCGGAGTTGTGCAACGAGGTCGGACTCCCGCCGGGAGTAGTGAACATCGTCACCGGCGATGGCGCAACCGGCGAAGCGCTGGTCAAGCACGCCGACGTGGACAAGATTGCCTTCACCGGTTCGACTGAAGTGGGGCGTGCAATTCGCCGTGCCACCGCGCAATCGCACAAGAAGCTGTCTCTGGAGCTTGGCGGTAAGTCGCCTTTCATCGTTTTCGAAGATGCCGATCTCGACTCCGCGGTCGAAGGCCTGGTGGATGGCATCTGGTTCAATCAAGGCCAGGTTTGCTGTGCGGGTTCGCGTCTGCTGGTGCAAGAGAGCGTTGCCGAAAAGCTGACCAACAAACTCCGCGCGCGCATGAGCACGCTGCGCATTGGTGCGCCACTGGACAAGGCCATCGACATCGGCGCGATCATCGCGCGTGTTCAACTGGAACGGATTGACGGCCTGGTGAAAAAAGGAATTGCCGAAGGTGCAACCTGCTGGCAGCCGGAAGTCGTGCTGCCGTCGCGAGGGCTGTTTTACAAACCGACGCTGCTCAGCAACGTTCACCCGACTTCCATCGTCGCGCAACAGGAGATTTTCGGCCCCGTTCTTGCCGCAATGACTTTCCGCACGCCACAGGAAGCGGTGCAGCTGGCGAACAACACGGTGTACGGACTGGCCGCATCGGTCTGGAGTGAAAGTGTGAACGTGGCGCTGCAGGCCGCGGCGCAAATCAAAGCCGGCGTCGTCTGGGTCAACGGCACGAATCTTTTTGACGCCGCCTGCGGCTTTGGCGGCTATCGCGAAAGTGGCTTCGGCCGCGAAGGAGGCCGCGAAGGCCTCCTCGAATACCTCGAACCCACCTGGTTCAAACACGCCACTCCGAATGTAGTGCCGGGCTTTAGCCCGGCTCCGTCGTCGCCGGAGGAATCTGCGGTCGCCAACCCTATCACTGCCATCGATCGCACGGTCAAGCTCTATATCGGCGGAAAACAGGCGCGTCCGGATTCGGGCTACAGCCTTCCGGTCTACGGCGCAAGTGGGGAACTCCTCGGTGAGGCTTCGCTCGGCAATCGCAAGGACATTCGCAACGCGGTCGAAGCGGCACGCAAAGCCGAAAGCTGGGGCAAAACCACTGCACACAATCGCGCGCAGGTCTTGTACTACGTCGCCGAAAATCTTTCCCAGCGCGCCGATGAAATTTCCAAGCGCCTGGCCGCGGCTGTCGGTGAAAAGCAAGCCGGGCAGGAAGTGCAACTCAGTATCGAGCGACTCTTCTCTTACGCCGCCTGGTGCGACAAGTTCGACGGTGCCGTGCACAATCCGCCGTTCCGCAACATCTCAATCGCCATGAGCGAACCAATCGGAACGGTGGGCGTAATTTGTCCCAACGACACGCCGTTGCTGGGCTTCTTTTCACTCGTGCTGCCACTGGTTTCCGCGGGCAATACTGTGATTGCAATTCCTTCCGAGCGTTACCCGCTCGTTGCCGGTGACCTGTACCAGGTATTCGAAACCAGCGACCTGCCCGGCGGCGTGGTCAACCTCGTAACTGGCCACTCTTCAGAATTGCTGAAAGTGTTGGCCGAGCACGACGATGTGGATGCGCTCTGGTGCTATGGCGATCGAGCCGCCTGCGCAGCCGCCAAGGCGCTCTCGGCCGGAAACTTGAAACAGGTTTGGACTAACGAGGGCCGCGCGATCGATTTCCTCAGCTCGCAACAGGGTGAGGGACGCTGGTTCCTGCAACACGCCTATCAGGTGAAAAACATTTGGGTTCCCTACGGCGAATGATTTACCTCCACAGCGCCAACCTCCGTCGGCCAGTGATTGAAAGTGAGTGACACGGATACCCAAACCATCCCGCCGAAGACGGACGCGCGCGCGCCGTTTCGCTTTCCCGCGTTCGTCAATTTCCAGTTCGCACGGTTCAGCATCGTCGTTGCCACGGAAATGCAAGCCGTCGCTGTCGGCTGGCAGGTTTACGCCATCACCAAAAGCCCGCTCGACCTGGGCTTTGTTGGCCTCGCGCAGTTTCTTCCCACTTTTCTGCTGTTCCTGCTTTCCGGGCACGCCGCGGACAAATTCAATCGCAGAAAGATGATGATCGTGTGCGACTTCGGCTTCGCGATCTGTTTCGCTCTTCTGCTGGCCATCACCTTGCGCGGACACGCCTCGATCGCAGCGATCTACTTCGTGCTGGTGATGCTCGGCATCGCTCGCGCGTTCAACGGCCCGGTCACGCGCGCGCTCTTTCCGCAACTCGTACCGCAAGAACATTTTCCGAGCGCCGTGGCTTGGGCTTCCACCTTCTGGAACGTGGCAACCATCTTTGGGCCGATTGTTGGCGGACTGATTTATGCATTCGCCGAGGGCGCATTCGGCAACCAGGCTGGACCGATCGCCGTGTACTCCGTGGCGCTGATCGTCGCATTGGTGGCGGTTGTCCTTACCTTCCGTCTTCCAGTGCAGGAAAAGCCGCGAGCGCGGCCGTCGGCGGAACTTTCGAATCTGTTTGAAGGCTTCCGCTACATCTGGCGGGAGAAGCTGATTCTGGGCGCGATTTCGCTGGACCTTTTTGCGGTGCTTCTCGGTGGAGCAGTCGCACTGCTGCCCGTGTTTGCCCGCGAAATTCTGCGTACTGGCCCGTGGGGATTAGGAATTCTGCGCGCAGCACCGGGAGTCGGCGCGGGCATCATGGCCATTGCCATTGCCCACAATCCGCTGCAGAAAAGAGCGGGCGCGATCATGTTGTGGTGCGTGGCGGGATTCGGGCTGTGCACGGTTCTGTTCGGAGTTTCGCGGAGTTTCTTGTTGTCGGTGATTGCGTTGCTGCTGGTCGGCGCAACGGATATGGTCAGCGTCATCGTGCGGGCGACTCTGATTCAGGTGGCCACGCCGGACGAAATGCGCGGACGGGTGAATGCCGTGGACATGATTTTCATCGGCGCATCGAACGAGCTGGGTCAATTCGAGTCCGGCATGACGGCCCAGTGGTTTGGCACCGTCGCCGCGGTGATTTGTGGCGGCCTCGGAGCGATCATAGTTACCGGCTTGTGGGCTTGGATGTTTCCGCAGCTACGTAAAGTGAATCAGTTGCTGCTCAAAGAGGAGTAACGGATCGTCAGGTGAGTTTGCCTCCGCGCAGGACGATGAGCGCCGAGTTTGCCGCGCCGAGGAGCGGCGCGTCTTCGTTGAGAACCACGGCGATCGGAATATTTGCCAGAAGCGAAGCGAGCGGCCCCTTGTCAGCGAAGGCCTGGCAGAACGTGCTCTTCTGCAGCAGCGGCAGAATCTTTACTGCAATTCCGCCGGCAAGGTAAACGCCTCCATAGGCGAGCACGCGCAAAGCGAGGTTGCCCGATTCCGCACCGAACGCATCGGTCCAGAATTCCAGCGTGTCCACGCAAGCCTGGCAAGTTCCGGCGAGCGCGTGCTGGGTGATCTCCTGCGCCGATTCCCCGGCCGGTTTACGGAACGATTCGTGGCGAACATCCGGCGCAAGAAATTCGTGAATGGGACGAAATCCCCGGCCGGAAAACAGTTCTTCGCAGGACACACGCGTAAGGCGTTTTTTCAGAAAGGTCAAAAAAGCGATTTCGCGATCGCTGCGCGGGGCAAAGTCCGCAGCGCCTCCTTCGGAAGGCGCCGCGCGGTGGCCGCGGCCATCCCAGTAAAGTACGGCTTCACCAAGTCCAGTGCCCGCCGCAATGACTGCGATGTTTTCCGAGGGATGGTCCACTCCGCGATTTAGGTAGCAAAGGTCCTCCGCTTCGAGCTTCTGCAGGCCGCGAGCGGTGGCCACGAGGTCATTCATCAGCACCACGCGATCGCGCTGTAGATTCAAGCTGGCGGCTAGCGAAGTGGAGTCCAGCACCCAGGGGATATTAAAAGCGTGCAACCGGCCGTCCACCACGGTGCCGGGAACGCCGAAGCCCGCAGCGCTGACCTGTAGATTTGCGTATGAGCCTGAAGCGTGTTTCGAAAATTCGCCAATCAGATTTTCAAAGCTGGAAAAATCGCGCGTGGCGTATCGTTTTCTGGCAATTTCGCGCAGTTTCTCGCCGGACTCATCGTAAGCGATGAGCTGCGATTTGGTTCCGCCGATGTCGCCCGCGATGATCATGAAGCCCTAAAAAACCTCAGCTCAGCTTTTCCTTGGAAAAAATCTTAGTCATTTCGAGCACGTGATGATAGTAATCGCGCTGGGTCAATGAGTAGGCCGCTTCGTCGTCAATGATGAAGGTCACGTCGGGATGCATCTGCAGAGCGGAAGCGCTGACCGAGGAGGTGATGGGACCTTCAACGGCTTTGGCCACCGCGGCGGCTTTGGAGCGGCCGGAAGCGAGTAGCAGCACTCGCCGGGTATCAAGGATGGTGCCGATGCCCATGGTGATGGCGCACTTTGGCATTTCCGAATCGCTGGAAAAAACGCCGCGATTGTCTTCAGTGGTTTCTCGGCTGAGCGCTTTCAGCCGGGTGCGAGACGCGAGGCTGGACGTGGGCTCGTTGAAACCGATGTGACCGTTGCGGCCAATGCCCAAAATCTGCAGATCAATCCCGCCGGCGGCTTGGATGGCCTGCTCATAGCCCTCGCAGTATTCGGCGTAGTGCGTGGTGATGGTGCCGTCGGGAATGTGGATGCGCTGCGCGGGAAGATTGATTTTCGAGAAGAGATGTTCGTGCATGAAGTGGTAGAAGCTCTGCGGATGAGACTGCGGTAGACCGAGATATTCATCGAGATTGAAGCTTGTGGCGCGAGAAAAATCGAGATTGCCGGCTTGATGCAGTGCGACCAGCTCTTTGTAAAGGCCAAGCGGCGTGCTGCCGGTCGCCAGGCCCAGAACCATGTCCGGCTTGGAGCGAACCGCGGCGGCGACAATACCTGCCGCCTCGCGGCTCACCTCTTCGTAGTTTTTCTTAACCACAACCAGCATGTCTGGGCCTCGAGGCGTAACAAAAGCGTGGATGCAGGCGAATCAGCGATAGCGGCGAATCATCAGATTATGGCGGTCGGAACGATAAAGACCAAGCACGTACATCAGGCGCTTCCCGTTGGCAGAGTAGATCAGCTGGCGGATACGCAGCAACGGCTCGCGGCGTGGCACATTGAGCAGTTCGGCGGCGCGGCCATCGGCGGCGGTAGCGTCCACTTCTTCGTCCGCGTAGCCGAGTCTCATCCCGTAATCGCGTTCGATCAGAGCGAACAGCGATTCGCGCTGCAGCGGAGCACTAACCAGCCCCGGGAATTCCACGGCGGAGAAGTAGCACGTTTCGAAAGCGTACGGCTCGTCGGCCGCATGGCGCAGGCGCTCGACCTTGATGAGCTGGCTGCCCGGTGGGAGCGATAAGCGAGCGGCGGCGTCAGGTTCATTGTCTATGATCTTGGAGACGAGAACTTGCGAGGCGGGGACGAGGCTGCGCGCGGCCATCTGCTCGGTGTAGCTCATTAACTTGTTGAAGTGGATCTTGGGGGCCGAGACGAAGGTGCCGACGCCGCGGCGGCGTTCCACCACCCCTTCACGCTCGAGCGAGGCCAAGGCGTGGCGGGCGGTCATGAGGCTGACTTCGTGCAGCTTCGCAAGGTCGCGCTCGGAGCTGACGGGATCACCGGGGCGCAGTTGCCCGCCGTCAATGCGCTTGCGGATGGACAGCTGAATGCGCTGGTAAGCGGGCAGAGCTAAACGGGCCTTGGCCGGCATCTATGCACCTATCTCTAGAATTAAGCACCATCGGATCCTCGAACGCCCGGACTTGAGGTGTCGCAGCCGTGCCGTCCGCCAACCGAGAATACGAGGCTACCGGAACGTTTGTTCAAATCCTGTTAAATCCGAAGCGGGCACGCTGTTCCGGCTACCTGGACCCGAGGCGCGCTCGAGGCAATATAGAGCGGGATGTGGTTGCGCTATAGTGCCAAACGAGCCGCTGTCTAAAAAATCTTATAAAACAACATTTTTTTGTTGACAAGCTCTTTTTTGTGCTATATAGCTTACACCCTGAAAACCATATAGCTGGGCAGGGGTGCTCGGCAATTCCGTGGTTGCGTGCGCGAAGTTTCTCGCATGAGGGGCTTCGACATGGGAGGTGGAGAAATGAAGAAGGGGTTGTGTTCGCTGTTGGGATTGGCCGCGCTGGCAGCGCTGGTGTTGCTGCTGGCCGTGCCAGGCAGTTGGGCCCAGGAAGTGACGGCGTCCTTTACCGGTACCGTGACCGATCCTTCGGGAGCGGCCGTGTCCGGCGCGACGGTTACTGCGAAGGATACCGAGCGCGGCACGGTTTTTTCGGCGAAGACCAACGAGCAGGGAATTTTCAGTATTCCCCGCATTCCCGTTGGCACGTACGACCTGACCGCCGAAATGACTGGCTTCAAGAAAGTGGTCCAGACTGGCATCACGCTGGTGCTGAACCAGACGGCTCGCGTGGATTTGAAGATGGTCGTCGGAGAGATTACGCAACAGATTGAAGTCTCCTCGGAACCTCCCCTGTTGCAGACCGACAGAACCGAGCTGGGAACAATCATTGATGCGCGGACGAACGACGCATTGCCGCTGCCGACTCGGAACTATGTGCAGTTGACGATGCTGAGTCCGGGCGCGGCGCACCCGGATCCCAACTCGATGAAGGGCGATGATGTTGCCTATTCTTCAGGCGGACGGCCATACATCAACGGCAACCGCGAGCAGGCCAACAACTTCTTGCTCGACGGCGCGGACAACAACCAGGTGTCCGACAACCTGATCGGCTACAGCCCGAGCATCGATGCGATCCAGGAATTCAACCTGATCACCCAGAACGCGCCAGCGGAATTCGGCAGCTTCCAAGGTGGAATCGTCAACGTGACCATCAAGTCGGGCACGAATTCCTTCCACGGCGATGCTTACGAGTTCTTCCGCAACGACAAGCTCAACGCCAACAGCTGGTCAAATGACTTTCACACGGACTCGAAAGGGAATTGGGACCCACTCCCCAAGAACAAGCTTCGCTATAACATGTTTGGCGCGACCTACGGCGGGCCGATCAAGAAAGACAAGTTGTTCTTCTTTGCCGACTACCAAGGACAGCGCTTCCACCACCCAGCCAACAGCGGCACGATTTCGTTAATGACTGCCGATGAAAGGAATGGCAATTTTGGCGGAATCTGCAGTGCGGGCTTCGACGGCGCTGGCGTTTGCTTAGATCGAGTCGTAAATCCGTACGTGACTAACCCGCCCCAGAATTGCGCACCGGGAGCCGCGGGGCCAGGATGCGTCGTTACGAACCAACTGTTTGATCCGTTCAATGTAGTCGGAGGAGTTCGCCAGCCGGTTCCGTTTAACAATTTTGCGAACACCACCGACACGATTGATACCGTTGCCAGCAATCTTTTTGCGCTGAGTGCTTATCCTACGCCTGGCGGAGCCGCACTCTCGAGCAATTACGCCGTGACTTCGCGCGACATCTTGAAGACCGACCAGGGCGACGTCAAGATCGATTATGTCCTGTCTCAGAAAGACCGGATTTTTGGCCGGTACTCGCACATGTACCAGATCAACCCGTCGTTCAACACGTTTCAGTTGTTTGGAGACGGAACGCTGGAGGCGCCGGCAAGGAGCCTGGCGCTTGGTTGGTCGCACATGATCGGCACTAGCATCGTGAACGACTTGCGAGCCGGCGTGAACTACGTCAAAGTCTTCACCGCCAATCCCACGCCTGCCTCGCTTGGGAACCTGGGTGAGCAGCTGGGCATCCAGGGTGCGAATGGTGGAGGGCCCGGGCTCCTTAGCATCAACTTTAATAGCATTGCGAGCGGAATCGGCAGCAGCGATACCGTACAGCGCTTTGCGGATACCGTGTTCCAATACAACGATGCGCTGATCATCACGCACGGACGGCACCAGTTCCACACCGGCTTCCAGTATCACCGGCTACGCGTCAACACTGTCTATGCTGGGAATAACGGTCAGGACGGTTTCATTAACTTTTCGGGCGAGTGGACACGGCAAATCGCGCCTACCGGCGCGGCTGGATCAGATTGCCCACCTCCTAATACCAGCTGTACGTTTGGAAACGGATTCTCCGAGGCCGATTTCTGGCTCGGACTTCCCCAACAGACGGGCCGTGGCGGAGGCATCGGGTGGGGTCAACGAGCCAATCTGTTCGCTGGCTATTTCCAGGATGACTGGCGCGTGCGCAACAACCTGACCTTGAATGTCGGCGTCCGTTACGAGACCCAGACTCCGTGGGTCGAAGTGAAGGATCGCCAGGACAACTTCGGACTCTTGACCGGAACCGTGGAGTTTGCCGGTAAGAACGGAAACGGCCGAGCACTTTACGATGGCTATTACGGCGGAGCGGCTTTCCAGCCGCGATTCGGGTTTGCCTGGACGCCGGAAAAAATGAATGGAAAGTTCGTCGTGCGCGGTGCCTACACGATCTCGACCTACGTGGAAGGAACGGGCACTAACCTGCGCTTACCGCAGAATGCGCCGTTCAATACTCCCGAATTTGAGTCGCAGTTTAACAGCACAGGTAGCAACCTGCCGACCGCGCCGGGATGCGCGTCGAGTCCGTGCACGACGGCAAATTCTCTCATCGCGCCACCGGCCAACAATGACCCGACTTGCGCCACGCTGTCTTGTTTCGACGGAGCCAGCATCCGGCTGTGGGACAAAAAGTACTGGCCGGCCATCGTGCAACAGTGGAACTTGTCCATTCAGCAGGACCTCGGCCATCAGACGACGATCCAAGTTGGCTATGTGGGCCAACACGGGACACACCTGGCCAACCCGATGTGGCTGAACCAGGAACAGATCTCCAATTCAGCCAGCGATTGTGCGCCCAATCCGGCACCTTGCGCGGTGCCTGGGCCATACGTTGCCGGTAACCCGGTGCTTAAGAACGAGATCGCACCTTATGGTGGCATTCGAGGAACGCTCTCCAATGCGAACCAGAAGTACAATTCGCTGCAGGCTACTTTGCAAAAGCGGTATGGTTCCGGATTGGAAGCGCAGGTGGCTTATACCTACGCTAAGTGCATGAGCGACTCTGCGGGCTATTACGGAACCTGGGGCGGAGCCACGCAGGCTTCACCCGGCAATCCGTACTGGCAGAACATCTATGACAAGAAGGCCGAGTGGGGGCCCTGCTTCTTTGACCAGCAGCAGGCCCTGACCAGCTATGCGGTTTACCAACTGCCCCTCGGACACGGCCGGAAATATGGCAAGAACCTGAACAAGGTAGTGAACGGAGTGGTCGGAAACTGGGACGTCAGCGGAATCCTGTCGTTGCATTCCGGCTTCGCACTGACCGCCAGCAACTGGTCAGATCCATCCAACACAAATGCTTTCGCCACGCGACTGAGCTGCAGTTCGCATCCAAAAGTACTGGACAAAGCCACGGCGTGGAACGATCCAGCGGGACCTGGACTCCAGTGGTACGACAACAGCGTATTTTCGGCGCCGGCGAACTTTACCTTCGGCAACTGCGGCAACGGTATTGTTCGCGGGCCGGGGTTGAAGACCTTTGACATGAGCCTTACAAAGGCGTTTCCGATTCAGGAGTCGCGTCGCGTTGAGTTCCGCACCGACTTCATCAACCTCACGAATACGCCTATTTTCGGCGCTCCTGGGTCCTTCGGGCCAGGCGCCAGTCTGGGCCACATCAGCAGCGCTCAGGGCGAAAGACAGATTCAGTTTGCCTTGAAGTTGTACTACTAACCCCCAACCCCGACGTACAATGAGTAGGCAGCCGTTTCTGACGGCTGCCTACTTTCTTTTGTGAGGAACCTGTTGAAGCAAAAGGTCTTGATGGTTTGCGCGGTGTTCACCGTGTTTGCGCTCTCCGCGCACGGGCAGACAGCCAAAAAAACTGCAGCGGCTAACAGCGTAAACCCCGCGCGGAGCGGAGTCGAATTAGCCCGACGGGGACACTGCGACAAGGCTCTGCCCCTCCTCCGAAAAAGCATGGCCCTTACGCAGGACAAAGAGCTGAAGCGGCGCATAGGGTCTGAGGGCGTGCGGTGCTCGATGACCTTGGAGCAGCCCGAGCGGGCGCTGGACTTCTTGCGGGACCTAGAGCACGCGTTTCCACACGATCCGGAGGTTCTGTATCTGGCGGTTCACACGTTCTCTGATCTTTCCCTGCGCGCTTCGCACGAACTGGCAACTGAGGCGCCGCTTTCGTATCCATCGAGGCAACTGACGGCGGAATCTTTCGAGGTCCAAGGACGGTGGGACGACGCCGAAAAGGAGTACCGCAAGATTCTAGAGGAGAATCCGCAGACACCAGGAATTCACTACCGGATAGGCCGAATTATCTTGTCCAAACCAGAGACGGCATCCACAGGTGAGGATGCGCGCAAGGAGTTTGCAGCGGAACTCGAAGTCGATCCGCAGAATGCGGGAGCGGAATACGTCCTTGGAGAATTGGCCAGGCAGGACCAGCAGATGGACACCGCTATCGATCATCTTACCAGAGCAACGAAGCTCGACGAAGGCTTTGCGGATGCGTTTCTGGGGCTAGGCATGACGCTGATTTCCGAAAAGCGGTATTCCGACGCGATTCCTCCATTGGAAAGCGCAGCTAAACTGCAACCGGGCAATCCAACGGTGCACTACAACTTGGCTGTTGCGTACGCGCGCGCTGGGCGCAAGGAAGACGCGATGCGGGAAACGGCGTTGCACAAAAGCTTGTTGGACAAGATTGAGCAGGAAAAACAAAAAGCGGCTGAAGCCTCGCAGCAACGGACATCGAGGAAAGAGAGCCCGAAGACCGACCCGCCACAATGACTTGTTAGAAGTCGTGGCTGGCTGTCGAGAGTCGAAGGTCCATCAATTCGGGTCAGGTTTCTTGGTGGACAGTGAGTCCAGCGCTTTGCGTGCGTCGGTGTCGTTGGGTTTGATCTTCAGCGCGGTTTCCAGCTCGCGTCTTCCCAGCTCGGTTTCACCGGCAAGAATGTAGATCAGACCGAGGCCGCGGTGGAGATCCTCGACAGAATCGCAGCCTACGCATAAGTCGATCGCTTCTTTGAGATCAGCGATGGCTGTTTTCCAATCGTGAGCATTCGCTGCTTCCAAGGCATAGCTGCCCAGATTCTTGACGCGGTCGTCTCTCGCTTGTCCCTGTTTCAAATCCTGAAAACGGCGCATGTAAACCGCGGCGTCGGGCTTTCCTGCTCGGCTGAGCGTCTGCGCAAGGTTGTAGAGAGCGTTCACGTTGTTGGGGTCGGCGGCTACGGCCAGCTGAAAATGGGTTATGGCATCGGCGGTCTTGTTGAGCAGCAGAAGGTTGCGGCCGAGCAGGTACTGAGCGTTGGCATTTTGCGGCTGCAGGGCGACGAGATGGTCGAGAAGTTGAATCGAAGTGTCGATCGCCCCGGATTGCCGTTCAAGTTGAGCAAGTAGATAAAGAAGATCTGGATCGTCAGCGTCGATCGCATGAGCCGCGCGCAGCTCTTTCAGTGCTGCTTCTCGTTGACCGGAATCATTCAGGAGACGGCCGAGCTGGAAATGGGCGGTGGGAAGCTGTGGATTGAGACGAATCGCTTCCGTCAAGTTTTCCTGCGCGCCCGGCAGATCAAACCCCTCGGCCAGGAGCGCGCCGGCAAGATTCAAGTGGGCGACAGCGGATCGCGGACTAAGGCGGGTCACTTTTTGCAACAGCTCGACCGCTTCTTCGCCGCGACCAAGCTTGGTATCCAGCGCTGCAAGCGCGTTGTTGGCGCCCGGTGAGTTTGGAGAGATGCGAGCGGCCTGGCGAAGGTTGTTCTCGGCTCCTGCGGAATCGCCCTGGTGGAGCTGAACCAAACCGAGGTTGACGAGCGCTTGGACATAGTTTGGACTGTCCGCAAGTGCCTGGCGGAAGAGTTCAATCGCCTCGGAGTTTCGCCCTTGGAGTGCATATACGGCCGCGACGTTGTTCTTGCTTTCCGGAGATGTTGGCTCCGCCGCGAGTGCGGCTTTGAACTCGGCTTCTGCTTTCGGGAGATCGCTGGCTACAGCGAGCTTGTGTGGATCGGGTGCGCCGTCCGGTGCTTCGGTGACGATTTGTAAATTGCGCCCTACAAGCTGGAGCTCCAAGCTCGAGCGGTCCTGTTTGGAACCGGCAGCTGAGGATTGTGCCCGGCACCGGGCAGAAGTGAATTCCGACAAAAGCACCAGCGCGGCGTAGATAAATAGCGCGTGACGGTGGCCTGATCGCATCAACTTGCATTATCAGGAAGTCGCTTGCGATTTCGCAACTGCCCCTTAGATGCCAAGGCGCTGAGAATGATATTCTCGAAGACTCGTTCGGAGGAGCAGTTTTGTGCGACTCTCGCTGATACTTCTTGCATTGCTGGCGTTGCCGGTCTCCGTCGCAGGCCAACAGCCGACCGACAGTCCCGCTCCGACGCCGCCGAAGGTCAATTTTGTGGACATCGCGGCTCGCGCCGGATTAACCGCAAAAACGGAGGCAGGCAGCGAAAAGTCCAAAAGATACATTATCGAGACAACTGGAAGTGGCGCGGCATTCTTCGACTACGACAACGACGGCTGGCCAGATATTTTTCTGGTGAACGGAAGCAGCCTGGAAGGTTATCCGAAGGGACAGGCGCCAACCAGTCATCTTTACCATAACAATGGCGATGGCACCTTCACCGACGTCACGAAGAAAGCGGGCGTCGCACTCGCTGGATGGGGCCAGGGAGTCTGTGCCGGCGATTTCGACAATGACGGCTGGGTGGACCTGTTCGTGACGTTTTGGGGCCACAACGTTTTGCTGCACAACAACGGCGACGGCACTTTTACCGACGTCACGAAGCCGGCCGGACTCTGGCACGATGACACGCGTTGGAGCACGGGTTGTGCATTTTTGGACTACGACCACGACGGACGGCTCGATCTGTTCGTTTCAAAATATGTTGATTTCGACCCGAAGCACACGCCGGAGCCGGGAAGCAGCAAGCTGTGCCAGTGGAAGGGAATTTCGGTGATGTGCGGGCCGCTTGGCCTGAAAGGCACGCAGAATGAGCTGTATCACAACGAGGGAGGGGGCAAGTTTCGTGACGTCAGCGAAGCATCGGGAGTCAGCAAAACAGGTGCGAACTATTGCTTTACGGCGGTCACGGGGGACTTTGACAATGATGGCTGGCCCGATATTTTTGTCGCGTGTGACTCCACACCGAGCTTGCTCTTTCACAACAATCATGACGGAACGTTCAGTGAAATTGGTGTGAACACAGGAGTAGCCTACAACGAGGACGGGCACGAGCAGGCGGGCATGGGTGCCGCTGCCGCAGACTACGATGGCGACGGCTGGTTGGATATTGTAAGGACCAACTTTTCGGATCAAACTTCGACGCTGTATCGCAACAACCGCGACGGCACGTTTACCGATGTCACCTACCTCGCCGGCCTTGGCGTGAACACGCAATACCTTGGGTGGGGCACGCTTTTTGTGGATGTGGACAACGACGGCTGGCCGGACCTGTTCATGGCCAACGGCCACGTGTACCCGGAGATTGACGGCAAAGGCCTGAACAGCACGTTCCGCGAGCACAAGCTGGTTTATTGGAACCAGCGCAACGGGAAGTTTCAAGACGTCTCGCTCGCGGCGGGACCTGGCATCACCAAGGCCTTCAACAGCCATGGTGTTGCCGCCGCGGACGTCGACAACGACGGTGCAGTCGAAATCCTGGTGAATAACAGCCATGATCCTCCGAGTCTTCTGAAGAACGACGGTGATCACGGCAACTGGCTTTCGATCAGGCTGGTCGGGACCAAGTCCAATCGGGACGGAATTGGCGCGCGCGTGACCGTTCGAGCCCAAGGCCACCAGCAGCTGCAAGAAGTGCGCAGCGGTGGCGGCTATGACTCACAAAGCGACCTTCGATTGCATTTTGGTCTGGGGGACGCGCTGAAAGCTGAAAGCCTGGAAGTCACTTGGCCGAGCGGCGAGCATCAGGTGCTTCGCGACGTTGAGGCGCTGCGGTTTTATGTGCTAACCGAAGGGCAAGATCATCTGGAAATTCAGAAATTTGCCAAGGCTCGGCCGAGTCCGCGCTGAAGGCCGCAGCCGGAGCAAGAGTCCGTACTACTTCTTCTTTGGCGAGTCAATCGCAGCAAAGACTTCTTCGGCGTCGCGGAAGGCGGAGTTGGCTGCGGGAACGCCGCAGTAGATAGCGGACTGCAGCAGGACTTCCTGGATTTCTTCGCGTGTGACGCCGAGCGAGAGCGCAGCTTTAACGTGCATGCGAAACTCCTCGTGGCGATTCAGAGCGACGAGCATAGAAAGTGTCAGCAGGCTGCGGGTTTTGCGGGGAAGGCCGGGGCGGCTCCAGATTTCTCCCCAGGCGTAGCGCGTAAGCAGGTCCTGAAACGGTTCGTTGAACTTGCTGCGGTTTTTTATAGAGCGATCCACGTGCGGGTCGCCAAGAACGGCGCGGCGGGTCTTTAGCCCTTCCTCGTAGCGCTTGCGTTCGTCCATCGCTATTCCTCCGGAAAGACAGAGTCATTCGTTCAGAAAGGCAAGAACCGCGGAATTGAGGCCGGCGGGATCCTCAATGCTGGAGAGGTGCGAAGTGTTCAGCTCGACGTAGCGCGCGCCGGGAATGTGCTCAGCGAGGTAGCGGCCGTCGGCAGGCGTGGCTGCTGGATCGTGAATGCCGGAGACCACTAGTGTTGGAACTGTGATGCGGGAGACTTCGGAGCGCATGTCGAAGTCGCGCACGGCGCAGCATCCGCCGATGTAGCCTTCGCGATTGAGTGCCTCAAGCACACGAAGGGAAGCCGCGACGCTTTCTGCGTGACTAGACTGAAAGGACGGAGTGAACCAGCGCGCCGGAGTGAGTTTGGCGACTGGGGACATACCTTGGCTGCGCACCGTGTCAATGCGGGCGTTCCACATTTCATCGGTGCCGATTTTTGCGGCGGTGTTGCACAGTACCAGTTTTTTGAGACGCTGTCGTGAATGCAGAGCTAGGTGCATGCCGATCATGCCGCCGACGGAGAGTCCGCAGAGGTTGAACTGGCCGAAGCCGACCGTGTCGGCAAGGGCGAGGAGATCGTCTGTGAGTTGCGCAACGGAATACGGCGGCGCTGGGGAAGAGGACTTGCCGTGGCCGCGCATGTCGTAGCGGAGAAGGCGGAACCGTTTTTCGAAGATTGGAGCTTGCGCGTCCCACATGGAGAAGTCAGCGCCCAGGGAGTTAGAAAGAATCAGGGCAGGGTGAGACGGATCACCTGTGAGCGCGTAATGGATGGTGACGTTTGGCAAATTGGCGAACGGCATTGATTATCCTTTGGCAACTCTCTGTTCGAAGGGTTTGCGTGCGGCGTCGAGCACCGCGTCGATGAAGGCGTAAGCCGAGCCGAGGTATTTGCGCGGCTCAAAAAGACTGTTGATGTTCTCGGGCGAGAGGATGGCGATGACGTCGGAGTCTTCGCTGAGGATCGAGCGGAGATGGCGGTTTTCGGCTTGCGCGCGGCGGCAGGCAAACGCGACGAGTTTGTGCGCAGATGCTCGATTGAGTTTTTCGCTGAGAGCGATAGAGACAGCTTCGGCGTAGATGAGGCCGTTGGTAAGCTCGAGATTAGCGCGCATCTTTTCCTGGTGGACTGTGAGCCGCGGCAAAAGTTGGGCGAGTTGGTGCGTAGCACCGGCGGTGAGGCCGACGATTTCAGGAAGCAGGTCCCATTCGGATTGCCAGGGGCCGACGCTGCGCTGGTATTCGCCGGCGAGGCCGGAAAGGGCCGTGGCCACCAGCGCTGGAACACGTCCAGCCGACGCCGCGATGGCAGCAGAGGCCACGGGATTCTGCTTGTGAGGCATGGTGGACGATCCGCCGCGGCCGGTGGCGGGAGGTTCGGAGAGTTCGCCGACTTCGGTTTGCATGTAGAGCGAAAGATCGCGGGCAATTTTGGCGGAAGTCCCGGCAAGTAATCCGAAAGTCGCGGCGGTTTCGGCGATGCGTTCGCGATGGCCGTGCCAGGGAATGCGCGGGAGCGGCAAAGAAAGCTCCTCGGCGAGAAGCGTGGCGACCTCTGTGCCGCGCGTCCCCAAGGCTGCGAGCGTGCCGGCCGCGCCGCCGAATTGTAGCACCAGCCCGTGTTGCAAAAGAGCTGCGAGCCGCTGGCGGTGCTGCAGAAAAGCGTCCAGCCAGCCGGCGGTGACGTAGCCGAAGGTGGTGGGGAGCGCGTGTTGCAGCCAGGTGCGCGCGACGAGCAGCGTGTCGTGATGAGATTCGCTAAGCGCGATGAGCGATTTGGTGATCGAAGCGATGTCGGCGTCAACGGCCCGCGCGGCGGCGCGGAGTTGAACAACCAGGCCGGTGTCGAGCGCGTCTTGGCTGGTGGCGCCGAAATGCAGATGGCGCGCGGCATCAGGCGAAGCGCGGGCGACCAGCGCGTTGAGCTGTTTGAGCAGCGGGATGGCGACGTTTCCCGCCGATGGCATGGCGTGCGCGATGGATGGCAGGTCAAACTGTTCGACTTTGCAGCAGGCCGCGATGATGTCGGCGGTGGCGGCGGAAATGATTCCGGCGCGGGCCTGGGCCCGAGCGAGCGCCGCTTCAAAATCGAGAATCGCCTGGACGGTGGCGGCATCGGTGAAGATCGGTTCGACGGAAGGTGAGCGAAAGAAGCCGTCCAGAAGACGCATGGTAAGAGTGTAAATGGGAAGGGCAAGAGAGAAAAACGGATTCCGTGGGACGGAGACGATAAGGTAGACTCCAACCGCATTGAGGAGTGGACGAACGAATGCTGAGCAACCGGAAAGAGATTCATGTGGAGTGGGGCGACTGCGATCCGGCGGGTATTGTCTATTACCCGCGATTTTTTGAGTATTTCGACTCGTGCACGAACGCGCTGTTTGAGCGCGCCGGATTCAAGAAGCAGGAGATGCTGAAGAAATATGGATTGCTGGGGATTCCGATGGTGGATACGCGAGGGCAGTTTTATGCGCCGGCGGCGTTTGGCGATACGGTGGTCGTCGAAACCAGGATTAAGGAGTGGGGCCGCAGCAGCTTCGAGGTGGAGCACAAGCTCTATAACGGCGACCAGTTGGCCGCGGAGGGAAGCGAGAAGCGGGTCTGGACAGTGCGTGACCCTGGCGTGGCGAAGGGAATGCGCAGTGAAGCGATTCCGCAGGAAGTGAAAGACCGGTTCGCCAGAGAGTGAGCGCATGAGGACCGAAGATCCTTCCCGCGCTAGGCCCGATGACAAGGTTGAATTCCACCCCGGCGAGGGCGGCGGTACCCAAAGCAGGTTAGGAACGTAGGATTGCGACTGGGGCGCGACGGTCACAAACAGGGATGCGCAGTCATTAGAGGAGGCGAGGAGCAATCTCGAAAAAAGGGAGCAAAAGGGCAGGTTGACGCGCTTAATGGGGAGGGTGGAGCTATTTGACGCGGCCCCCGCAGTCTACTTAACGGCGTTCGTCTGCCTGAGAAGGATGTGCCGATTCTGCTCGGCGCGATCGACGCACTTAATCAGCCAGGACCTACAGCACTTTGGACCTCACTTCGGGCAGCGGGTCGAACGGATTCTGATTGTTTCGCCATCTGGATACGTAAAGCGGCGGAAGTGAGGGAGGATTGGCGGGGAACAATCAAGCGGCATGGCGGGGAATTGTTGGGCTGCTGGGGGTGTTTGCCGGGTTGTGCACGATCTTTGCGTTGGTTGTGACCGTGGCGGAAGGATGGCAGGAGCAGGCGCAGGCAAAATGGCCGGTGGCGACGGCGCGGGTTGAGCGATGCGGGTTGCATCCGACGAGCACTTCCCGGAGAAACAGTTACTACATCGTCTGTCAGCTCAGCTATGTCGTGGGCGGCGAGGAGATGATGACGAGGGCCACCTCGCGCACAGCTCCGGGACCTGGCGTCTGGCAATATCCGCCGAACCAGATTGGGCCCCTGCAGGAATGGCTGGACAAGCATCCCCAGGGGACGTCGATCGCGATGCATTACGATCCCGGAAATCCCCGGAAGGCGGTTCCGGTCGCGGCGGATGCGCTGCCTGGAAGACCGCGGACGCCGAACAATTTGAAACTGCTGGGGATTGCGGCGATGAGCTGCTTCGTGCTGCTCGCGCTTTCGCGGATCGTAAGCAGAACGCAGAGCCGCTAAGAACACCGAGAGGCCACCGGCGGACGAAAAACAAGAGCAGCCCACTCTTGCCGACACCGCAGCGGAAGGCGACCCGGATTGCCAAGTATTCGAGGATGCGCCACCCGCCTAATACAAGCCGAATGCGCGTGGCATTTTGCACTTATCATTTTCAATTCCTGGATTGCAAACGTGCACTCCACCGGTGTGCTGCTCGCTTCTGGTACGATGGGCGGCGTCACTTTAGACGCATAGGAGCAAACCTTGAGCGTGGCGGCGGGAGTGGATTTGGGTGGGACGGCGGTGAACTACACGCTGGTGACGGCGGACGAAGAGTTTTTGATTACAGGGTTGTGCGAGCATCCGTCGCTGGCGAAGGAGGGGCCGGAGATTTGTCTGCAGCAGATTGCCGACGGGCTGAAGATCGCGACGGACAAGGGTGGCGTAAAGCTGGACGACGTGGTGGCGGTGGGGCTGGACACACCCGGACCGGCGAGCGCGGGCGGCGTGATGTCCGCGCGCGGCTCCACGAATTTTGTGCACCCGAACTGGAACGGATTCGACATACGGGAAGCGCTGGCGCACAAGCTGGGCAAGCCGGTGTCGTATTTAAACGATGGGAATGCGGCGGCGCTGTGGGGCCACTACGCGATTTTTGGTTCGAACAGCAAAGAGACTTCGGTATCCATCATTGTTGGAACGGGGCTAGGCGGCGGAGTCATCCTGGATGGGAATGTGGTCAAGGGAAAAAACGGTTTTGGTGGCGAACTGGGGCACGTGCTAGTGCCGTATCAGAGCATTTCCGGGATTGACGGCCTGGTGCCGAAGTGCAATTGCGGGCGAGTAGGCGACCTGGAGTCGCTGTGTTCGCTGACGGGAATTGAGCTCAACATCTTGCCGTATTTGTTGAAGAAGAGTCCGGGGCACGAGCTGTGCGGAGTGGAGGCGAATACGGCAGCGAAAAAGGCACGCGGGATGGCGGACCGCGGCGATAGGTTGTGCAAGGAAGTGTTCCGTATTCAGGCGCACACGGCCGGACTGTTTTTCGACGAAATGATCAATACGTTTGATCCGGATGTGCTGATTGTGGGAGGAGGAGTGCTGGAGGCCAGCGAAGCGTTCGGGAAGTGGTTCCTGGCGGAGATTCGCAACGGCATGCCGGAGCAGCGGGAGGAGCAGGCCGGGATTCCGATACACGCGATCCCGAATGGGGATACGGCCGGCGCGCGAGGGGCGGCGATTGAAGCGCTGAAGCTGGCGCGGGCGAGTGGGCTGATGTAGGAGGACGGGAACGGCGAACCGTCAACAGCGAACAGCAGATCCCTCGCTCTCCAGACTACGCTCGGATGAGCGGTTTGGCCGCTTTGTCGCGGTAGAGGAGTTGGTCCGCGGAGACGAGCAGTTCATCGAGGGTGTGGCCGTCGGCGGGATATGAAGCTACGCCGGTGCTGACCGAGAGTTTGGGAGTTTCGTTTTCGGCGCGCAGGCTGGAAGTGATGCGCTGCGCGACAACCACGGCTGCTGCGGCGTCGGTTTCGGGAAGCAACAGGACGAATTCATCCCCACCGTAACGCGCGGGCACATCGATCTCGCGAGACTGCAAACGGAGGATGTGGGCGAGGCGGCAAAGGGCGCGGCTGCCGACGAGGTGGCCGTGGGTGTCATTGATTTTCTTCAGGCCATCGAGATCGAGAAGAATAACCGAAAATGGAGCGCCGGAACGGCTGTAGCGTCTGATTTCGCTGTCAATCGCTTCGACCAGCCGGCGATAGTTGGCCAGGCCGGTATGTGGATCGCTGACGGCCAGCCTGCGAATGTGCTCTTCGGCGCGTTTGTGTTCAGTGGACTCGGCGGCGAGCACCATGGAGGTGACCGCAGCGATTCCAAGGAAAGATTGCAGCAGCAGCAGGGAAGTATTGGGGGAAGAACGCACGAAGGGGCCATAGCCGTGAACCGTGCCCCACGTGGCTACGACAGCCAAAACGCAGAGGGCGGTAGCCGCTTTCCTGCGGCCGTAACGAAAGGCGGCCCAGATGAGAAAGGGAAAGCAGAGGTATTCGAACGGATAGTCGCGCACGAGCGAATGAAAATCAGGGCCAAATACAAACCCAGCGGAAGCGATTAGTCCGGCGAAAATGGCGATCAGCTCGAAAATCTGGTTGCGGCTCCAATTGAAGCGGGGATTTTCGGCCCAAAGCAGAAGCAGCGGCACGAGGAGCAGAATGCCTACGCCATCGCCTAGCCACCAGGTGAACCAGGTGGAAGAGTAGTCCCGCGAAGAGACGAAGCCGCCGATCCAAAGCGTAGAGCAGCCAACGCTGGCCGCGACGGCGGTGCTCAGCATCGCGGCCCAAAGCGTGAATTTGAAAATGTGTTGTGACCGCTCAAACGCGTGGCGGCCACCGGCATAACGCAATACGAAGTAACAGCCAAGGACCGCTTCGAGAGTGTTACCAGTTGCAATGCCGGCAGAAGTGAGAATGGAGCCGGCCGTCGTGAGATTCACCAGGAACGAGCCGACAAAGATGACCGGCCAGAGGCGATAGCCAAGCGTCAGCAGGATGACCAGAGCGATGCCGCTACAAGGCCACACGGGAGTGGCACTGGCGTTGAAAAAGGCCAGCTTTAGAGCGAGTTTACCCGTGACAAAGTAGACGGCGAGGAGGGCCAGATAAATGGCCGAAGTGTTCGTCTTGGTGATGCGGATCACGGTCTTCTTTGTCAGCTCGGACCGTTTCAAAAGTCTTTCAGGCTGTCAGAGGTCTCCAGACCATGTTAGCCGAGCCTGCCCGAAAAGGCCTTCTGTGTGACCAGACTGCTACTCGGGCCAAGACCCGATGCCGAATTAAGGTGGCCAAACAGGAAGTTCCGCAAGCAACGAGGGCCAAAAAAAAGAGGCGGGCAGAAACTCTGCCCGCCTCGCACGTGCCCGGCGCAATGCCAGGCTTGCTGATTCGCTTACTTTCCGGAACTGGAAGTGGTGGACGCCGGGCTATTGGCCTTCGGGATGCTCACATAGCCGCTGATGGTGTCCTTGCCGACCTTGTTGATGACCAACTCTTCAGGGATCTTGGTGCCGCTCAGGTAGAAGAAGATCGGCTCGTTGATGGCGCGGTTCTTCTTGAGCAGGCTGCGATCCTCGGCGGTCATGGCCACGCTGAACTGGCCCTTCTTCTCGTTGACGCCCTTGAGTTCGACGGTCAGGTTGGCGACCTTCTGGGGCTTGTTCCGTCCGGCGACGGTGAATTCGGTATAGTCGCGCTCACCGAGGCGGCGGAGCTGGTCAATTTCATCATGGTTGCGAGCGATCAGAGTGCCCAGTTCGCTGCGGGCCATCTTCAGATCTTCGCGGGTGGAATCGAGATCGGTGCGCACGCCCACGACCTTGGTGTCCACGTTCTTCAGGTCATCGGTGGCGGCCTTGGTCGCCAGTTCGGTGTGGACTCCGGTATCCAGAGCCGTCAGTTTTTCATTGGTATCATCGTTGGCCTTGGTGGCTTCCGTGCGCGCTTTCTTCAACTGGCCCTGGGTAATCTTCAGCTTGTCGGTAACAACCTTCAGGTCGCCCTGGAGGTCGGTGTTGGTCTTCTCATCCTGAACCAGGCGGTCCTTCAGCGAGGACATATCCTGTTCGACGCCGCTCTTCAGGGTGTTGACCTGCGCGGTCACAGCCTGCTGCGTGGCATCAAGCTTGGAGTTTGCGTTCCAGCCAAATGCCAAACCACCGATTGCAATCAGACCGAGCACGATGATCGCCGGCAGATGCCAGGATGCACCACCCTTGTTGTCTGCGTTGTATTCTTCACTCATTGCGACTGATTCTCCTCTTCTGGGCAGCCGCTCTGCGGCATTCACCCCGTACTGCAACTTCGAAACCTGTTTGGAACTCCTACTGGCGCTGAAGAAACTGCATGCGTTTGACCAAACCGGGCAGGTGGCCGTTGGTTCAGGTGGAGACTGTAAGTTAATGGGCCGGAAGGAGTTAGTAGAATGGGTGAGGAAAAGACCCGCTGGCGGCTGTGGTACTAGACCTGGCAAAGTTTACGCGAGCGTAAACGGGACTTGCAAAATTTTCGGTTTTTGGTGGGTCCCGGGCAGCTAGGCTGCACCGGATCGGCCAGGGCTACAAGTCGAGAGATGGATCGAGAGCCTTGAGATCGCTGCGAAGCTGGGCCGGACTTCGATAGTGGATGCTCTGCAGGCCGAGGGAGCGGGCGGCCTCGACAAATTCCTGGATATCGTCAATAAAAACCGCCTCAGCGGCGGGAGTTTTAACGGCCTTGAGCGCCACTTGGAAGATAACCGGGGAGGGCTTGCTGGCGCGGACCGAACAGGAGTAGATCCGTGCGGCTTGCGGGAAAAACTGGAAGAAATCGTAGGTCGATTCAAGGTGCGCGACATGCATCGGGTCGGTGTTGGAAAGCAGAGCCAGCTTGTGTCTTTCGGCGACGGCTTTGAACAGGTCATTGGTCTGTAACGGCTGCGGGTCCAGGCAACGATTCCAAGCGTCGCGAAATTCAGGGAAAGAGAGCGAGCTGCCCAGCCGGCTCGAGACGTGCCGGTGCCATTCGTGCGGCGTGACGCGTCCTTCCTGCCAATCTTTCCATCTCGGATCTTTCTCCAGCATCGACCACACTTCCGCTGGCCGAAGCGAAACATTTTGGGCAAGTCCGGCCATAGAACGGGCGACGTCCACTCTGACGATGACGCGCCCGATGTCGAAGATGACAGCGCGAGGGTGTCGGGACGGCATACCCTAATTCCCGGCACTTCCGGACGAAGCCGCCGCGGGCGTGGAATTGCGGCCTTTGAGAATGCCGATGATCGCGGGAAGGACCGAGAGAATCACCACAACGGCGATCACATAATGAATGTATTTCCCGATGTTTGGCACCGAGCGGCCCAAGGTGTAGCCGCCGAGTATGGTGGCGGTGACCCAGAAGAGGCCTCCGAAAATGTCAAATCCTAGGTACCGGCCATAACCCATACGGGCGGCGCCGGCGACGGGCGGGCAAAAAGTGCGAATAATCGGTACGAAGCGCGCCAGAATGACGGCACGGCCTCCGTATTTCTCGTAGAAATCGTGAGCGCGCTGCAGGTGGCTCTTGCGAAAGAAGAGCGAGTCTTCGCGCTTGTAAAGCGCCGGACCGGCCGAGCGGCCGATCCAATAGCCAAATTGATCTCCTACAATCGCGCAGAGAATCACCGGAAAAAGCCAGCGCAGCAGAAGGGAGGGAAGCGAAACGGAAGCGGCCGCGGCCACGATGCCGGCCGTGATCAACAAGGAGTCGCCGGGCAGGAAAAAGCCGACGAACAGCCCGGTCTCGACGAAGACTATCGCGCAAATCAGCGGCGGCCCCGCACGGCGAATCAGTTCGGTTAGTTCTTTTGCGTCGAAAAGCGAGTGGAGAAAGTGGTAAAGAGATTGGAGCACGCGACCGGAATCCTTGCATGGGGCAGCGATACGGAAAAGCGCGCGCGGCCCGCTGAGAGAATGTCTACTCCCATACGGTAGCAGAAAATGCCGAGGTCGCCGTTGGAGTTGGCGAAGAGCACGAACAATGAGGAAACAGGCAGGCGATGAAGCGTGCGCCGCCAGAATCTCTGGCGATGGCGAAGGTGCGGGTGCGTGGCGCTCATCGTAGGGCCTCTGCCAGCCAGGTGTGTGATAACACAGGATCTTTCAGGACCAGCGCCGATTGCTCGGCCAGGCTGAGCAGCTTCTGGATGCGCGGAAGAGCCAACTGCGTAGCGGCGGCCCCGGCTTCGATGGCTTCGTTGGCGCGATCGAAATCGTCCCACGCGATGGAATGTACGTCCGGCCGGATTACAAGATCGGAGTAACGCTCCCAGGTATCCTGTTGGTGCTTTTGCGCGGCATTCACCGCGCGTGCTACGACTTGGAATATGTTCTTAGGGGTTTCGCGGTCGCCATCGTGCATGCCCACCGATACGGCCACAACGATGCCCGCGCCCAACTGGCGCGCTGCCAGCGTGGGAACGGGAGCGACCAGGCCGCCGTCAGCTAGGCAGCGGGTACCGATCTGAATCGGTTCGAACAGACCAGGGAAGGCGCAGCTCGCTCGGATGGCTTCGACCAGCGGGCCCTGGCGAAAGACGACTGGTTCGCCGGATCCGAGGTCCGTGGCCACGGCGGCCAGTGGAATCTTCATGTCTTCAAATCGCTTGGAGTCGAAGACCCGGTCGATCAGGTCCGCGAGCCGATGATTGCTGGCAAGGCCCAGACGGGAGACACTCCACCGAGCAATGTCGCGGAAGCGAATTGTCCGGCTAGTGGCCAGAATGCGAGCCAGCGGAGCGCCGCTGGCGTAGGCCGCTCCGAAGACGCTGCCAACGCTGGTACCTGCGACGTGAGAGATGGGAATGTGGTTCTGCTCGAGGACTTGAAGAACGCCGAGATGAGCAAAACCGCGCGCGAATCCGCCGCCCAAGGCCAACCCGACGCCTGAACAGGTGCTTGGCAGCGATTCCGCAGGTTTTGCCTGGCGTTCCATCACGACGGCAGTTTCGCCGGCCGGCTATTCCGGTGCCTATGGAACAGTGGTTCCGTGTTTCCGGTACTGTGGTACCTTTTCCACCGCAGCAACTGGAACGATGCCCTAACGCCAAACAGTACTTCAATACTAGTCCCCTATCCCCGCTGTACCATTGGCGCCCGCAAGCCCGAGCCGCATCCTCAACGTAGCAAGCAGGGAACACCCTCTGAGGGAGGTTGAATGGACGCTGCATACCAGCCGTGGATAGGCCAGGCCGTGGTGCTGCAAGTGGCGCTGGGAGATGTAAAGGTGCCGCTGCGCGGACGGTTGCTGAAAGACAGCGGAGACGTACTGCGGATGAGAATCGGCGACGGATGGGACGTGGATATTTACAAGAACATGGTCCTGGCGGTGGAAGAAGACGCCATGGCTCTCATCCCGGCATAAGCCCGGAACAGACAAGGAGGCAGCGATGAAGAACGCCGAGATTCGTTACGTAACGCAAGAGAGAGCTGCAGCTTTGCTGGGCATTGCGGAACATGAGCTGGCCCGCATTTCGTCCGAGTCCGGATTCGGCCACAAAGAACGTGCCGGCGGACACGAAGAGACGTTTTTCACGTACGAAGAGCTGCGCCAGATTTGCCAGATGACGGCGCACGTGCACTAAACAAGTTTCCCTCGGCCCCCCTCGGCAGTACCCCCACCCCGGGTCGCTTACCCCCAGCGACCCGGGGTTTTTGTTGTACGCCGTGCATGTTCGGCAGCTAGCGGGTGAAAGTCCCGTCCCAA
>CAZQOB010000054.1:0-2499 GCA_964594885.1 uncultured Acidobacteriaceae bacterium
ACCACCGCGAAGCCAGGAGCCTGAGCCGTCAGGCGATACGGCCCGGGCAGAACATCGTGAAGCTGGAAATAGCCTGACGCGTCGGTCGTGGTGACCAGCGTGGGAGCACGATCCGAAGGCACAAGCGTGACGCTGGCGCTGGCGACAGCCACACCCTGAGGATCTTGGACAGTACCGTAAAGATCGGCGGAAACGCGAGGAGTGGCGCTTCGGGCAAGAGAGTTACAGAAAACCACGGCCAGAATAAGCGCCCGCCATATGTGGTGAAAGGCGTGGAGTCTTGCCAATTGCTTGGCCATGTTCCTCGGTACCTTGGTCGCACTCGGCAAAATATGGCGCACGCTAGCTATGTCGAGCCACATTCTTCGTAGTTTGCCATGACCGCAATTCGTTGCAGTGACAATTAAACAGGGAAGATCAGCGCTCGTCTCATGAGTGTTATACGGAAATGCGTTGGCCCTGGATGTCTGCTTTCAAGGATTTGTTGGCAGAAAGTGCATCCATCGGTGCGCCCAAAAAAATCCCCGCGACCACACATCCAATCCCAATGCCCCGCCGTATTAGCAAGAGAACTCGAATTTTGGACCGCGTCCCCGACGCAGCACAGGCCGCCCAGACCGGAATTTATTTGCCTTGTCTCGGTTTTTCTGTGCATTCCGCTGCTGGTCGCGCTGCGACGGATTCGTGTTCGGAATACCGAGTTGCAGGTTACAAGTCACGGTCGGACCTGCTGGCCTAAAGCGAAAACACGGCGATCAAGGAACGGCTCGATATTTCACCCTTCTTGATCCTCTTCACAGACACGCGATTTAGTGCCATCGGGCGAGCCGGCCAGGATCAAAAGAAATCCTGGACCGCCACAGACTTGCGGACTTGTGAGGCTCTTAATTTATCCAGTCCGAAAGGAGAAACTGAAGATGCTCAATATTCCAAATAATTTACGGAGGGGAATGAGCATCGCGCTCGCCGTCGTGGCGAGCATGTCGCTCGCATTTCCGACAGCTCCCTCCGTGACGGCTGCCGACCATGCGGAAGCCACGCTGGTTGCCGCCGATCCCGGAGCTGATATCGCAGACGTATTCGCTTTCCTTGATCCCAACGACAATTCCAAGGTGGTCCTGGCAATGGACGTCGAAGGCTTCGTCGTCCCTTCCGAGATGCTGAATCTTAGTTTCTTTGCGCCGGATGTGACGTTCCGGTTCGAAATTGAAAACCAAGGTGCTACCAGGGCCGAGCATACTATTGACGTCACGTTCTCGCCGCAAACCTCGCGGAGCACGCCGCAAACGGCAACCATAAAATTGCCAAACGGAAGCACATTTACCGCGCCGACGACGCTGCCGACTCTGAACGCCAGCCCAAACCCATTCACTGTTACAACGGATCCGGCGAGCGGTGCTTCTTTCTTCGCCGGCCTTACCGACGATCCTTTCTTTTTCGACATCGTTGGCTTCAACCGGTTCGTTGGCTCGGTTCTCGCCGGTTCGCCGGATGTCACAAAACTACAGCGTGACCGCGATAGCTTCGCAGGCTACAGCATTCACATGATTGCCATCAGTGTGCCCGCAAGCATGCTGAAAGGCCAGCCGAACAATGCATGCTTCGGCAGCAACGGCCCCACTAACTGCATCGGCATCAACGGTGTCACTCTGCGCCATCGAATTGCCGTGCGGGAGAGTAATGGGACAGTCGTGTCCGAAGGTAGTTTCGTTCAGGTCGATCGCATGGCGACTCCGGCGGTGAACACGGCCCTCATTCCGTTCAAGGACAAGAATGAGTACAACGCCTCCACTACAGCGGATGACGCGAGTGGAAAATTCGCAGCGGACATCGTCGGCACCCTTAAGGCGCTTGGCACGGATAGCGCCCACATCGGAATACTGGCGAGTGTAGCCGTTACTCACGGGGACTTTCTGCGTCTGAACCTGGATCAGTCCAACACAAGTATCGGTGTTGTTGGAAATGCAAACCTATCTGGATTAATCGGACCTGGAGAGAACATAACGACTCCGGGTTACACCGGCTTCCCCAATGGACGGCGCCCCGGCGACGACACCATCAATACTCTGCTTTTCCTCATCGCCAATAGTAACGCGGCGGTCCAGGAAACGGTGAACCAGAACGATGTGCCGTTGGGAACAACGTTTCCCTTCTTTGCGCCGCCACATCAGCCACTGGAAAACCCGGCGGTTGACGGCACGCAGAACTAGCATCTCGGGCCAACCTCAATTTCCTGGCGCGGGTCACCCTATCCGACCTGCGCCGGGAAGTGGGTTGGACAACAGGAAGAAAAGATGTTGCAAGTCGACAAACAGCAGAGTCTTATGAATTTAAGCAACAAAAGTTTAGGTTGGAAGCTAATCCTTCAATACGGCGGGCTTTTCGTATTTTCGGTAGCGGCGGCGTATTTAGCTGTTTGGGCTGCTGTCTCTTTCCTTGGAAACCGGTCAGTGCCACCGGCATCAACGCTCCCGTCTGATGAGGCGGCCAATCGACAAT
>CAZQOB010000054.1:2599-5399 GCA_964594885.1 uncultured Acidobacteriaceae bacterium
CGGTCAGTGCCACCGGCATCAACGCTCCCGTCTGATGAGGCGGCCAATCGACAATCGATCCTCTTCCTGGAAGAAAGAACCAAAACCGATCCTGAAGATTTTATTGCTCAAAATAAGCTCGCCGGTTACTACCTCCAGCAGGTTCGAGAGACAGGGGACCTGACGTACCTGAAGCTTGCCGCGCACGCCTCAGAGATTTCCGTAGCCACATTGGCGCCGGAGCACAACTTAGACGGTTTGGCGGAGTTGGCTCAGGTGGAGCTTACCTCGCATGAATTTGTCGCGGCCAGAAATCATGCCCTTCAATTGATCGAGCTGCAGCCCGACAAGAGTTATCCCCGCCAAATGTTGGGCGATGCCCTACTTGAACTGGGGGAATACGACGACGCGAAGAAGGCGTATTGGCTGATGGAGCAGTTCGGCGGTGTGCAAGGACTGACGCGCGTGGCCATTGAGCAACGGATTGCACGGCTGGCGCTTTTGCGCGGCGAGCCGGAGAGCGCAACGGAACACTTCCGGAACGGGCTACGCATGGCCTTGGCAGTGCCAGTTCCGCAACGCGAGACGGTTGCCTGGTGCCGCTGGCAATTAGGAGAAACGGCCTTCTCCACGGGAGATTACCCAACGGCGGAGAAACACTATCGGGATGCACTGGTCACATTTCCCAACTACTTCCGCGCGCGCGCTTCACTCGGCAGGGTTCGCGCAGCGCGCGGCGATTTGTCTGGAGCGGCTGAGCAATATGAAAAGGCAATCAATATCTTTCCGGACCCGAGCTATGTTGCTGCGCTAGGCGATATCTATCACCTGCTCGGTAGAGAACAGGATGCCGCGGCACAGTATAAGTTGGTTGAAGCAATTGCACACCTAAGTCTTGTGACGGGGAATTTGTATAACCGTCAGCAAGCATTGTTCTACGCCGACCATGACATTCAGCCGGGGAAGGCGTATCAGAATGCCGTTCAGGAATATGCCATACGCAAGGACATCTACGGCGCGGACGCGGTTGCATGGACAGCGTTGAAGGCGGGAAAGCTCCGAGAAGCTCAGGCAGCAATCAAAGAAGCGCTAAAGCTCGGCACGCGTGATTCGAAACTGTTTTATCACCGGGGCATGATTGCCCAGGCAGCCGGTGACCGAGCGTTAGCAACTTCGTTTCTAAAGCAGGCAATGGATCTTTCCCCGGAGTTTGATCCGCTCCAGGCACGCATGGCACGGAAAGTTCTGGCGGCTTTGACCGAAGGAAACGCGCATGCTGCGGATTAAGGCTCCTGCCATCTCCCGGCTAATTGTCATTGTGCTGAGCCTATGTTTGCTCCTGACCTCTCCCATAGCTGTCTTTGCTCACCCGATGGGAAATTTTACGATTAACCACTATTCGGGGATCCACATCGAAAGCGGTTGGATCGAAATCCGCTATTTCATCGACAGAGCCGAAATCCCCACGTTTCAAGAGCTGCAACGTAGCGGACTCACTGGGCGAGACGATGACCCTAAGCTGCCCGAATATCTTTCCTCCCAAGCGCAAGCTTTTCTGGGCGGTCTGCAAACAACCGTGAACGGCACTCCCGCAAAACTTCGCCTCGTAAGCCAAGACTTCATCTTCCCGGTCGGAGCCGGAAATCTCCCCACCATGAAACTCGGATTCATATATCGGGGAGAACTCCCTCAGGATTGTCAAGCCAAACTATGCCAGCTGAACTATGAAGATACGAACTTCATGGATCATGCCGGTTGGAAAGAGGTTGTGGTTGTGCCCGGGGCAGGCGTTTCCCTCTCGGGCAGCACGGCCCCTCCGCAAGACAGAAGTGCAGAACTGTCAAACTATCCGACAAACCTGATCAACAGTCCCCCGCAACAAGTGAAGGCGCAGGCGAATTTTTCCTTTACCAACTCTCGCGACGCGGCTGCCGGCCCGTTTTCTATTCCCATTAAAAGCGCCCCAAGAAATGAAACGCACGAAAACAGCCGTGATGGCCAGGGCATGGGGCAGGGCCGGGACTCGGGCGGCGCTAAAGTGAAACTGATGCCGAACCGGCAGGACACTCCACGCAATTCGTTCACCGAACTGATAGGAACACAAGAAATGAGTCTTGGGATTGCCTTGCTGGCAGCCCTCATCTCGGCAGGGCTGGGAGCGCTCCATGCTTTGGAACCTGGTCATGGCAAGACGATCGTGGCGGCTTATCTCGTGGGTTCGCGGGGCACAGCGAAACATGCGCTACTTCTGGGGATGATCGTGACCTCCGCGCATACGGCCGGGGTTTACCTGCTAGGGGCGATCACCATCTACGCACAGAAATACATCCTGCCAGAGCATATTTATCCGTTTTTGGGAGTTTTGTCGGGAGCCCTTATTGCCGGAATGGGTTGCTATCTCCTTCTTCAAAGGTATCTCGGAGCGGATTTCTCGCACAAACACGACTATTCAAATGTGGCGAACCAGGAATTGTCTGGTGATATCGCAACGCGGCGATCAGGCAAGGTCTCCGCTCGGCAACTTGTGGTTCTGGGCGTCACTGGAGGCATCGTTCCGTGCCCGGCCGCCTTGGTGGTGCTTCTCAGCGCGGTGGCGTTGCATCGCACCGTTTTCGGTCTTTATTTGATCGTGGCGTTCAGTGTCGGTCTTGCGGTGGTGTTGATCGCGATGGGAATGATTACGGTGTATGCAGGGCGCTTGATGTCCCGGTTGCACTTGGAGGGACCTTTTGTCCAGAAGTGGCTGCCAATGGGTTCCGCGGCGATGATCACGTTTCTCGGGTTCGGCATCGCCCTACGAAGCCTGACGACAGCGGGACTC
>CAZQOB010000054.1:5499-38868 GCA_964594885.1 uncultured Acidobacteriaceae bacterium
ATCCCGCCCAGGCTGGGCCTTTCGATGGAGTTCGCGGTCGCTTGCATGCTGATCCTCTTGGGAGTCTTGAATCTAACTGGAATGCTGCGGCGCGTTCAGGAGAGATTTCTCGCGAATCCCTTGACGCCCAAGACCGGCGAGATGTCGCGCGCAAACGGCCGCCCTGATGTGTTCCGCGATCTGGGAGCGTTCAACGTGTTTCGGCCTCTGATTATTGGTATTGTGCACGGCCTGGCGGGCTCGGCCGCAGTGGCGCTATTGGTGATGACTACCATTCGCGATCCCTGGTGGGCGATTGCCTATCTTCTTCTTTTCGGTTTGGGCACCGTCGCGGGCATGATCCTGATCACCGCTCTTATTGCCATGCCAATTGTATGGAGTCAACGAAGATTCTCCAGCTGGAATCAGGGAATAAGCGTTTTCTCGGGTCTCATCAGTGTCGGCTTCGGCCTTTTTCTTACCTACCAGATCGCAATCGTGAGCGGGCTTTTTTCCAATCATCCGCAATGGACGCCGCATTGAACGGCAGGCCGGCATCGAGATTCGCATGTCGTGTGAAGCCGCGCGCGGATACTCTCTGGATCATCGGAGTCCGGATCTAGCGCAGAAGTCGAGATGAGTCGTTGCGCTAAATTGGGTTCACAACCAAATCAATACATCCGAAAAGTTCCGTGATTCGTATATTTCTAAGAGCGGAATTGCAAAATCCGAGTCAACCCCTGGAGATTGCTGGTCCGTTTGAGTTGAATTTCGATTTTCATTCTTGAGGAGACAAAATGTTGGCAAAGAAGTGTGCGCTAATTGCATTCACGCTGCTATGCGCAGGCGTTTCGTCGAGGGCACAGGACAACCCCCGCTTTGAAGTATTTGGAGGATATTCCTACGGGCAGCTCAATCCGGGTGGGCGTCTCGTCGCCCAAACCAACCCCGAAGGCAAACATTTTGGACTCTCCGGATGGCACGCCGCGGCGCAAGCGAGGGTCCACAAGAGCCTGGGAATCGTTGTGGACTTCACGGGATATGCTGGGACATCGGACGTGGAATTGGCGGCCGAACATTCACGCTATTACAGCTACCTTGCTGGCCCACAATACAACTTCCGCAGGCTGGGCCATCTCAATCTGTTCGCTCACGGGCTTGTGGGCGTTGCCAGAGATCGGGTTTACCTAAAAACCGGCAATCCGGCTGACGACCAGCATCTCACCAGATTTGCAGGGGCTTTCGGCGGCGGCGTGGACGTCGGCCTCACGGAACACGTCGCGATTCGCGCGGTAGAAGCCGATTACGTTTTGAATAGCTTTTCAAACCTTAGTTCCAGTGGAGAAAGTGTTGGCGCTCATCAACCCAACGCTCGTGTCTCCGCCGGAATCATTTTTCGCTTTGGCGGCCACTAGAAGCAGCCAAAAAAGCGGGAGCAAAAAAAGGAAATCCCGATTAACTCTTGGCACGTCTATGAGAAGTAGGCGGGTCTGATCTGGTCGAGGGGGAGCCATCATGTTGTACCGCGTCGATTACCTGCTGGCGGTGCAGATTGCCGGCTTACTGGTGGGTCTCGTGCTGCGAAGGAGTGTGGCGGCGACCTCCGCGGAGCGCCTCGCACGCGCCTACTATCTCGCTGTCTCTGTCCTGATCGTGCTGCGTGCCGGAGCCTTTGGCGCCAGCATCCTCGCAAGCCACAACCAGCCGTGGAGCCTAGTCAGTGGCGCGATCGGTGACCTCATCGGGTTCCTTTTCGGCCTGCTGTTTGGTCTGGCCGCTCGCCGCGACGACGGCCGCGCACTCCTCACGGATGGCCAAGTACTCGACGCTTTTCGCATGCTTCTGGCCTTCACCTTCATATCTGCCGCCCTCGGCAAAGCGCTCACCCTGGCGGGCATTGGGGAATTTTTCACGCACTCCGGTTATACGCTTGGGTTCCTCAAATTCATCATCATCGCGGAAGCTTTCGGCGCCATTGGGCTCCTGCTGCGCTGGGCGGTTATTCCGGCAATGCTCGGGTTATCGGTGGACATGTTCGGAGCCGTGCTCACACACGTGCACAACGGCGATTCGGTCAACGACAGCACAGGCGCGATCGGATTGCTGATCCGTCTGGTCGCCCTAGGCCTGCTCTGGACGCTACGCCCGCAGGAGGGACGCTCGCGTCGTACGGTGCGCGCCTCTGTGCTGGGGGTGATGGCGGCAACCCTCGTTTGTGTGTTAATAGCCGGTGTTGGTGGGTTCGCAATCCGCCGCTTCGGGCAGAACGTGCCCCGGTGGCGGACCCGGCACGATCAGCCACTCGATGAACCTTTCCGCGGGACATCCTTATGCACAACAGCTCGTTTCCGTGAACGGATTTCGTCTGAATCTCTACTGCATGGGGAGCGGCTCACCTGCGCCCTCCGTGCCAACATTCCTGAGACAGGTTTAGTACCCTTAATTAATGAGCAGGGCGAGAAAGCAAAGGAAAGAGATGAACAGGAATTCTCTTGGTGTTGTTCTTTCCCCTGGGGGTTCGGCTGTCGCGGAACGAAGCGGAGGCGAGCGTAGCGAGCCGCAGCGCAGTGGAGCGACAGCCGAAGCGGGCGCCGTTGCGGTGTCGGCTTCACGGCCAGATCCGGAGGTCGTCGCTAAAGCAAAGCGGCGGACCTACACAGCGGAATACAAACAACGCATCCTCGAAGAAGCGGAAGTCGCCTCTGCAACGCGAGGCGGCCTCGGTGCTCTTCTTCGTCGCGAAGGTCTGTACTCGTCTCTGCTGACCTATTGGCGGCGAGAGCGCGCCCAGGGAATCCGTGAGGCGCTGACTCCGCAGAAGCGCGGGCCGAAGTCCAAGCGCGATCCGCTGGAAGAAGAAAATCAAAAGCTCCGTCGTCAAAACGCGCGTTTGACCGAGGATCTGCGTAAGGCACACATCATCATCGACGTTCAAAAAAAAATGGCTGCGCTGTTGGGTCATCCGATTCCGGAGCAGGACCCAGAGGAGAAATCCTGATGCCTGCGGTCACCGAACTAGCGGTGGACGTGGGCACCAGCGCGGCTTGCCAGGCTCTTGCTATGCCTCGCGCCTCTTACTACCGAGCCCGCCGTAAGATTTCCCCGCCCGCTGTGCTCCGATCGCGCCCGGCACCGGCACGTGCACTCGGTCTCGCCGAACGTGACGCAGCCTTAGATCGTCTTCACGAAGAACGTTTCCAGGACCGCTCGCCAGCCGCTGTTTATGCGACGTTGCTCGATGAAGGCGAGTATCACTGCTCGATTCGCACCATGTATCGCTTGCTCGAACAGCGCGGCGAGTCCCGCGAGCGCCGCGATCAACTGACTCATCCGCCCTACCAGAAGCCCGAACTGCTGGCCACGGCTCCCAATCAGCTCTGGAGCTGGGACATCACCAAACTGCTTGGACCAGCGAAGTGGACGTATTTCTACCTCTACGTCCTCCTCGATGTCTTCAGCCGCTACGTCACCGGTTGGATGGTCGCGATGCGCGAAAGCGCCCAACTAGCCAAGCAGTTGATCGGGGAAAGCTGCGAGAAGCAGTGCATCCAGCCTGGCCAGCTCACGCTGCATGCCGATCGTGGCACTTCGATGAGATCCAAATCAGTGGCCTTTTTACTGGCCGATCTGGGGGTCACGAAAACGCATAGTCGGCCGCATGTCTCTGACGACAATCCGTTCTCGGAAAGTCAGTTTCGCACGCTCAAGTATCGGCCGGAGTTCCCGGACCGCTTCGGGTGCATCCAGGACAGCCGCGCTTTCTGTCAGGGATTTTTTCGCTGGTACAACGAGGAGCATCGCCACTCCGGCTTGGGACTGCTCGCGCCGGCCATGGTGCACTATGGCCAAGCAGAAAGCGTCGTGCGGCAACGCCAGGCTGTGCTCGACGTCGCTTATCAACTTCACCCGGAGCGCTTCGTACGAAGCGCTCCCAAACCACCGGCTCTTCCCAACGAAGTCTGGATCAACAAGCCGGTTCTACTCACATGAAAAGCTCACTAAATTCCGTGAGCACCTGTCTCAAAGTCGTTGACACGCGCCGGCGGTCGATTCCGGGGAAAACCGATCACTTGTCCTCCCCCCGTTTTGGGCTTTAAGTTATGACTCGTCAGTTCGAACGAGTCGGCTAGTCTGTTAATCTTCCGGATTGTGTCCCAGAGTCTCTCCGCATTGTTGGTGTCCGACCATTCGCCATTTCTCGCTCCTGAAACTCATTACTGCTTTCTTCTCAGGAGCAGCGATTTAGGCCGATAAATTCGTAACCGCTTCCGTAACCGGTACAGCAAAAGGAGCGGGAACGCCTCTGTTTACAATGTGATGGGAAATTTCTGGCGGAGAGGGGGGGATTCGAACCCCCGGTACCGGTTTTAGCCAGTACAACGGTTTAGCAAACCGCCGTCTCTCTTGATAAGCAGGAGCGCTACTGTGCACGGACTGTGCACGAATGCATCGCTTTCAACAGATTGGAGTTGGCTTTTGAGCGAAAGCGAATTCCCCGATTTGTTGGAAACGTTAGTAGTTAGAAGTAGTGGTTAGCCAGTGCGCCTGCGTATTTGCAGCAAGTAGCAACTGCCGACCTCGAACGCTGCCTTAGAGGAGCAGCGGGCAAAAGACCGATAAGGCAATTGTATTGCGGGCTCGGTTGCGGGCTAAGAATTATGTCGCGTCACTTCTGCAGAAGTGCGGGCTGGCCCAAATCGAGCGAGAACGGACTTAAGGGCCCCCTGCCCTCTCCCACGATCGGCTCTTGCCGCCGCAAAGCAATTCACTCGCGCTCCTGGTCTTGCCATCGTCGTAGCCTACTATGCATGAAGATTCTCTTGCTCTGGCAGTTTCTCTGGTCAGAGAAGGGTTTGTGTGGAGCTCGCGTCCAGCGGAACAAAGTAATTGGCACGATTGAACGCTATCCAAACGAAACTTCGGCCCGTTCCGTTATCTCTGTCTTGTTGGCAGAGATCAATTCGGAGAAGGCGAGGATTGGTACTAACTCGATTACCGTCGCGCAGCTCTGCGATCACTTTGAGCAGCGAGAACTCGCGAAAGATAACACGTGGCGCAGCCACGCGACGAAAAAGTCCTACCAAGTATATTTGAACCGATGGGTTCGTCCACACTGGCGACACCAAGAGTTGGCTGAAGTTAGAACAATACAAGTCGAATCTTGGCTTCGAGGTTTGCCTTTGGCGAAGAGTAGTTGCGCCAAGATTCGCAATTTGATGTCCGTCCTCTTTAATCACGCATGCCGATATGAGTTGTTTGACCGCAATCCGATCCATCTCGTCCGTCAAAGTGCGAAGCGACGCAGAAACACCAACGGTATTGACGCCCGCTGAAATCAAGGCTCTGGTAGACAATCTCAGCATACGAGAGCGAACACTGGTTCTCCTAGCAGCATCGACCGGCTTGGGGCAAAGCGAGTTGTTCGGCTTGAAATGGGGCGACATCGACTTCTCCCAAGGAACGATGAACGTCACGCGATCCATCGTTTACGGTGTCGTCGGTCCGTGCAAGACCGAAGCGTCGCAGAAGCCCGTACCTGTCCATCCGCTCGTTGCCGGAGTACTTTTGGTGTGGCGAAACAATCAACCTACATAATGCCGGACGACTGGTTTTTTGCGAGCAGGCGGCACAGAGGGCGGCATCCGTTCTGGGGACAAGCGATCTTACGAAAATATGTTCGGCCCGTTGCCGAGAAGGTCGGAATCCAGAAGTGCATTGGCTGGCATACGTTTCGCCATACGTATTCGACGTTGTTGCGAAGTGTAGGTACTGAATTCAAAGTGTTGCAAGAACTGCAGCGACATTCCTCGTTACGTTCAACGTTGGACGTCTACACTCAGGCGATCTCCCCTGCGAAGCACGCGGCGCAAGAAGCCGTACTGTCATTGGTTTTTTCCCACGAAGCCAGCGGAGCCTCGCAGTCGCCCGCTAACGCCGCGGCGTGACTAAGCCTTGCGGCGAGAAAAGCGTGCGAAAAAGCGACACGAAAAAGGGCACGAAAACGTGCCCTTTTGGGTCCTCGATGGTTTAACCGAAATCGAAACAACTCTTTTGGAATGAATGGCGGGGACGACGGGACTCGAACCCGCGGCCTCTGCCGTGACAACGAGTCCCTGGTACGCACGACCTCCAGGGAATTGAGCAGGTTCGCTCCATTCGATCTGAGCATCTAGCGGTTCCACTACCGCTTCAATATCGGGCTGCCTTACGTTCTGTCTCGGATTCCCGGCCGAACTGGCGTCCTTCCCTCCGCAGAAATTCCCACCACAGGCGGAGTTCACTCGACTCGCGAGTTAGCGCTTACTCTCAAGAGTTGCTGCCTCGGCACAGTTGCGCAGTTTTTCCAGGCTTGCTACAAAAGCTGCCCACTCACGGCGTCCAAACTTTTCAACCACCTTGGTCTGCACTTTTTCCCATCGTTGCCCCGCTTTACTGAGCAGCCTGTTCCCCTTGCTACTGACGACTGCGGTACGAGAACGGGCATCGAATCCGGTGCCGATCTCCACCCACCCATCGCGCATCATAGGATGAAGGGCTCGATACAGCGAACTGCGATCCATCTGCAGCTCCTCAGCAACATGCATCAGAGGCTCGCCTTTTCTGCGGCTAATGCAACGCAAAACCGCGAGCTGTGTGACATTCATCGGCGAGCTCGCAAGCGCAGCGTCATAGACCCGGCCAAGAACGCGGGAGAGTTTCTTGACCGAGGTACATGCGCAGGGAAGCGGAACATTTCCTGTATGATGTGTATACATCATTGTGATAGTATCACCGTTCGTATGAGGAAAGCTGCCTTTTCGCGCCATACCCTTCCTCGATAATTGGGCGCGCTTCAATCGGAGGTTCTGATGAGCTACTGTCGGATCGTTACCTCAATGGCGCTCATGCTGTCCATCGCTGGATGTCTACCGAGTGTTTTTGGCGCCGACCAGGCTCTGAGCCCAAACTGGGTTGGGGAATTGAAGATTGGAGAGACCAAACACTTGGTGCAACTGCGACTGGAGGTCGATCGCGTCCCTCCAGCGGGAACAATCGCCTTTCCTGCCGCTGGCGGGACAGACATTCCTTTGTCAGTTGTTTCCGTGGACGGGGGCCATCTGAAGTTTGCTTGGCATGATGATGCAGGTGAGGAATCGTTTGACGGAAGAGTCTCCGCCGGTCTGCTGAATGGTACGATTCGAGCCGGGAACCAACAGGGAACGATGCAACTCGTTCCCATCGTGAAACTGACCGCCGAGGCTGAACAACGACTGCTTGGCTATTACGAAATGCGGCCCGGCCACGTTGTGTCCATCTTGAAGTTCCCCGTGGGTCCAGTTTATTCGGATTACACAACAGGACATGTTGGCGTTCTTTTTCCGTCTTCCCAGAATACTTTTTTTGCCGGTTCGTCGTTTCAGGTTGCAGTGCCAATCGCCATACGGTGCCGACTCTCCGCCGATCCAGTGACAAACCTTACCGCGTTGCATTGGCAAGATGCGTCCGGTCAGCAGATTGCACGGAAGCTCGACCAGCAAAGAGAAGAGGTGACGTTTAAAGATGGCGATGTAGCACTATCCGGTACTCTCGTGCTTCCCCGCCGTAGGGGGCGGCATCCGGCTCTTATTAGAATCCAGGGGGCCGGGCCGCAGACAAGGCGGAACGCGTTCGACGGCTGGTTTGCATACAACGGAGTTGCGTACTTGTCCTTCGATAAGAGGGGTACGGGCAGGTCTACGGGAGACTGGCGTGACGCGGGCATCTCTGAATTGGCGGACGATGTTCTAGCCGCCGTGCGTTTCCTGCGGCAACGGGAGGACATTGATCCGGATCAAATCGGGATTGAAGGCGATAGCGAAGGAGGGTGGATTGCGCCGGCAGTTGCGACGCGCGATCCCAGAATCAAATTCATCGTGATCTGGGCAGGTCCTGCGATGGATTATGTCCCAGAGCTCATGAATGAAGTGGAAGAGAACCTGAAAGCGAGCGGTGTGAGCGGCAACGATTTAAGGGAGGCGCTCGAATTCAAGCGGCAAACACTAGCCATGCTTGCTGGCGGGGCCGGTCTCAGCGACGAAGCCTGGGCAAAGTTTCAGGCGTTCGTCGGTCCTCATCGTAAGGAAAAATGGTTTTCCTACGTGAGCGTGCCGGAGCAGAGGGGTTGGCCTCAGAAGAAGCTGTATCTGATGGCCCAGGTCAAATCATCCGAGCTCTGGCGCCAAGTCAAAACCCCAGTGCTGGCGTTATATGGAGGTAAGGATTTGAACGTGCCTGCGGAGAAGAACGTGACTGCGCTGACCGCTGAGTTGAGGGTGGCCGGCAATCGGGATTTCACCATCAAGGTCTTTCCCGACGCAAACCATGATGGGTTTGAAACCACCGATCTGATGTTGGATGCCGAACAAACGCGCTTTCTCAAACAGCTCGTCCCTGGCCTGATCAATACCCAGATGACCTGGGTGCTCACTCACGTCCGGATAGAGGATAGTGGGAATTGAGGGTGAAGTTTACTTTGGTTGCGGCCGTCACAAACTTGGTGGCAGTTCTCGAAGAAGTAATCTCCTGCGCCTCAGGCGAACACAAACACAACAACAGCGGCTCCATCTCGCCACAAGCGATCCAAACATCACAGCGAGTGAATTGCTGGCATCTTTCCCAGCAGCTCATTTTTCTACGCGGAAGATATTCCACCGACTAAGTTGCAAATTCGACTGCTGCTTCGACGCGGCAGCGTCCTTGAGTTCCCAGCGACCCGCCCCTCCAACATTCGGCCCCAAAATTTAGAAGACTTTTGTCCTCGTCGCGCGCCCCGACCTTCGCTATCTCATTGATGTGCAAATAGTTATCTGGCCTGCCCGGCTGGCATTGCTCGCTCAGGCCGCCACGCATGCCTCTCTCCTCAGAACTGCAACTTTTCTAGATTTTTTATAGCGATGGAGTCCAGAAAAGCGCTGAATTGCGCTCTTACTGCACCCAGAAAAAGCAGCGGCCTAGCTGTAAGTCTCTTAGAATATGGCGGGGACGACGGGACTCGAACCCGCGGCCTCTGCCGTGACAGAATCCGGCTCAGAGGTAACTGACTGAAAATTCACGGTGCCGATCGCCACCTCTGGCGCCCAAAGTGGCACATGGGCAGTCTTATGGCACTCTTACTGCACCCTTATTGCACCCGGATCTTTGGAGTGAACCCTAAGACGCACACATTACTTCCGGCTTGCCCGTTAGAACGAAGCCGCCCGTGCGGCAATCAGAGTCGGGCCTCTTGGGATCTACGATTACTCGATGAGTACGGTGTCGGCTCGCTGTGTTTCGGGTCGTGCTCTCCTGCTTCGTGGCGTGCATGACCAGGAAGATGAAAATCGTTGTCCAGCCGGCTGGCAGCGGATATAGGATCGATCCTGCCGAGATTCGCCGGTCAAATCGGAAGTGTCAGTTAAAGGAACTTAAAATGACTGATCGCCGCTTGTTCCTCAAAATGGCCGCTGCGTCCGCATTGATCGCAAGTAAGACATTCTCGCAGCCGAAGACCGGGCCGGAGCGCATGATGGTGGTCAATGGCCTGGGAGCGCTCTACAACCCAAACACCTTCCGCATGGATCAGTCTAGGAAACCCGGCGCGCTAGTGTTGGACAAGCGGACGATCGACGATGCCTTGTCGTCGGGGTTAGCCGCGGTGTGCATCACGCTTGGGAATCCGGACGTCGATGCGGGTAAAGAAGGCGAATTCGAAGCTACAGTAGAAGATATCGCGCGGTGGACCGCGACAATTACAACCGATGATCGTCTGCTTAAAGTTAATAAAGTGAGCGATATCCTCCGCGCATGGCAGGAGCGAAAGATTGGAGTCATTTTCGGTTTCCAGAATATGGCGATGGTCGGCGACCAGCCCCAGCGCGTCGATATTTTCGCAGACCTCGGGCTGAGGTGCTTCCAGCTTACCTACAATGCAGCCAATCAGCTCGGTGGTGGCGCGCTGGCTGCCGGCGATCCGCCACTTACGGCGTTCGGCCGCCAGGTGATTGATCGCATCAACGCCAAAAACGGCATGGTCGATCTGTCGCACAGCGGCCGTCGAACCTGTTTGGACGCCGCGTGCTATTCCTCTCGCCCGATTTCCATTAATCACACCGGTTGCCGCGCGCTGTCGGACTCGCCGCGAAACAAAACCGACGAGGAACTGAAGCTGGTTGCCTCGAAGGGCGGCTATGTCGGCATTTATCTCATGAACTTCCTGTCCGTCGGACGCCGTTTCACCGGCGACGACGTCGTCGCGCACATCGATCACGCCATTAAGGTTTGCGGCGAGGATCACGTCGGGATCGGCACGGACGGTGGTACGACCGGAATCGATGATATCGAAGCCTTCATGGAAGGCTACGCCAAGTTCGTGGAAAAACGGCGTGCTTTGGGCATAGCCGCGCCCGGCGAAAACCCGAGAATTCCCCGTTTTGCCGCGGACCTCAATGGTCCGCATCAATTTGCGGTGATTGCCGAGAAAATGGCGGAAAAAGGTTACAAGAGTGCCGTCATCGAGAAGGTGATGAGCGTCAATTATCTGCGCTTCGCCAGTGAAATTTGGCAGCACAAAGGTGAGGCGCCGCTGAGTTTGGGTAAATCAAGGTAATTGACGTGGAATAAAGCCGTCTGAGCCCTTTCCACATCCCCAATAAATTGAAAATAGATTGCAAGACTTTTTGAAAGGAATGGCGGGGACGACGGGACTCGAACCCGCGGCCTCTGCCGTGACAGCACAGCGTTTAGCGGTAACTGATTGAAACTAGGCGGCACGGATGGCTACCAAAACCGCCCAAAGTAACCCTCGGGAATTCTTATTGGACCATAAATGGACCATACGCAGTCTTTTATTTCCCTTGTTGGCCAGCACGCTTGACAGGTGCAAGAGCAGAGAAGGGAATTCGCTACTTATAAAACACGACTCTGCCCAAGGGATCCAGCTGTTGCAGAAAATCGAAGTCTGTAAGATTGCGTGTCAGAACGGCACACCCATATTTTCGGGCACTTGCGAACAAAAGCGCGTCATTCAAGATGCGCCGGCGGTGGTCCTTTCCATAGCCTTGTAAGCGGGCAAGTACACCAGACAGAATCCCAGCTTCCCGCCAGATGTCCGGATCCGGAACGATAGTCCGGTGGACGGACCTGCGCTCGATGATTTTGACAATCTTTTCCACGATTCGTCGCGTGCCAGGATGAGCGGGATCGAGCACGCCGCAAACTGCGGCGAGCTCGCCCTCGGTAACCGGCGAGTGCCATGCCTCCGCCGCTCGCAAGGTCCGTTCTCCGTCGTGTGGAAATCGGTCTTGCAGGATGTCGACGTAGACCGTCGTGTCATAGAGCAACTTCCCAGGACGATACTTTCTGCTTGCCAGGAAGTCGAGCTCCGATTCAGCCCGCGGTTTGAACGGTCGTCGATGTTTGTCAGGTTTGAGACGTCTGAGCGTAGCTTGAAAATCAGAACTCAAGGTCGACTCCGGCTGGTACGGCGCCCCGTTGAGACAGCAGCCAATCGGTGTAGTCATCGGCTACCGCGATATTGGCCAGGGCGACTTCGATCAAGTCAGTATCGGAAGCAATGCCTGTACGATTCTTTGCTCTGGCTACAAGCGCGCGCGGCATCCTTCCGCGAACGACCTGGGTCCTTTCGCCGGCTAGAAGTCCCTCCTCTTCGGCGATGACCATTACCTCGCGCAGCCTGGTGGATCTACTCGTGCCCAAGCGAGCTTGATGTCGGGTACGGGGCGTAGCAGCGCTCTTCATAAGACGAAATCCTCCGTGTAGCACAACATCAGAACTAGTGTAGCACATCCCGTGAACTTTGGCTGCCGATGTGAGCGCGATGCATATTTGCGCAGGCGGAGTCCTCGCATTGATTTCTTCTTCCGAAACGAACGCCACGGCTCTCGCGCCCACGCCGGTAAGTGGCCCAGGCCAATCGTGAGAACGACGCTATTTGACGAAAAAGGGCGCAAAAAAGGGTGCAAAAATGCGCTCGTTGGTTTCAGGGAAACTCGTACAACCCTTTTGGGTGTGAGCGACCCGAGACCTAGGTTGAATGAATGGCGGGGACGACGAGACTCGAACTCGCGACCTCTGCCGTGACAGAATCCGGCTTAGAGGTAACTAACTGAAAATTCACGGCGCCGATCGCCACCTCTGGCGCCCAAAGTAACACTTAGAAAGTCTTATTGCACCCTAATTGCACCCAGATTTCATAGCAACCGGACCATCCGACCGCTGGGCTCATAGGAGCGTCTGCCTGCCAACCAGGTGTTCTAGCGAATCGAGCTGAACGCGGACACATTGACTGCACGATAGGGAGAACGAATCAGCTCCATGCCTTAGTTTTGCGTGTGCTCTTCCGAGATTGCGGCGCTGTCTCCGGTGTGGTGGTCGAGGATTTGAAAGAGGAGGAAGGCGTGGACGGCATCGATCGTCTCCGGGTTTGCGCCAGTGATGCGAATCTTTGCGCCACGCTCGACTTCTGAGAACTCGTAGCGGATTTGCTCTTTGCGTCTGGTCATCGTTGCGGTGCCCGGTGGATTCGTGTCGTGAATCATCATCGGCGCGTTGAAGTCACCCGCGGCGAACATTTTGGCGATGTGTCCCAGGTGCATGCGGATTTGGTCTCGTGCTGATCTATCATCCGAAAGATTCGCCGTTACGACGATTTCCCCGCCGTCCTTAAACAGATAGAAATGGTGCGTCGCGGCCTCATGCGAAAAACCCATGACGTGATCCCCGCGTTTTGCGACCGTGTTTGCGCGAGTGTTGAGGCTCGATTGTTCTTCTTGTCCTAGCGCAACTTGCGGAAAGATGGCCAACGAAAGAATGAGTACGAGTGTCTGCATCGGTTACCGTCCTTTGTGATTTTTGATTCGGCGTCGGGCGACCACACTGCCTAATCTGTCGTCCATGTTTTCGAATAAATGGGCTCGTTCGCCCCTTCTCGTGGCTCGGAGTCGGCTATCCCAGTCCTTCGCGAGCCGATTCAAGTCCCGGCGAAGGCGGAGAAAATGTGCGATTTGGCGGTTCAGCTCGGCAATTTTGGAACGCAGCAAACTGCGGACGCGAAGGCAGGGCGCATCTCCCCGGTCGCGCGCAGCAAGGACAGTCTTCATTTCTGGAAGGGAGAACCCTACGCTCAGAGCGCGCTGAATGAGTTGGACGCGTTGCTCTGACTCCGGGGCATAGCTTCGGTAGTTACTCGTTGTTCGCGGCGGTTTGGGCAATAAACCGAGTCGTTCATAGTGCCGCAGCGTATCGGTGCTGACTCCGGTTCGATGAGCAAGTTGTCCAGATCGCATGGAGCGTTTCCTCGCGACGAGTCTAAACCCTGGAATCGGTTCCAGCGTCAAGGGGGAAAGCCGTTTTAACTTGGTTCGACGGAAGCTGTTCGGAACGGAAAGCTGACCTTGGCAATCCGACCGCCCCAGTCCGCAAACTAAATCCTTGACGCTTATGACTGCCCACTATAGCTTAGGAACTAAGCGAGTAGGTAAGGTATAGAATTGATGCAGAAGAAAAAAGACTTGACTGAAGAGATAGTGGGGAAACTGGCGCGCCGGCACAGCACTGCGGTTGTGCTGTTTCATCATGCGGTCGCGGAGCGCCTGGGGCTCGGCCCCACGGATCACAAATGCCTTGACCTGCTGCGGGACCGCGGAGCGATGGCGGGGACCGACCTGGTAGCGATCACTGGCTTGACGAGCGGTGCGATCACAGGTGTGGTCGCAAGGTTGGAGCGGGCCGGATACGTGCGCCGCGAACCGGATCAGCGCGACGGGCGGAAGCAGATTCTCCGCTTAGCGTTGAAGGAGTCGCCCGTGCATGACGTAATCCGGCCACTGCGAAAAGACGTTTCCGCATTGTTGGAGGAATTCGATGTCCGCCAGCTCACCGCTATCGCTGAGTTCCTGGCTCGCACGACGGACCTTATCTACAGTCATGCAGCCCGGTTGCGAGCTGAGGCGATCTCCACCGTTGGCGATGCTTGTGTTTCCGACCAAGTGGCCGCATCGACCAATCAGATGAAAGCGCGGCGGTGATGACACCATCTCTTCGCAAGTTGATTCTCACGGCGCATGTCATCTTTTCGATTGCCTGGATCGGCGCGGTCGCGGCGTTCTTGGCTCTAAGCGTTGCCAGTCTGACGACCCATAATCCTGACGTTGTTCGCGGCGCTTGCGTCTCGATGGATCTGATCAGCAGGTTCGTGATCATCCCGATGTGCTTTGCCGCGATGGCGTCGGGAATCATCGACGCACTGAGCACTCCATGGGGCTTGTTTCGGTATTACTGGGTCGTGCTCAAGTTCGGGCTAACACTTCTTGCGACGTTTCTTCTGCTCATGCACCAGTACAGCGTCATAGCAGTGGCGGGAAAGCGGGCGTCTGGTTTCACCGCGACGCAGTTATTTGCGACTGATTTTGTTCCGCTGAAGATCGAGCTTGTGCGCAAATCCGCCCTGGCTCTAGCGTTGCTTCTCGGCATCGCGACGCTGGGCATCTACAAACCATGGGGAATGACTGGGTATGGGCGGCGCAAACAGAAGCAGCCGCTTAGGACGCGACCCCTAGCACGTAGCGCAATGCCACTGGGAGTTAAAATCTTTTACGCTGCGGGCGGCCTGCTTGTGCTGGGAATCTTACTGCTACACCTCAGTGGCCATGGCTTGGGAAGTCATAATCATTAGAAGCACTTCGTTTTTGGTTGTCCTCCGTGTGCGCCGAATTCTATGCTTTGACAAATTGCGCGCGCGGAACGCCCTTCCATTATGCGGACGCTGCGGCGGCCTTTTGAGAAGGCGGAGGCAGAGTGATCGGGTCTCGTCCGATCTTGAGTCCGCGCAACAGTTGCGCGTTTGCTGCAACGATGATCGTAGATAAACTCATGGCGATGGCGCCCACGCTCATGGGGAGTTCAAGCCCCCAGCGGAGAAGGACACCTGCGGCGACGGGAATCGCAACCAAATTGTAGGCGGTAGCCCAGACCAGATTCTGAATCATCTTTCGGTAGGTCGCGCGGGAGAGTTCGATCGCTCCGACGACATCGCGCGGGTCACTGCGCACCAGAACGATGCCTGCGGACTCGACGGCGACGTCGGTGCCCGCCCCGATGGCGATACCGACATTCGCGGTGGCGAGTGCCGGGGCGTCGTTGACGCCGTCGCCGACCATAGCAACGCGTTTGCCACCGGATTGGAAGCGCTGGACGGCGGAAGCCTTGTCGGCGGGAAGCACCTCGGCGGCGACGTCATCAATGCCGACGCGGCGTGCAACGGACTCAGCGACGGCTTTCGAGTCGCCCGTGATCATTGCAACTCGCACGCCGAGGCGATGAAGCTCTTCGACTGCCTGTTTCGATTCGGGGCGAATTTCGTCTTCCACGGCGAAGGCGCCTAGAGCGTCTCTTCCTGAAACGACACAAAGCACGGTCTTCCCTTCGGCTGCCCACGCCGACATGGTTTTTGCGAGTTCCGGTGGAGGCGTTGTGCTTCGCTCGCTCAACAGTCGCGGGCCACCGACAGCGATAGTCTCGCCGCTGACGAGTGCCTGCGCACCGCGGCCCGGGAGAGCCTCGAACTGAGTCGCAGGGAGGGCCGGGATTCCACGACGCTTTGCCTCGGCAACGATCACTTTGGCGAGCGGGTGCTCGGAATCTCCTTCAACGGCTGCGGCACGCGCGATCAAATCTTGCTCGCGAACCCCAGGCGCAAGCGCAACGCCAGATAGCGTGGGAGCGCCGCGTGTCAGTGTTCCGGTTTTGTCGAAAACAACGACATCCAAATCGCGCGCACGTTCGAGAGCGAGTCGATCTTTCACTAGGAGTCCGTTTTGTGCGCCGAGCGAAGTCGAGATCGCGATGACCAAGGGAATCGCCAAACCCAGGGCATGCGGGCAAGCGATGATGAGGACCGTCGCCGTCCGGATGAGCGCGTGTGCCTTGTCGCCGGACATCCACCAGTAAACAAACGTCGCCGTGCCGGCTGCTACGGCTACGTAGAACAGGAGGGCGGCTGCGCGGTCGGCGAGAGCCTGGGTGCGGGAACCGGATGCTTGCGCCGCGGCGACAAGCCGCATGATACCGGAGAGAGCGGTCTCTTCTCCGACCGCAGTGATCCGTACGCGAAGGCTTCCTCCGCCTGCGACGGTTCCCGCGATAACCTTGGCGCCAGGTCCTTTTGAGACCGGCTTCGATTCCCCGGTGATCATGGATTCGTCCACTTCGGCGTTGCCTTCGGTGACCTCTCCGTCCGCGGGCACACGCGTTCCGGGTCGAATGAGAACGAGGTCACCCGTTCGCAGTTCGGAAAGCGAGACGCTGCGAACTTCAGAGCCATCCACGCGTTCCGCCGTGTCGGGCAGCAATGCGGCGAGAGCGTTGAGCGCGCCGCGCGCTTGTACGATGGCGCGCATTTCAAGCCAGTGGCCGAGAACCATGATGGTGATCAATGTTGCGAGCTCCCACCAGACTTCGACCTGGAAGACACCGAGTGTTGCAGCAAGCGATGCTCCGAAGGCGACGAGGATTGCCAAACTGATGAGCGTCATCATGCCGGGCTTACGTTCGGCGAGTTCTCCCCATGCGCCACGCACGAAAACGATTCCGCCGTAGAAGAAGACGACGGTTCCGAAGATCGCGGAAATCCATTTTGAGCCGGGAAAGATGGGTGCGGTGAACCGGAGCCAGTGCTGTACATCGGTCGACCAGACGAGCACAGGGATGGTGAACGCGAAGCTCAACCAGAATTTGTCGCGGAACATGGCGACCGAGTGGCCCGTATGGCGATCAGGTCCGGAGTGCAGGCCGGGCTCGGTGTGGTGTTCGTGGCGATACTCGTGACGGCGCATCGATTCGGAAGGGTGATGAGTATGCTCCATCGCGGACTCCGAAAGGCTCGGGTGGAACCTTTTTATATCACGGTCGGGCATTTCCGTTGGGAACGTTGCTTGGACCGCCAGAGGCGTTTTACGAATTTCCCAAATCTAGGAGGCTCTGCAACTTCGAACGCTCGCGCAGTATAAGTGTGGAGCCGGCAACCTCGACAAATTTTCGTTTCTTGAAATCCGAGAACATCCGAGTCACCGTTTCGCGGGATGAGCCAATCATGGCTGCAATTTCCTCGTGCGTCAGCGTCAAAGTGGCCCGATCAGGATGGTTTGCATCGTTGTGGCCGTCAACCCATTCGAGCAAGAACCGCGCTAACTTCTCCGAAGCGCTCTGAGACAAACCAATGTTGCGGACCTCGGCAAACGCCGCGTGGTAGTTTTCCCCCAGCAATTCCGCAGCCCTCAGCGCGGCCTGCGCGTTCTCGCCAAGAAATTGCAGCAAGTCCTGCCGCGAAATAAAGTTCGCTTGCACCGGTTCGAGTGCCTCAGCGGTGAGGATGTACGGTTTACCGGAAATTGCTCCTGACAGTCCCAAAACTTCGCCCGAATCTGCAATACGCAGAATCAATCCTCTGCCATCTGCTGAGGAAGTGGACAGTTTGGCGCGGCCATGACAGAGAATGAACACTCCGCGGGGGTCTTGGCCCTCCACGAACAACACAGCGCCCTTTGGGTAAGTGGCTCGGGAAGTGATTTTTGAGAGCTTTTGGACGGCTTCGGGCGAGAGGTTGCAGAAGAGGCGCTCCTCTCGATGCGGACACGTCACGCAACTATCGATTACGGGGAGTCCGTACGGCGTGGGCATGGCCGGTTCCGAAGAAATTATAGGCTTGACGGTATGTGGAACCAAGTGGAAACGAAGACTCATGGTTAACCCACGATCCTTACGGTGAATGGTAGCGTTGGGCTGCACCCAAAGCAGTGACCGGGCTTACCTGGCACGGTGACCTCCATCACAGACAAGGTGAGCACACACAGAGCACTAAAGGATGTTGGGTGGCGGCAATGAAAGAAGATGCGCGCGATCCGGTCGAGGTTCTCAGGAAAGAGCTAGAGCTCTTGTCGAATGGGCACTACGAGCGCCTAAGTCTCGGGCGATGGCGGCCAGGTCTGATCTTTGAGGATTCTCCTTCCTGCTTGAACTACCAGAATCCCAGCCAACGTGGTCAATGCGACGACTGCATTCTCATGCAGTTTGTGCCGGACGAAAAGCGTCGCGAGCGAATCCCTTGTCGTCACATTGCGCTCACGCCCGAGGGCGAATCGTTGGATTGCTTGTATCGCTCTTGCGAAATGGAAAAAGTCTATCAAGCCACGAAAGATTGGTTATGTCGAACGATTGAAGCTTTGGAACACGAGCGTGATATTTACGATCAGAGCGGTTGCTCGCTTCTTGGAATGGATAGCGATTGCCGGGCCGTCGCTCTTTATGAATCCGCTGAACCGAAGTGCGCTAATCCGGGATGCTCTTCAGCTTTTCATTGGTCCGCGCAAGGCAAGCTTTTTCGTTTTCCTGTTGGCCGCAAACAATTGCCCGCAGGGGGAGTCCACCAGGTCCGGCACTATTGGCTCTGTGAGGGATGTCGCCAGCAGTACATCTTAACTGGCGATCCGGTTTGGGGAGCAATCGTGCGGCCTCTGCCGCTTCCGTCTTCCACCCAGGAACTACGAAAACCCGAAGTTGACCAGCTGTGGCCACGCTAAGTCCTTCCAATCCCTCACCCGTAACTGAATTCATGCGAATTCCCTCCATGTGACGGCCATCACATCGCTTTGCTGCGCCCGTCACAGACCTTTTTTCTCGCAAATCGGACAATCAGGTCCGAAAGGGAGGAATACCTTGATCTTTCCGGCAATTCCCAAGCGGATCGAATCGGCGCTAAAGGCCCTGTGCTCTCTGGCCGAGGCGGCGACTCCCCTTCGCTCGAACGTGGTTGCCCGCCAAATCGAGGTTCCGCCGGCAGAGACTGCGAAGGTTTTGCAGCTTTTGGGCTGGGGCGGGTTTGTAAACTCCCGCCGAGGCACTAAGGGCGGCTTTTGGTTGTCTCGCCCACCCGAGCGGATTCATGCGAGTGAAGTCATTTCATTTCTCGATACCAACCGCAACTCGCCGGCTGCCGCAAACGACAAGTGCGGCGAAGCGCTCCGCGCATTGAGCGCTCAGTGTCAGAGGAAATTGCAATGTTTAACTGTGGCGGATCTTGCCTCGGGAAGATTTACGTGCGCAAGGAAGAATTCCGCCGGAAAGGGAGATTCAAAGTGAACAGATCAATACTGCTCGTTCTTGGAACGATGTTCGTGGCGGCTGGAGCCTGCGCGCAGACGCCGGTGTACACCAAACCGGAATCGGCAACGCCGATCCTCACAGGGTTTGTGGGGACTGCCGCTGATTTCCAGCCGGACCAGCAGCAAATTCGTCCGACCATTTCCCCAATCGTCCTGATTCCGTTAGGAGACCGTTGGCTCATCGAGAGCGAAGCGGAGTTTGAGGGAACCTACACGCACCAGACCGGCCAGCCCTGGGATCACGAGTGGGACAAAGGCGTTGAATATGCCCAGATCAATTTCATTGCGAATAAGTACATGACTCTGGTCGGCGGGCGCTTTTTGACGCCATTCGGAATCTTCAACGAACGTCTCCATCCCGGTTGGATTCGCAATCTGCCGAACGCGCCGATCATCACCGATATGGAAATGACGGACAGCAACGGCGGAATGGTCCGCGGGGCCATCCCGGTCGGCACAGCACTGAACGTCAATTACGCCGCTTTCTTTTCGGCGTCTACCAATAATTCCTGGGTCGGCGCGACACGAGCGACCGGCGGGCGCGTCGGCTTCTTTTTCCCGAAAGCGCGTCTAGAGATCGGCACTTCCTTTCAACGCAAGTTGCAGGATGACCACGTCAACACTTACGGGGTCGATTTCATTTGGCAATCGACGAAAGTCCCGCTCGATGTCCGCGGAGAAATTGCCAGAAATCGTTTCACCGGCAGTGGCTACTGGATTGAAGGAGCATATCGGATGCGCCGGGCACCGTTCTGGCGGCCATTTATGCGCAAGTCGCAAGCTGAGCTTCGATTCGAGCAGTTCTTCACGCCTACGGACATGCCGACGATACCCAGCGATGGTATGGGCGATATGCCGGACGTAAACACGCAGCGCTTCTTTGCCGGATGGAGTTATTGGGTCCGGCCCGACATTCGAGCAAATGTTTCCTACGGCCGCCAGTTCAACAGTGAAGGCGACCACAACATCTGGACTGTGGGACTCACGTATCGCTTCGCATTTCCGTTGGCAGGAGGTAGCAAATGAAAACGAAACTGACCGGAATCGCTTTGGCCTTCACACTTGGCTTCGTTGTGATCGCGATGGCGCAATCGCAAAGCAGCAACAACCAGTCAGCGAGCTCAACCACTTCGGCGTCCGCAGCGACGCCAGCGGCCAACGCTGACGACTCCACTCATTCTGGGGCGAAACCCGCGACAAAGAAGCCTGCGGCTAAGAAGGGACTCACCCCCGACCAAGCGTACAAGGCGAATTGCACGCGGTGCCATGCCGAGCTCCCAACGATGGACGCACGCCGGACAGCGACCATCGTTCGACACATGCGTGTACGCGCAAACCTTACAGAGCAGGAAGCGCGAGCCATTTTCGAGTATCTGAATAAATAAGGAGACGACCATGAAATCAGTGAAGACCGTTGCATTTCCTGCAGCCCTACTTGTCGGTTCGTTGGTGTGGGCGCAGGCGCCTAAAACCTATGAGGTTCTCGCAGACGGCGACAACGTATTCAAGGTCCCCGGCCAGAAGAAACCGGTGATTACTGTGAAGGCCGGCCAAGTGGTGAAGCTCAAGATCATCGGAAAGAAAGGCACGGAAATGGCAAAAGATGGCTCCGTGCACAGCTTCACCATCAATGCCCTAAAAGACCAGGGCTGGGACCTTCCAGTAAAGGAAGGCGCGAACGAATACACGGTCGTGGCGCCAGCCGAACCCGGCGAGTATGTCGTCGAGTGCGCCGTGAAATGCGGCAACGGCCACGAAGACATGAAGATGAAGCTGGTAGTGACCAAGTAATCGCGAAGGGACCGTTATGAGCCTGAGTCGTCGTGGATTGTTCAGTGCATTAGGAGGCGGGGCCGCTTTGGCGGCGCTTGGTGGAAGCTCGCTGAAGTTGGCAGCACGGACCTTAATGCAGGCCGTGCTGCCGGCTCGGTCGCAGGCCCCCACGAACCAAAAGTGGGTCATGGTGATCGACCTTGCCAAATGCGACGGCTGCCGCGATTGCACCAAGGCATGCAACAAAATGCACTACGTTCCGCCCATGCAGGAATGGATCAAGGTGTATGAAGTTGCCGACAACCCCGCGGCAGGCGAGTATTACCTGCCGCGGCCGTGCATGCACTGCGATAACCCTCCGTGCGTGAGGGCTTGCCCGGTGGGCGCAACGTTCAAGCGGACCGACGGTATTGTTGTCCAAGACAACGACCGGTGCATCGGTTGCCGCGAGTGCATTGCGCAATGCCCGTATTCGGCTAGGTCGTTCAACTGGGGCGAGCCGCCACACACACCGGACGAGATGGCGGTTCATTACTCCCCGGAATCGATGTATCCCCATCGCAAAGGCACGATTGAAAAATGCGGGTTTTGCCCGCACATGCTGCGCGAGGGAAAACTGCCGGTGTGCGCAAGCGCCTGCACGATGGGTGCTGTGTACTTCGGCGACGAATTCGAAGACGCTGTCACCAATTCCAAAGGCGAAACCATTCAGCTGAGCAGAGTCGCCAAGCGCGGAGCCGGCTACCGGCTGATGGAAGAGCTGGGCACAGAGCCGCGCGTTTACTACCTGCCACCAGCGAATCGGAAGTACGCGGCGCCAGGCCAGAGCGCGACGCTGGTTCAAATCCAGCCTGCGAGGCCAGCATGAAAAATCGTGAGGAATCACTGCTTCAACAAATGACCATGAACTCCGCGCCCTACTACGCGTGGCTAGCGTTGCTTGGCGCTGCCTTTCTCTTCGGATTGGTCGCCTATGCGATTCAGCTAAACAAAGGGCTGATCGTTACAGGGCTTCGCGACCAAGTCTCGTGGGGGATTTATATTTCAAGCTTTGTCTTTTGGGTCGGCGTGAGCAAGGGCGGAACAATGATTTCGGCGATCCTGCGGGTGACCAACGCGGAATGGCGAACGCCGATGACGCGTCTTTCGGAGGCAATCACGGTGCTGGCGCTGATCACCGGCGCACCGATGATTATTGCGGATCTTGGCCGGCCCGACCGCATCTGGCATCTGCTGCGGTACGGCCGAATCCAGTCGCCGTTAATTTGGGATTTCTTGTCCGTAATGACCTATCTCACGGCATGCATCATTTATTTCTATCTTCCTCTGATCCCTGACCTGGCGATTCTCGCGGATGACACTCGTTTCCCAGAGTGGCGGCGCAAGATTTACCGTGCATTGGCACTGAGTTGGAAAAACACGCCCGAGCAGCACCAGCTTCTCGAACGCGCCATTCACGTGATGGCCATCATCGTCATCCCTCTGGCGATTTCGGTTCATACGGTAGTCTCTTGGATTTTCGCCATGACACTCCGGCCGGGCTGGAATAGCACGATTTACGGACCTTATTTCGTGGTTGGTGCCATTTATTCAGGCGGCGCAGCGGTGCTCGTCGCCATGTGGGCCCTGCGCCGGGCGATGCACCTCGAGGAGTACATTCAGCCCGTACATTTTCGCAAGCTCGGGAAACTGCTCCTGGCGTCCACGCTGGTCTATCTCTATTTCAATATCAACGAATACTTGACGGTCGGTTATAAGCTTGAAGGGTTTGAGCGTGATTTGGTTGAGTCACTCTTCGTTGGTCGTTACGCCAAGATGTTCTGGAGTGTTCAACTCCTCGGCGTAATCCTCCCGATCGCCATATTGATGATTTTCTTGCTCTTCAAAAGGCTGGAGCGCTTCTCGGTAGGCGCGGTCGGAATCTCCTCGCTGCTCATCGTTCTCGGAGCTTGGGTCAAACGGTTCCTGATTGTCGTCCCTACCCTCGAAACTCCGTTCCTGCCGGCGCAGCGAATTCCCGCAGCTTGGACGCACTATTCGCCGACATTCATCGAATGGGCCATCGTCGTCGGCGCGCTGGCCGGATTTCTACTCGCTTATTCGATTGTGGCCAAATTCTTTCCAATCGTCTCGATTTGGGAAACGCGCGAGCATGATCAACCGGCCGAGATCCTAGCGGAACATCGTGTGGAAACGAAATTGAGGCCCGCGCCCACGGTTGCGATTACGTTGTTAGTCTTCCTCGGCGTTCTTTTTGTCCCGAGCACCTCCGCAACAACGACGAAGGCCAAGGAGCCTCCAAAGCCAGCGACGATCAACATGAGCTATCAGGTGGTGGAGCAAACCCAGGAAACACCGGCAACCACGACCAATGCTCCCGGAACGATCAGCACTTTGGAAAACCCCTTCGTCAGCCGGCGCTCGCGCGAGGAAGCACCGATTCCCGCGGTTTTGGTCTCGGCCAAGTTCACCGACGCTTCGGGCGCCCCGCTGGCCTTCAAGCCCGTTTCGTTTAATGTACGCACTTACTTCGGGACTCTTTCTCTTGGGAACCGACCAACTGGGGCCGACGGCGTAGCAAAGATGAAAATTACCGACCATCGCTTTGGGGCGTATACAGTTTCGGCCTCATTTGCGGGGGACGACAGTGCTGCCGCGGCAGCAAATTCGCTAGAGGTCATGGCAGCATCGCGGCCCGCGCCGGCCCTCCCTGAACAGGGAATGTTGATTACGCCCTATCCGACGTTCTGGATCACTTTGCCGTTCGCTTTATTCTTCGGATCTATGTGGGCGGTATTCGTTTACGTCGCACTTCTCGTCTTGCGAGCGCGGAAGTTAGGGATTGTGAAGCAGACTACCAGATAGGGACTACATGCTAAACTGTTCCTTGATGAGACGGCTCCTGATAACAGCTTTGACTCTGAGCCTCGCGGGACTCGGCGTCTCGCCGTTGTCGATTTGTACTCTCTTTTCGTCGAAAGCAGCGGAATGTGCAACGCCACAAACCGAGGCGCGCTGCGACCGGATGGACATGGAGAACAGTGGCGTCAAGGTGAGCGCCGCGCCGAATGCTTCCTGCTGTGCGCTCTCTCAAGCTCCGATTCCAGCGTCGCAACAGAACTCGTCCCAGGTATCGCTGGTATCCCTTCATGCCATTGTTTCTAAGTCGGTATGGCTTTCTCTTCCGCTCCTCCGGGAGCGTCCTTCCCATGCCGCGCCCGACGTATCTCCCCCTCTGCTTCAATCCTTCCTCTGTACATTTTTAATCTGAAACTGTCCTGATCCGGTTCGTCTGGGTCTTCGTGCGTCTTCACGTCCGCGGGAAGGCACAGGCCCCGGGGGAACTTTTCTGTCCAGCGTTCGAGAACTCTTAATTCAGGAAGGGGACAGTTTATGAAGGCTGTTTTGGCGTTTGTTCTTGCAAGTTCGCTATTTCTCGCCGCGGTGAGAGTCGCGTGGGCTCAGGAAGCACCGCAATCCGTTAAGCCAGAATCGCTCGCAGACTTGTTGGCGGAAGCCGAGCGGAATAACCCTCAGATTCAGGCTGCCCGGCATGAGTCTGAGGGAGCGAAGCTGGTTCCGACACAAGTGTCGATACTGCCTGATCCGCAGGTTGTTGTGCAGCATGTAAGCGTCGGCAGTCCGCGACCATTCGCGGGCTACACGAACAGCGATTTCGCGTACCTCGGGCTCGGTCTCTCGCAGGATATTCCTTATCCCGGAAAACTCCGGGTGCGCGGTGAAATCGCGAAGAAAGACGCCGACGTCTCGCAAGAGCGCTACGAGTTCGTGCGCAGAACGATACTCGCGGACGTAAAGGCAGCCTATTTCCAGTTAGCTTTTCTTGCGAAGCGTCGAGCCATTCTTGAAAGCGATGGACAACTGCTCCAACAAGTAGAGCAAGCAGCGGAAGCCCACTACCGCAGCGGAATGGGAAGTCAGCAAGAGGTAATCCAGGCCCAACTTCAAAGAACAAAACTTCTTCGTGAGATCACAGAAACAGAATTGGAAGCAGGGAAGGTTCAGACTGGGTTGAAGCAGTTACTCAATCGTCTGCAATCTGCACCAGATGTGACTCCAGCCGAGCCTTCAGAAACGCCATTAGCGTACAGCTATGACCAACTGCTTGCCGCGGCAAGGGCTAATAATCCCGAAATCGCGGGCGCACAGAAGACAGTCGAGAAGCAAGGATTACAGGTAGATCTGGCGCGAAAGGACTTTTATCCGGATTTCAACGTTCAGTACATGTGGCAGCGCACGGATCCGACGCAGTTTCGCGCGTATTACATGCTGACCCTCGGTGTGCGCATTCCTATTTATAAGCGACGTAAACAACAACCAGAACTCTCTCAGGCCCAGGCGGATCAGGACCGCGCGCGAAGCGAGTACGAGATGCAGTCGCAGCAAGTTGCGGCTGAGCTTCGCCAACAAACGTTGATCGCCGAAAAGTCAACGGAGCTTCTGAAAATTTACCGCGAAGGGCTCATCCCGCAAGCACACGCGGAGCTCCAAGCTGGACTGGCTGCATATCAATCGAACCGGCAAGACTTCCAGGCTTTGCTGGCGTCGTTTCTCGACGTGCTGAAGCTCGACGAAGAGTACTGGCAGTCGCTGGCCGAGCGAGATACGGCTGTGGCACAGATCGAACGAGCGTCCGGATTGTCGCTGCGGTGATGGGGGTAACGATCATGACGAACTATCGCAAGGCATTTCTCTTCGCATTAATCAGCAACCTCGTGCTGGCAAGCATCTTGATCGCTATTTGGTGGAAGGATCGAAGTCCTTCGCCGATAGTGCATCGCGCAAGCCCGGCGTCAGAAGCCATGGCGCAGTCGTCCCAAGGGAGCTCGCCAGGACTAACCCCACCGCCCTCAGAAACTCCGCTCGCGCCCGTACAACTTTCGCTGGAACGGTTGCAATCAATCGGCGTTAGATTCGATGAGGTCAAGCGCAAGCCGGTGAATGACGAAATCCGCGCGACCGGCACTATCGCGATGGACGAAAGGAAAATCTCCTACGTACAAACGCGATTCTCCGGCTACATCCAGAAGGTCTTTGCGGATGCGACGTATCAATACGTCCGCAAGGGGCAAGCGCTTTTTACAATCTACAGCCCCGAACTGGCCGCGGCCGAGCGTGAGTATCTGGTTGCAAAACAGAATGCACAGAACCTCTCACAGAGCACCGTTCCTGGAGTCGCCTCCGGAATCGGTTCTTTACTTGACGCTTCTGCGGAGCGTCTGAAGCAGTGGAACATCCCGCAACGAGAGATCGAACGGCTAGAATCCACTGGACAGGCGTCCCAAGAGCTGGAAATCGATTCTCCCGTAAGCGGCTATATCACTGAACGCAATGCGATTCCGAATGCGTATGTGCAACCAGAAACCAAAATCTACACCGTCGCGGACCTTTCGACGGTCTGGGTGATCGCTCAGATATTTCAAAATGACTTGGGGCGGGTGCGTGCGGGAACCGCCGCGGCACTTACGGTTGACTCCTATCCTGGTCGCACCTTCCACGGAAGAGTAGATTTCATTTATCCAGACATAGACATGACCACCCGTACAGCACGGGCGCGAGTCGTTTTTTCCGACCCACAGCTCACTCTCACTCCAGGAATGTTCGTAAACATCACGATTCAAGTCGCAATGGGGAGCCAGGTGGTTATTCCCGGCAGTGGAGTACTGCACAGCGGAACAAAGCAGCTCGTCTTCGTGGATCGGGGCTCAGGATATCTGGAGCCTCGCGAAGTGGAACTCGGACCCCAAGCGCGCGACGAATATGTGGTTCTCAAAGGTCTGAAGCCAGGAGAGCGAATCGTCACGTCCGCCAACTTCCTGATTGATTCAGAAAGCCAGCTGCAAGCAGCCATCGGCTCGTTTGCTCCTCCTCCGCCTGGAGCAGGTGCTTCGGCCTCCATGAACCAAACGCAGCCTGCCGCTCAGGTTGAGTTTTCGACTGATCCCGCTGCTGTGCGAAAGGGCACCAACACGTATCGAGTGAAGCTCAAAGGTGCCGATGGCTCGCCCATCAGCGGGGCGCAGGTCAGTGTCCGCAGTTATATGGCGGGCATGCCGGAGATGGGCATGGCTGCAATGAATGTCGTTACTGCGCTGACCGAAAAGTCTAGTGGCCTGTACGAAGGCCGAGTGTCTCTGGAAAGCGGCGGCACTTGGCAGATTACCATCACTGCAATGAAGGGTGGAGCCGTCGTGGCGACGAAACAGCTCAGCATCACTGCAGAAGGGGGGATGTAGCCATGATCTCCCGCGTCATAGACTGGTGCGCAAAGAACCGTTTCCTCGTCTTTACTGGCACGCTGTTGCTGGTGCTGGCGGGCATTTGGTCTCTCAGAAACATCCCGCTGGACGCCCTGCCCGACATTTCCGATGTGCAAGTGATTGTCCACGTCCCTTGGGAGGGGCAACCCCCGAACATCATCGAAGACCAAGTTACCTACCCGATCGTCACCACGCTGCTCGCTGCACCTCACGTGAAGGCAGTACGCGCCCAAACCATGTTCGGTGATTCATACATTTTTGTCGTTTTCGAAGACGGCACAGACTTGTACTGGGCCCGCTCTCGCGTTCTTGAATACATTCAGCAGCTACAAGGCGTCCTGCCGAGAAACGTTTCTCCGATGATTGGCCCCGACGCAACGGGGGCCGGCTGGGTGTATGAATACGCAGTCGTTGACCACTCAAATCAACACAGCCTGGCCGATTTGCGAAGCCTGCAAGATTGGTATCTGCGGTATCAGTTGGAGACGGTTCCCGGAGTTGCCGAAGTCGCTTCGATAGGCGGCTTTGTTCGCCAGTATCAGGTAAACCTCGACCCCAATAAGCTCCGCGCTTACAACATCCCACTTTCCATGGTGATCGACCAGGTCCGCAACAGCACGAACGAAGTCGGTGGGCGCGTCCTCGAAATGGGCGGGGCGCAGTACATGATTCGCGGGCTCGGCTACCTCCGTTCCATTCAGGACCTTGAAACGGTGCCCGTAGCAACGAAGAACGGTACTCCCGTGCTCGTTCGCGATCTCGGAACCGTGTCGTTCGGCCCTGACATTCGTCAAGGAGTTGCGGAATGGAACGGTCAGGGCGAAACGGTGGGTGGAATCATCGTCATGCGCGATGGAATGAATGCGTTAAAGGTCATCGACGGGGTGAAAGAAAAACTTGCGGCAATCAAACCATCGCTTCCTCCGGGCGTGGAAATTGTCACGGGGTATGACCGCTCAGGTTTGATTCGGGCGTCGATCGAAACCCTTCAACGTGATTTGCTGGAAGAAGCGATCATCGTGAGTTTCGTTACCATCGCGTTTCTGTTCCATTTTCGCTCGGCTCTGATTCCGATTCTCACCTTGCCCATCGCTGTCCTTGGCTCGTTTATTCCGATGTATTACCTCCACGTAAGTTCGAACATCATGTCGCTTGGCGGTCTGGCGCTCGCTATCGGGGTTCTTATTGACGCTGCGATAGTGATGGTCGAGAACGGATATCGCCATTTGTCGGAGCACATCGCTGCAAGGGCAGCATCGGGAGCCGAACTGACCGCAACGGAACGACGAAGCATCCTTATGGGTGCCGCGAAGCAAGTAGGGCCTGCGATTTTCTTTTCTCTTCTTATCATCCTCGTCTCCTTCCTGCCGGTGTTTCTGCTGGAGGCTCAGGAAGGGCGCATGTTCCGCCCGTTGGCATGGACTAAAACGCTGTCCGTTGCATTCTCTTCGATTCTTGCAATTACGCTCGTCCCTGTGCTGATGGTGATTTTTCTTCGCGGTCATTTGAGGCCAGAATCCACCAATCCTTTCTCCCGTTGGACCCAGGCAGTGTACTTGCCGGTTCTTCGTTTCTGCCTCCGATACCGCAAAACGACCTTAGTTCTTAACCTCATCTTCTTGCTTGTGACGCTGCCGCTGGCCTGGAGGATCGGTAGCCAATTCATGCCGCCCCTATATGAAGGTTCATCGCTTTACATGCCGACGGCGCTCCCGGGAATCGCTATCACGCAAGCCTCGGCGTTGCTACAAGAGCAAGACCGCGTCATCAAATCTTTTCCGGAAGTCGAAAGCGTCTTTGGTGCGGTCGGGCGTTCCGATAGCCCAACTGACAACGCCCCGCTGGATATGTACGACACGACGATCATGCTGAAGCCGCGTGAGCAATGGCGGGCCAGTATGACTTACGAGAAGCTCATTCGTGAGATGGACGAAAAACTTCAGTTTCCAGGGCTGACAAACACGTGGACGATGCCAGTTCAAAACCGCCTCGACATGGAACTCACCGGGATCAAAACTCCTGTCGGTTTGAAAATTCAGGGTCCAAATGTCGAAGGTATTCAGCAAGCCGGTACCCAAGTCCGACAGATACTCGGCGGGATTCCGGAGCTTCGCTCGGTTTTTGCCGAGCGAGTTGCCGAAGGCTTTTACGTGAATGTTGAAGTAAATCGTGTGGAGGCGGCCCGCTACGGATTATCCGTGGCGGATGTACAGCGGGCAGTTACTTCGGGAATAGGCGGGGAAAACGTTGCCGAAAACATTGAGGGCCGACAGCGTTACCCGATCAACGTCCGCTATAGCCGCGATTTCCGAGACAACGTCGAGCAACTACGGCAGGTCTTGGTAGCGACCCCGACGGGAGCACAAATTCCCATCTCAGAGCTCGCGAAAGTTTACTTCTCGCGTGGCCCTGCGATGATCCGAGATGAGGATGGGCTGCTCACCGGTTACGTCTATCTCGACCTCGCAACCAAGGATTATGGCGGCTTTGTGGCAAAGGCGAGCCAGCTTCTTCGCCAGAACCTAAGACTTCCACCGGGCTATTCCTACAAATGGTCCGGTGAATATGAGTTTGAAGTCCGGGCAAAGGAAAGGCTCAAAATCATCGTTCCCGTCGTGTTCTTCGTGATCTTTGTTCTGCTCTACATGGTATTCCACTCGGTCATGGAGGCAGCCGTACTGATCTTCCCGACGTTCTACGCGATGACCGGTGGTCTGATCCTGCAGTGGTGGCTCGGTTACAACTTCAGTGTGGCTGTTTGGGTTGGCTACATTGCATTATTCGGAATCGCTGTTGAGACCGGCGTCGTGATGGTCGTCTACCTTCACGAGTCGCTCGACAAGCGACTCGCTTCCGGTGCTTCGCTTAGACATGAAGATATCGAAGCGGCAATCATTGAAGGCGCCGTTCAACGGCTGCGCCCAAAGCTCATGACCGTAGCGGCAGTCCTCGCGAGTCTCATCCCAATACTCTGGGAATCCGGAATTGGATCTGATGTAATGAAGCCCATCGCCGCGCCTATCGTCGGCGGCATGATCACATCCACGATCCATGTACTGATTCTCGTTCCAGTATTTTTCGCCGTCATGAAGGAACGCGCGCTCCGCCGTGGAACTCTACATTTATCGACGACCACGTCGCCCACAAAGTGACACCTGACGAGCGGTGGCTTCATGATGCAACCCATGAAACCTAAACTCGGAATGCCATTCCCAAGCCGCTCTGAACGCTGCTTTTACGCGGCAGCGTCCTAGAATTCCTACCTGCTTTGAAGTCCTCCCGTTCAGTGTCGGGGCGTCGCCATCTAGACACAAACGAGTTCGTTTTGCTGGTGCCTTCCCCCAGAGATCCGGGATTTAGTTGACGCGTAAAGGGTTACCAAAATCGAGGTCCAGGACGCATTCCTGTCGAAGAGACCTAGCGCAGGCACGGGCGCTGCACAGAAAGTGCAAATTTTGTGTATTCTTGCAAAGGTGTAGATCAGACAGGGTTCAATTGAGCCTTTACTGCACCCAGAAAAAGCAGCGGCCTAGCTGTAAGTCCTTTAGAATATGGCGGGGACGACGAGACTCGAACTCGCGACCTCTGCCGTGACAGGGCAGCGTTCTAACCAACTGAACTACGTCCCCAACCGTGGAATCAACAACTTAGCGTAAAACCTTGCAAACAAGGCGTTTGCAAGATTTGCATACGGCGCACTGGCTGCCTGGTTCGAACCTGACTGCAAGCTCTCCTGGCAAAACCGCCTGTAAACCGCCTGTAAAAATCAGTGCGCTCATTGCGGAATTTATCGTAGCACACATCGCGAAAGAAGCGAAGTAGAGGATGTCACTCGCCATCGCATGCGGCCGATCGTTCACTGGTCTTCTTTGACAGGAGAGATGAGGTAGCCATTCACCTATAACGAAGGTGTGCAGTTCCTACGCTTTAGGGAAAACCTCTCGCAGACGACAACAGTCTAGGGAACCGCTGTGGGAGGTTCTTTGATATTCCCTCTCCTGATAATCGACGAGATGCCGCTCCCGGCTAGAGTTTTCGCTAGCCCTCAACGAGTTGCTGGCCGCCGTCGATATCGAACGTGGCGCCGGTGAGGGCGGTGTTCGCCATGATGTGTTCGCGCGCTACTTTTTGAAGCCGCTCAGGATCCCGCGCCGTGAGCACGAGGTTCGCCCCCTCGGCATGGGCTAGTCGGGCGGTTTCGAACCCGATACCGGCGCTGCCACCAATTACGACGACTGTTTGTCGGGCAAGTTGAGGTTCTCGACGGAGAGGGGACGGAGTTGCGAAGGTCATGATTCCTCCAGTAGCAGTCGTTGAATTTCTCTTACGGATTGTAGCGGCGCCGCCTATCCGAATTCATGAGATTATTCCTGATCGATGCGAGCCTCTCGGTCTCGGTAAATTGTCGGCGAACACCCAACATCCGCGTTGTGCGAGCCTTGGCTGGGGTTCGGCCAAAACCCGTGCTGGTCCCTGTAATCACAATGACTTTTTCCATGACTTTCTCCTTGCCGCTCCATCCTCAATCAAAGCTCGATCAACTCTGTCCGAATCGGGTCTTCCGCCAGCTTGCCCTGAAAAGCTGCAAAGGTCCTTTTTGCATGTTGCTGTTGAAGATGGGAATCGTATGCGTCTTGCGACGCAAAAATCGCGAAGAATAGAAGCGTGTTGGGGTCATCCTTTCGCGCAGCCTGGTAGTAAGCCTCTACACCTTCATCTGCACGCGTAGGCAGTTTATTTTCGCGAACGGCCTGCAAAACCTCCTCGCGGTACTGCGGCAAAACCTTCACCTGAAGCAAACGGACAATTTTTTCATTCAGCATATAAGACCCCTTGTCGAAGTTCACATTTTTCATGTTCTTTCCTATTGGCGTTCGTTCTTGGTATCAAGGTGCATAACGCGTGAAGACGAAATCGTGATCTTTGGCCGGCTGGTGGCAGGCAAAGCAGGTCTTATGCACGGCCTCGTCGTCAGGTTTGCCATTGGTGAATTGCGCAAACCCCCAGCCGCCAGTAGCGGCGTATCTTTTTGAGTCCTTCACCATGAACTGAACGTTTGTTGGCGGGCCCGCTACGAAAGAAGCCTCCAAAAGCTTCTCTATTTGTTCAGGCGGCAGGCCGCGTTGCTCAGCGGCAGCCCGAAAGACCCTGTTGTTTTCTTCCGACGTGACCTGCTGATAGGCAAGGCGCGCAATGACGGTCCCGTCGGGGAACGGGCGTGTGTCGTTCCGGAATGCCTTCATCGCAACACCGTTGCCCAGTTTGACGCGCAAGTCCTTGACCGGTGCGCCGACCTGGGCTATGGAAATCATCGGCCAGTCGCGGTAGCCAGACGGAATCTGCACTCCGTAAATCGGGGCGGCCTGCTCATCCGCGTGCCCTATGACGGGAGCCGTGAAGGCCACGCCACTCGCCGCGACTGCGACTGCAACCAACAAGAAATAAATGCGTTTCATAAAATTCTCCTCCTAACGTGTTTTATCGAAGATTAGTTCTCAGTGTTCAGCGTGCATTCGGAAGATCTGTGCAAATTTAGCGAAACTGCGCACGGCGTTGAGCGTCCCAACGTTGCGGAGCTGAAACGCCCCGTACCGGTCATCCGCAAAACACTCAAGCCTCTTTTGCTTTTGCCGCCGCGGTAAATGCGGCCGCATTCTTTCGGACAAACTCCTGCACGCTCAGCGGCCGTTGCCCGGTCAGCGCGAGCACGTCGTCCGACAGCCGGTCGAAACGCCCCGCGCGATGCAGATCGCCCATCGCCGCCAGGTGGTTCACCACGTGAACCGGCCAGCCCCGCTTGAGCAGCTCGTCCCGCCACGGCTCGACCGGAATGTCCTGAAAGGTGATTGTGCGGCCCAGCGCCTTCGAATACTCCTGTGCAAAGAAATGCATGTTCTCGGACTGCGGACCGGTCAGGTGATAGATCTTGCCGATGTGCGACTGCGGGTCTTCGAGCAGCGTGACAACCACACGTGCAACGTCTTCCGCTGCGACCGGCGAAGTCTTGCCCTCGCCGAACGGTAATCTGATCTGATTTGATTGCCTGACCGAATCCGGAGTAAGAGTCAGGAAAAAGCCTTCGAGAAACACTGTCGGCCGCACGTGCACAACCGGCAGACCGGACCAGTTCAGCGCCTGCTCTGAAAGCCACTGCAGCTTGTGCT
>CAZQOB010000055.1:0-37161 GCA_964594885.1 uncultured Acidobacteriaceae bacterium
TTGCTTCCATGGGCCCGGTTCGGATGTGCTACGTCGTTACTACCCATCTCGGAACGTGCAAACAAGTTAGCATAGCCGCGTGCCAGCGCCCTGGTTACCCGCTTTCTGTCAGGAATTCAGGACACCTGCGCTGTCCCGAAAAACAGCCAGCCAGAACAATTTCTGCCCTGGAAAGCACCGAGGCGGTCGACTACCCTTACCATGTCTGCATCCTCCCGCCAGGCAATATCCGCGCTCGCTGATTCCGTTCGCAAGGTTCTCCGGACACGCGGCCTTTCGCTCGCGGATTTGTCACGGGCTTCACAAACCATGGAAAACCGTCTGGCCCACATTCCTCACAGTTTCTACAGCTCGCTCCGAAAACGGTCCTTCAGTCCCAGCCTTTACCAGCTGCATTCGCTGAGCAGGTTCTCCGGTTATCGGCTCGTCGACTGGCTCGCCCTGTTTGGGATCTCACTTGACGATGTGTCCCCTTTCCAGGTCTCCTCCCCTTCGCCCAAGACCGTCGAACTCGACTCCACCATCTATCAGCCCGTTGCCCCTGTACCCTTGCTCTACGATCTTGCGGAGGCCGACTTCACGACACCGCTTGTGCCACTCAGTAAATGGCTGGAACTTGGTTTGCCTTGCCGAATGGACTTTCTCCCGGGCGTCACAAAAAACAAGTTTCGGTACGTCAAGATTGGATCCCACGACGTGCTGGCATTTCCGGACTTGCTGCCAGGAAGTATCGCGCGGGTACGAGAGGATCCTTTCGCTCTTGAACGTGCGCCCGCTCGAAATAGCGTTGAGGGCACGCTCTTTCTTGTCCGGCATAGCGGAGGTATTACATGTTCTCGCGTCATTCGCTCAGAACCCGGCAAAATCGTCCTGTGTTCAAGACAGCTTCCTTATGCGCCGGTCGAATTCAGCGTAGGAACCGAGGCGGTCATTTTGGGGGCCGTCGACCTTGAATTTCGGCCGATTGCCGGAACGCCGGAGCCGGTCGTTTCGGCAAGACTGGAGCGCTATCGGGCGCCAGCACCTCTTGTGCGGCCTTTTTCAGCGCGCGACGCAGGCGATTTCATTCAACGGGCGCGGAAGGCCTGCGGCATTTCTTTTCGCGAGGCTTCGTCCCGTACCCGTCTAATCGCGCGCGAACTCGGGGACAGCCGTTATTACTGCTCGACGGGGGCCCTTTCCGACTACGAGACTCGAAAATTTGCTCCGCGCCATATTCACAAACTGATCTCCATATGCGCCGTCTACTGCGCTCGCGCGGCAGATCTGTTTGAAGCTTGTGGCGCTCCGTTGGACAAGGCCGGCGACCGCGCAATGCCATCCGAGTTTCTGGATCTAACCGGATCGAACCGAATCTTGCCGGCCGGGCCATTTCGTTTTCTTCGCGAGTTGGAACGAAGGTTCGGTCCACTTCCGTGGTTTCTGCGGCACGCCGGTTCGTCGTTGTTCGGCTTGCCAAACGTTTCACTGCGCGATCTGTTTTGGGTCGGCGATGCGCCAGAACCCAAGCATTCCACCTTCACCGGGGTTCAACTCCTGATTGTCGACCGCAGGCAGAAACGGCCGAGAGCCTCGTTGTCCTCTGCAATCTGGGCGCAACCGATTTATGTGCTGCAGACGCGCGACGGGGGTTACCGGTGGGGTTTCTGCAGGCTGGAGAACGGCGTGTTGGCGCTTTACAGTCCCATGCAGCGCGCGAAATCAGTGCAGCTGCGCAACCGTGTCGATGCCGAAGTCGTCGGCCGAGTCGTAGGAATGATTCGAAGACCTGCCTAGCCCCACGGTCCGCCGCAAATTCGAACATCGGTGGCCGGGACTGTCCCGTAGCTTTCCTTTCCTTCCGGGCCAAATCGTTCATTCGCTGCACGTTTGCGAACAATCGAAGCAGTCAGTCGCTTCCCACCGTGCCTCGATGGCAGTCTGTGCCAGCTGCAAATTCTTGGTCGCTCCGGGATCGTTTTCGCATGGGCCTATTTCGAGACACCATCCGCAGAGTATCGAGCGCCGACGGGGGCGCCGTGCTTGACCTGCGCCGAGGAATCCTGTTTCGCGTGAACCCATTGGGCGCAAGGGTGATGGACTTGCTGGAACAAGGAGACTCTTCGGAGCAGATCGGCCTAAGGCTCAGCGCCGAGTTTCACGTCGCATTGAGCGAAGTGCAGTTCGATGTCAGTGAGTTTATCCACGCGCTCAAGGCTCGTGGCGTCATCGATACTCGCTGAGCAGGGCGCGGACCACTAAGGGTGTTCCATGATCTTGGTCCCCACACAACACGAAACCGACGCCTGGCGCATTCTTTTGTTCGCAAGAAACGGAGCAGAAGTTCTTATCTTGAAACGCCCGCTAGGACTCGGCCTGCCGGTTCTGCACATTCCGCGACACCAGCGAGTCGCCTCCGCCCTGAATTTGGAAGCGAAACGAACCTGGGATCTTGAAACCGTCTGCGTCGCTCCGTTCAGCATTTCTCATCCTGACCGCGCTTCGGGTGCTGTTCACTATCACATCGTCGAGGCTCTCGGATCAAAAGATCTGCGGCGCATTGCTCCAAAAACGATGACTGTAGCGGCTCTGAAAGCGGATGCGTTCCTGGATGTGCGCGACTACCTTGCGATCCGCCGCGCCATGAAGCTTGACACCTCGGATTTCTTGCCTGGCCAGATGGGTCCCTTTTCCGAGTGTGGCGCGTTCCAGCACATTTCCAGTTGGATCGACGAACAATTGGAGCCGCTGGGGCGGAGGCGGGACGGTACCTTTCATCAACTGCATGCGAATGAGTCCTTTGCGCTGGTTCGCTTCGGAACGAGGGAGGGGGCCGTTTGGTTCAAGGCCACGGGAACACCGAACCAAAGGGAACTCGCAATCACTCAGCGCTTGGCGGCTCTGTTCCCACGCTTCATGCCTCAAATCGTTTCCCTGCGCGGCGACTGGAATGCGTGGCTGACTGGCGAAGTCGAGGGCACAAGCCTCGATTCCCACCGCGACCTTGCAGCGTGGTGCTGTGCGGCAAGGTCGCTGGCCCTACTGCAGGTCGCCTCGGTCGGTTCCGCATCCTCGATCCTCAGCTCCGGCGCGCATGACGCTCGCGCCGCGGTCCTTCTTTCCCGGGCTGCTCCGTTCCTCGCGGAAATCGAAAAACTCATGGAGCGTCAGACAAAGATTGCTCCGCGACGGCTGAGTGCATCCGAAATTCGGTCGCTCGGAGGACGATTGACGGAAGCACTGGGACAAATGCGATCCGCGGTGATTCCCGACACCTTGAATCACTTCGACCTGAACCCCGCAAACGTCATCGTGTGTTCGAACGAGTGCAGATTCCTAGACTGGTGCGAGGCCGCCGTCGGCAATCCCTTTTTCAGTTTTGCGTATCTCTTCCAGCATTTTCTGCGCGCGTTCGGCGGCGACCCGGACGCTAGCACCCTTTTCCGTCAGTCCTACGTGAACGTGTGGCGCAAACTGCTTCCCAATTCAACCATCGAGCTCGGGATGGAGCTCTTGCCGCTTGTTGCTCCATTCGCTTACGCAGTGAACGCCTTGCCCTGGAGTGAAACTCATCGCGACGCCCAGACCGAGACCGCTGGGTTGCTCCGGAGCCTCGCCCGGAGGATGCACCGGGAGGCCGAAGTCATGGCCCCTGCCTAGATGTTGGTTAGAAGGACACCCATGTTCATCACATTCGAAGCCTTTCGGGAGCTGTTGATCCTTGAATACCCCCTGGTTCGACGGGACTTTGCTGCCATCCATGAACGCGTCCGTCGAACGGCGCTCGCAAGCCCTCAGAAGCTCACCTACAAACCGATGGAAATCTGCCGGGCGGTGGACAAGGCGGCTGCCTTTTACTTGCGTAAGGTTCTCTGTCTGCAGCGGTCGGCGGCAACCGTCTGCCTTCTGAAAAGATATGGGTTCGCCGCCCAACTGGTGATCGGTGTCCAGCACCTGCCGTTTGCCGCGCACGCCTGGGTCGAATTGGGTGGCGCCGTCATCAACGACAAGTCCTACATGTCCGAGATGTATTCGGTTCTCGAACGCTGTTGAGGGGCGAACCGGAAGAAAGGAGCGCTTCGATGACCGTTCAGTTTGGATGTTGGCGGTTCGAGCGAAGTGAGGAGGAACCCTTGGAATTTCGCCGCCTGCGTGAACAACTTGCTCCCTACGGCCCAGATGGCGAGGGCAGCTTTCACGACGAAGGCCTCGGCATCTTCGTCCGCTATTTGCGCGAAACCGTTTCGAGCCAACAGCAGCCGTATCGAATAAACACCGGCCAGATCCTCACCTGGGACGGCCGACTCGACAATCGCCAGGACCTGGTTCGAGCACTGGCCGGCACCGTTCACTCCTGCGATTCCGATCTCGCGATTGTCGCGGCGGCCTACACGCAATGGGATACAGGCTGCCTGCCGCGATTGATCGGCGATTGGGCTCTGTCCCTCTGGGATTCGAGAAAGCAGGAACTCGTGCTTGCGAAAGACTTCCTGGGAACACGGCCACTCTTCTATTCCGTCGATGAAGCTCACGCCCAATGGTCGAGCGTTCTCGATCCGCTGGTGTTGTTCGCCGGCCGGCGATTCCCGCTCAATCGGGAATACCTCGCTGGCTGGTTCGGTTTATTTCCCGCTTCGCACCTCACGCCCTACGTCGGCATTCATTCCGTTCCGCCCGCTTCCTGCGTCGTGATTCGCAAGAAATCAGTGCAAATCAAGGAATTCTGGGGTTTCAAGGAACGCCCAACCCTCCGGTATCGCAAGGACGCGGATTACGAAGAGCACTTCCGCGAACTTTTCCGGCAATCCGTGCACCGCCGGCTGCGCTCCTGTTTTCCGGTGCTGGCGGAACTCAGCGGAGGCATGGATTCATCGGCCATTGTTTGCATGGCCGACCGCATTCTTGCAAGTGCTGCGGCTACTCCTGGACGGCTAGACACAGTCACCTACCACAGCTCCATCGAACCGAACTGGAATGAACTGCCCTACGTCGAAAAAGTGGAACAACAGCGCGGAAGACGTGGATATCGCGTCGAAGTCCGGACCGACGATTGGTTTCACCTCGAGTTCGATGCCAATGATTTCATGGCAACGCCCGGATCGCTGAACTCACGCACCGCGGCCAGCCGCGAGTTTTCCAGTGTTTTCGCCGACAGCGGCGCGCTGGTCCTACTTTCCGGTATCGGCGGAGACGAAGTTTTGGGCGGTGCGCCCTGCCCTCTTCCGCAGTTGGCTGATCTGGTGAAACAGGCTAGCCTCCAGGAGCTTTCAAAACAGTTGCTTTCCTGGGCTCTGGCCCTCCGACGTCCGCTGTTTTCCATCCTAGCCGAGACTTTGGCCCTATTCTTCCGGGCCGATCGTCCGTCCCGTGCCGTAGCTCCGCCCGTTTGGCTGGACGGCAGTTTCCTTCGCCATCATTCGCGCGCCGTTCGGGGTTATCCGAGAAGAACTCGTCTGTTGGGCCCGCGACCGAGCTTTCAGGAAAGCATGATCAGCATCGAAGCGTTACGGCGGCAGATCGCAAGTTTTCCTCTCTCCTCCGAACCGCTCTACCGGAAGGCCTACCCGTATCTCGACCGCGACCTTCTGGAGTTCTTAGTATCGCTGCCACCCGGCCAGCTCGTTCGGCCGAACCAGCGCCGCTCGCTCATGCGCCGAGCGCTCTCGGGCATCGTGCCGCAAGAACTGCTTAACCGCAAACGGAAGGCCTTCGTCATTCGCGGACCGTTGACTGCCATCGCGTCCCAGCACCTTGGTCTCATGGAGAAAACACAGGAGATGTTGTCCGGTTCGCTTGGCATCATCGATTCCAGCGCACTTCGGACCGAACTGCGAGAAGTGCGCTCAGGCGGACTTGTTTCCGTTCCTTCCGTCCTCCGAGTGTTTGCCCTCGACTGCTGGCTTCGCAATGCCGCGCACTGGAACGTGCTGGAGGACCTGGAAGCCTACCTTCCGAACCTCCATGCCTCCGGCGAACGTGGCACGCAATTTGTCAGGCCTCGGACGCAAAACTCTCTTAGCTAGGAGAAATCAGAAAGAAAGGAGGTGAAAACCTCATGAAGTACGAAAAACCTGAAATCACGCTCGCAGCAGACGCAGTGGAGGTGATCCAGGGACCGAAGACTGGCGGACCCGCCGACAGCGGCCAGCCGCAGAATCCGGTCCACACTCCAGCCGCGTACGAGTCCGATGAGTAACGGACGTGCCGGGGCGACGGAGTCCCGAGGTCGCCCCGGCATTTTCGAGTGTGAACACCACCGCGTCGCATTTAGCCGCAAAAAAATCTATTGGAGAGGAGGTGAAAGCAGATGAACTACGAAAGACCCGCAATTATGGCTGCGGTTGATGCCGTAGCGATCATCCAGGGCATGAAGCTGAGTGGTCCTGCGGACAGCGCTCAACCGCAGAACCCGATTCACACGCCGGCAGCCTACGAGTCAGACGAATAGCCCAACATGCCGGAGCGACGCCCTGACGTCGCTCCGGCGCTTTGACTCTTGAGTGTCCCATCCTTCGACGTCTTGACACTTTCCCGGCCGATGGTATTCGCTTTCGGACGTCAAAAATTCCGCAGCTCCTCAGAGCGGCTAGCCTTCATGCTCCCCCGGGCCCATCTCGGCCCCGTATGATCGAGATTGAGATCAGTCGACGGGCAGCTTCCACAAGTAGATGCCCTTCTTGAACGCGCCCTCGTACAACAAGCTCCCGTCGGCGCTGAACGCTAAGTTGCCTTTTCCAAACATGGGCCCCCAGTTCGACGGTTCAATAACGGTCGTAAGAGTGCTCGCGGTGGTCCCGCTTTCCACGTCCAACAGGTCGATGATTCCCCAGGACTTCTCAACCGCAACCCTTTTCCCGTCGGGAGACCAAACAGCGCTCAGCGTTAGGACCTGTGGGTAAGTAACCGACGTGCGTTCTTTCCAAGTACTGGCATCCCACACCTTAATTTTGTACTCGGTCGTTCCGCGGAACGTGTGAAGGTCCACAGGCATCCTTTGCGATTCCTGCCCGGTCGTCAGTAGCCACCGCCCATCCCGGCTGAACCGAAGGGCGTTGGTGCCCACCTTATGCGCCTCGAACGTCCGCAGTTTTTGGCCCGCGTTGGTGTCCCAAATCTCGACATAGTTGAACGTCTGTCCCAATTGGGCGAGGAGATTTCCGTCCGGACTGACCGCCAACGGGTTGACGCTATACCAGACGGTTTGCGTCTTTCCGTCGGCGGCAAATTTCAGCGATTGCGCGTTCCCTACTTTGTCTTGGGCTGTTGAATCGCTGCCAAAGGCCATCCATTGCACTGGGGGACCGAATAGACGAGGATTCCTCTCGGGCTTGAGGCTGGCTGCGACTTTCCATGTCCTCGTGTCCCACACTACGAGCGAACTCCCGTGGCTTGGAAACGCACCTGGATTCGCTGCCAACCAGCGTCCGTCCTTGCTGAACACCAGTGCGTCCGCGTCATCCGTCGTAAGTGTGGTCACAATCTTTCCATTTGTGGGATTCCGCACCGTCACACCAGGAGCGGCGGTCACGAGCCACAGCCCGTCCGGACTGACGGCGAGGGTTTGCGCGAAGGGCTGGCCGGCAAACTCGCGAACCTCCTTCCCTGTGGCCACCTCCCAAATCTTCACGGAATTCACCGGGTATTCCGCTGCCGCGACTTGCTTGCCATCAGGACTGAACGCCACGGCCGTTAACGCACTGGAATTAGCCAAATCTTGCTCGCCGTCGACGCTGCTGATTGCGGTTCCGGTGGCGATCGACCACAGGCTCAATCCTCGCGCCGACCCGTGGCTGGTAACGGCAAGCTCCCGCGCACCCGGCCCGAAAAACACATACTCTGCGTCTTGCTGCTGAAAGGTCCACTTCTGCTGGGCACTCAAGAGGTCCGTGACGACCACATTCCGTGGGCGCGCACCTGCAGAAATTACGCTTGCCATCCACCGCCCATCCTCGCTCACCGGACCCACAACGCTGAACACCGGCGAACTCTTTATGAGCTTTCCGGTAGCCAGTTCCCACGTGTCCACCGTGCCCCGTGGGTCTTGCTCGTCTTCAATCCCCGCCACAGTCATGCCGGATGCCACCAACATTCCATCTTTTGTGATGACCAGTCCTGTCGTTCCGTACCATTTCGTCGCGATGGTCCGCAGGACTCTTCCATTGCCGGCGTCATGGATTTCGATCGCAACTCTTGAGCCCTCTGGCGCTGTTCCGCTCGTCGCCCAGACTTCTCCGTCTGGGCTAAAGACCAAAGGCATTCCCGCTCCACTCCGGAGCTTCGTCGAAGAAACGACGGTGACCTTTTGAAAATCCCAAATCGTCACCTTTCCGTTGTAGCGGAATTCCGCCAGATGCGTTCCATCGGGGCTGAACACGAGCTTTACGACGGCATTGTTGGGTGGCTGTGGTCGAGAGAGTCTGCTCTGCTCGCCACCGGTTGCTGCATTCCAGATCATAACCGTATCGCCATATCCGCCGGATGCGAGCCACTTCCCGTCCGGGCTGAAAGTCAGCGCGCCAAGACTCCAACTGTTGATTGCGGGAAAAACCTGATCCGGCGGGCGCGAACCTCGCCCGACTTGCAGCGGCACGACTTTTTCTGGAGGCACGCCAAACACGCCAACCTTCGGCGGCGCTGTCTGCCCCGTCTGCCGTGCTACCTCGGCACGAGCGCAGAGCGCGAGCCCGCAAAACACTAGAATTTCCGCTAGTAGTTGCTTCACCTTTATCCTTGCTGGGTTACTGCAGCGATTCAATGATCTGCGAAATTATCGCACGACCGCTGCGCTGACCCTGGGGACCTCTCCGACTTAGCCATCGAAAAGTGCCGCTTCGCTGAAGGCGATGAGTGGCTCTTGCGACATTCCGGAAAGGGCCAGAGAATAAATAAGAATGGTCTCCGGGGATCAACCCCGCAACAATGCCATGACCATGACGGGATCCCTTGTTCCTGCAATTTTTTATCCGCTGTGAAGTAGGAGGGTTCCGGCTCTTACGGACCGCAGCTGTGCCACTGGAATATAGCCACCGCATTACCGTATCGAAACTAGCTCTGCTCTTGATTGCCGTCCTGGCGTTGCACCTTCCTGTCCACGCGCAACAAGGCGCCGCCGCCAATTCGGATCCCCAGGTCCTCGCTGTGGGGACGGTGGTCCCAAAAGTAGTTACGCTTGCGAAGTCAAGTCAGAGCTACGCGCTCTACCTTCCCAGTTCCTATCGGGCGGCGAAGCGCTGGCCCATCGTCTATGTCTTTGATCCGGGAGCTAACGGCAGCGTGCCCGTTGAGCTAATGAAGGACGGTGCCGAACGATACGGATACATCGTCGTGGGCTCGAACAATTCCAGAAACGGTCCATGGTCAATCGAGGCTGAAGCCGCCGAGGCCGTGCTTCAAGATACTCAGGAGAGGTTTCCTGTCGATCGGCACCGGGTTTATTTCGCCGGCTTTTCCGGTGGGGCTCGCGTCGCCGCAAGCGTCGCCCAACTCTGCAAATGCGCAGCCGGAGCGCTATTAAACGGAGCGGGATTCCAGCCAGAGACCTCCGCAACTCCCGGAACGCGCTTCGCCGTATTCGCAGCGGTCGGTATGATCGACTTCAACTATGGAGAGCTCGTGCAGCTCGACGACCGGCTGGAAAAGCTCGGCTACCCACACTTCTTGTTGCGATTCGATGGACCTCACCAATGGGCCTCGAAGGAGGCGATGGCAGAAGCCCTGGCGTGGTTCCGATTGCAGGCGATGAAGAACGGTCTGGAAGAACGCGATCCGTCGTTTATCGCCGCCGAAGCCGGTCGCGAGTCTCAACGAGCCGGAGCTCTTGAGCAATCCGGCGACCTCTATGCCGCCTGGAAAGAGTACCGCCAGGCTGCGGAAACGCTTGCTGGACTAGCCGATGACACAGCCTTGCGCGCACACACTGAAGCTCTCGGAAAAGACGAAGCCGTTCGTGCCGGGGCCAAAAGCGAAAGCCGGGAGTTTGCTGACCAGCAACAATTGACCAACCCGATTCTCGTTGGATTATCCGGGTTACAGGAAAACCGTCCGGAAGCACGCCGAGAAGTCGAAGGGCTGATTCTCGACCTGCGAGGCCGCAGCGAACGCGAAAAACGCCCGGAAAAGCTCCGCGTTTTGCAGCGTTCTCTCGCCGGGGTGCTGGGACTGGCCATGGACACAGGCATGGAGCAATTATTGGACAAGAAAGACCCGCATCGCGCCCTCGAATATTTTGAGCTGGCCTGCGACGCGAATCCAGATTCGGTCTGGGCCCTCACCGAACTTGCTGTTGCCAAAGCAAGTGTTGGAGACCGCAAGGGTGCGCTAGAAGCTCTCCGCCATGCGCGCTCCAAGACGAAGAATCCGGTGGGATTCACGGCCTGGCTGAAAGATGAGCCTGCTCTGGCCAAGCTTCGAGGAACGCCAGAATTCAATGCGTTTCTGGCGCTACCTCGACAGCAGTGAAGCGATTCCTTGGTTGCCAGGTCATTGGCGCCAGGATAGCAGCCCAGGAGATGAGAAGGCGCGACAGGACTCGCACGACTTATGGTTTCTATGGACTCGGCGACGCCGTCGCTTCAAGGTGCCGGAGCATCGACGGGTACACGTCGCGGACCGCGTTCTTCCCGAAAATGCCGTCGATATGGCCATAGCCCGGAATCACTTCGCGCGAGTAGGGAACCCCTGGATTGGTTAGAGAGACAGCACGGAAGGTTTGTTCGGTGCTTTCTGGAAGAAAACATTCGTTTTCGGCGCCGTGGATGAACAGTACGGGCATGTTCATGCGATTGATGTGCGGAACGTAGATATCCGATCCGCTGGCCGAGAGTACCTGGCCAGCGCGCGTCATCTGACCAAGACCTTCGAAGGCGCGAATGTTGGCGACGCCGAACATTTCGTGAAGAGCTTCGTGAGTGGCCTCGTTGAGCTGCGTGTGGCGGTAGAGCGGCGCGTACATGAAGGTGATGCGATGACAAACAGGATTCTGGCACGGCTGGCCGACCGGATAGAGGTCGAGCGCTTTGTTGTAGAGAGTCTCGTGCCAATCGGCGCGGGTATCGGTGTAGGCGTTGAGCGAGCGGACGCCGAGCCGGTCGAGGATGCCCGGCAGATGCAGACCCGTACGGATTCGATTCGGGAGCGGCGGAACAATATGTGTGGAGATCTGGGAGAGTACGGCCGAGCGCACACCTTGCACTTCGCCTGAACAGAGCCCCATCGAGAACGTCATGGCACCGTAACAGTGCGCAATGACCTGCACGGTCGTGGCGCCAGTGATTTCGCGGACTTTCTCGATCGCGGCCGGATAATCCTTCGTGGCAACTTCATCCGCCGTGAACTGCGAGGCCGCGTAGGGCAGGTCGATACTGGCGCGAAAGTCCAAGAGCCAGACGTCGTAATCGTTGGCAAAGAGAAATTCGAGCAGGTTGGTCTCGATGGTATCGATCGAGAAGATCGAGCTGGCGACGCCAAGGCCGTGAATCAGAATGACCGGACCTTTGCGACCGCCGTCGTAGCGCGTGAGGCGGAGCAGAAGCCCATCGGAGGTTCGGAACGAGTACACTTCGGGTGTGCCGACCCGGAGCGGACGCTTGCTTCTGGGGGGAGCGTCGGGGTTCAAGGCCGTCGCCCTGGCGAAAATCCCCCCGTAGGTCTCAAACAGCACGCCCGCGAAGAAGCGGCCGAAGCGGCCTTCGGCCTCAAGGCTTTCCCGTTTGTTGCGAGAGTTCGTGGCGCTAATGGTCGTGAGCTGCTGGGCAAAGTCTTTCGGCAAGATGTGCAGGATTCCCCTGCCGACGGGATTTTGCATCCCGGAGTCGCGCGCTATGGTGGTGTACAGCGTGCTGGTGTCTTGCCAGATCCGAAGCGGACCGTCATCGCGAACTACCTTGAAACCATCGAAGAAGAATTGCTCGCCATCATGGGAGGCCAGGCGCATGCGGTAGCGCATGAGGCGAGTTTCGACGTTGTCCGGATCCGCGACGAAGAGATTGAATTTGCCCTCAACGACGGTCATGGGCTGCGCGCTGATCCGCGGAGCCGTGACCGTGCCCTTGATTTCGGCCGAGTGTGCGGGGTCTGCCAGCATCTGGTCCAAATCCGATGAAGTGATCGTCAGGGTGAATTCACACCTGGTCTCGTCTCTCTGGCCGAGCGCCGCAGCTTCCTCAAAACCGCGAAGATCGGCAGGGGAAACTGTGTTCGCTTGCAGCGAATCGGTCGCGAGGAATCCCACCATTCTCTCGGTGAACGTGAGGCCAATCGGCGTGACCTCTTGTCCGGACTTGAGAGGGCTGCCAGTGGGTTTGCTGAAGGCGTACCCAAGAGCACCGGATTCGTGGTGTACGAACGATTCCTTCAGCAAGACGGAATTATCGATATCGCGATATTCGATCTCGAGCTTAGCTCCGTCGATCTGCAAGAGCACGTGGCCGTTGTATCCGACTTTCGTGTCCGGGTCCTCGCAGTCGATTGGATGCCGGCGGGGGTCGTAAAACCCGACGCGTGCATCGGGTTTGGCGAAACTCGTGAGCTCGACCGGCATCCCGCCATGCCCGATGCAGCGCGGATAAGCGCGCAGGGATCTTCCGAGATCCTGCAGATTGTAGATGGTGAGGCGATGCTCGTGTCCGTAGAGCCAGACGAATTCCCTGCCGTCAAGAAATTCGAGCTTTTTCAGCTGGCGAACTTGCTTCCGATAGGCCGTTTCAAATGCGCTGATCGGCTGATGATGGGTGAGCAGGAGGATACCTTTCTTCTGAATTCCCTCGGGGCCGCCAAGGGTCGCGATCGTCTGCTCGAGCCAGCGGAGCATCCTGCGGTCAAATCGGGCGTCAATGTTGAGAAACGGGATAGAACGGACTAGCGGCACCTTCGAAAGAAAAGGAATTCCGCCAGAGTGGTAGCCCGTATCGAGGCCCAGGATGACCCACCGATCGGCCTCGAGGCAAAAGAAGCTGGCGCTCTGCGGATCCACGACAGCATCGCCCGCGTCATTGAAGATACCCAGCCGGGGTAGAAACTGCTCAAAATAGCCGTGCCCGCCTGAATACATTTCGTGGTTGCCCGGAAGAGCAAAGCTGCCACGGGTGTGGCACACGGGCCAACGGACGCCATCGAAACGCGGAGTAGGTTGCCCGAGGCAATTCACTTCGACTTGCGACTTTTCTCCCATGAAATAGACGTCGCCGAGATGAATCGTGTAGTGCGGTTTGGCGGAGAGGATATTTTCGGCGACTTTTTCTGACTCGATGGTTCCGGTGGCCCAATCGGCCGCGACCGCAATTCGCACAGGCCCTGGAGGCGAAGCCGCAACGGAAAAGATCCCTGATTTGCCCTGTGGATAGGTGCGATAGCGCGCGTTCCAGTGAAAGAAGTCCTTGAGATAAAGAAAGAACCATTTCGGGCTCGCCACAAATTTGATCAGCGATGGAAACTTCCCGCCGTACACATCGAGCACCTGCTGCTGGATCCGAGAAAGCAGCGCGCTGCGGCCCACTACCGGCATGTTGCTCAACAAAGCGAGGTGGCGAGGTTTGGTCTTCGTTTCATTCGACGGTCTCGGACTGGCGAAATTATAGGAGCGAGGTAACACGATCCCTCCTCGATGGCGCGGTGATCATGCTTGCCGGCATGGTGGCATTAAGTCTGCGATCCGTTCGGCGAGCGCGCCAATCGTGCGAGAGGGATTCACGCCGAGCGCGTGGGGGACCACCGCTCCGTCAGCAACATAGAGGCCGGGATGGCCGAAGACTTCGCCTTTATGATCCACAACGCCATCTTTTTCGGTGTTGCCCATGTTGCATCCGCCGAGAGCGTGCGGGGTGATCAGATCTTTTTCGAACGACCACCCAGGCAGCGGGATCGGAAATCCGCCTGTGGCGTAAGCGAGTTGCTTGTGTTTGGCCGCAATCTCTTCGAATAAACCCAAAGAACCGGCGAGATCCCACTTCATGTCGAGGGAACCATCTGCTCTTAGAAAAAGCTCGCCGTTGCCCGCGTCCACACCCTGCGCGAACCAGGGCATGATGTGCCGGAAGAAATCCCAATGCGACATGAATCGCAGCAGATGATGTTTCGAAGAGCGCGGCGCCAGATCATCGGCCCACCGACGGTCGGGTTTCGACTTTCTCCGGACTTGCTGCACGGCTTCGAAGTACCTGCCGAGCAGATTGGGGATTCCGCCGTCCTGAATCCAGAAGACCTGTTTCTTCTGGCTGCCATCGAGATAGTTAATGGCGCTGCCGATGGTCGGCCCGCGATCGGCCCACACGTCGCGGCACTGGTGCCACGCGGGAGTGAGAAAGTCTCCGTTGCTGCTCCAATTCTTTCCCAGGAAACCGCTGAGGTGCGGAAGCGCGCCTTCCTTGCGGCAGCGAAGAAGCAGCTCGGTCGAGCCCAGTGACCCGCCGGCCACAACGACGCGCCCGGCGGTCACCTCGCCGGGAATGCGCCTACCACCCTCTAAGCGATCAAAACAGACGCAATAGCCGGACGGAATCGGCTTGATCGCCTGGACCAGATGGAGCGGACGAATCTCAGCGCCGTGCTTTTCGGCGAGCGCCAGGTAGTTTTTGTCCAGAGTATTCTTCGCGTAAACGCGGCAACCCATATCGCACTCGCCGAGATGGACGCAGGTTCCCTGTTCGGCGCCGTGCTGATTGGGCTTGATGGTGGTGTTGTTCGGATCGGGCTCGATAGCAAAGTTGATGTCGAAGGCTTCGTTGAAGCGAACGGCCAGATCAAGCCTTTCGAAGCGGTGCGAATCGCCAACGCTTTGTGCCGCGTCGAGCATGAGCCGCATTCGGGGAGTCGTCTGCCCGATCGGAACCTCGCGGACCTCGAGCATTTGGCCGACGGTCTGGTAATACGGCTGCAGGCTGTTGTAGGTGATCTGTGACGGCCAGCCGTAGGCGAATGAGCTTGGCGGCGGGACGCGCGAAATATTCGCGTAGATCAGCGAACCGCCGCCAACGCCGGCCCCCTGCGCGACCGACATGCCCTTGAAGACGCGAAGGTCGAGCCAGCCGTTGTACACCTCGGGCCGCACGTGACTCCAGATCCAGGGGTCATCGATTTTGCGCGGGTAGGTGGCGCGATTCCATTTCCGGCCGCGCTCGAGGACAAGTACACGGCACTTTTTTTCAGCCATGCGCAGCGCGGTGATGGCGCCGCCGAAACCACTTCCGATAATGACGATATCAAAGTCCAAAGCTTTCTCCGGCGTGACGCGGCTGCCTGCGAATCCCTGCGCGAGCGTTCAAGATATCCCTACCTCTCAGCGCGTTCGACTGAGAGCGCCAGGGCGAAGCCAACGCTGCCGTTTTATTACGACGGCTAGCAACGTCGTTGCAAAGATCGTCAGGCTCGACCAAAACAACCAGCGCTCAACAGCCGTTCCCCAAACCGAGAGGCCTGCCGCCATGACCAGGAGCCATAACGACCGTCTCACGTGCTTACCGCTTCCGACACTCAGCAATAGCCAGGCGATCGAAGGCCCAACCAGGCACAACTCAATCAGAGTTCGAATGGAGGGAGGAATGACGACATGCATTCCGAACAAGGCCAGAAGACCAACGGCGCAAATCGGACACTTGGGGAGCAGCAAGACCGAATAGGGAGATAGCCCCAGCAAGAGGGGAACATGACATTTACGCCATGTCCGATGAACTGCGCCCGGTTGCTGGTCAAGGGTTAGCACGGTGATTTAGGGCTGTTTGGTGGTGTGGCCCTATTCATAAGTTCGAATAGACACTTTGTCGAACTTCAGGACATTCTCGAAATCACAGAGCACTGTTCCAGCGTGAACGATCGGGACAACGGTCACCGTAAGTTCTTTTGATTTCGCCAGCGCCCTCTTGATAGCGGCGGTCGCAATGACCGTCTTCCGCGCCGGCGTCAACGGGTGTGCCGGGCGGGGGTCGTACGGTCGCGGATTTCCGCGTATCTCGCAGTGCCCAACCTCTCCGAAGCAGCCACCATGTCCGAAGACGTGAAACGACCCGGCGAACCCTTGTTCACCTACGGTTGGGGTATTCTCGTTCGCCGCGGTGTTGTTCAAAAATACGCGCGCTTCAAAAGAAGGGCCTGCGTGGTCGACGCCGTCGAAAACGATGTCACCGCGGTAAAACTGCTGGTTGAGGGCCGCCAAGGCAATCTTCTTCGACACAAAAATGTTGGCCCTTTTCGGAAGCTTGGGAATCTTCGCGAGCTTTTTCGTCCGGGGTTTCTGAGTCTTCTTTCTTGATGGCATCTGACGCCCCCTGTTCAATTGCCGTCTGCCGGGACGGTCACGGCTGCCTGCGCGTAGTCATAACCAAGGCGATTGATGTCCAGGACTTCTCTGACCGTAAGCGCAAACGGCGCGAGCGCCTTGTCCAAGTAGTCTGGCGGAATGTTGTTTGTTCCGTTTTGCAGCTGCCAGAGGTACCAGATCCGGTCGATCATGCAGTGGTGTGCCCAAAAAATCGGGTCGAAAGCCGATGTCGCCACTACACCCATATCGCCGCCTACCCATACGTGCATACCGTCGTGGATGTCTTCAAGCTGCGAAGAGAAATCGACAAAGTTACCCAAGCCCATTAAATTGGCGACGTCGGACGGGTTCGGCAAGGAGCTCGGCAGGTCGGGCGAACGTTGCGTCTGGCGGGCAGGTCCGGTCGGCATATCGGGCATCGGTCCGGAAGCGAGAGCGTTCGGTGAACCGTTAACCGTCGAGGCAGCAAAGGATCGCGGGACGCCAATATTGTGAGAACCCGGGGACGTCCAGTCCCACCACGGCAACGCGACAGCATTGTTTTGATCCCTAGCCGTATGTTCAAAATAGAGCAGATAGGCGCGATGCCAGGGCAGGAAGAGGTCGTAGGGAAGCTGGTCGCCTAGACCCACACGCCCGTGGTGCCAGCACTGGTATTGTGGAAAGCCGTGGTACCCGGACCAGAAGAGCCAGCCGCGGTTGTCGGTGATTGCTTGCATTTTTGCGTACGCGTCGCGAAGAGCATCAAGTCCGCCGGCGATTTGCTCCAAGCTTTCGACGTTGTTGCGGAGCGTGAGTCCATTGCCCATAGACGGATTCCTCCCGCGGTTCGCCACCTTCAAAGACCTGCGGCGGTCGAAGAGAAGCGAACGCTGTTAATCGATTACGACCTTGATGGCTTGCAGCTTAAGTGCGTCCATGGCCGACCGCGGCGGCTGGCCGGCATAGACTGGAACTACTGTGATGGTCACCTCAGAATTCTGCGCGGCCGCATCACGCACAGCGGCAGTAGCGATCAAGGTCTTTTCAATTGGTGCGCGTGGGCCCTCTGATGTGGTGCCCCGAGCCGGCGCATCTTTTCCGATGTCGCCGGGCCACAGGCCGTATCCGTATACGTGAAAGGAACCCACGTATCCGTATTGCTCCGTGGTGGGAGTGTGTTCGTCAGCCATCGGATTATTCAAAAAGACCCTGCCCTCGAACGAGTTGCCTGCCTGCTCGATTCCACTAAACTTTAGATCGGCCCGGTCGAAGGCCAGTCCGTTCTTTCCGAGATCAAGAACGATGGTTTGCGATACCGACTTGCGTGTCTGAAGCATTCTGGGCTCAGTGTAACGCGTCGTGCCAGCGCAGGTCATTGTTAGTCGAACAGCGTGCCGCCGGCCCGCATCGTGCACAGCTTCGGCCATATCAACAACCAGCTTCCGTTCCTCTTCGAGTGTTAATTCCGTGACATATCCTTGTCTCTGCCAGCAAGCCAAGAGATTTCGGTCTATCTGGTTCAGGAGGGCGTTTGCGAGATGCGGCGATTGCGAAAGCCTGGGCTCAAGCAGGCTGCCGAGGGCGTCGGTGATCACGTCCAGCGAGCCGCTAAGGCCATTCAGCAGAATATAGCCCCCGCCAGGCATCCGATTTGAGAGGACCGAATAAGAACTAAACCGCAGCATTGCGATACGTAGTCGTCCCCTGACGATTCCCTCCAAGCTATAAGAACGAAAACCATGTGCTTCTCCCTTTTCTTACCCGGGCGGCCGCCTATTCGCAAAAAAGGAAAAATGGACTAACGACCGATGGTCCAATCAGGACCCGTCGCGCAGGTTTTGATCGCGCCGTTGTATAGGGAGGTCTACGCAACAGCGTCGAGCTCTACTTCGTGAGGAACTTCCGAGTGACCGGTCTTTTACATGAACTATTTTCGGTACAGAGTCCCTCCGGGTGTAGTTCAACAAAAAGAACGTGTTTCCTGGAAACCCTAATGTAGAATGGCCGAATTTCGAGGATCCAGGGACCTTGGACTATTCAGCCATTTCGCCGGAACAGCTAGTTGCTGTTTGTGTGCAGGGAGAGGACCAAGCGGCGTGGCTCGAATTTGTGCACCGGTTTCAAAGGCTTATCGCCACGGTTGTTGTTCGGACGGCACACCGGTGGGGTGAGGCCTCACCAGCAGTTTTGGATGAACTGGTGCAAGAGACCTACCTTAAACTGTGCGCCGACAGATGCCGATTGCTTCGGAAGTTTGAGTTCCGTCAACCCGGCGCAATTTACGGCTATCTCAAGGTGGTTACGACCAATGTTGTCCATGACCACTTTAAGGGTGCCCATGCTGCAAAGCGGGGCTCAGGAGAGGCGCCCCAGCCGATCGAAGCCGCCGGGTCGCGGACGGTAGGTTCGTCGCTGCACTCGTCATCGACCCAAGCGGATATCGAGCGGACGATCTTGATCGACGAAATTGATCAGCAGTTGCGGGCAGCGGTCGCCGCCAAAGACCTTACCCGGAGCCGCCTCGTATTCTGGCTCCATTACCGCTCCGGAATGAGCCCGAGCGCCATTGCGGCCATCCCTCAAATCGGGCTTACGACCAAAGGAGTCGAGAGCATGCTTCTGCGCCTAACGCGCCTCGTCAGAAGAGCTCTCAGCCAGAATGCTATAACTGAGCCCCAGGCGAAATCTCCTGGAATGAAAAAAGGATTTCCGGGCATGGACTCGTTCTAAGGAAGGAGACGGGAACTTGGCTTGGCCGGCAGACAGGCACTTGACGCCTGAGGAATTGGAAGCACTTGTCTCAGGTGCGCGACAAGATTGGCCATCGCAGGCCAGTCTGGCTGACGCCGGAGATGTGTCCGCGCATCTGGCTCAATGCCCCCAATGCCGCGCGTTGGCGGCAGTTCTCGCCGAGATCCAGATCAAACTCACTAACTTGCGTTCGAAACACATTGTACCTCCCTTAGACAATTGTCCTTCCGACAGTGTCTGGCCCGACGTACTGGCGCGGCTGATCCCGGAAGCTAGCGCTATTGAGTTCATCGCTCATGCCGCGAGTTGTGACCAATGTGGCGTTCTCTTAAGGCAAGCCGTCGAGAGCTTCAACGATCAAGTGACTTCTGACGAGGAGTTGCTCTTGAGCAAGCTCGAAAGCGGCAATGCTCGGTGGCAGGCTGACCTCGCCAAACGTTTGACGTTGCCGACTCCGTCCCAGGAAATGCCGGCCGCGCCGACCGCAGCTTGGCAATTCCACTTCTCATGGAAAGTGTTCGCTTTCGCTTCCGCCGCGATCGTGATTTTGGCTGCCTTCAGTTGGGTCGCAATCAGCAACCGTGGTCCGCGGTCCGCATCCCGTTTGCTATCCGCGAGTTATACCGAACATCGCACCATCGAGATGAGATTTTACGGTGCGGGATGCGCCCCGGTGAGGATTGAGCGCGGAGCAGCCAGGTCGGACGTCGACAAGCCACAGGCCCTGCTGACTGCGGAGGCGCTAATCTCAAGGCGTTTGAAAAGAGCTCCTAACGATCCGCAGTGGCTCGAAGCCAGGGGAAGGGCCGATTTACTGGACGGCAAGTTTGATTCCGCCGTCGAATCATTCGAACAGGCACGAGAAATAGCGGGAGATTCTGCTGAGCTTTTGAGCGATTTAGCCTCCGCCCATTTTGAGAGAGCGAAGGCAACGGGACGTGCTGTCGACTATGGCGCCGCAGTGGATTTGCTGGGCGAAGCCATTGCGCTGTCGCCTGACGATCCCGTATTGCTTTTCAATCGAGCACTTGCGAATGAGCAGATGTTGCTTTATGACGAGGCCATCCGGGATTGGGAGAAGTTCCTCACACTCGAGCGAGATTCAGGTTGGGCCGCCGAGGGCCGGAGTCGATTGGCCGACCTCCGCAGCAGGATCCAGAAGCAGCAACAATCCTACGTGGCGCCGTCGCACGATCCGGCATTGGCCATTTTAGCAATCCGGGAACGGCAGGGGAGCTCGGGTGAACTGGATCAGTTCAGCGACGAAGACTATTTGAGCGTAGCAACTGCCGATTGGCTGCCAATGTTGGCCTCGGGCGACCGCCAGGTTTTAAACGCGTCAGGCCGAGCGTTGACGGATCTTAGCTCCGCCCTGAAAAGCCACCATCACGATAAATGGCTCTCCGAAATCATGACCAAAATGCCCTCGCCCGGTGGACAAGCCGCGATCCGTCACTTGTCAGAGGCAGTGCGCGCCAACAAGGACGGAGATCCGTCCCTGGCAATCTCGCAAGCCCGGACCGCCAAAAGGATATTTAGCAAGCTAGGAAACAACGCAGGGGAGATACGCTCCCAGCTCGAATACCTGATCGGCCTCAATCGGCTGCAGAGAGGCGATCAGTGCAGACCGGTCGCCCTCAATTCCCTGCAAGCCCGTTCTCAAGATTATCCATGGATCAAAACCAACCTGCTGCTTGAGGCGGCTACCTGCTTCTCGCTCGCCGGCGATCCGGGCAGATCTTCCCGTTTCGCTCACGAGGCCCTTCTGCTCAGTGCACGCTCGCACTACGCCATACTGCAGCTCCGGTCTCGCTTTTACGAGGACGGCGTGGCTACGCCTCCGGAGGCTGCGCCTGAAGCCTGGCACCGCATTCGTTCGGGACTGCAGGAATATTGGGGCAAGCCCTATCCTCCAATGTCGGCCTTCGAGTTCTATTCTGACCTCGGTTTTGCCGCCGAAGATATGGGCATGTGGCACTTGGCTGAGGCGGCGGGCCACGAATCGCTGCGAATGGTCTCGCTGCAGGATCGCGGATTTGAGGCAGCGGCACACCACTGGCTGGCACAAGTTTCTGAGATGGCCGGTGACAGCGATGAGGCCGAACGGGAATACCAGAGTGCTGGCCAAATGTTTAAACTTCTCCCAAGTCCCGGAACAACTGAGGTGACGACGGAGATCGAGCGCGGTTCCCTTGAAATCGACCGCGGTGATTTCGACGTTGCTCGTGGCCGCCTCAATCAGATTCGGGCCAAGCTATCCAGCGTCAGCAACTCCTATGCATCTATGCTCTACCATTTGTCGCTTGGCAAGCTGGGTCTTCACGAGGGGAACCTAAGCGCGGCAGAAGAGGAATTGGCCACCGCAATACTTGTCAGTGAACAAGGAAGCGGATCCCTCGACCAGGAGTCTGACCGCTTAACTTGGAATCGCAATTCCGCACGAGCGTATCGTCTATTGCTTGAACTTTACTCCCGCAGCGCTCGGGATGACTTCAGATCTCTGGCGTTTCTTGAATGGTACCGCGCGGCCGCGCTGAGAACGAACGGAAAACGAGAACCGTCATTCCAAGGTGATGCTCAAGGCTCGAGTCCGACAGCTCGCGAACAAATCAGCCGTTCGTTGCAGGCTCTGGAGTTACCTCACGATACCCCGGTGCTGACCTGGGCTGTCTTTCCCACTGGCGTCAAAATCTGGCTGTATGACGGGACGACGCTGCAGTCGGCATGGAGCGACGTACCAATAAGCGCGCTCCGCAATCGAACCGCGCGATTCGTCCGACTCTGTTCTGATCCTGCATCGGACTACGCAACCATCAGAATGGATGCTCGGCAACTCTACCAATGGCTCGTTCGCCCCGTAGCGACCGGTCTCGTTGAGTCCAGGTCCGTCACCCTGGAACCTGACGGTTTCCTCGAAAAGATCCCGTTCAGTGCGCTCATCGACGAGAACGATCGATATCTCGGGGCTCGGTTCAAAATTGTGGAATCGCCAGGAATCGCTTATCTGAATCTTCTTGAAAGAAAGCTTGCGGTGTCGAAGGACCACACGATCCTAGCCGTAGGCAATCCCTTGCTTCCCTCGTCCGACAATGTGGGGCTTCGATCGCTCGGTGACGCGGAACGAGAAGCGCGCGAGGTGGCTTCCAGATTTGAGCACGTGTATCTTCTCACCGGCAGCAATGCCAATTTCCGAAACTTGCTTCGCAGCCTGAACCAAGCCGAGGTCTTTCACTTTGCGGGACATGCCATCTCCCATGGACGAGGGGCCGGACTGCTGCTGGCCGATGATGTGACGGACAACCAATCCTCTACTCTGCTGGCGGCCAGCGATTTGACGCCCGAGCGCCTGACCAAGTTGCGAGTCGCGGTTTTATCAGGTTGCGAAACCGCCTCGGTCGAAAACGGAATGACCGACTCAAATAGCCTTGTCCGTTCCTTCCTGCGTGCCGGTGTGCCGCAGGTGATAGCCAGCAAATGGCCAGTCGACTCTCGGGCCAGCAGAGCGATCATGAACCATTTGTATGACAGCTTGATTCTCGGGAATGCCGCAGCCTACTCTTTGTCCCAAGCGCAAGAACTCGCGCGACTTGATCCCGAGACCTCCCACCCGTATTACTGGGCTGCTTTTTCTAGCTTTGGCCGCTCGAACTAGCTTGTAAGGACTTCTTGGGGCGACTGCTCGTGGTCCAAAAGTGCTTGACGAAGTTTGCCCAGCCTGTGTGTTTGCTGAACTCCAAAGCCACATAATGATCCCAGAGTATTTCGTTGGCGGTAATTGTGATCCCCTCCTTCCCGCTGTGTGGTGGAAACTTGCCCGAGTGCGGCGGAGACTTGCGCAAGGAAGGCAAAGACTCCATTTGGCCCGTGGAGACCCCAGCATGAAGAGGACTGTGCAGGATCAAGGCGAAATCGCGCGCTGCCTTCTGAAGATCGAACGTGCCCGGAACGATGTTTTCCGGGAAATAGATGGACAGACCGCAGGATCTGGCCTCGCCTTCGGCATCGGAATCACGATGATAGATGACATAGGGCTCGAGCGAAATTATGCGCAAGACCAGGTTGGCGCTGGCGTGCACACTCGAAGATCGGTCGAATCCGTTTGCAAGTTCTTTGCAAAACGCCTGGATGTCAATAAATGCCGGCTCTGAAGGGTTCTGAGCTAGGTCCCGTGCTCGCAGGATTCTTCCTCGTTGGGCGCAATCCTCGGTGGCTTCACTCAAGGCTGCTGCCAGTTCCCGGATCGCATCTGCAAAAATCCGAGACTCCTCCAGATCAATAGACGACAATTCGATGTCCGACTGGTGCTGCTCCATAGCGTAGCGCTCTTGGAACCTGCTGACCGCGATTGTCGACAGAGTTCTAGCATCCATTCCGGTGTGTCTCTTTAAATCCCCAAGGATCAAGTCGTAGGGCCAGCTGGCGTCGGGTATGGTGTCGTCCGAGGCTACTACAATCGAAACCGCGTCATGAAGTTCGTAGCAAACTTCGGCCATTCCCATTAGACAGGCATCGAATCCCAAGAGGTCAATCTTCCGGCCGATTGCTGCACTGAACGCACGCAATTCCCTACCAAGCGTTATGTCCTTCAAATAGCGGTTCGCGTTCTGGCCATTGAGCAGCTCTTTCACATGGCCGGGACAATCCTGAGGCGTACCATTTGCCGGGCTGCCAGGCAACTGTAATGGAGACTTTCCTCGCGGGTCGCCATACACATATACCCGGTCGAGTCCTGCACCGTGCCCCCACAAAATCAAGAAGAGCTTCGCATCCTCATCGCGCGCAACGGCAGCCTCGGCACCGCTTGTCCACTCCAAGAAATCCTTCAGCCGCCTTCCCCGGTCATCGGTGTAGTCCTCGGGCGCTTCCCAGATCAGGCGCTTGTTGCCGCTTGAGCAGACGTAGCGGGAAGCCTGCTCGGGACGGGGCCCATCCAATTGAACGAATACATGGAGCTCAGCCGAGCTGGCCTGCGAAATCTGCTCCAGGTCAGCCTTGGCGTAAGGATAGAGGGTCTCGTCGGCGGCCATGTAAACTAGAACTTTCCAGGTGGTCTTCATGTTTCTCTCCAACTTGTAAACAAGATGGCCCAGTCTGTCAGTGTCGCGTCCGGCCGAGCATGAAACGTCTGTACCTTCCGGCTAAAGTTAATAGAACGAAGTTTTATAACAGAGCCCTTCTCGAATACCATCCCCGGCCTGTGCTTCTTCAGTTGGACGGCAGTTGTTGCGAATTTGGAACGTAATCCGCAACCCGCGTCCCGTCAACAGCTTGCCACGCGCGGCTCAGTCCCCACGGGGATGGAGTTGCCGAGGATTTGTTCCGCATTCGGAACAACGCCATGGCGCCCTTGGGCCTCCAGCAATGCGGAAGGGAAATTCTCCCGTGTATCGTTCTCTCCATTGAGTCGGAATCGGTTAGGCAATTTGCCGACTGCTCGGGGCCGCCAAAAATGCCGAGCAACAGGCAAAATGACGGGTTTCGAGACTCACGGCATCAAGAAGCGGGGAGGGATTCATGCGAAGTGTCTTAAGACTGACCTCGAGTGTTCTGGTATTGGTCGCGTTTGTGCTTCAAGCCACGGCTCAGCGCTGCGGCAAGGAGCGTTGGTCGGTCAAGACTGGAACCGACGCTGCTGTTAGCTCGGTCGGTCTGGCGTCTCCACAGCCTGCCCAGATCTCAGATCTTATTTCCCTTGCCCCTCCAAACCCTCTGCCAACTGACTCTCGTTTTGCCCCAACTGAGAACACGGTGTTTGTTGTGGATGCCACACTCACCGATTTCAAATTCGAAAGGGGCTCAACAGGAGACTCCGACTACCACCTTGTCCTGCAAGACGATCTTGGCAACACCATGGTCGCAGAGATTCCTTCGCCGAGCTGTGTTGGTTCGGGCAGCGCATTCGCATCGCAGATTGCAAGCGCCCGGGCTAAATTCGACTCGCAGTTCCAGGCAACGTCTTCGTTTCAGACTGCGAACGTACCGGTACGGGTTACCGGAGTCGGTTTTTTTGACTTCTTCCACAATCAGCACGGCGCAGCGCCGAATGTGATTGAACTGCATCCAGTCCTCGATATTATTTTTAACCCTGGGCCGGTCGAAGGTGACTTCAGTCTGGCGGTTTCGGCCCCTACGATGCACCTTCACGGCGGTGGTCCTTCTTCGGTGAAAATAACCGCCGCGCCCGTTGGTTCCGGGAAGCTGCCCAAAGTCGGATTCGACGTCTCCGGCGTACCACCCGGTATCTCCGCACGCGTAACGCCAACTTCAGATGGCCAGGCGAACCTCGCATTGAACGCTGCCCCTGGTGCTCTCAGCGGAACTTTTCCGGTAACCGTTACCGGCTCTGGCAACGGTAAGACTCACAGTCAAACCATCGCGCTCAATGTATCGAGTACGCCACCGACTTCAGAAGAAGAACAATGGGAATATAAGCTGATCGCGACGAATTCCGAGAAAAACGTTATGGACGAAGCCACTAAACTCGGTGCGGATGGCTGGGAGTTGGTTAGCGTCGTTCATGTTAACGGAGTGCCCGCCTGGAAGGCGTTCTTCAAGAAACCAGTAAAGGACTGAGAGATCCTTCACAGCACCAGACGGGCTCACCGCTAGAGACTTCCCAGGTCATCACTAGGCGCTGCCGCATCTAGCGAGCTGATGCCACTGCTTTCTGGAGTTCCCGGCTCGGACATGAGAAAAGAAGGCACATTGGGCGCAGCGGCCCTGCTGGCAATCGCGGCAGTCGTCGGACTCACGTGGCAACCCGGCGGAAGGCCGGCCGGCGAGGGCAATCGGCCTGGGTTGGTGAGGCGCCCTGAACCTACTGCAAAAACGTCGCGTATAGAACTTGGCCCTGGTTGCCAAAGACTTGAAGAGCAGTTACAGGATTTTCTCGAAACCAAAGACCCGATTGCACCCGGCGAGTGTTACCTAACCCCCGTCCCCCCTGCCAATCGCATATCCAAGGAACTAACTGAAAAGACCTCCGGCCTCAAATTCGTGGTTGCGCTAGTGCCCGATCCGCTCCATACCCATCTCGCTGTTCTTTTTGATCAGTTTACGGTTGCCGTCCAGGAGGGAGCGCAGGATGAAAAGTACGATTTCGACAGTTCGTGGCTGCCTTGGGACAACATTGAGCAGTCATACCCGCTGCTTGCTGACCAAGAGTCGGCAAAACTGAAGAAGGAAGAGACGGAAAATCAGCCTGGCGTTCTGCTGTTTCGCCGGGCGGTTAGTTGCAGCGATCGCATTCGATCCAAGTATCCTGAGGAACAGGAAAGCTGTGCAGAAGAAGTCCGGCGCCTTCACTCCGGCGCGGAAGGAACCCGCTTCTCCAAGAGCTATGGCCAAGGGCTAGTGATTTTCGTTGTCGGCGAAGAAGCGACCTACGGAATTCATAAAGAACAGTTTCGAAACGCCCTAAAGTGGATCGCGCTCCTGAATGGGGCCTCGGCGTCCGAGAACCGTCGCCTGGGAATTCTTGGGCCGACGTTTTCCGGTTCGCTCCCATCCTTGACGCAACTCCTGGCCGAAACAAAAACGGTCGCCATGCTCGGCATCGGAATAGGCCATGAGCCCCTCGCGATCTACAGCGGCAGCGTGAGTGGCAAAGACCCGGTAGAAACTTTCCGTTTCTTAAATGGCCCAGGCATCGTCTTTCACAGTTTCGTGCAGAACGACGACGTGATCCTTGCGCGATTTTGTGATTATCTGATGCGGAACCAATCGTACTCCCAGTCTGACCCTCGAATTGCCATCCTCTCCGAAGATGAAACAGCCTACGGTAAGTCGGGAGTGGAGACCGACGACGACAAGACCGCAACTTCAAGTTCGAACCCGGCCTGTCAAGAGGGGGCGCTAAACCTGTATTATCCGCGGGACATATCGGCCTTGCGCGGGGCTTATCAGACCAAATCGCTTTTTGACACCGGGGGCCCGGCGCCACCCCCTGACTCCCAAAGAAGGAGTCTCCCGACCGACCTGGCCGACCCAGCCGGAAAAGTTCACGATTCGATTCAAAGTTACGGTGCCAACCAGACTCCGCTGGTACAAGAAGCGCTGCTCGTGAACATCGTTGCGGCCCTTCGTGACCTCCACGCGCGTTACATCTTGTTGCGGGGCAGCAACACTCTCGACCAGCTATTCCTAACGAATTTTCTTCGCCGCATGTATCCAGATGCCCGCGTCGTGATCTTTGGCTCGGATCTGCTCTTCGCGCGCGAGCGTGGCGCTACCGGGCTTGGCGGAGCAATGACGCTCAGCACTTATCCGCTTTTCCCGCTTGCCCGGGATTGGACCGAGTCAGCTTCTCTACCGGCCTCGGACCGTACGTTTAGCTCGGATACGGCGGAAGGCACGTATATCGCTCTGAGAACTCTGCTCAACGCCAATAGCCCCAACGCCGGACCGCCTGATCCGAAACACTGCCGGGTGTTGGGGCAAGACGAGACCCCTTTTCTCCCGGCGGTCAGCTGTGGCGAAAATCCAGTCCCCGACTACTCGCCGCCCCATTGGATGTTTCCAGTCCATTGCGAAAACGAACAATCCCCCGTGACTTGCCGCTATGAGGGCCCGGCCACATGGTTGTCGGTCATCGGGAGAAACCGCTTCTGGCCAGTCGCTTCCTTGGGCGTACCACAGAAAACCTCGCGGGCCGGAGCAGGATGTACGACCAGTCCAGCCAAAGCCGGCCAAGAACCGGGACGATCCCTCGAGATGCCGCGTCAGATGAAAATATTCCTGATAGCCATCGCAGTCTTCGCAGCGTTTCATGCCTGGTGCTGCTGGGCCGGCTCGTACACAGCTAAACCCGGCTTCCGCGCGTATTTCGCTCAGACCGGAGAATGGCGTCACTTGGTTCTAATTACAGTTGGCAGCTTTTCGGTCTGGTGTTTGGCGATCGTGGCTGGTTGGGGATGCGGCGCCTTCTCACCCGGGGCCTACGAATTCGCAGCACCTGCGCCTGGTCTCTATTGTGCCATTTTTGCTTCGTGCATGGCTCTGGCGGCAACGGTTGCAAGCGGTTTCACAGCCGTGCAGCTCTCCTCTGAGCCGAAAGGAAAGTGGTTACAGCTTTTCCTGCTTCCCTCGGGCTTGCTTGTCGCGGCTGGTGCTCTTTTCTTTGCTGTGCTTGTGCGTCTCGATCATCAGCTCGGCGACGACGGCCGCGCATTCGCCTATTGGCGCGCCACGCATTTAGCGAGCGGCGTCTCCCCGGTGATTCCCATTCTCGCCATTTTTGCCGGACTCTATCTTTGGTTCTGGTACACGCTGCATGGGCTGGCGCTTTTTGGAACCGAGCGGCCATGCCTGCCGTCAAAGAGCTCCCTAACCCTCAAAGACGAGAACGGTCTTGAGCGGGACTTCCTTAGGATGTTCAGTCAAGAAGACGCGGCGGCCGTCATCGAGAAGGCTGGCTATCCATTGAGTCATCAAGCTGCCGCGATAGCGATAGGTCTTTTTTTGATACTAATAGCTGCGGCTTGGAGCCTCGCTGACGGCGTTCCGCTGCGAGGCTTGGGAGCGCCAAGCTACGCGATGTTCGTTCTGCTGTTGCTTTGTCTCTCGATCGGTCTGCAGATTGCCGGAGCCTGGCGCCTGTACGTACTTTGGGAGGAGCTGCGCCGTCTTTTGGCGTTCCTTGACCGGCTTCCGCTGCGGCGGACGCTGGCGACCCTGCGCGGATTCTCATGGGAAAGCGTGTGGAAGATGAGCGGGAACGTATTGGAAGTGCGCTATAAGGTAGTTTCCCGCCAGTTGGAATCGATGAATCACGCGATTTCCGCGCTCGAAGAATTCGCCAAAAACTCAATCGATGCCACAGAAGTCAAGGCCGCGCAAGATTGCGTCGGTTCGCTAAAGGCCATGCGGGCGGCGGGGCGCACATTCGCCATTTGGTATTCCGACGGCTATACCAATCCCCGCGCCAAGGACTTGACCAGTTTTGTGCAGTTTCAAACGAGCGTTGCATCCGCAACCGGAATGTTGCTGACGCACATGCTGGTGCCTGTTTGGATCAGAGAAAAGCACTCTCTTCTCATGTCCTGGTTCAAGGAAGAAAAGGACGCGAAAGAACGAAAGGAAGACCAGACGACAGGTGCTCTTCCTGCTCCAATGCCCGAAGAGCATATTCGTAATGCTGAGGAATTCGTGAGTCTGACCTATTTGGCGTTCATCCAGAACGTGTTAGGCAGGCTGCGCACGCTAGTGATGTCTATTCTCGCGTTATTTCTGGCGTCGACGCTTGGCCTGTCAAGTTATCCGTTTGACCCACGCCAGGTGCTGAGTACCGTCCTGGTGATCCTGTTTCTCGCTCTTGGAATTGTGATCGTCAAAGTCTATGCCGAAATGCACCGAGATGCGACGCTCAGCTACGTGACAAATACCAGGCCCGGAGAGCTGGGCGCGGAATTCTGGATCAAGCTTTCTGCTTTCGGATTCGCGCCGGTTCTTGGGTTGCTAACGAGAATTTTCCCGGACCTCACCGAATTTATTTTTTCCTGGATTCAGCCAAGTGCCTCTTCCTTGCACTAGTGGGAAAACCCGGAGAAGGAAACATGACCACCCACAGACATCATGATGGTAGTCGAGCGGTGATTCTGCTGTTCGGACGGCCGGACTATGTGCCTTCGAGGAGCCCTGATCAATCGCAGTGGTGTCGAAAGCGGCGATCCAGGTTAGCAGCAGGCGCAAATGAGCTGTCTCTCCGTCAGTCGTTGCAGGGCTGAGGCCACGATCGCGCAATTCGAACTGGAGAAATGCTTCGAGATGCTGTGAAAAAGGCTGCTCTATAACCTCTTCGCGTAGACGCCCGAGAAAACCCAGCCATTTCGTCGCATGGAAAATGAACCAAGTCTTTGCGGTATGCCGACATTTGCCCGAGCGATGCAGGGTATCAACCCATCTTTCGGCGGTCGCCTCGATTTCTTTCGGAGCAATCGGACTCCGATCCAAAGGCAACCACTGGGCAAGGGTGTACAGCAATGACTGAATGGCCTGCAGTGTGCCTCTTGAACGGCCTTCTTCGATCAAAGAGCCAAGATAGCGTTGGCGTTCTTCAGAATACGGGCCGTTGTAGTGCCGGACGACGAGACAAAAGCTGTTCAAACATGGGTGGGTCTCCTTTGCTGGAAATCGAAACCACCCAAGTATCCATCGGTCGTTTTGTGTAATGACCTGAACCGACCTGACGGACAGAGTCAACCAGTCTCTATCTTTCTGACAACTGCTTTTGTGGCGAGCGTCACCGCGATCAACTCTCAACTTCCGCATTGCCGACAATACGTCCAGAATCCCGGATAGGGCTGCGGTTTTGCAATTTATCCTATTCGACTTCCGGGCTGATCTGGGCAATCGAGGAAGTGGCTTGCTGCTCGTCGACTCCCGCATAGCGCGCCCTGATGACCCGCCTTTTGGCTTTAATCAGGTAAGCCAACACGGTGTTCTACTTGTTTGAATCGCGGATCTTTTCGCAGGGGCTCGAATCTGCGTCCCGCTTTGATGTATGTAAGTTGAGGGTCGCGCTCTTCGTAGGCTTTTTCCAGCCAGGCGAAAGCCTCATTCGACTCACCCAACGCTCCATGCAGAATCGCGACTGAACCGGACGGAACAACTCCTTGCTCGTGCAGCTTCTCCAGCTTGGCGAGTATTCTTCTAGCGTCATCTTGCTTGCCCGTCACGGCATAGGCGAAACCCAGGTCCAACTGGAGATCGGTGTCCTCAGTTCCGGAAAGTTGTAGCGCGTTTTGAAATTCTCGAATGGCCTCCTCCTGCTTTCCGCTGTGCAGGTAGACCCAGCCCAGGGTTTGGTGAGCCGGTGCAAAATGGGAATCCAGTTCCAAGGTTTCCTGCACTTGTTGCAGCGCCTCATTGTAACGGCTGCCCGCTAGCAATCTGCCCGCCAGCGCATTGTTGATGGGCAAAGATAGTGGGTCGAGGTCCCGAGCACGCTTGGCCTCAGAGATTCCGTCGTCAAATCGCCCTACGTACGTCAGATAACCGGCATACCAGTTGTGAGCTCGGGCGTCGCCTGGTTTCAATTCCAAGGCCTGCTTGTATTCTCGCTCGGCTGTGGCCCAATCCCACTCATGGGTCTCGGCGATGAACGCGAGAGATGCGTGTGGTTCCGCCAAGGTGTGGTCCAGTTCGATCGCTTTCAGCGCCGCTGTTTTCGCACGCGACAGGGCATCTTTCGATGGGAACCCACCGCGAAATCCAAGCATGGCGTAGGCGTCTGCCAGGCCGCTGTACGCAAGAGCGTAACCTGAGTCCTTGGCGATCGCCTGTTGGAAAGACGCGATGCTTTTGTTGAGCGCGCCCTCTGTTCTTTGGTTGAAATAATAACGGCCCTTCAGGTAATTCTCGTGAGCTTCGGGATCGACGGGGTGCGTCGGTACGAGACGGGCCCGATCCTCCGGCGTGAGGTTGACTTCAATCTGCTCGGCGATACTCCGAGACACCTCCTCCTCCAATTCGAGTAGGCTTCCGCATTCTCGTTGGTATTGTTCAGCCCAAATGTGCTCGTCAGTCGCGGCACGAATCAATTGGGCGTGGACACGGACCTGACTGCCCTCTCGTACTATCGACCCTTCGACGATCGCATCCACACCGAGCGTCTTGGCAATTTCTGGCGCCGATAGCTGTGTATTCTTGAAGTGCATCGCCGAGGTGCGAGATATGACGCGTAGCCCATGAATTTTAGAAAGCAGTCCGATAAGCTCCTCAGTCATGCCGTCGGCGAAATATTCCTGCGACGGGTCGCCGCTCAAGTTCTGCAACGGAAGCACAGCCAGGGAATGAATCACGGGGCTGGCAGGAAGTGCCAAGCCGTGCCGCCATTCGCGCCAGGACCAGACGGCAACGACAACGACGACGACGACGACGAAAAGTGCGACGACTGCTTGAGGCCAGAGCATCCGGCCATTTACGTTCCTTGCCGCTTGCTCAGCCAATGGAATCGCAACCGGGGCGGGGCTTTCGCTGCCATTCTCGGCGGCGTTCACCGGCGCAATGAACCGGTACCCCCGGCGCGCCAGGGTCTCAACGTAGAGGGGGTGATCGGCGGAGTCGTTCAATGCCGCCCGTAGCCGTTTGACAGCCGCGTTAAGACTGTGTTCGAAATCGACGAACGTATCCGCAGGCCAGAGCTGTTTCTGAAGCTCCTCGCGCGTAACGAGTTCCCCTGGGTGATCCAGCAATATCTTCAGAATGGCGACCGGCTGGCCCTCCAAGCGGATCCGCAATCCATCCCGGCGCAATTCTCCAGCGTGAGGGTTGAACTCGTAGCCCCCAAAACGAACGACGCTATGCCTCACCGAACTGCCCTCCGTCCACTCCCAAGTACGCCAAGTATATCCCGGAGAAAAAGCTCCTGGCGAGGATGTCACCGCCGATCAGAAATCGCGGCGCGCCAATGACTTCCGGTGTCACTCAGGTTTCACTTCCATTGCATTGACACTCCCCTGGGATTGCTGGATTCTCGGGATCGCGTAGTGCTCCAGGAGGACCGATGACGAATTTGATAGCTTGCAGGATTCGCTCGACTCTGCGGCAATGCGGGTTGCTGATTGCACTCAGTCTGCCGTTCTCGGCCTTGGCCGATACCTGGCAACTGCAGGTGGGCGCACAGAACGGCGACATGGCCCATCAGGCCCTTGCCTTTTTGCCCAATGAAATTTGGATTCATGCGGGCGACAGCATTACCTGGACGTTTCCAGTCGGCGAGGTCCACACCGTAACTTTTCTGAAGCCTTTACAGGCGCGCCCAAGCCGCCTTGCAGGATGTCCAGGTATGCCCAACGGAGTGACGCCCGATTTCTCCCTCTTTGACAACACCGCTTGCGTCAACAGCGGCATATTGCAGAACCTTCCCACGATATCGAGCCCGCCAACCTACACAGTGGTTTTTCCCGTGATCGGCAATTTCAAGCTGGTTTGTCTCGCTCACCCCAATATGACGGCCACCATCCACGTACTGGATGTGTCCACGCCATTGCCCCACGACCAGGCCTTTTACGACCAACAGGCCGACCGGGAACGCGCCGATCTGCTCTCCGACGCGATGGCCTCCGCGCACAACCATTCGGACTCAGACGATATTACCGCCGGAGTGGGGCACATTCTGGGAAACGGCGGGGGAACGCAAACCGCCTCGGTCATGCGCTTCCTGGATGGGACGAAAGTGATCCACGTCGGCGAAACCGTCGAGTGGACGAGCGCGGAGGCAGTGACGAGCCACACCATTACGTTTGGCCCAGAGCCCGCTCCGGCTAACCAGATTCCGCCCTCCGGCAACGTGACGGTAGACGCCGATGGCGGGCGCCACGCCATCATCAGCTCGCCCTCTGACACCGTACACTCCGGATTCATTACCCAGGCGCCGCAAGATCGTATTGGTCTGTCGCAGGCCCCGCTGGGCGTGACCCGCTTCCGCGTCACCTTTACCCAGCCAGGTATTTACCAGTACAAATGCGTGCTGCATGACGAGTTGGGAATGGTGGGGCAAATCATCGTTCTGCCGTAGCTGGAAACCATACAGATGGGGCTGCCCGGTTTCTACAAACACTGGAAAAAAAATTGTGATTCCGACTCGATGACTATACGTGCTCGCTTATCGTTGTCATCGCGGGCCAGGAATTGCTCCACCTCGACGAGCAGGCGCACATCGCGCGAATACGAAAGCGGACGGCGAAGACAAACGTCGTAACGTACCTTGCGCCGATGGGCGCTGCCGTGCGAATCGACCAGCCCCGGCCCAACAACTGTCTGTCGTTCTGACGCCGACGGCTAAGTCGAGTGGCTGGGGCTTCCGTACAAGCGGGGTCGCAGATTGCGAGTGGGTGACGGGCAATTCGGAAGTCGAGACATGGAGCTCACCTGACCAGTGCGACTTCTTCCGACGGTCTGGTGTGCAAGGTCGAGTCCTAACTAACCCACGTTATGTGCTGTTCGGAATGGAAATCACCAGCGGAGACGCCATTTCCCAAGCCTTACGCCACATAACGCTGATCCACTTTCGTATGACTTTTGCATTCACTACACCTCGCCGGTCTAGCCGGCGCACAAGGAGATTCCCATGCAACAAACCGCACGGAAACCCTCGGTTTGACATGGGCAGCTAGTCGCCACGCTGTCGGCGCTGGGCAAAGTAACGGCACTCAGCGAAACGGGCCGCCCTTAGCGGGAAGGCCCGATTTCTTCTCGAGCGCAGCAAGCTCGCGCCACCGCGCACAGGCCGCATGGTCTTGCGCGTCGCAAACGTCTGCGCCCGAAAGCCAGAAGTGGAACCAATCCACATTACCCTGTTGCGACGTCAGGCGTTCCCAGGGTTTGACCAGCAGGTGAGTTCCTCTTGGTATCCAGATGTAATCAACTGGCTTCTGAAGTAGCGTCATGACGGAGTACCACTGCCAGCCGGCGAGGAAAGCATGGGGACTGTATTCTTCGATGCGAACGGGAGCCAGAACCGCATCGATTCTGAATCCCGGCGAATTTTCGAACCAGGATTTAAGACCGGTTCCGACCGGCTCGCCCCCATTTACTCCTTCCGAGTCCGCGGTTCGCCATAACAGATAATCGAGATACCCACCTTCGAATCCATCCGCCATCGTTGCCGCGCGGAATCGATACTTGGAATGCGTGAGCGTGTAAGCAACGTGGAAGGCGGTCCGGCTGAATCCAATGATGCCAACGCGGTCCCGGTCGATGAGTCCGCGATGATCCAGCTCGTCGATTGCACCTTCGAAGGCTGCCATGCGGCGCGGTCCCTCCTCCGGAGTGTTGACGTATTTCCGGTCCTCCCCGGGTTTCGCTGAATCTCCTGTCTGGAGAACCAGCATCCCCTTTGCGGCCAGCGGTTGCGCGGCGAAAGCGCTGTTCCACGGACCGTTTATCCAAAATCGATTTTCCTCGTAGCCATGAGTCTGGATGACCAGCGGATATCTACGTCCTTCCTCATATCCAGGTGGAAAATAGAGCCCTCCGAATACTTCATGTCCGTCGCTAGCTTTCCATTTGATGTTCTGCACCATGGCCAAAGCAAAGTCGCGGAACTGCGGATTCAGATCGAACAACAGGTTCTTTTTCCCCGTGCTTCGATCCTGCACAAAAATTCTGGGTGGGATATTTTTGTCCTCTTCGAGAGAAACTTCGATCCCCGCTCCATCCTTCTCTCCCACTGAGGCTTGGAGTCGTTGCCATTCGTTGCCGATTTTTTCGAATATTTCCGCAGGACCCTTTGCTGCTCCGTAGCCCGGCTCCAGGGTGATTCGTTGCTTCTTTCGATCCCAGTGCGAAATGATTAGGCGCTCACCCGAAATGATGTGAATGGTTTGCGAGGGAATTTCTATTTCTGCCACAAACGGATGCGCCCTGCGCTCGCTGTCCTCGGTCCGGTTCTCGGTTCCCAACGGAAGAAAGGTACCGGAGACCATGACCGACCGGCCGTCTTGCGACCACGCCACGCCCTCATCGAGCCACGCCTTGGGTGCGTCGAGCAACGGCCGGATCGCCGCGTGCTGCACATCGACCATCATGTATTGCTGTACGTTCGAAAGCGTCTCCGGTTTGCGTTTCTCGACGATGTACGGTCGAAGAACCATGTCTTCATACTTTTCCCAGCGATTTGGAATGCTGCTCACATAAACCGCAACGATTGCGAAACGTCCATCCGGCGACAGTTCCAGAGGCAAATATTCCGTCAAGAAATCAGGCGATGGTATTCGAACGGCTTTCTCGTGGCCTTTCTGAACGAAGAGCTCCCGGTCTGCGCTCGGATCGTCCCTCTCCTCACCACCCGCCGCAAAGAGGTCGCTTACATATTGCGAAGTGACCACCCAACCCTTTCTACGTATGTTTTCCGTTGCCAGCAGGTTTTTCGGTTGAGGAACGGCTTCGTAAATGATCTCTGCCCCATTGCTGCCGATGTCGTAGGAAACGACCGCCGTGGGGTGATGGGTTAGTTGAACCACGCGCTCGGTCGAAAGATTGGCGCGGAACACTTGTGGGATGCTGCCGGGATTCTCGCCAAGGAAAGCGATGGACTGGTTGTCGAGCCAGCGAACCTGGGCGATGGCCTCGCGATTCGAGGATGACTCCATCGTGACCACAACGCGTCCAACCGGATCGTGAAACGCTTTGCTTGTTTGAAACAACAGGAGCCAGTATCGAACTACATTCCGTTCCACATCCCCCTTCTTCAGGCGAAGCAAGAACTGATTGCCGTCCGGGGAGAAGAGCGCCACCGGCGACGAAGGCGCGCCACCCAAGAAGTATCCTCGGTCGGCGAACTCTGTCATTTCAATGGTGTCGCGGACGGTAATTCGCCGCCTTTCGGCTGTTTGGCCGGTAGCAGCTTCGCATGCAAAGACCGCAAGAACTGTACAGGCAAACCTGAATCGGGGCGTGCGAGGACAGAATTCTCCTTTTGGCGCTGGAGGCCGCATGTTCCCGCGCTCAGAAACTGAGTTTTACAGAGAGTTGCAGGGACCGCGGACCACCCTGCTGAAAGACTGCGTTCAACCCGCCGAGGCCTTGATTCGCCATCGAAGGGGATTCGAGGTACGTCGGGCCGAATCCTATAAAAGCACGCGGATTTGCAAAGTTCGGATGATTGAACAGATTGAATGCATCCGCCCGGAATTGCAGCGCAATTCTCTCGGCTAACGAGAATTTGCGTCCGAGGGACAGATCCACCTGCGTTAGCCCGAAACCTAGAATATCGTTGCGGCCCTCGGTTCCCTGCTGGCCAGCGGCAGCCGGCGCGAACGCCAACGGGTTCAGACTCTTTCCGCCGCCAGCGTTGGGATTCGAAATCCACACGGGCTGTCCCGGATCCCGGTTTGGTCGCGGATCAGCCCCGCCAATCGTGGCCGTCAATACACTTCCGTTGAACGGGAAGCCGCTTCTCGCAACCACAAGCGTTTCAAGGGACCAGTCCTTCGTGGCCCAGGAGAGACGGCCTTTTCCGCTGGAGCTGGGAACCGCGAACGTCACCGCTCCCGAGAAAATATGACGCGCGTCGAAGCGGGATGAGGCATAGTCGTTTCCTGAGGCAATCACGGAGCTCGAAATCGCCGCAATGGTGTCGTTCGACGCGCTGTCGAGAGAGTGCGAATAGGAATAGTTTACGAGCGCTTGCACCCGGCTTGAGAATGGTTTGCGATATTGAACTTGCAGCGCGTGATAGTTCGAAACTGCGCCATTGT
>CAZQOB010000056.1:0-6383 GCA_964594885.1 uncultured Acidobacteriaceae bacterium
TCTTCAGAAAGCAGCCTAAAATGCGCGTCTCTACTAATTCTTGTGCAGAGCCGGATTTACTAGAGGAAGCTTGGGAAGTTCCCCTTTGTCGGTCGGTTGTCTGATCGTTCATGCCGCCAAGGCGTCAGCGAGGGAGTAGCGAAAAGGCACGGTCAAGATAGCAGTTTCGGTGCATTGCGGCCCCCCCCGCAACCAATTCAAGTACGCGAAGTAGTAAGGGTTGCCTGCTCCAGGCAACCCTTTAGTTTTTGCGTTTAGGAAACCAAGGTCTAGCGCAGCCAATTCTTGACTAAAAGATCTCTCGCTCGAGCGAATTCCTTTTCGTTGTCGGTGACAACGATATATCCAAGGGCAAGCGCATGAGCCGCTATGAGCAGGTCATTGGCGCCGATAGGCCGGCCAGCTTGCTCAAGTTGCGCGCGAAGCAATCCGTAAGCTGCGTCCGCGGGCCTCTCGAAGGGCAAAACTTCAAGCGCTCCAAGTACTGCTTCTAGCTGAGCGGATAATCGTCGTGAACCCTTCTTAGCGGCCCGGTAGCGTAATTCCGCCGCGGCTATGATACTCGTGCAGACTTGCGCTTCTCCGACTTTCCGGATGTGTTGCGCCACTTTTCCTTGCGGATTACGAACAAGATCGGAAACAATATTCGTGTCGAGCAGGTAGCGCATCAGAGGTCGATCCGTTCCGGGGTCCGGTCAGGAATAAGCGGAAAGTCCTCCTCCAACGGCGCTAGTGTGGCCAACACGGCAAGCAGCGATTTGGGAGGAGCGGGTTCAATGATGAGCCGGTCACCTTCCTTGCGCATAATGGCGTCCTCGCCCGCAAATTCGAACTCCCGTGGGATCCGCACTGCCTGATTGCGGCCATTCTTAAAAACCTTTACATGACGTTCTGGGTTCATAACCTCCCCTGTGGCATATGCCTAAGCATATGCTAACCGAGCTTAGCTGTCCACACCAGAAGCGCGGGCCCGCGGAGCGCTTGACGGACGCCCGTCGGCGATCGCACTAGGAACAATTCAAGGAACAAAATTGGGAACAGAGCAGCGCGAAACGGCACAGTCCGCGGCGACCCCGAAGGTGTAGCGGTCTTGCATGTTCAGAGCTACCATTAGTCAAAACCCAGAGCACAAGAAATGCGCAAGGAATTTAAAGCGAAACTGAGCGGGGACGAGAGCCGCAAGGATGCGAGCGCCGCCTTCACTCTGCCGTTCGACACGCGAGAGGTCTGGGGCAAAGCCAAAGTGCCTGTCAACGTGACTATCAATGGGTACACATGGCGCAGCACGGTTGGGAACCGGGGCGGCAAACAGTACATCGTCGTCAATGCTGAGGCGCGGCGTAGCGCAGGCGTAAAGGCGGGTGATGTCGTGACCATCACGATTGTACCGGATCCCGAGAAGCGAGAGATTGAGATTCCAACAGCGTTGCAGAAGGCACTGGGCGTAAGACTTACTCGGAAGCTCAACAGCTTGTCATTCACCCACAAGAAAGAATTCATCGTGTGGTATTCGGAAGCCAAGAAGGATGACACTCGTGTTCGGCGAGTGGAGAACATGAAGCAGATGCTTGCCACGGGAAAGGTCATTAGCTGAACGTACGGGTATGGCTAAGAGAAAAGGCATCTCTCCAGAAGCCTTGGATGCGAGCTTGGTGCCCAAGCAGCGCAAGCCCATTCCCCATGCGTTCGTGCTTAATGTGATTTCCACACTATCGCCGTACATGCGTCCGATGTCTGGCTGCCTTGCGATCTATGTAAAAGACAAAATCGTTTTGATCCTGCGGGACAAGCTGAAAAACACTGCGGATAACGGCGTATGGCTCGCGCCTACCCAAGAACACCACCAGAGCCTGCGGCGCGAGTTCCCGAACATGCGGTCGATTCAAGTATTGGGCAAACGGGTAACGGGTTGCCAAGTTCTACCAGTCGATGTGCCCGACTTTGAATCAGCGGCGCTGCGGGCATGCGAGCTTGTGTTGGCTGGCGATCCTCGGATCGGCAAAATTCCGGGCGCACCAACGTCGCAGTCTTGATCAAAACGGACTGGAAGATCGCCGAAGCAGATCAAGACCTTGAAGAAGCGAGGGAGCAACAATTAGCTTCGACTCTGTGCGGAAGATCGGTTTGGCTTTGCCGGGAGTTGTGATCTTCTTGTTCAGCGCGATAGAGGAAAACAACATGAGTAATGTCGCCACTGTGCCTCCGCGAGTAAATGGGATTCTGGAAACATCCCTGTACGTCGAGAGTCCGGCTCGCTCCGCTGAATTCTATCGCCGAGTATTCGGCTTTGAGTCGCTCGAACCCGGCGAACCCCTGAACCATGACACGCGCCTTTGCCCGATGCGTGCTGGTGATCGCAGCGTGCTGTTGCTGTTCAAGAGAGGCGCTACTGCTGACACGAACGCTATCGGCGCAATTCACATCGCGTTCGGGATCGCTCGTTGTGATTTGCCTGCTTGGGAACGCTGGCTGAAGGAACAGGGCATCTCGATTGAGTTGCGTAAGACATGGAAATATGGAGGCGAAGCGCTCTACTTCCGCGATCCGGACGGTCATCTGCTGGAGGTTGTGACTCCGGGCGTATGGAACATCTACTGACATCGAGTTCTCCGCTTGGGCTGAAGGGCCCGAGCTGGTTCGGACGATCTGACCCTCTGCAGCCGCTGGTGAATTCACAGGCCGGGCCTCACGCACCCGGCCTTCCTCTTCTCTGCGCGAATTTCACCCCGACTCCTAGATAAACAGATGTTATAGTGTCGCTCATTTCTATTAATTGGACTCATTGACGGAAATCCCGCACTCTGTTACTTTACATGGCGGAAAATGGGACTGCCAGCAGCCCACTTTCAGTCAAACGATATGACTCGCAGCGCCATGACGACGCATCTCACCGCAAGTACCATATCCGTGCGGATTTGTGTCGTACCCGGAATCGTACGAATTAACCTGGTCGTCGTAATTGGCGACCCGAGCGGGTGATGGCGGCGTAGCAACGCAGTTTCCGAGAAATTCGGGCCATCATCGCAACCGGATGATGGCCCAAGCTTTTTTCGGCCGCCAGGATTTGCAGTAACGCGACGAAGATTTCACAGCGCCGACTTTCGGCCGCTGCCTCAGAGCGTGAGGGGAAGCAACGTGAGCGACGACAGTTCCAAGCTTCGCAGCAGAGCATTAATAAACGGTGCCAGCCGCGCCGGCGCCCGCGCTATGCTTCGCGCCTGCGGCCTGCAGGATGGCGATTTCGAGAAGCCGCTGATTGGCGTTGCCAACACGTGGATCGAAATCGGTCCGTGCAACTATCACCTGCGCGAACTCGCAGACCACGTGAAAGCCGGCATCCGCAAAGCAGGCGGAACGCCCCTCGAATTCAACACGGTTTCGATTTCCGACGGCATCACCATGGGCACCGAAGGGATGAAAGCTTCGCTGATCAGCCGCGAAGTGATCGCCGATTCCATCGAACTGGTCACACGCGGGAACCTGTTCGATGCTCTGGTCGTCTTAGTTGGCTGCGATAAGACCATTCCGGGCGGCGTCATGGCCTTGGCCCGGCTCGATATTCCGGGCTTGGTTCTGTACGGTGGCTCAATTGCTGCCGGAACATTCGAAGGCCACCCGGTCACGATTCAGGACGTGTACGAAGCCATTGGCTCGCACTCCAGTGGCAAGATGAGCGACGAGCGTTTGTCAGCTTTGGAAAAGGCCGCATGTCCGGGCGCCGGCGCTTGCGGCGGACAGTTCACCGCCAACACCATGGCCATGGTTTGCGAGTTTCTCGGCATTGCGCCGATCGGCCTTTCCGGAATGCCTGCAACGGACAAAGGCAAGGCCGCGGCGGGTGAACGCGCCGGCGAAATGGTTCTTGAGCTGCTGCGCCGCAACATCCGGCCATCACAGATCATCACCCAGACCGCGATCGAAAATGCCATTGCAGGCGTGGCCGCGACTGGCGGCTCGACGAATGCGGTGTTGCATCTGCTGGCGATCGCCAACGAAGCGAAGTTACCGCTTTCCATTGACGATTTTGATCGCGTGAGCGCACATACTCCGATTATCGCGGACTTAAAACCGGCTGGGCGCTTCGTCGCCACTGAACTGTTCGCCGCCGGTGGTACCGGCTTGATCGCTAAGCGCATGAAAGAAGCAGGACTGCTGAAACCCGATGCGCTCACGGTCTCAGGCAGGACTCTAGGGCAGGAAGCAGACGCCGCTTCCGAAGCTCCGAAACAGGAGGTTGTGCACAGCGCCAGGAATCCGGTGAAGCCCACGGGTGGCTTGGTGATCTTGAAAGGCAATCTCGCGCCCGAAGGTTGCGTGATGAAGATGGTCGGTCATGACGTGAAAGTGTTCCGCGGAGCGGCTCGCGTGTTTGATAGCGAAGAAGCGGCCTTCGCGGCCATCGATAGGAAACAGATCAAACCCGGCGATGTGGTTGTGATTCGGTACGAAGGGCCGCGCGGTGGACCAGGGATGCGCGAGATGCTGCAGGTGACGGCCGCGCTGGTCGGCGCCGGTCTTGGCGACTCTGTGGCCTTGCTTACTGATGGCCGCTTCAGTGGCGCAACGCGCGGCCTGATGGCCGGCCACGTCGCTCCTGAAGCAGCAGTCGGCGGACCGATTGCTGCCATCGCAGACGGCGATTCCATCGTATTCGATATTCCCAATCGCGCGCTCAATGTTGAACTGACGCCCGAACAAATCAGGCAGCGCATGGCGAGTTGGAAGACACCGGCTCCTCGTTTCGCCAGCGGCGTGATGGCCAAGTACGCTTTTCTCGTGTCTTCTGCTTCGCGCGGTGCGGTCACTGCATTGCCACAATCAGAACCCGTTCATTCAGGAAGGACGCTATGAAACTGACAGGGGCAGAAATACTGTGCCGATCCCTCGAGCACCTCGGCGTAAAGCACGTCTTCGGATATCCCGGCGGCGCGATTCTGCCGGTTTACGATGCACTCGGCAAATCCAAGCTGCACCATATTCTGGTCCGCCACGAGCAAGGCGCCACACACATGGCTGACGGCTACGCCCGCGCTAGCGGAGGAGTCGGTGTGGCCATGGCCACCAGCGGCCCCGGTGCCACCAACATGGTCACCGGCATCGCCACCGCGATGCTTGATTCTTCGCCGATCGTCTGCATCACCGGACAGGTTGGCAGCAAACTGCTCGGCACCGACGCGTTCCAGGAGATCGATATCACCGGCATCACCATGCCGATCACCAAGCACAACGTCGTGGTTTCCAAAGCCGAAGACATCGCGCGCACCGTTCGCGAAGCCTTTGTCATCGCACAGTCGGGCCGCCCCGGTCCGGTTCTGGTGGACATCACCAAAGACGCGCAGCAGGCATCCACCGAGTTTGATTGGAAAGCCAGCGAACCCAAACTGCCTCCTAAGCGCCCGAGGCCGAGTGTCGAGAAAAAAGAGTTCGATCGCGCCCTGGAATTGCTCAATTCCGCCAAGCGCCCGCTGATTCTCGCGGGCCACGGGATCATGATCTCCGGCGCGATGAAAGCCTTTGATCAGTTCGTGCACGCTGGCCACTTCCCTGTCGCAATGACGCTGCTTGGTATTGGCTGCTTCCCTGCCAATGACCCGCTGAATCTCGGCATGATGGGCATGCACGGCGAAGCCTGGGTCAATCACGCTATTCAGGAAGCGGATCTGTTGATCGCCGTCGGTATGCGCTTTGACGACCGCGTAACCGGCGATCTTCGCACCTATGCGAAAAGCGCACGCAAGATTCACATTGAAATTGATCGTGCGGAAATCAATAAGAACGTGCCGGTGGATGCGCCTTTGGTGGGTGACGCTCGCGAGGTCCTCGAGCAACTGATTCCGCTGGTTGAGAAAAAAGACCGTGCCGACTGGCTCGGCCGCATTAACGAAATGAAAGGCGATTCAGCCGTTCGCGACATTCAGAGTCTGCCGGACACCGGCCATCTTTACGCCGCTCACGTGATCAACGATTTGTGGAAAGAGACCAACGGCGAGGCCATCGTGGTAACTGACGTCGGCCAGCACCAGATGTGGGAGGCGCAGTATTACCATCACAATCAGCCGCGCACGCTGGTGACTTCCGGCGGCCTCGGCACCATGGGATTCGCTCTCCCGGCAGCCATCGGATCCAAATTCGCCAAGCCCAACTCTGATGTTTGGGTCGTGGCCGGCGATGGCGGCTTCCAGATGACCATGTGCGAACTGGCGACTATCGTTCAGGAAAAAATCAAGGTCAATATTGCCATCATCAACAACGGCTATCTCGGAATGGTTCGCCAGTGGCAGGAGTTTTTCTACGACAAGCGCTACGTGGCCACTCCGCTGGTCGCTCCGGACTTTGCCTCGCTCCCGGATGCATTCGGCATTAGCGGGGAACGTTTCCCAGGG
>CAZQOB010000056.1:6393-36078 GCA_964594885.1 uncultured Acidobacteriaceae bacterium
TGTCACAGGCCGCGGCGACGTGATCTCCACCATTCGCTCCGCACGCGAATCGAAAGAATCCGTGCTGATCGACTTTCGGGTCGAGCAGGAAGACTCAGTGTACCCGATGGTTCCTGCCGGCGCTTCTCTGCACGACATGATTCGCCGCCCGCACAACCCGCTGGTGGAAACCGCAGCCGAGCCGTAGTAGGCCCGGGCCGCGGTAGTCAAGCGAAGGCCTGACCATCAATTCAGATTCTTTTCGGCAAGTCTCGGTTTTGAAGTTGCGCTCTTGGGATTTTACGAATTAAAAACTTACGACTGGATTCCGCCATGCAAACACTCATCGCGTACGTCGAAAACAAACCCGGTGTCCTGAACCGCGTCTCTTCCTTGGCGCGGCGCTTGGCCATCAACATTGATTCGCTGACGGTTGGACCAACCGAAAACGAAGAGGTCGCGCGCATGACAATCGTCGCCCACACAGACGAGAAAGGAGCGCATCGCCTGGAGGCCAGCTTGGAAAAGTTGGTGGACGTCCTGCTCGCCGAAAATATTTCCGAGCGTTCCGTTCTCGAAAGGGATCTGGCGCTAATCAAAGTCAACGCCGATCAAAAGTCGCGACCGCACCTGATGGAGCTCATCAAGGTTTTTCGCGGGCGCGTCGTGGACGTCGCGCCGGAATCGCTGATCGTCGAAGTCTCCGGCACGGTGGACAAAATTGACGGCTTGCTGGAAGTGTTGCGGCCCTACGGCGTGCTCGAAATGGCCCGCACGGGCCGCATCGCCATGACCCGTGGCAGCGACTTGTTGCAGCCACCCGGTGTCAACGAATCCGCGAAACTGTCAGCAGCGTAAATTATTTTCTGCGCTCCGGCGCAGCCGGGGCGCGCTTGGCCGTACCTTGGCCTTTGAAAGGAAACACATGGCAAAACTCTATTACGACAAAGACGCCGACCTCTCACTCATCCAATCGAAGAAGGTCGCGATTTTAGGGTACGGCTCGCAAGGTCACGCGCACGCGCTCAATCTGCGCGACTCCGGCGGTAACGTGTGCGTCGGGCTGCACGAAGGCAGCGCTTCGCGAGACAAAGCGGCAAAGAGCGGTCTGGTCGTCAAATCCTCAGCCGACGCCGCGGCCTGGGCCGACGTCATCATGGTGCTGGTCCCGGATACCAAGCAGCAAAAACTCTATAACGAAGCCATCGCGCCCAACCTCAAGCCCGGGAAGACGCTGATGTTCGCGCACGGCTTCAACATCCGTTTCGGTACCATCAAGCCGCCGAAAGACGTGGATCTCTCCATGGTCGCTCCCAAAGCTCCCGGTCATCGCGTGCGCGAAGTGTTCACCGAAGGCGGCGGCACCCCGGGTCTTCTGGCCATCGAGCAGGACGCCACTGGTAACGCGAAGGCCCTCGCTTTGTCCTATGCACGCGGGATCGGTTGTACGCGCGCCGGCGTGCTGGAAACCACATTTACGGAAGAAACGGAGACCGATTTGTTCGGGGAACAGGCCGTTCTCTGTGGCGGAGTCAGTGCGCTGATCAAAGCTGGTTTTGAAACGCTGACCGAGGCCGGCTATCAGCCCGAAGTCGCCTACTTCGAATGTCTCCACGAACTCAAGCTGATTGTGGATCTCATCTATCGCGGCGGTCTCAGCTACATGCGGTACTCCATCAGCGATACCGCGGAGCACGGCGACTATACCGCCGGCCCGCGCATTGTCACCGACGAAACGCGCAAAGCGATGCGCCAGCTTCTTGCTGAAATCAAGGATGGCAGCTTCGCCAAAAAGTGGATCGCCGAAAATGACAACAGCTGCCTCAACTTCCTGGCGAAGCGCAAGGCTGAACAGCAGCATCCGATCGAACAACTCGGGCCAGGCCTCCGCGCGATGATGCCGTTCCTGCAGCCAGTTGTCGCTCCGGGCCTCAACGTGAAAAGCGCGGCGTCTGACTAACCCGGCGGCAGCATTTCGCGGTTACTTCGTCCCGCGCGGTAACTGAAGAGCTTTTGACATTCCCTGCGAAGGAAACCGCCGGCAACAGGGATCTTGTGATTGGCCTTTTTGAACACGAACTCGCACGAGATCAAGCAAGCTCGCCACTTGTAATCGTCTGTGCCGTGCTTGCGGCCATAGGCGGCAATGTCTTCTTGCGAAACGCCGTAAACGACCGCGCCGATTCTGGACCAAACACAAGCACCAGCACACATCGCACACGGCTCATGCGTCGTGTACAGGACGAAGTCGGTCAGGTAGCGGCCGTAGCCGCTGCAGACGTACTTCAGAGTTTCCAACTCAACGTGTTTGATGCTCGATCCTGAGGTCTTCACGCGGTTACCGGCGTTGGCGATAACCACCTCGCGACTCCCGGTCACGCGCGTAATCACCGCGCCAATCGGATAGTCGCCGCGGTCACCGGCCCGCTGGGCTTCGGAAATGGCCAGCTCCATGTACTTTCTGCGCGGCTTGTATGTTCCGGGAATCACACCGCGGATTATATCCGTTTGTGTTGCAACTGTTGGTGTCCGTGCTCTTGGAGCCATGGGAGCCGCGGCTGATGCGGAAACGCAATCCCAATCGCCTACTGCGGATGGCTGGCTACTAACTCCCAGTCCACGTTACACTAGCTGTGTTCGACCGGAGACCCACGGTGCCCACTGCGCGAGTGTCGTCCTCGCACGACCACCCATCCATCCATCTTCCGAACCGGCTCGGCAGACTCACCCCCAAGCGCCAGGAGATTCTCCGTCCTGTGCTCGAACACCCACGGGGCTTCGTGCTGCTCAGCGTCCGAGCGATGGCAAAACGCCTCAATACTGACCCCGCCACTCTCGTTCGTATTGTGCAGGTGTTGGGTTTCGAAAGCTTCCGCGATTTCCAAAAACACCTGCACGATCTGTCGATCGCCTTCGCCACCTCGGCCGACACCATGCAGGTAGCACACGGCAACCGCAGCAAGTTCGCCTATATTGCCGATTCCATAGACCGTGACTTGAAGAATCTTCAGGCTCTGAAAAATTCGCTGGACGCCGAACGGCTTAACGAATTGGCCAAGCGTCTGTACGCCGCGCGCCGCATTGTTTTGCTCGGGGGAGACCTCGCCGCAAGCCTCGTCGAATATCTCGAATATCAGTCCAGCCTCCTGGGGCTTCCCGTTTTCTCCGCAGTCTCACCGGGCCGAATTGGGCATCTGACACGTTCGTTGACAAAAGACGACGTGATCATTGCAGTCTCCTTCCGCCGGGGCCTCCGTCAGACGGTGGACGGGGCGCGGAAGGCGTGCGAACGTGGAGCTTATTGCGTCGCCATCACTGACACGTTTCTCTCGCCGCTCGCTAAGAGCGCGAATGAAACCTTCCTCGCCGGCATCGAAAGCACCTCCTTTGGCGCCTCCTATGCAGCTCCCGTCGCTCTGATCAATGCCCTGCTCGTCGCGTGCGGCCAAGTTCGAAAAGCAGAAACGATGGAGATCGTCCGCGAAATCTCCGAAGAACAGCGCCATGGTTTCCGTTGGTTTCAGGAATGAATTTTCCGCTCGTCTGTGAAACAATTGTTGCGCTAAATGGTTTTTACTAAGCTGGTGTGAATTTTCCGCCGGAAACTGCTCTCGCGGATAGACCTCAACGACTAGTTCTGGGAGATTTATGCGCGTTGAATCCATCACTCTTCGTAAGCTGATGATGCGCTTGAAGGCGCCGTTCGAAACGAGTTTTGGTGTGACTTATGACCGGCCGCTTCTGCTGGTCGAACTTCAGGCCGATGGCGCTACCGGCTGGTCAGAAGTTACGGCAGGCGAAGCGCCCACCTTCAACTCCGAGTGCGTGGACACGGCTTGGCCGATCATTCGCGAATACCTGGTCCCCGTGGTTCTCGGGAAGTCTTTTGCCCACGCTGCGGACACTCCGGCAGTCTTCGCGCACATCCGCGGACACGAAATGGCTCGGGCTGGAATCGAAAACGCTCTGTGGGACATCGAGGCCCAACAAGCTGGCATGCCGCTTTGGAAGCTCCTCGGCGGTACGCAACCCGAGATTTCCTGCGGCGTCTCACTCGGATTACAGGCGAGTCCCGAGAAACTGCTCGAAAAAGTCGCTTCGGAAGTCGGCGCCGGTTACCAGCGCATCAAAATCAAGATTAAGCCGGGCAAGGACCTCCAATACATTTCAGCGGTGCGCAAAGCATATCCGGGCATCCGCCTCTCCGTGGACGCCAACTCCGCCTACACACTCGACGACATCGCGCACCTTCGAACGTTCGACGAATACTATCTCCTCATGATGGAGCAGCCGCTCTGGTGGGACGATATCTATGCGCATTCAAAACTGCAGAAGCAGATCAAGACTGTGCTCTGCCTCGATGAATCCATTCCCCATCTGCGCAACGCTCAGACGGCCATTGAACTCGGCGCCTGCGGCATAATCAACATTAAGCTGGGCCGAGTCGGCGGCCACAGTTCGGCGCGCGAAATTCAAGCGTATTGTTTGACCAAAAGTGTTCCCGTCTGGTGTGGCGGCATGCTTGAATGCGGCATCGGCCGGGCGCATAACATCGCTGTTTCAACGCTTCCCGGTTACACTCTGCCCGGCGACGTTTCTGCAAGCGCCCGCTACTGGGTTGAGGACGTCATCGAACCCGAAGTGACCGTCACACCCCAAGGGACAATTCGCGTTCCTCAGTCGCCAGGGCTTGGCTATGCTATTCGCTACGATTTGATTGAGCGGCTCACCGTTGAAAAACAAATCTTCCGCGCCTAGCACCCTGAACGCCCGACTTCTTGTCCTCACGCTGTTCCTCGCGCGGGCGGTGTCCACGCTGGCGCAAGCGCCCGTGCCGACCACATCTCCGGCGCCGTTTCCTGGCCCCGAACCTGCACGCATTGCCCCCGAAATCGCGAGCCGAACTGGAGATTTCGCGAGCGACCTCGGCAAGGAGTCTTTCATTATCCTTGAGCGTGGCAAGCACCTGATCCTGCGCGAATCCGACGGACGAGAGCACCCGATCAATTTGCTCGCCTTCACCAAGAAAGACGACGGCACGTCCTACACCTACAGCAGCAACGAAACGGACGCTTGGGTCTTGGCCTTCAAGCAATTCAGCACTGAGCCGGTCTTTCAAATCGCTACGCAAATTGGGCCCTTCCATCGCCAGCGATACTCCGTTCCCACCGGCAGCAGTAGCAGCAATCTCGTCAAGCCACTACGCCCACTGGCCCAGATTCGCGCGGAAGCTCTGGCCGCAGCGCCGCCCGAAGAAAAAGGAAATTTCCGCAAGAACGAACTGGTCGAACTGACAAAACTCGATCCGGCAATCCGCCTCGATGTTCGCTACGCCACGTCCACCAATTTTCTAGGGACCCCTGTCTACACCCAGGCGCGCGCGTTCTTGCAGCGGCCCGCGGCGGAAGCGCTGATCCGAGCTTTGCAGCGCCTGAAAACTTATGGCTTTGGTTTGCTCATCCACGACGGCTATCGCCCTTGGTATGTCACCAAGATCTTCTGGGATGCCACGCCAGAGGAAGGAAAGATTTTTGTTGCCGATCCCGCCCAGGGCTCGCGTCACAATCGCGGTTGCGCGGTTGACCTCACGCTCTACGATCTAAGCACGAAACAACCGGTCGAAATGACCGGCCTTTACGACGAAATGTCCCCCCGCTCCTTCCCTGACTATCCGGGCGGCACTTCCTTGCAACGCTGGCGCCGCGATCTGCTCCGTTGGGCCATGGAAGCCGAAGGCTTCACCGTCTATGAATCCGAGTGGTGGCATTTCGACTACAAGGATTGGCACGAATATGCCATCGGAAACCTTCCTTTTGAGAAACTGGACGCTGTTGCAAAATAACACCGGAGGTTTCATGCCGTTCTGCCTGCCGTTTCGACTGCGGTGCGGATTCCTTTTCCTGCTTGGGGCCGCGCTTGCACCGACAGTCGGCGCGCAGGACCCTTCCCGCCTCGCGGCCGCGGTACAAAGGGTGATGGACCGCGCGGAGTTCCGGCGCGCCAATTTCGGCGTCGAGTTTTTCGCGCTGGACACCGGCAAAGTCATTTACGCGATCAACGCCGACAAGCTCTTTGTCCCCGCCTCCACCACGAAGGCGCTGACTGAAGGCGCTCTGCTCGCTACACTCGGCAAGGACTACACCTTCTACACAAAGATTTTCCGCACCGGCCCCATCGACAAGAAGGGCCGTCTGAAAGGCGACCTGATCCTCGTCGCATCCGGCGATCCCAATCTTTCCAACCGCATTCAGCCCGACAACACCCTGGCGTTTGTTGACGAAGATCACTCCTACGGCGGCCCCGCATTACCTGGTGACCCGCTTGCGGTCATCAAAGCGCTGGCCAGACAGGTCCGCGATAAGGGTATTCGCCGAATCGACGGCCGCATCCTCATCGACACCTCCCTTTTCCCGGATGGCCCCCGCGAAGGCGGCACCAACGTGGTCATGTCTTCGGTCATGGTCAACGACAATGTCTTCGACGTTGTCGCGCGCGCCGGCGCCAAGATCGGCGATCCACTGGCAATCTCGACTTCGCCTCAAACCGGATATCTACATTTCGTGAACCGCACGCAAACTACCGCGGCCGGAAGCCCACCGGCATTCAACGATCCCGATTTCGCCAGCAATTCCGACGGTTCGGTGAACGTATCCCTGGCAGGTTCACTGCCTCTCGGAACCGATCCGCAAACTGTATCCATCGCCGTTCCTTCACCGACTCTGTTCGCTCAATGGACACTGCGCGAAGCCTTGACCGCCGAAGGGATCGAGTTAAAGAGTCCGGTAATCACCGAGCAACCGAATTTCACATCCCTAACTCATTTCTACACGACCGAAAACCAGCTCGCCGAGCATGTGTCGCTTCCCTTGTCGGAAGAAATCAAAGTCACCCTCAAGGTTAGCCAGAATCTCCACGCCGGGATGGGTCCGTACCTACTCGGGGCGATCGCCGGCAAAGACATGAAGAATCCGCTCAAAAAAGGATTTGCGTTAGAAAAGCAATTTCTGGAGCAAGCGAAACTAGATCTTTCCGGGGCCGCTCAGGGCGATGGCGCCGGTGGCGATTGGGCCGACCTCTTCACGCCGGACTTCATGTGCCACTACCTCGCCTATTGGACCACACGCCCCGACTTTGACGTTTTTTTCCATGCGCTGCCGATACTCGGCAAAGACGGTACGCTGGCGAAGATTCAAAAAGAGAATCCTGGTGCCGGACACGTCTTCGCCAAGACCGGCACCTTTGGCTCGGACGACCGCCTCAACGGCCGAGGTATGCTCAACGGAAAAGGGTTAGTCGGCTACGTGATCGCGAAATCCGGCCGCAAACTTGCCTTCGCAGCCTACGTAAATCACGTTGCGATTCCCAATGACTCTGAAGCCGCCCAGACTGTCGGCGGCCAGGCTCTCGGCGAGATCGCAGCCGCCGCCTACGACGTGGGCTTGTAGCGATTTCGCCTCCCGAGCACCGCCCGCCCTAGCTGTGCAGCAAACGGACACGCATTCCGGATTTCATCCCTTTATAGAACTTCTTAACCGGAACCGCTGCAATTTTCCCGTTGCCGTCCTCGGCAAGACGTTCACAAATTCGATCCATCGCGGGTACTTGTACGGCGCGAGCTGGGTCTTCACGAAGCCTTTCAATTGCTCTTCCAATTCCATTCCGCCGCTCATGTCATTGCGGAGCACAACGAATGCTTTCGGCTTTACTAGGTGCTGTTCGTCTTCCCATCCGACCACCGCCGCGTCGAGCACTGCCTCGTGCCGCATCAGAGCCGCTTCGACTTCCAGCGGCGAGACCCAAATCCCTCCCACTTTCAGCAAATCGTCCGACCGGCCGCAATGGACATAATCGCCGTCTTCCGTCTCTCGAAACTTGTCTCCCGTGCGCATCCATCCGTCAACTAAAGTCTGCGCTGTCTTTTCGGGATGATTCCAGTACTGCGCACAACAGGTCGGCCCACTCACCCACAGATCCCCCAGGTCTCCTTTCGCGGCGCAGTCGCCCGTTTCGTCTAGTAGTTTCGCTTGATAGCCCGCCACCAATTTTCCAGTCGTTCCGTACTTCACTGCGCCTGGCACGTTCGAAATAAAAATGTGCAACATTTCCGTCGAACCGATGCCGTCAACGATGTCCACGCCCGTCCGCTCTTTCCATGCGCGGCCCAAATGCTTCGGCAGCGATTCACCTGCTGACACACATAGTCGCAGACGATGCCCGCGGGGACCGGGCAGCTTTCCGGATTCCAGCAAGGCAGCAAACAGCGTGGGAATGCCAAAGAAGATCGTCGGCTCCCGTTCCCGCAACACCCGGCACACCACGTCCGCCGTTGGCCGTTCGCTACGCAAGATTGAAGTCGCACCGGCATACATGGGAAACGTAACGCTATTGCCCAGTCCGTAGGCGAAGAACAGCTTCGCAGCAGAAAACACGACATCGTCGCAATGCATCCCAAGCACCGCTTCTGAAAACAACCGCGCCGTCTCGCCCAAACTCGCCTGCCGGTGTACCGCCGCCTTCGGCCTGCCCGTTGAGCCCGACGAGTAAAGCCAGAAGCAGTCGCTCTCGGCAGCAGCTCGATGCGCGCCGCAGGCGGAGCTGGCCTTTTTCAGAAGATCGCCAAGTAGTGGAAATTTTCCCTGCGGGCCTTCACCCGACACAACCAGCTGCCTTTCCCAACTCGCAGCCCTGGTCGCATCCAAAAACACCGGCAGCCGCGCCGCCGACACGACTGCTGCCCTGGCCTCACTGTCGCGCAGCATATGCGCATAGTCATCCGCAGTCCACAGCGTGTTCACCGGCACTGGCACGATCCCTGTCTGAATAGCGCCGAGAAAACTCACAGGAAAATCAATCGTATCCAGCAGACAAAGCGCCACGCGCTCACCTTGCCGCACGCCAATTTCGCGCAGGGCGTTTGCCGCGCAGTTCACCATCTCCCGCAACGCACCGGCGCTGTAGCTCCCACCTTCATCGACAATCACGGCCCTGCCCGCCGGCGCCCTTTCCAAACACCGCGCCAGCAACTCCTCTGCCGCATTCGCGAATCGCATCTCAGGGCGTTTCATGTGGGGCTGGTCCTACTGCGGCAACTCCGCAATCGCGGCTCCGTCCTTCCGCGGATCCGAAGCTCCATAGTTCACACCGGTTGAAAAATCCCGCAGCGTCACCTGTCCGCCTCCGACAGCGGACGAGAACGCCCCCACCATCTGAATCTCATGCCCCTTGGATTTCAATTCATCGCGCGCTTTTTGCGAAAAGCGGCTCTCCAGTTGCACATCGCAGCCCGCAAATGTTCGCTTCGTAAACCGCGGCGCCTCCATCGCGGCCTGAATGTTCATCTTGTAGTCTGCCGCGTCCACCATAAACTGCGCGTGCGCCTGCGATTGATTCCACCCGCCCATGATTCCAAATGCCATCCGCGTAGCACCGTTTAGCGCGTCTTTCTTCTCGGCAAAAGCCGGAATAATCGTATGCAGCGGTCGCTTCCTCCCAGCCAGCGCGTTCGGCGATTTCGGATCGAGCACAAACAACCCGCCGCGATTGTGCAACGCAAACCCCGTTCCCGGCGCCACAATTCCGGACCCAAACGAATCGTAGTTGCTCTGAATCAGCGACACCATGTTCCCGTCGCCATCCACCACGCTCAAATACGTCGTATCATTGCCCACCGTGCCCGCGGCCATTTCACCGCTCGACGCGTCACAGTTGGCCTTCTGCTCGTCGATCAGCTTGGCCCGTTGCGCCGCCCAATCTTTCGATAGCAATCTCTCCACTGGTAATTTCTGGCCATGGGGATCGCCGATGTACCGCTTCAAATCCGCGTACGCCAGCTTTTTCGCTTCGATCATCAGGTGCAACGCCTTCGCCGAACCAAATTCGTAGCCCTTTTGCCCCAGCGGCGTGGTCTCCAAAATATTCAACATCTCCAGCGCGGCTAGTCCTTGCCCGTTCGGCGGCAACTCATAGACCGTCCAGTCGCGGTACGTTGTCGAGATCGGCTCCACCCATTCGGCAGAGAATTTGCTCAAATCCTCTTCCGTCATCACGCCGCCGTGTGTTTTCTCCGCGGCCAGGATCTTCTTGGCGATCTCGCCCTGGTAATAAGCATCGCGGCCGTGCTCGGCAATCTGCAGCAGCGACCACGCCAGGTCTTCGTTTCTGAAGACTTCGCCCGTCTTTGGCGCGTGATCTCCGGGCAAATACGTTTTGCTCGCCTGTTCGTTCGAGCGCAGCAAATCCACTTCGCCCGCCCAATACGACGCGGTAATTTCCGGCACCGGAAATCCCCCGCGCGCGGTGGCGATCGCCGAGGCTAAATCCTCGGCTAGTTTCTTACGCCCAAACCTTTCCGCTAGCTTTTGCCACCCATCCACGACCCCGGGAACCGTAACCGAATTGATACCTTGTTGCGGCATCTCCTTCAGCCCCTGTTTCTGCAGAAACTCGATCGTCAACCCTTTCGGCGCCCAACCGCTTGCATTCAATCCATAAAGCTTGTTGGCCTTCGCGTCGTACACAATCGCAAAAAGGTCGCCGCCGATGCCGTTCATCATCGGCTCGACCACGCCCATCATTGCGTTGGTGGCTATCGCCGCGTCCACCGCGTTTCCGCCGCTTTCCAAAATGCGCACGCCCGCTTGCGACGCCAGCGGCGACTCCGAAGCCACAACTCCACCCCTCGAAATCACCATCGACCGCCCCTGACCGCGGTCCTGCGCCATCGCACACGGCGCCCACAACACCAACGCTGCCCCCACAATCGCCCAGCCTCGCGACACCTTCAGCGATTTACGAAAGTTCATTAGTCCCCGCTATGTTCAAACGACTCTAGATGGCCAAACAAAACTTGCTCGCGTACCTTCTTCTCGCACTATACACCGGCAGCCTCCTGCCTGCTTCCCAACGCTTGCGTTCTCCATCCGCCTGTCGGAGAATCCAGCCGTGCCTTCTCAGAATCCTAAATTGTCGCCGGCCGCACCCTTCGCCGCTTCCTCCGATCTCAAGGAGCGTATCAACGCACTGCTCGCTGGCCGCAACCCCGATCCCTTCGGCGTCCTCGGCCCGCATCGGGTCCCCGAAGGATGGGCGATCCGCTTCTTGATCCCCTGGGCCTCTGAAGCCAGCATCGTTTTCAAGAATCCTGCCAACTCACCCGCCAAAATCGCCGACGCTGTGAAACTTCGCCCGGAAGGCCTATTTGAGGCCGCTTGGCCTTCAAACCAGCAAACCGCACCCGAACCCTCCAGCTACAAGATTCAGGGCCGAACTCACCATGGCGAAGCCTTCGAGCTTTTCGACCCTTACGCCTTCCCTTTCCTGCTCACCGATTTCGACCTGCACCTCATAAGCGAGGGGCGCCACTACAACGCCTACGAAAAGCTCGGTGCTCATCTCCGCACGGAAGCGGGCATCCCCGGCACCCATTTCGCGGTCTGGGCCCCCGCCGCCAGGCGCGTCAGCATTGTCGGCGACATGAACCACTGGGACGGACGCGTTCATCCCATGCGCCCACGGGGCTCCTCCGGCATCTGGGAACTCTTCCTCCCTGAAGTCGGCGAAGGCGCCATCTACAAATACGAAATCGTAGGCCCGCGCGACAACCTTCTCCCTCTCAAAGCCGACCCCTACGCCTTTCGTTCCGAACTTCGCCCCAACACCGGATCGGTAGTGGGCAATCTTGATACCCACCAGTGGAGTGACGCTGATTGGCTCGCCCTGCGCACCAAGAAAAACTGGTTCGAGTCGCCCATCTCCGTCTACGAAGTGCACCTCAGTTCCTGGCGCCGCGTCCCCGAAGACCACAACCGCTGGCTCACTTACCGCGAACTCGCCGAGCAGCTCATTCCGTACGTAAAAGAACTCGGCTACACCCACATCGAGCTTCTGCCAGTGATGGAGCATCCGTTCGATGGCTCCTGGGGCTACCAAACTCTCGGCTACTTCGCCGCAACCAGCCGATTTGGAACCCCCGCCGATTTTCAGGAATTTGTGGATCGCTGCCACGAAAACGGCATCGGGGTCATCCTCGACTGGACTCCCGCCCATTTCCCGCGCGACTCCCACGGTCTAGCCCAGTTCGACGGCACGCATCTGTTCGAACACGCCGACCCGCGCCAAGGCGCTCATCCCGACTGGGGCACTCTGGTTTACAACTATGGTCGCAACGAAGTCCGAAACTATCTCATCTCCAATGCACTCTTCTGGCTCGACAAATACCACATTGACGGCCTCCGCGTGGACGCTGTCGCCTCCATGCTCTACCTCGACTACTCCCGCAAGGAAGGCGAGTGGATTCCCAATCGCTACGGCGGACGCGAAAATCTGGAAGCCATTGACTTCTTCAAGCGCCTCAACGAAGTCGCTCACGAGCGTTTTCCCGGAATCCTCACCATCGCCGAGGAATCCACAGCCTGGCCCGGCGTTTCCCGCCCCACGTATCTAGGCGGCCTCGGCTTCAGTCTGAAATGGAACATGGGCTGGATGAACGACACGCTCAAGTATTTTTCGTCAAATCCTATCTACCGCAAATACGAACACAACAAGATCACCTTCTCGATGATCTACGCCTTCAGCGAAAATTTCACGCTGCCCTTTTCCCATGATGAGGTTGTTCACGGCAAGAATTCCCTCCTCCACAAAATGCCGGGCGACCTCTGGCAGCAGTTCGCGAACCTCCGCTTGCTTTACGCCTATCAATACGCCCACCCGGGCAAGAAGCTCCTCTTCATGGGTCAGGAATTCGCCCAGCGCAGCGAATGGAGCGAGGCCCGCAGCCTCGACTGGCATCTTCTGCAACGGGACTCCCACCGCGGCGTCCAGAAGCTCGTTAGAGACCTGAACCAGCTCATGCGCAACGAGCCCGCTCTGCATTCCGTTGATTTCGACTGGCACGGCTTCGAGTGGATTGACTGCAACGATTCCGACAACAGCGTCCTCTCCTTCCTCCGCAAAGGAAGATCCGAAGACGATCTAATCGTCGTGGTACTCAACGCCACGCCCGTCGTCCGCGAAGGCTATTTTGTCGGCGTCCCCCGCGCCGGCTACTACAATGAAGTCCTCAACACCGACGCCGCCGCGTACGGCGGCTCCAACGTTGGCAACATCGGCGGCCAGCACGCGGCCGCCGGCCCTCGTCAGGGTCGGCCTTATTCTCTCTGCCTCACCCTTCCGCCCCTTGCTGCTTTTTTTCTAAAATGGATGTCGGGAAAATAGGCTTCACACTCGCTGCTTCGTGGTATCACCCTACTACCCCTTCCTAATGCCGCCGCTGTACCGCAAATTTTCAAGCCCGTGTCGAATTTCCCTGCACCCTTCAAACACCTCCGCGATTACCCCTCCCCGAACCCACTAATTGCGCATAGCTTGTAAAACTTTCACGGTGGTTTGGACCGGGTGTTGCACCCTTTCAGATTGCTGTTCTGAATTTCAGCGGCTTGGTTGCGGGTCCCAGCCCTCTTCTTCTTTACTCTCCGGCTACATCGCCTCGTCCGCGGTACGCAATCTCCCGCGTTCCCGAGTACCATACAAACAGCGTGAGTCATGCTGTCCCGTACCTCCAAGTCGTTCTCGCTCCGTGTCCGCTGCCCGGCCTGCGACCACGAAGAGTGGGTCACCGTCCCCACGCCGCTCGAATCGCTTGAACACCTGCTCTCGACGCCCTGCACTTTTGAATGTCCTTTGCACGGCGCGCAAATGGAACTCCCTCTCGAGGGCCGTGAAAAGCAGCCATCTGCTCCGCCAGCAACGCGCCCAGCTCTTCGCACTTCCAGCAAACCCAGCCGTCCGCTACGCTCGAGCGAACGCAAACCCTTCCACTGTCCGGTCGTTGTCTATGGCTGGAGCAAAAGCTTCGGCTCCTTCCACCAAAACACCACCACCGTAATGTTCAACGCCAGCGGCGCTTTGGTCACTCTGTCTCAGCCCATCGACGTCGGCGAAAGACTCTTCATCGTCAACAAATTCACTTCCGAAGAGCAGGAAGTTCGCGTCGTTTACAAACAGCCGCATCCCCACGGCGGCTTCGATATCGGCCTGGCTTTCCAGCGCCCGGTACCTCTCTTTTGGCGCAAGACCCGCCGGAATTCGCGTGCTCCGCAAGCGCTGCGCGTCTATGTCCGCGGCACCGATCGCAATGGCAATCCCTTTTCGCAAAGTTCTTACACCCTTGACATCAGCCAGGACGGCGCCCGCCTGGACAATCTGGGTTGTCTCACTACGCCCGGCGACGTCATCGAAGTCAAGCGCCGCTGGCACGGCAAGGCCCGCTTCCGTGTCGCTTGGATCGGCCAGCTCGGCACCTCCGAATCCAATCAGATCGGCATCTGCATGTTGGAATCCGGCAAACTCCCGTGGCAATCCAAAGTCCCCGCAGCGCCGCCCAGCAAGCCTGCCAAAAAATCCTCCTAGGCCGGTTCGATTGTGATCGCCGTTCTACCGTTCATGTCCGCGCGAAGCTGGCCGGCGCTTTTTCCTTCGCGTTCGCTCCTGCAAACGCCTCGGCCTGCATAGTCAAGGTACGGGCTTCCCTCGAGTGCCTTCCTCGATGAATCTCCGAGGCAATAGAGTTGAAATCCGTATCGCCAGGCCCATCAGAACCTGATTCTCTTGACGCCTGCGCAATAACTTCCTATTCTGAACTTGCTGTCCCCTCACCTGGCCCTCGCTAACATCTCTGGCTTTTTACGAATTGTGAGGATTCTTATGCCCGCGTCGCCTTGCCGTCGCCCTGCGGTCTCAGTACGGCTTGGATGGGTCCTTGTTCTTTGTAGTTTCGCAGTAGTCGCCGTCATTTCCGTCAGTTGCGGCGGCAGCACCACGATGATCTCTTCATCCACGGGCACGATTCACGTCACCATCACCGACCCGCCCAGCTGCAAGTTCCCCAACGGCAGCCTCGACCACGTGTTCGTCTCCATCCGCTCCGTGCAAGCGCACACCAGCGCCACCGCCGATGACAATTCTTCCGGCTGGCAGGAACTCGCGCCGCAACTGAACACACAACCGATGCAGATTGATCTCTTCTCCGCCTCTTCGACGACCTGCGTCCTCACCAACCTCGGCTCTAACTCTGCTCTTCCGGCCGGTTCGTACCAGCAGATTCGCCTGATCCTTGTTCCCAACGACGGCAGCGGTGGCGCGACTCCCGCCAACAACGCGTGCAACGGTCAAGGCTGGAACTGCGCCATTTCCCACGACGGCACGATTCACGAGCTCAAGCTGTCGAGCCAGGCCAACACCGGTCTGAAAATTCCGCCCGGCCAAGTCGTGGGCGGACCGATCGTCGTCAGCCCCGGCCAGGACGTGGACCTCAACATTGATTTCAATGCTTGCGCTTCCATCGTGAAGCAAGGCAATGGCGACTATCGCCTCAAACCCGTTTTGACCGCGGGCCAGGTCAGCACCAATTCCACCGGCATCAGTGGAATGATCGTGGACTCCATGACCGGCAAGCCCGTGCAAGGTGGTTCGGTTCTCGTCGCGCTTGAAAAGACCGACGCGACCGGCGCAGACGTGGTCTTTCAGCAGGCCGCCGTGGATTCCTCCGGCACGTTCAACTTCTGCCCGCTGCCTGCAGGCTCCACGTTTGACGTCGTCGCTGTCGCCATCAACGGCGCAGGCGTCGCCTACAACGCCACCATTGTCACTGGAGTTCCCGGTGGCACCAATCTCGGCAACATCACTCTGATTCCCGAAACCGGCGCATCCGCCGCACCGGCAACGCTGCAAGGCTTTGTTACCGCGGTGAACGGGATGATGGGGGCATCCATCGATGCCACGGCCAGCGCCCAGCAAACCATTTCTGTCGCCGGCGGCAACCGCGCCGTCACCATCCCAGCCGAGACCGGCTCCACCAGCAACATCTCCGTGCAAGACAGCGCCACCTGTCCGGCCGCAGCGCCGGCGCATGCCAATTGCGCGCAATACACGCTCGTCGTACCCGCCAGCAATCCTCAGGTCGGAGGCTTCTCCGGCGGCTCGGTCACTTACACCGCTCCCGCCGCCGGCAATGTGCTCTTCGGCGTTCGCGCCGACGCATTCAAACCGATGAGCGGCGGCGCAGCTATCTGCACGCCCTCAACCCAAACCACCGCCATGGATTCGTCCAACAACCCGTTAAAAGTCACCGCCGGAGCCACAACTACTCCCGCGCTCCTGAACTTCTCCAGCTGCACCTAGCGCCGCGCGACGTCACCTCATCGGAGGGCGCAGCATGCTGCGCCCTCCTTGGCGCCCGCTCTTGGCCAAAGCGCCGGAGGCGCGACAGAGCTTGCCCCAGCGGGGAAGTGCTCGGGCCGCTTTCGAAGCACGCATCTAGCGGCATAGGCGCGGCACTTCTCTCATCCCCTGCCCCACCTGTACCTCCGGACGGTTTCCCCTTCGACATTCCCGGCAAACCTGTGGTTTGCCCGTCTTTGCCCCTCCATACAATCGAATCAAGGCACTACTCGCCTAACGGAGCGCGCTCCATGAAACGACTTCTGATTCGCTTGGGCCTCTCGATTCTCGGCACCGTCATCACTCTTCTCTGGTGGACCTACCATGGCGCCGGATCGCACGCGCAGCAGGTCAGCCACGTCCCAGCCAAAGTGTTGCAAGGCGGCAATCAGCTGGTGATCGCTACCGAGGCTTCCGCGCCGTCCACCATGAGGATTTCTTTTGAGGATTTGAGCCGCCCCATCGGCGAGCAGATCGTGGTTGAATCGTGGGAAAAAATCCCCGCGGGCTCACGCACCTTTACTGTTGATGTGCCCAGCGGCATTGGCGGCTACATCGAGCTCGAAGCCGATCATCCCAACGCCGGCGATGCTCTCACCGTAAGCGTCAAAGTCAACGGCCAAAACATCGAACACGAAACGGACAAACTGGACCGACCGCTCGAACCCAACACCGCCTTCTTCGTCCAGTTCCATCACGACGACTATTCCAAAGCCGCCGCCGACGTCGCCAACATCAACCCCGACTCCGACACCTCCGAGTAGTCCTCGGAGTACGGGAGCCCAGCTCCCGCCTTTTCCTCCCTAACCGACTCGGGCCCGGCACCCTAAGATTTCAGGGTGCGGGTTTGCTCCCTTTCCTCTACTTTCCCATAACCCCAAAACTGTCATTCCGTCGCGCCGGTCGGTCGTTCGCTCTTGCGAACACGCATGCCCGGAGCAAAGCCAAAGGTCGGCATGCGCAGTCGAGATACGGTTTCCATCGAGCGGCTTTTGCTCGATGAATCTCTCTTTCCTGCGATTTCGGGTTTCCGAACCTACTTCGCAAACCTCTTAAAAAAGCTCTCCGGCTTCCACTCCGGCCGCCTATCCGCGTCCGCCACGCGCAACGCCAGCTTCTCCAAAATCGCATCGAAGTGCGCCGCCGCCTCGACATCCACCGGCTGCTCGGCATCATCCGCCGGTCCGTGATACCGCTCCTTATACCAAGCGTTGAAAATCTTCTCTTCCGGCGTTCCCGGCAACCAGCCAAACTTGAACGCCAGCGAAGGCACACCCTTCTTGATGAAGCTGTATTGATCGCTGCGGATAAACCGCACATGATCCGGTTGTTTATCCGCCTGCACCGAGACTCCCATCTCTTTCGCCACGGCCGTCACATCCTTCGCCCAGCGTAGAGTCGCCGAGTCCCTGCACTTCCAAATACTTCAGCGGAAACAAGGGCAGCGGCATGTCCATGTTAATGTCCGCGACGATCGGCCCTTTCACTGTTGGATGCGCGGCGTAATACTGCGATCCCAGCAACCCCTTCTCTTCCGCCGTCACTGCTAAAAACAGAATCGACCGCTTCGGCTTCACGCCCGCATCATGCATCGCCTGCGCAATTTCAATCAAAGACGCAATCCCCGACGCATCATCCATCGCTCCGTTGTATATCTTGTCTCCGTTCACTGGAGTACCGATCCCCAGGTGATCCAAATGCGCGCTGATCACCACATACTCATTCTTCGACGCCGGATCGCTGCCCGTCAGCAGGCCGGCAAGATTCCGCGATTGCGTCGTCGAACGCTTTACCGCAGTTTTTGCGCGAACCTGAATCGCCAGCGCAAAATGCGGCAGCGCTTTTTCCGTTCCCAGCAACGCCCGAATCTCCGCGAACGTGTGCCCGCTCCCGCCAAAAATCTTCTCCGCATGTTCCGGATTCACCGCCAGCGCAAATTTCGCTGCCGGCGCTCCTACTGCGTCCTTCAGCTCCATCCTTTCCGAAAAACGCGCGCCCGTCACTCGCGACCATGGCACTTCTTGCGCTTGCGGATTGGGAATCGTGATGATTCCCACAGCGCCGGCCGCCGCCACATTCTTCCGCCGCTCTTCGCCCGATTGGTAATGCGCCTTCACGGCTGCGGGAATGCTGGTCGGGCCCCCGCCGACAAACACCGCAATCTTTCCCTTCAAGTCCACGCCGGCAAAATCGTCGTAATTCGCTTCGGGCACCTTCAATCCATACCCCACGAACATCGCCGGCGCATCCACCACCGCTGCGCCGGAAGTTGGGCTCAAAAATCCATCCTCGCCAAACTGAAACGGCACGGCCTTGCCGCTCTGCTCAATCCCTAACGAAGAATGTTCCTCATCCAGCTGCAACACGTTGAACTCAACGCTCTGCGAATACCCGCGCTCACCCGCTGGCTGCAATCCTGCTTTCTGAAACTGATCCGTCACATACGCCGCCGCCTTCGCAAACCCCTCCGTCCCCGTTCCCCGCCCTTCCAGCTGGTCATCCGCCAAATACTGCACGTGCGCCCACCAAGCCTTCCCCTTCGCCGCCCAATCCTCCGCTGCTCCCGCGATTACTACGATCATTGTGATTGCTACCAGCGTCCGACCAACGATCTTCAAGGTGATCTCCTAGGTTTCGATGTAGCGCCGGGCGATCCCGCGTTTTGTGCGAGTCTCCGCGCTCCAGCGCGGAGGAAAGCCCGGCATCTTCCGCTGGCTTCGACTTTCAACTTTCGACTGTCGACCGCTTCCCCTTTTCCGCCGCCGCCTTCAACTCCTCCACTTCCCGCGCCGTTAACGCCCGAATCTTCCCCGGCCCCACATTCAACTTCAGCGGCCCCAATTGCACCCGCTTGATCTTCTCCACCAAAAATCCCACCGCCTGAAACATCCGCCGGATTTGTCGGTTCCGGCCCTCAATCAACACCACCTCGTACCAAGGATTCGCTGCATCCTCGATTAGCCGGATCTTCGCCGGCGACGTCTTCACCCGCTCCCCATCTTCCAGCGCAATCGTAATCCCTCGCCGCAACCGTTCAATCGCCTTCTCCTCTGGCCGACCGCTGGTCTTCACGTGATACGTCTTCGCCACATGCGATCCCGCCTTCGTCAACTTCTGTGCCAAACCGCCGTCGTTCGTCATCAACAACAGGCCTTCACTCGCGTAATCCAGCCGCCCCACCGGATACAACCGCTCCTTCCGGTCCGCCACAAACTCCATCACCGTCGGTCGTCCCTCCGGATCGCTGACGGTCGTCACATATCCCTTTGGCTTGTTCAGCAGGAAATAGACCAGCGGCTCCGCGCCACGCAGCGGCTTTCCATCCACACAAATCTTGTCGTGCTCCGCATCCGCCTTGCTGCCCAGCTCCGTCACTACCGCGCCGTTCACCGTCACCCGACCCGCAGCAATAAACTCCTCGGCCTTCCGCCGCGAAGCCACTCCCGCCCCTGCCAATATTTTCTGCAACCTTTCAGCCATATCTCTTCGTGGCACCGCCGCTCTTGGCTGTAAAGCAGACCCTTCGCCAGCCTTTGGAGTGCGGCGATCTTACGCCGCTGTTACAAAATTCGCGGAATCTGGTAACGGTGCCGGGCCCTTCGGCTCTACGAGTGCTTGAATTTTCTGTTCCCCGCCCGCTGCTCGCGGCTTGGGGCTCGCCTCTCCACAACCGCCTTCCTCAACTCCTCCACTTCCTTCTCCCCCACCATCCGGTACCTCCCCCGCGGAATCCCCTCCACCGTCAACGGCCCCACCGCCACCCGCTTGATCTTCTCCACTGGATGCTGCGCCTGGAACAACACGTTCCGCAGCTCCTCTTTTTTATCCCCCAGCATCCGCACTTCATACCAATAATTCGTCCCATGTCCCCGGCTCGCATCCGGCTGCCGCACCGTCTCCAATCGCGCGCCAATCTGCTTCCCTAATCCCGCCAGCTCTTCCCGCCGCAGCATTCCCTTCACCTTGATCTGAAACACCTGCTCAATCTTGTCCCAATGCTTCAACAAAAACGCTGCCAGGTCTCCATCATTCGTCAGAAACACCACACCCGACGCCGCATATTCCAGATTCCCCACCGGATACACCCGTTCCGGAAATCCCCGCAACAAATTCCGCAGCGTCTTGCGCCCCTCCGGATCCGCCAGCGACGACACGATCTCCGGCGGCTTGTTTAGCAGCAGATAGGCTTTTCGTTCCTGTGTGCTGGAAATTTTCTTGCCGGAAACTTCAATAGTGTCCGCGGCGGGATCAGCCTTCGTCCCCAACTCGCGCACCACTTCTCCATTCACTTTCACCTGGCCGGAAACAATCAGCTCCTCCGCATGCCTCCGCGAAGCAATCCCCGCCCTAGCAATAATTTTCTGCAATCGCTCCACTGATTATCCTCCGTGGCACAGCCACTCCTGGCTGTGCAGCGATTTTAACCGAACCAAGCCGTATGAGTCTGGGTAGATGGAGCGGGTTCTGAACCTGGGTCTCTCTACTTGGTCGCAGAGCACAACTTGTCATTCCGAGCGAAGCAGGCCGACAGTTTTTTCTTCACCGGCGAAGCTTGCGTCGGCCTGCGCAGTCGAGGAATCTCTCTTTTTTCTGATTCCGGTCGGGTGCTATACCCTGCGAGGGTGTCGCACCCTTCGGTTTAAGGGTGTGGTTTTGCTTCTCGCGGCCCTCTCATCGCTTCCTACGAACCAGCCGCTCCCGCCTTCGGCGGCTCCTCATCCAGTTCCCCGCTCGGCATTCCTTCGCTCGTGGATTCCACTTCGCGCTCCCGCAAAAATTCTTCATCCGTCGGCACGTGGTGCGCAGGCACCTCAGATTCTGGTTTCCCGGTCGGGGGTGTGCTAGGTGCCGTTCTTGCACCTGGGTCTTGCTGCCGGGCCGCCGTCAAATTTTCCAGCGTATCCGCCTGTGGCTGCGCCAGCATCTGTTCTTCGCTCGTCGGCGCTAGGCCCATATCGCTCCCCAATGCTTCCCGCGCCAGCGCTTCAAACTCCTTCAACGACGGCAACTCTTGCAAATCGCTCAACCCAAACCGCATCAAAAACTCTTTTGACGTCTTGTACAGAATCGGCCGCCCCATCACTTCCTTACGCCCCGCCGTCGTAATTAGGTGTTTGTCCAGGAGCGTCGCCAGAACGCCCGACGAATTCACTCCGCGAATCTCAGAAATCTCCGGTCCCGTCACCGGCTGCTTGTACGCGATCACCGCCAGCGTCTCCAGCGCCGGCATGGACAACCGCAACGGTGGCCGCAAACTCTTGATGAACCGTCGCACCACATCATGATGCTGCGGCTTGGTGTACATCTTGTAGCCGCCCGCGACGCCGCGAATCTCAACTCCTCGGTCCTCGGCTGCATAACTCGCCACCAACTCATCGAGCGAAGCCTGCACCACCATCTTCTCTTCGCCCAGCGCCGCCGCCAGTTGCTCAATCGTCGCTGGCTCATCCGCTGCGTAAATAATCGCTTCCAGTGCCGCTCTCCGCTCTGCGCTCATAGAATTAGTCTACTGTTCCCACTCCTCAGTTGAAAACGGCGACAACTTTGTATCGGCCGCCGGTACCTAAAGTTTGAGGTGCGGCGGCTTGACGCCGCTTTGCCCGGGCGCCCGAGGTAGGGTGTTTGAACCTGGTCCTTCCCCGTCCTGTTGCGCCTTTACTTGTACTCCTCATCTATCATCCGGATCTCACCCTTCTCATCAAACACCGAATCAAACGCCTTGGCCTTGCGCAGCAGAATCTCCCCAAACTGCTTCTCTTGCACCATAGCGACGGCTTGCAACTTCACCATCTCCAGCACCGCCAGAAACGCCACAATCATCGCGTGCCGCGAAGGACACGCTTCCCAGAACCGCACCAGATTCACGCTGGAGTTTTCGCTGGCCAATATTTGCCCGCGCAGCTGCGCAATCATCTGAGCGACGGTAAATTGTTCGTGCTGTAATTCAATTCGTGCTACTTCTTTCCGGCGTTCGAGGACCTGCTGGAAGACTTTGACCAAATCCACGAGCGAAACCACCAGCTCACCTTCGGTGCCCTCGTCGTGGTACAGCGACTTGTCTGGCTTCGACCATACATTCTCTTCAATCTGTTGTCGCTGGTATAGCAAAGCGGCGGCGTTCTTAAACTTTTCGTGTTCCAGCAGCCGCTGCACCAGCTCTTCGCGCGGGTCGGCGACTTGCTCCTCCAGTGAAGCCAGTGGATCCGGCGGCAGCAGCATCTTCGATTTGATGTAGATCAGCGAAGCCGCCATATAAATAAATTCCGACGACACATCCACATTCAACTCTTCCAGTTTGTGCAGGTAATCGAGATATTGCGAAGTGATCAGCGAAATCTGAATGTCGTGGATACTCATTTTTTGCTGCTTGATGAGGTCAAGCAACAGGTCCAGCGGACCTTGGTACATCGGGATCTGGATTCTGTAGTCCGATCCGGTCATTTTGTTTCCTGGCGACGCCATCTCCTCGTGCTCCGTAGGGGCACGAAGTGTCGTGCCCAATTGCGCATTCAATGTAGCGCCCGCTTTCTGAAGCGGGCGCCTTTAGTGATCGCCAAAAGGCTGCCTCCGAAGGCCGCCGCTGCAAACCTAGTCGTGGACGTCGTGGACTTCGACGGACACGGCTTTAATCTCGGCGCGCTTCTTTTGCCAGCCGAAGACTGCCTCGCGGACACGGTTCATTGTACCCTGCGCGACCGCGCGGGCGCGCTTGGAACCATCCTCGATAACTTCCAGAACCCGCTTTGGATGCTGGTCGTATTCCACGCGGCGTTCGCGGATCGGCGCAATCCATTGGATGAGATTTTCGGCCATCGCCGCCTTGCACTCGATGCAGCCAATGCCGGCCGTGGTGCAACCCGTGCGCACCCAGTCGAGGCGGCCGGGATCACGTTCGGGCGTGGAGAAAAGCTTGTGCCAGTCGTACACGGGACAAACGTCGGGATTGCCGGCATCGGTGCGGCGCTTGCGCGCCGGGTCCGTCACCATCACTTTCGTCTTCTTGCGAATGTCCTCATCCGATTCGCTCAGCATGATCGCGTTGCCGTAGCTCTTCGACATCTTTCTTCCGTCCAGGCCAGGAATCCGCGGTGTCTTGGTGAGCATCACTTGAGGCTCGCTCAAAACCTCAATGAATTCGAAGTATTTTCTGAAATCTCCCATTTCGTCGGCAAAATTTTCCAAGCCAACTTCCGTCGCATACTTGATCAGGATTGATGTCTTGATTGCCGAGCCGGCCTCCAACGGTTCCTGTGCGGAATCTACCAGATCCCGTAGGGTCTTCACGACGCGCAGATGTTTGAGAGCTTGGCAATAGTCTGCGAAATTTGCAGGAACGAACAGCTCCGGACTGATCTTAAAACCATAAAAGAAATCGAACCTTCGGACGATTTCGCGGCTTAACTCAACGTGGGAGACTTGGTCTTCGCCTACGGGAACCACGAGCGATGCGCCGGGTTCGGAGTACATCACAATGTCTGCGGTTTGCAGGCACGGGTATCCGAGGAATCCGTAATTGTGAAGGTCCTTATCCTTCACCTGCTCGATCTGCTCTTTGTAGGTGGGAACACGCTCGAGCCAGCCGAGCGGCGTAACCATGCCAAGTAACAGATGCAGCTCGGCGTGTTCCGGGATGAGCGACTGCTGGAAGATCACGCTCTTGGCCGGGTCGAGGCCCGCGGCAAGATAGTCAGTGACAATTTCAAGCGTGTTTTGCGCGACGGCGGACGTGTCGGCGTAGTCGCTGGTCAGCGCATGCCAGTCTGCGATGAAGTAGAAGCAGTCGTAGGCAGGATCGTTTTGCAGCCGGACCCAGTTTTCCAGCGCACCAAAATAGTGTCCGATGTGAAGTTTACCGGTGGGGCGCATTCCGCTGAGCACGCGGGCTTTTTTCTTGGTCGCTGACGGTGTGGTGGACAAGTCTCGTTAGTTCTCGCGAGAGAGGTTCTAAGTTGTAGGTAATAAGTTATAAGTTTTTCGCAGATTGCGCCAGTTGTGGCGAGAGGATGAACGTAGCGCCGCCCTTCCGTGCGGAATCTGGGCGAGGCGTGAGGAAAGGTTGCCGGGCTAACGGCGCGCCCCTACCTGCAGAGCCACCACCGCATCACGGCCCGGGCCCTGATACGCTACTTGAGCAGATCGCGGGCGATGATCATGCGTTGGACTTCGCTGGTGCCTTCGTAAATCGTGACGACGCGGGCGTCGCGATACATGCGCTCGACATCGGTTTCGCGCGAATAACCCACGGCCCCGTGAATCTGCACCGCTTTGTAGCACACGCGGTTCACCATTTCGCTAGCGTAGAGCTTCGCTTTGGACGCGGCAGCGCCAAGTGGCTTGCCGGAATCTTTGAGCCACGCGGCGTGATAAGTCAGCGAGCGGGCGGCTTCGAGTTCGGTCTGCATGTCGGCAATCATCCATTGCATCGCCTGAAATTCGCTAATCGCTTTGCCGAAGGCGCGGCGCTGTTTGGCGTACTTGATGGACTCGTCGAGCGCGCCTTGTGCCAGACCGACCGCCTGCGCGGCGATGCCGATGCGCCCGTTGTCGAGCGCGGAGAGCGCGATCTTCAAGCCCTGGCCTTCTTCACCGAGGCGGTTTTCGGCGGGCACTTCGCAATCGTTCAACAAAATTTCGACCGAGGGCGACGACCGCTGGCCCATCTTGTCTTCGTGGCGGCCGATTTTGAATCCTTTGAACGACGGCTCGACCAGAAACGCGGTGATTCCCTTCCCACCGGCGGCGGGATCAGTTTTGGCGAAGACGATGTACAGCCCCGCGTGCGCGCCGTTGGTAACCCACGTTTTCGCACCGTTGAGACGATAGGAAAAAGCAGACCCTTCGCTTCGCTCGGGTTGACGATTTTGGGAGGTGTAGCGGGTGGCGGCGGCCTGGATTCCGGAAGCGTCGGAGCCTGCGGCGGCTTCGGTTAAACAAAACGATCCGAGAATTTCGCCGCTGGCCAGGCGCGGCAAATATTTTTTCTTTTGCGCTTCGCTGCCGAATTGCAGCAGAGGCGTCTGCACCGCGGAGTTGGTCACACCCAGCGCGGTAGACATTGCGGTGTGCACGCGCGCGACTTCTTCCAGCATCAGGACGTAGGAGAGGGTGTCCATACCCGGCCCGCCCCACTGTTCCGGAGTCAACATGCCGCTGCAGCCCAGTTCGCCGAGTTTCTGCAACAGATCGAGCGGAAACTTCTCCGCGCGCTCCAGCTCCTTCACCAGCGGACGCACTTCCGCTTCCATGAACTGCCGAACCGTGTCGCGGATGAGTTTTTGGTGATCGCTGAGGGAAAATTCCATCGAGTCTTACAGTAGCACGGCTTCTCCGCCTCATTTTGCGTCTTTTGCGAAATGAATCCAGTCGGCACAATGGCCGTGCGCAGGCAAAACCGCGAGATAGAAAACCGCAGTCTGCGTTACGCAAGGCTCTTCAGCGCGTCAGCGGATGACCTGGTGGGAACGGAAATTCTCAGGTTTTTCCAGGAGTTGTCAGTTGTGTAGGCGGGCGTTCGCCCAAAGAAAGGCCGAGCGAATCATTCTTAACCGCGGGCGGCGAAAGTCTTCAGCCCACCGTTCGCCTCTACGCGAATCGTAATTCAAGCAGCAGGAGACGAGATGCCAGCAGGAGAAACCTACAACTTAAACAACTCGCGGAGGCGCTTGGTTTGGCTGCGGCTGACGGGAACCTCGGTCTGCTTTTTGTCGTTCATTTTGAGCATGTAGGTGGACTTGAACCAGGGCACCACTTCCTTGATGTGGTGGATGTTGACCAGGAACGAGCGATGCGCGCGGAAGAAGGAATCCGAAGGCAGCGCTTCTTCGAATTCGTCGAGCGTGCGGTAATTGGAGGTGCCTTCAAGATCGCGGGCAATCACCGAAATCATGCCTCCGGAAATCGTGGCGAAGATCATGTCTTCGGCATCAATCAGCAGCAGCTTTTGCTGGGCGTTGACGAGAATTTTGGACGGTGCTGACGTGGCCGGCTTAACGCCGGCCAGTTTTGCGGCGTCGAGACGATTGACCAATTCTTCCAAGCGGTCGGTGGGCGTCACTTCAGCTTCGATTTCGCGACGCGCGCGCTGAATGGCTTTGGCGATGCGCGCCTTGTCGAAGGGCTTCAAGACGTAATCCACCGCATTCACATCGAACGCTTTCACGGCGTAGTGATCGAACGCAGTGGCAAAGACGACGTGCGGAACCGGAATCTTGCGTTCCAGGAGTTTTTGCAAAACGCCAAAACCGTCCAGCCCCGGCATCTGCACATCAAGGAAGACCAAGTCGGGGGAATGCTCTTTGATGAGGTTGACGGCTTCGAGGCCGTTTTTGCCCTGCGCGATGAGCTGAATGTCCGGAAAGCCTTTCAGCAGAAACGCTAGCTCTTCGCGCGCCGGCTTTTCGTCGTCCACGATGAGGGTGTTGATCGGCATAGTGAAGCAAGTTTTCCGTAATCAGTTTACAGTCCAAAGCCTGGGTACGGAAGTAAGGACGCCAGAATTCGGGTCCGCGAGGTAAGGATTCAGTTGAGGTCCTTCGTCGCGCTTCGCGCGACTCAGGATGACAACCCCACAGTTCGTGTGCGGCGCCGAATCCTTTATCATCGGAGGTTACGGTAGGTTCCAAGCAGGAGCGGAAATGGCGAAAAGCAGAGTCCGGCAGCCGGACAGGAAAGCGAAGATTTTGAGCAGCAAGGTGATTTACGAGGGACGGCAATTCGGAGTGCGCCGCGATGAGTTGATTGAGCCGACCGGCGTGCGCACCATGCGCGAAGTGGTGACGCATCCCGGTTCGGTGGTGGTGCTGCCGGTCTTGACGGATGGGCGAATCGTGCTGGTGCGACAGTATCGCCACGCGTGCCGGCAGTATTTGTGGGAGCTGGTGGCCGGACGGATGGAGCGCGGCGAAAATCCCAAGAAGGGCGGCAACCGCGAACTGATCGAAGAAACCGGCTATCGCGCGAAGAAGTTTACGGTCTTCCTGGACTTCTTCCCTACGCCCGGATTTCTGGAAGAAAAAATGTTTTTGCTACTTGCCGAGGGCCTTACCTCGGGAAAACCCTCGCCCGAAGACGACGAGAAACTGGTGGTGGCGGCCTACACTCCGAAACGGCTGAAACAGATGATTCAGGCCGGAAAATTGAAAGATGCCAAATCTATAGCGGGTCTTTTGTACTATTTTGAGTTCCTTGCAAACAAACGCTTACCTGCGAAAAACCGTTGATTTTCGACTACTTAGGGATCTCCGGTGTGCGCAACCTTACATAAAACTAACAAACTTGCGAAGAGTTCTATTGACTCGTTGTTTTGTTCTGGTACAGTGAGCGCAAATCCAGCCGAGTTCGTTTTGGAGCTTCCTCGCACCAGAGCGGCCCGCCTGGAACATTTGTACCGTTTGTCTTAATTCGTTTTAATTCAGGGAGGACGAAAGGTGCAGGGTACGGTTAAGTGGTTCAACAATTCGAAGGGCTTCGGCTTCATCGGGCGCGCGGATGGACCAGACGTTTTTGTCCACTATTCGGCGATCACCGGTGACGGCTACCGAACGCTGCAGGAAGGCGATTCGGTCGAATTCGAAATTGTGCAGGGACCGAAAGGTCCGCAAGCAGCAAACGTGCAGAAGGCAAGCTAAGCAGTTCCGAAGCAAAGCAATCATTGGCCGGCAGAGTTCCCGCTGCCGGCCCTTTTTTTTAGTTGTCCGTTTTTTTTTGCCGTGAGCCTGGGGTCGGAAATCCACGAGGAGCGACGGGCTGCGCGCCCCTACAACGTTGTCCAGTACGAGAAGGAAAGCAAAGCGGCGGCCAGCCGCCGCACTCCCAAAAAAGCAATTCGCGCCTATAATCACGGAATGGATAATCAACAGATTGCACGGATTTTGCGGGACACGGCGCACTTGCTGGAGATTGATGGCGCGATCATCGGACGTTATCGCAGCTACGAAAAAGCGGCGGAGCTGATCGCGGGATTGCCGGAATCGATTGAACAGCTGGCGAAGGAGCCCGAGAAACTAAAAGAGTTGCCCGGAATCGGCGACCGCATGGTCGAGCATTTGAATGAGATCTTAAAAACCGGCGATTATTCGCTGCGGAAAAAGCTGCTGAAAAAATATCCGGGGACGATTCTGGATGTGCTGCAGTTGCAATCTCTGGGGCCGAAGAAAGTGGCTTTGCTGTTCAAGAAGTTTAAGGCGGCCAGCGTGGCGGACGTAGAGAAATTGGCCAGAGAAGGAAAGCTGCGGGATGTGGACGGGTTTGGCGAGAAGAGTGAACAGAATATTTTGAAGGCCGTGCAGACGTTCAAAAGGTCCACGGGAAGATTCCATTTGAACACCGTGGAAGCAGCGGCCGAGGCCCTGAGCGAACATATTTTGCAGGCCGGCAAAACGGCGGAGAGCGTGACGCCCGCGGGTTCGCTGCGGCGCGGGAAAGAGACAGTAGGCGACCTGGATCTGCTGGTTACGCTAGCGGATGGGAACAGTTCGCAGAAGCATGTGGATACGCTGGCGGAACGGATTTTAAGATTTCCGGGGATTGAACAGACGCTGGTGCATGGAGAGAACAAGGTCAGCTTCACGCTGCAGGATGGATTGCAGGTGGACGTGCGTTTATTGAGGAAAGAAAACTTTGGCGCGGCGCTGCTGTATTTCACGGGATCGAAAGAACACAACGTGCGGTTGCGCGGGCGGGCCAATGAGATGGGTTGGACGCTGAACGAGTACCAACTGGCGACGCTGAAGGGCCAGAAGCATGTTGCGGGAAGAACCGAAGAGGAGATTTACGCCAAGCTGAAGCTGGATTTTATTCCGCCGGAATTGCGGGAGAACACGGGAGAGATCGAAGCGGCGGAGCATCATAAATTGCCGCATCTGATTGAGTTGAACGACGTGCAAGGCGATTTGCAGATGCACACGACCGCGAGTGACGGTAAGAACTCGATTGAAGAGATGGCTGAGGCGGCCAAGGCGCTGAGGCACACGTACATCGCGATTACGGACCACTCGAAAGCGGTGACCGTGGCCAATGGGCTGGACGAAAAGCGGATGGTGGCGCAGATCAAGAAGCTGCGCGCAGCGGATGACAAGGGCTTGGGAATCCGCGTGTTTGCAGGATCGGAAGTGGATATTTTAAAGGACGGGACGCTGGATTATCCGGACGAGATTCTGGCGCAGCTGGACGTGGTGGTGTGTTCGGTGCATTCGTACATGAACCTGGACAGCGCAGCGATGACCGAGCGGCTGCTGGCGGCGATTGAGAATCCGTACACGCAGATCATTGCGCATCCGACCGGGCGATTGCTGCTCCGGCGGGAGCCCTACCCGTACAACCTGGAGAAGGTGCTGGACGCGTGCGCGAAACATGGCGTGGCGATGGAGTGCAACTCGTACCCGGACCGTTTAGATTTGGAGGACGTTCATTTGCGGATGTGCCAGGAACGGGGCTTAAAGGTGGTGATCACAAGGGATTCGCATTTTACCACGCCCCCGCCGTTTCGCAAAA
>CAZQOB010000057.1:0-20492 GCA_964594885.1 uncultured Acidobacteriaceae bacterium
CTCGGCATCAGCGGCGCCATCCAGCACGTCGTCGGCATGAAGGGCTCGCGCACCATCGTCGCTATCAACAAGGACCAGAACGCGCCCATCTTCGAAATCGCCGATTACGGCATCGTCGGTGACATTTTCGAAATCATGCCCGCCCTCGCCGAAGAACTGCAAAAAGCGAAATAGCCCGCCCAACCGTTGTCGTTGAACATTTTACGGGTGCAGCTTGCCCGCCCGAACCATCCATATGTGGCCCCCCAAAAGACCACTTCCGCTTCGCATTAAAGTCGTGATGTATGCTTCTGCTAAAATCGAGAGCAATGCCCAACCAACGCGAACAACTCGAAGCCGACGTCCTCATCGTTGGCGCTGGCCCTGCCGGCCTCAGTTGCGCCCTTCATCTCGCGAGCCTCATCAAGAAGCACAATGCTTGCGGCGCCAAACCCGAACTCTCCACCGAAAATATTTACGTGCTCGAAAAAGGCCGCGACATCGGCGCCCACCAGCTTTCCGGCGCCATCATGAATCCCAAAGCCCTTGCCGAGCTCGTTCCTGACTTCGAAAAATCGGCCCCGCTCGATACTCCGGTCACTGATTCCGCCGCGCTCTTGTTCACACAAAATTCCTCGTTCCGCTTTCCTATCACCCCGCCGCCTTTTCAGAACAAAGGCAACTACGTGGTCTCGCTAAACAAAATCGTGAAGTGGCTCGGCGGCCTGGTGGAATCGGCGGGTGTGAATGTTTTCAAAGAATTCGGCGGCGCTGAACTCATCTTTGTAAAGGGCGGCCGCAATGCGGCCGACGAAAACGACGGCGTCGCCGGCGTCATCACCGAAGACAAAGGCCTCGACAAAAACGGCAAGCCCAAGGACAACTTCACTCCCGGCTACGAACTCCGCGCCAAAGTCACCGTCCTCGCCGAAGGCACTCGCGGCTCGCTTACCAAAACACTCGTCGCCGAAAAGAAACTCGACAACATCAATCCGCAAAGCTACGGCATCGGCATTAAGGAACTGTGGGATGTTCAGCCGGGAAAGATCCAGCCTGGCTACGTCGCCCACACTCTCGGCTGGCCCGTGGGAACCGACGTGTACGGCGGCGGCTGGATCTACGGCCTCTCCAACAATCGCGTCTCCATCGGCCTGGTCGTCGCTCTCGAATACGCCGACCCGAAATTCGATCCGCACGCCGCGTTTCAAACCTGGAAGACCCACCCGTTCCTGAAAAAAGTTCTCGACGGCGGCAAGCTCGTCCGCTATGGCGCAAAATCCCTTCCGTACGGCGGCTGGTACGCCGTGCCACGCAACGCCGTGGACGGCGTGCTCATCATCGGCGATGCCGGCAGTTTTCTCGATTCCCAGCGCCTCAAAGGCATCCATCTCGCTATCAAAAGCGGTATGTTAGCCGCTGAGACGATCTTCGAAGCGCTGGAGTCTGGCGACACCACAACGAAAACTTTGAGTGGTTTTGAGAAGCGAGTGGAAAGTAGCTACATCAAGGACGAAATGTGGAAGGTCCGCAACTTTCACCAATCCTTCCAGCACGGCATGCTCGGCGGCTTCATTCACACCGCATTCCAGCAGATCACCGGCGGCCGTGGTCTCATCGACCCGATGCGCGCTGAAGCCGGCTACAAACACTACAAGAAGCTCTCCGCTGAAGGCCGCGTTGCAACATCACAAGACGATCGCTTCAAAGGTGACGGCAAACTCACCTTCGACCGCCTCACCGACGTCTATCACTCCGGCACCCGCCACAACGACGACCAACCCTGCCATCTTCACGTCCTCGACACCAACGTCTGTGTCACCAAGTGCGTCGAAGAGTACGGCAACCCCTGCCAGTATTTTTGTCCAGCCGCCGTTTACGAAATGGCGAAGGAGTCCGGCGGCACGCAAAAGCTAAGAATCAATTTTGCAAATTGTGTTCACTGCAAGACCTGCGACATTGCCGATCCCTACCAGATCATTGATTGGGTCGTTCCCGAAGGTGGCGGCGGGCCCAACTACGAAGGCATGTAACCATCCGACGGAGGATCTCTCGGTTGCTTGTGGCTTCTCGCCGAAAATTGCAGAAATTGCAGCCGCGGCTTTATGCCGCGGTCATCGCCCGGGATCTGCCGGGGAATACCGCTACGGCAACAATCCGTACACCGTCAGCGTCGTCTGCCCGCCAACATAGACTCTTCCGTTCGCCACCGTCGGCACCGTAAACTTCACCGCCCCGCTTCCGGTGTTCGTGCCGCCGTTGGAATAAAGTTGCGTCGCCAGATTCGTGGCGTCGAACGCGTAGAGCGTCTGGCAAGTCGATGTGCTCGAACAGCTGCTATTCCATTGTGAATTATCCAGCGCCCACACAATCCCATTGCTGGTCCCGCTGGACGAGATCGGCGCCGTGGGCCCGGAAAAATTGAACGAATGCGTTGACTTCGATGTCGGCAACGATGAGAGCAATCCGCTGGTTACGATGTCATAAGAAAAAGCCCGCAGGGAAGCTCCGGAGCCTCCATCCTGTGCTGGTCCGTAGTACACGTTCCCATTCCAATAGGTCGGTGAGCTCCACATTCCCGTGGGCAGCCCTCCGGACAGGAATTGCACTGCGTTGCTCCCTCCGCCCAATCCGCCGAGGCCCGTTTGATCCAACACATAAACGTTTCCGTCCTTGCCGGCCTGCGTCAGGTTATTGTGACTGCCCACACCCGGGAGCAACATTGCTCCGCCGGAGCCCTGGTCGGTATCGGCGTCGTCTGGAGAGATCAGCGTATTGCTTCTAAAATAGCTCAACACAGAGAACGTCCCTCCGCTGGGCGGGCCAAGTTTCACGATGGCGTCGCCGTAATCGGAGCCGCCAGAGTTCGCGTTGAAAGTCCCGTTACCGAGAGCCATATAGATGTTGCCGCTCGAATCCGCCAGCGGCCCGTTCCCAGACATCCAGATACCGCCGTTGATCCCGTTGGCCGACAGATTCACAACGGCTTCCTGCGCCAGCGCGGACCCTGACACGTGGTACGACATCACCCACCCGTGATAGGGGCCGTTGTCACAGTGCGACGCCCATGCAATGATCACGTGCCCGCTGGAAAGCAGCAGCGCCGGCCGCTGGTTCTGTCTCAGCGTGTCGAACGAAACATGGCCTCCGCTGCTTCCGTCGCCCGTTCCGGTCACCGTAGCCGAGATCGCGACTGGTCCGGAGAATTGTTCGCTCCCGCTGGTGATGTCCAGCGCGTGAAGTTTCTGGTGGAAATTTGTCGAACTGGTCTTTGTTTTCGACACCACATACATCGTCTTGCCGCTCAGATCAATCACCGGCGTTCCGACCACTCCGATGTCGGGAACCAGATCTCCGCAACCCGCGTCGGAGCTGGTGATCCAGGTTTCGCCGCTGGCTCCGCCATGCGTGGAATCCCACAAACTGGCCTTCCACAGTGTCACGCAGGGGCTTGCGTCGGCGTCAAAGGCATAAATCGTGTCGTGTTGCGTCGCCACGTACACGACGTTGTGCGAGACGCCGGAGATGGAAACGTTCGCCACCCACAACGGCTGCACATAAATCGCTGCATCCACCGTGCACGAGAACAGTTTTCCGAAATTCGTCGAGTTGACCGCCGTCGGCCCGCTCGTCGCCAGCGCGTGTTCCTGCAGATTCCCGCCTTGCCGCGAATTGCCGTTCAGATAAGTCGTCACTCCGGCCAGGTCTGTCACGCCGATCGAGCTGCTCGCCGTTTTCGTGCCGTCCGCCACGCTTGTCGCCGTAATCGTCACCACTCCCGCCGCGGACGGCGGCGTGAACGATACCGATGTGCACGGCGCGCTGCACGCGGAAAAACTTCCGCCGGGTTTTGCTGACCAGGTCACCCCGGCATTGGTGGTGTCATTTGCCAGACTCGCCGTCAACGACAGCTTCTGTGCAGTCGTGATCCCTCCTCGCCTCGGGCTCACACTTACCGTGATGCTCGATCCGCCACCGGATTGCGTCGTCGCCGTCGCCGTGTTCGAATAACCGCTCAGATTGCCCGCCGCGTCAGTCGCCCGCACGCGGTAACTGTAGGAAGCAGATGCACTCAACCCGCTGTCCGCATAAGTGACTGCTCCGCTGGTCGTTCCCACTTGGGTGAACGACGAACAGCTGGCCCCGCTGCACCGCTCGACTTTGTATCCGGTAACGCCGACGTTGTCCGTCGAAGCCGTCCAGCTCAAATTAATCTGCCCGCTGGACGCCGCTGTCGCCGTCAGGTTGCTTGGTGCGCTCGGTGGCGTGGTATCCACAGCCGCCGGTGTCGTGGCGCTGGCCGTGTTTGAATAGCCGCTCAAATTTCCCGCTGCATCCGTCGCCCGTAACCGATAGCTGTACGAAGTGGAAGCGGTCAATCCTGTGTTGCTGTATGTGACGGTGGTCCCGCCTGTCGTCGTGATTTGTGCAAACGACGAACAGCTCGCTCCGCTGCAGCGTTCCACTTTGTAACCTGTCACTCCAACGTTGTCCGTCGAGGCCGTCCAGCCCAAATTGATCTGCGTGCTCGAAACTGCCGTCGCCGTCAGGTTGCTTGGCGCGCTCGGCGATGTGGTGTCCGATCCGCTGCTGGTGGTCGCATACGCAGCACTGGAGTATCCGCTGAAGTTGCCGGCTGCGTCCTTGGCTCGCACGCGGAATCCGTACGTAGTTGCGGCCGCCAGCCCCAGGCTCTGATAACTCAAGGTGCTTCCATTGGTCGTTGTGATCCCAGCGGTCGCCGTACAACCGCTTCCTGTACAACGATCCACTTCGTAGCTCGTTACACCGACATTGTCGGTGGACGCGCTCCACGTCAGGTCGATTTCGCTCGTTCCCTTCGCTGTTGCCGTCAGCCCGCTTGGTGTGCTCGGCGGAGTCGTATCGCTTGCGCTCGGCGTCTGAATGCGTGCGATATTCGAATAGGCACTCAGATTCCCGGCAGCGTCCGTCGCCCGCACTCGGAATCCATAATCCGTTCCTGCCAGCAAGCCGGTGTCGCTATAGCTCGTGGCGGCCGTTGTCCCGGTCTGGCTGAAGTTCGAGCATCCGTTGCCAGCACACTGCTCCACCATGTACCCGGTCACGCCCGCGTTGTCGGTTGCCGCGGTCCACGCCAGATTCACTTGTGTTGACGACGGCGAGGTCGCCGCCAGATTGCCTGGTGCTGTCGGCGCTTGCTTGTCTTTCGGAGGATCGGGCGGCGCACTCGACGACGCGCACCCCTGCAGCAGTAGAATCAACGCGAGTGGAAAAATACAGCCCAGCAAACCGGCGCGCAGTGCGCGCGAAACCTTCGGCGATCTCAATGAACTCTCCGTAAGAAAAACGGTTATGAACTGCATCGCGGCGGTGGGAGGGAGCACCGCATTTGAGGACCCGTAAAAAATAGCATAGGTTTGTTGGTTTCTGCACGGCCAATGAACTGGTGGAAAAAAGTGCTGCGGATAAGAGATTTTACGGATTGACGTTAGCGGGCCGCATGTCTTCGGGAGCTACGGCACCAATCCATACACATCCAATTCACCCACGCCGCCACCCCCGTTATCGGCTCCCCGCGTTCCCACGAAGACTTTTCCGTTCGCAACTGTCGGCACTGTGAACTTCACCGCGAAGCCGGCCTTATCCGCGGCGTTTTGCGAAGAGTTCCACAATTCGTGCGCCAGGTTCGTCGCATCGTAGGCATGTAGCACCGTCGCTCCGCACCCTGGCGCTTGTGGCGTGCAGTACTGTTTGTTGTCCAGAGCCCAGACGATTCCATTGGCCATGGCCCCGCTCGCCTAGATCGATGGGGTCGCTCCCGGGAAACCGTAGTTTCCCGCCGAACTCGATGTCGCAACGGGATTGAACGGCAATGCCGCTGATTGGCTGAACCCAAACTGGAGGAGCGGCCCGCCGGTGGCCGACCCTTCCGTGGCCCCGGCAATGTACAGGCTATTGTTCCAAAACGCCGGCGTCGCGTAACTAAACTGGTTGAGCGCGAACTTTTGCACGATACCGGCATCGGTCGCCGTAAAACCGCCCATGTTGTCGCGGTCCAGCACAAACAGCTGACCGTCCGAGCCGCTGCCGTGCTTTCCTCCGCCAATCATCAAATGCAACGGCGCGGTTGTCCGGTCAATCAGCACCATCGCCGCGCCCGATCCCAAATCCAGGTCGCTCCCGTCCAGCGTGCTCTGATCCGACGGCGTAAACCAGTCCGAGATCGCCAGCCCGGCCGAGGTATCCACTTTTAGAATGCTGTCGCCGAAATTTGCAACGCCGTCGAACGTCCCGTTTCCCGTTACTAAATACAGGTTGCCGGAACTGTCGATTGCCGGGGCTCCTCCTCCCATCCAGATTCCACCGCGCGCATAGCCGGCTCCGCCAACCGTATTAGGTGTCGTATTCAAGATTGCTCCCGCCACCGGCAGCAGTGTTGACGCGCTGAATCCCATAATCCATCCGTGATACTGATCATGATCTTCGTGCGACGCCCAGCACACATAAACCACACCATTCGACAGCGCCAAGCCGGGTCGCTGCGCCTGATTTTGCGGATCGAAGTTCACCAGCCCAGCGACTGCATCCGGCGCAGTTCCAGCCACCGAACCCGTAATCAAATGCGGTCCTGTGAATTTTTCATTTCCGCTGGTTAGGTCCAACGCATGCAGGCGCTGAAAGAACGTCGGCCCACTCGAGACCCACGATTTGCTCAAGACATACACCGTGTTCGTCGCCGGATCGATTACTGGCGTGCTAGTGATTCCGATCTCCGGTTGAATGTCTCCGTACCCGTTTCCGATAGGAGCTCCGGCCACTCCCGAAGGCACCGAAGTCTCTCCCGCTGTTCCTCCGTGCGCATTATCAATCAAACTCACGTGCCACAGCGTGCTGCACGGATTTGCATCCGCGTCAAACGCGTACACCGACTCGTGCATAGTTGCCACGATCACAACGTTGTGCTTTGCTCCGCCGATATTGAGTTGAGCTACCCACAGCGGTTGCGCGTAAATCGCCCCATCCACTGCGCAGGAAAAAAGCTTCGCAAACGTGCCACTCGCGACATTTGCCGTCGTGAGCGCGTACTCCTGCGTGTTTGCCCCGTCCCGCTTTGCATTGTTGTGATAGGTAAACACTCCCGCCAGATCCGTCACTCCAATCGTCGCCGACGCCGACTTTGTCGCGTCCTTCACGCTGGTTGCGGTGATCGTCACGGATCCCGCCGTTCCGGGTGCCGTAAATGTCGCCGCATAGGTGTACGGGGACGGATTTCCGCTCGCCGAAATCGTCCCACCCGTGGACGTCCAGTTCACCCCGGCGTTCGTCGGGTCGTTGTTTACCGTGGCAGTGACGGTCAACGTTTGCGTTGTCGCAAGCGCCCCGCGCCGTGGACTGATGCTGACCGTGATGGTTGGCGGTGTCGTGTACGACGACGAGTTGCACCCTGGCAGCAGCAAGACCGCCGCAACGGGTAGCAAGCGAAATCGCGATCTGCCGGAAAATTTGCGTGGCTTCAGGAAAAGTCTCACGGAACGCTCCGAGTCACTGCAAGATTCAGGCGCCAGCATCAGCGCGGCGGGGCAGTGCGGACCGCCATCAAGCTCAACACAAACCTAGCACACGAGTTTCTTCACTCCTGGTGCGCAAGTTAGTGATTGTGAGAAATTAATCAACGGCTAACGGGAGGGCCCGCCTTAATCGTGCCGCATTGCAAAGCAATAGGGCTTTAGGCCCCTGAGGAAACGGCTCTTTCCGGTGGGGCCGCTTACGAGCTCTTCGTCCACAAACTCTTGAAAAAACTCTTCACCCGATCCACCACTCCGTCGTTTGCCGGAAGATTCGGCTTCGTTGCCGCGGCGGCCGTCTGGGGTTTACTCGGGGCTGTAGTTGCATTGCTCACACTGTGCGCCACCGAATCGCCGACTACCCTGCTTTCGAAAATTAATGTCGGCCGCACCCGCACCCGCCGCAGCAGCACAATCAGCTTCGGATCGAAATCGTCCTGCACCTTGGCATTCGCGTCATACCGCAGCGGCGGCATGAACACTTGATACGTCGGCTCGAACGAAGGCGCTTTCGGTGCCGCTGTCGCTTTCTGGCCGATCGGCAATTTTGGCGCGCTGTTCTTCAGCTCAACCCTTTTCTTCACCTCTTCACTGCTTGCCAGTTGGCTAACCTCCGCCGTACTCGCCTTCGCTGAACCTGCCTCATTATCGTACCCTTCGCACGCGCACTGGCCAGCCGCGTCGCGCATCCCTTGAATCTGCCCGTTCGCGATCGCTACATCGCCGCCCTGCGGCACCATGACCGACTGTCCGCCGAATTGTTCCTCCAGCCGCACCGCCCCGCGTGCCGCACGCAGGCACATCAGCCCGGGCGTATCGAATCCCACCAGCACATCCTGCGGCCCATCGCCGATCGCCACCGTCTTCGCCAGAATCTGCGCCGTAAAAATGTTCAGCGTCAAATTTCCATTCACCTGCGCGTGAATGCTTCCGCTGTCCAGTGCCACCGTCAGCGCATGCCCCGACTTCAGCATCGAAATATGCGCCGGCCCGCAAACCGCAATCGTGCCGCCTTCTACCAGATTGATCTTCGCCCGCCCGAACTTCATTCGCACATCCACGCCGCTCCGCAGCAGCGTTTTGACCTCACTGCCCATCACCTGCACGGTCATCGGGCCCTTCACCGACAGACCTTGTCCTCCGCCCTGCCCTTCAATCGTTCCAATAATCTCGCCCGCGACTTCCTTTTCCGCCGCACCGGGACTCCCAATCTGCGCCGCGACAGCGTCGGATGACAATCCCAGCAAAACCACAACCGCACTGATCAGTGCCACCTGCAGCATGCTGTGCAGTTTCTTACCGCCGTCTGGGAATTCGTGGCTGGGTAGGAGTAGCATTTCCACTTTCGACTTTAAAGTGTCGACTGTCGACTGTCGACCTCTTCCCTATACTATACGTCTGGTACCTGGCCGCCACCGCCAAAGATAATGTCCGCTCACGATTCAGCAAATCCTTCTCCCGCCACCGAACAGCCGGCCGTGCCGGCAGAAAAACTTGGCACCCACTACGATACCCGCATCCCCGACCTCCCCTGGTCCCGCCGCATCCAGATCCCCTTCATCGCCGCTCTGGTCTACACCGTTATTCGAATCCTCGGCCCCACCTTGCGCTTCGAAGTTCTCGGCTGGCAGCACGATGAAAAAGTATTGGCCTCCGGCCGCCGCTGCATTTGGGCCTTTTGGCATCGCGTCATCATTCCCGTTGTTTGGTGGCGGCGTAATCGCGGCGTCGTGGTCATGAACACCACGGCCTTTGACGGCCAGTGGACGCGCAAAGTCATCGAATGGCTGGGGTACGGCACCGCCCAGGGAAGTTCATCGCGCGGCGGCTTGCGCGGCCTCGCCGTCATGGCCAAACGCATTGAGGAAGGAAAGGACTGCGCCTTTACGATCGACGGCCCGCGCGGCCCGCGCTACGTCGCCAAGCCCGGCCCGGTCATGCTCGCCCGCAAAACCGGCGCACCGGTCATGGTCTTTCACATCGGCTGCCAGCACGGCACTACTTTCAAAAAAACCTGGGACCACTTCTTACTGCCCCATCTTTTCAGCAAAACCGTGATGATCTTCGCCCCGCCCATCGAGGTGCCGCCTGACGCCGACTCCGCTCTCCTCGAATCCAAGCACACCGAAATGCAAAAGGAACTCGAACGCGTCCGCGACCTCGCCGAATCCTGGTTCTCGCTCTCCGAATGCGAGCGCAACCTCCATCGTTTGGCGATAGGCCCCTAACTCTTCGACTCTTTCACTCTTAGACTCTTCGACTTTTGAACTCTTTCGGGTGCCCCGTCCTTTCGCGCGGTTTGCCTGCCTGTCGCAGCAGACGAATGGGTGGGACGGTCTGTACTCTATCGCGTCTTCCGATTATCCTCGCCGAGCGTCACGCTCACGTCCATCTTCTTGCCGCCTCGAAACAACTCCACTTTGACCGTGTCTCCTGGCCTCTTTTTATTCAAGATCAGATTCATCTCCAGCGCGCTCGACACTTTGGCTCCGTCGATGGTCGTAATGAGATCGCCTCCAATGTAGAACCGGCGCATGCCCGCCTGCACCATACGGTCTCCGCCATGAATCCCTGCTTGCGCGGCCGGGCCCCCCTTTACTGTGCTTTCTACCAGCAGCCCTTCTTGCGCCGGCAGTCCCAGCGCCTCCGCAAACGATTCATTGATTGGGATCGTCGTCACGCCGAAATACGCCTGGTGCACCCGCCCATCCGTAATCAGATCGTGCGCAATTCGCTTCGCCGTGTTGATTGGAATCGCAAATCCGATCCCGGCCGTCGTTCCCGTCTCTGAATAAATCGCCGAGTTGATCCCGATCACCTCGCCACGGGTATTGATCAGCGGCCCTCCCGAGTTGCCCTTGTTGATCGCCGCATCGGTCTGAATCGCTTCGTCAATAAACGTGGATTGGCTGGTCTGCACCGTGCGTCCCAACGCACTCAACACGCCTGTCGTCAGCGTGCTCTGAAATCCAAACGGATTTCCGATCGCCAGCACTTTTTGTCCCACCTGCAGGCTTTCCGAGTCGCCCAATTGCAGTGCCGTCAATGGCTTGTTGTCCGGTTCAATCTTGATCAGCGCCACATCGTTGCGCTGATCCGCTCCGATGAACTTGGCCGCATGCCGCGACCGGTCGCCCAGCACCACTTCAATCGTTTGCGCTCCTTCCACCACGTGAAAATTGGTCAGGATGTAGCCCTTCGGGTCAATCACGAAGCCCGAACCGGCGCCTTCCACTGCCACCGGCTCCATCCAGAAGTCGTACTCGGTTGCCTTGGTCAATATGTTGGCCACTGCAGGCGCCGTCTGCCGGTAAATTTTCACGTTCAGCGCCTCGTCGTTGGTCAGCGCCGCGTCGCGCGCCGCATAGCTCGCGTTCTTCATGGACGGCGCGTCGCCGGGTGTCGCTCCCACCTCAATCGGCTGCCGGGCCCCCCACCGCGCACCCGCCCAGTACGCCCCCAAGATCAAAATCGCAATGACCGCAAGCGGCCTCAAAATCGGATTGTGTCTTCGCACTGCCATCGCATCCTTCCTCTTCAGGAATTTCTTATGAAAATGATAGCGCAATGCGCGCGGCCCGCTTTACATGCTTTTATGTACTGCCGGGCTTCCGCCGCCACTCTCTTTCTCCGATGCACTTCCGTCATCCCGACCGGAGCGACCCGGCGATTTTCCTAGTGCGCGAAGCGCGCCGAGCGGAGGGATCTCTCCGCCCCTTACTTCATCGCTTCTTGCTTCAGCTTTGCTGCCAGCTCCCGCACCTGCCGCCGCGTCTCGTCCCTCACTGCTGAACAATCAATCTTCACCGTCGCCATCGCCAGTTTTTCCGCCACCGGCATTTGTGCCGCCATCCTCTTGCGCCCTTCCGCCTCGCTCATCCCCCGTTCCATTAGACGCGCCAGCTGCTGTTCGGGCTGGCACCACGCCACTGCCACCCCATCCAGCAGCTTGTGCAGACCCGCCTCGAAAATCAGCGCCGCCTCCACAAAGGCTGCCGCATGCTTCCGCTGTTTTTCTAGTTCATCCATCTGCCGCTGCAGCTCCAGCGCCACGCGAGGATGGATAATCTCATTCAGTTGCTTCAATTTTTCCGGATTATTGAAAACAATCGCCGCCACTCGCCCGCGATTGATGCTGCCGTCCATATTCAAAATCGCTTCGCCAAATAGCTCTACCACTTCCGGGTACGCCGCTCCGCCCCGCTCGATCAGCCCATGCGAAATCTTGTCCGCCTCGATGACGGCAAATCCCTCTTCCCGCAGCATCGCCGCCACCGAACTCTTCCCGCTCGCAATCCCTCCCGTCAACCCCCAGCGCTGCATACCTTACGCGCCCGCCACTCTCTTGCTTCCCCGTCTCAGCTTTGCGGCCTTCACCGTGTTGCTCATCAGCATCGTAATGGTCATCGGGCCCACTCCGCCCGGGACCGGCGTCAATGCTCCGGCGACATTCACAGCGTCCGGGTGGACATCTCCAATCAACACATTTCCTTTCGCGCGAAATTTTTCCAGCCGGGCAGGGAAGTTCTTCAACAACTTCTCCGCTTCCGCCCCGTCCGTCACTCTGTTCGTACCCACATCAATCACCGCCGCTCCCGCTTTGATCCATTCTCCCTGCACAAAACCGGCGCGCCCAATCGCCGCTACCAGAATATCCGCGCGCCCGATGATCTCCGGCAAATCCTGCGACTTCGAATGACACACGGTCACCGTCGCATTCGCGTGCAACAGCAACAGCGCCATCGGTTTGCCCACAATGTCGCTTCGCCCGAGCACCACCGCGTTCGCGCCTTCCAACACAATTCCGTTGCGCCGCAAAATCTCCATGCAACCCGCGGGTGTGCACGCCACCAGGCCCGGCCGGTTGCTAACCAGCATCCCCATGCTCACCGGATGAAACCCGTCAACATCCTTCGCCGGAGCTACCGCCTCCAGCACCCGCTTCGAATCCACCCGCTTCGGCAGTGGCAGCTGCACCAGGATCCCGTCCACGTTGTCGTCGCGATTTAAGTCATCCACCAGCTGCAGCATGTACTCCGTGCTGGCACTTGCCGCCGGTGTATGCAGCCAGCTCGCCATCCCCAGCTGCTCGCAGGCCGCCACTTTGCTCTTCACATACAGTTGCGATGCAGGATTTTCTCCTACCAGCACCGCCGCCAGCCCTGGCCGCACGCCTTGCGCCGTCATCGACGCAATTTGCGTCTTCAACTCCGCAAAAATCTCATCGCGAATCTTCAATCCATCCAATATTTTCGCCGTCATGCGCCAAAGCATAACACACGCCTTGCGGTCGCCATTTCCTGTAACTTGTCATCCCGACGGGATCGCCCGGCGCTTTTCTTCGTCCGCGGAGCGGACCGGGCCATGGAATGGAGGGATCGCTCTTCCTTCTCTACTTGATCTTCTTCCGCTTCCCCTTCGGCACCTTCCCAATCCGCGCGTCCCCCTTGACCACCAGCTCGCACGCCCGCAGCGCCGCTTGTTCAAAATCCGGCGTATCCACACCCAGCACCTGCCAGCCAGTAATCTTTTTCCCCAACAGACCCACCGACCTCATATTCGGAAACTCGGCCCGCAAACTCTCATGATGTTCCGGTGTTGTGGCCATCCACACTCCGTTGTCCTTCGGGAACTTCGGCCGGTCCCGCAAAATCAGCACAATCCTTTCTCCCACATACACTGCCAGACACCCAAACATCGGGTTCGTCCGTGGTTCCACTTCCGCCAGCGCCTCCAGCACAAACGCCAGCGGCACCCGTTTCCGCGCCTTCGCCTGCAAAAATCCCTGCTCGCGGGCCGCCCCCGAAACGCCCTTGCTCTTCTTGCTCACACCGAGCATCATACCGTGAATCAGCAGTTACCAATCACTAGTCATAACTGACCATCCTGGCTTACAATCCGCGCAACAGGAATCCTCCGTGAACCAGTGGCACGAAAGACGCCGGTCCCCGCGATATCCCTTTATCGCCGCTGCCGAAATCACTGACGCCGAATCGGGTGGGCAACTCAGCTCCCAGGTCTCTGAAATTAGTTTGAACGGCTGCTACGTGGACATGCTCAACACCTTGCCGGTAAACAGCAACGTCACCGTTAAGATTTCCTCCGATGGCGAATGCCTCGAAGCCACAGCCAAGGTCGTCTACGCTCATCCCGGCTTGGGCATGGGCCTGGCCTTCGAGGACGTCTCCCTAAAGGGCGGGATCACCCTGCGCGCCTGGCTCGCCAAGGCCAGCGGCTCCGCCAGTTAAGCTCTATTCGTCGTCCCACGCGCTCGAGGGATCTCTCCCTCTTCCTTCTTTACCTCCTGACGTCGCTCCTTTATCCTCCTCCCATGTACGCCAAGGCCATCACTCCGATCCTCAACGTTTCCGACCTCTCCGCCTCTTTCGCCTGGTTCGGAAAATGGGGCTGGAAAAAATGTTGGGACTGGGGCACGCCGCCCACCTTCGGCGCTGTCGGCTGCGGCGAATGTGAAATCTTTCTTTGCCATGGCGCGCAGGGCGGACGTGGCAAAGGCTCCAATACCACCACGTTCCAAGAAGACGACGACGAAGCCCAGGACAAAGGTGTCTGGATGTCGGTCTGGGTCGAAGACGTGGACGCCGTCTATAAAATCTGCGTCGCCGCCGGCCTGGACGTCACGTTCCCTCCCGCCAACATGCCCTGGAACGTTCGGGAGATGCACCTCCGCCACCCCGAAGGCCACGTCTTCAGAATCAGCAAAGGCCTGGCTCACGAATCACAGGGATAGGACCCGCACATGCTTTTAGCGCTCGCAGTCGCAACAGCCTTCTTCTCCAGCCATCGGACTGCTCCCTATGCGCAGCAGAGCCCTTCCGGGAAAATCACGGAAGCCGAGATACAGCATTTCATCAACAGCCAGGCTGACGTCGACGAATGCGAAAGCCTCGATCAGATCCACATCGACCATCTCGAATACTACGACTTCCTCGGTACTGGCCAGCAGCAAGCTGTGGTCGTGGCTTCTACTTGCATGACCGGCACTGCGGGACCGGACATCCACGCGGTCTACTCGCGCGACCCATTAGGTCAGCTTATCGAACTGCCATTTCTTGACAAGCGCGGCGATCCTCCGTCTGCCAACTGGCACGACTCGAAAGTGCCGGTCTTCGGCAATCCGAACTTTACGCTAACCGTTGACGATGGCGAACTGGTCGTCCGCTGGGGCGACACCTCGGACCGGGAAGCGCCGGTCGTTGCCTGGTACAAGTGGAATGGCAAGGAGTTCATTCACGCTCGCAGCAAAGTCCAAGGGCCGTTTCCCACCAGCTATGACTGCTCAAAGGCCACGAAGGAATTGGATCGCGCGATTTGTTACTCGCCGAGCGTGGCCGCTCTCGATCTGCAACTTGGCGTGGTCTACCGCGCGCTTCTGCAGAAACTTTCGCCGGACAAAAAACAGCAACTTCAAGCCCGGCAGCGCGAATGGCTCGCCCAGCGCGAAAAAGATTGCGTGATTTATAAATGGTGGGTCGATTGCCTGGCCGATCTTTACACCAAGCGCCTCACCGAGCTAAAACAGCAATAATCCGCGATCTCTCTGCTTCCTTACCTCTTACTTCGTTACTTCGCCCCGTTTCATTTCATTTCCGACACTAACTCGATCACTGAATTCGAGATGGTCGGGTCCTTGATTCTCTTGGCCGCTATGACGATTCGGAGTACAGTGGGCGCAATTCTTGCGCTGAAAGCACTTACGGAGGAATCCATGGCTCGACGCAACTTCCTCGCTCAGCTTGCCGCTCTGCCGTTCTTCCTGAAATCGGCGAAAGCCGAAGACACCAAAAAGCCGCTCAAAATCCTGATGAAAGGCGCTTGGGGCCCAGACGATCCCACCCGTGCTGCGTTTCCGTTTTCACACGGGCTGGTTCTCGCCGAAGCGGGCCACGAAGTGCAGATCTTCCTGCTCGCCGAAGCCACCGGCCTGATGCGCAAAGCCACTGCCAACGCCATCCTCCCCGTTGGCTGGCCGCCGCTCAGCGAAACGCTGGAGAAACTTGTCGCTAAAAAAGTCCCCATCTTTGCTTGAGGGGCCTGCAGCCGGGCCCGTGGGGTCTCGGAAAACGATTTGACTCAGTGGGGAGCCAAGTTCGGCAGTCCCGCAATCTTCGTTTCTCTCGTCGAGTGGGCCGACCGCATCATCGTCGAGTGAAGGTCGGTTCGCGAACCAAGGTGCCCCCTCTTTGGCCCCGCCCGCCTCTAGGCGATGCCCAGTTCGGCGTTGAGGAACCCGACCAAATACTTCCAGGCGAGGTAGTAGACGATGAGCGCCGCCAGGCCATTGGCGCAAAACGCGGCGATCAGCGCCGGCGCGGGAAAGGGAAGAACGTGCGTCGCCAGCGCCGGAATCGAAAAATGCAGCAAGCTGGTGACCAGAAATCCCAACGGAACCAGCAGAAACGGGAGCAGCGCTCCATGCAGGCCGAGCGACAAATGCAGCCTATCGCGCCACACCAGAAACACAATGTTCCACACTCCCCACAGATTCGGCACGAAAGCCATCGGAAAAACAATCACTCGCTCGATGGGCACCGGCACGTTAATGACGTAGCGCAGGATCGTGAAAACTGTGGCCACCACCACCAGGAAAATCGTCGGAACGCAAATGCCGGCCAGATACGCGCGCAGATAAGGATGTTTGTTCACGTGAAATTCTCCTCAGAGGTGATACAGCAGCACTGGAATCAGCGCCGGAAAGAGAGCCATAGCGGCTCCCGCAACGCCCAGCAAGGCCCAGTCAAACCAGGGCAAGCGGAAAGTCCATTGCATACCAGCAGTGGACGCTTCGCTCCGTCCTTGCTCCAGCCGTCTCAGCATCTGCGGCCACAAATCGCGCCGCAGTTCCGCGTCCTTCATCGGAGACAGCGAGCTCCGGAGTTTCTCGCGAAGATCTTCAAAGTCGTCATGCTTCTTTTCCGCGGTCATGGCTTGACTCCGAGTTCTTCCAGTTTCTTGCGCAGGATTCGCGTACCGCGAAACATGCGCAGCTTCACGGCGCTCAACGAAATCCCGAGGGAATTGGCAATGCTCGAATACGGCTCATCTTCAATCAACCCGAGTTGCACCACCGCGCGCAGCCGCGGCGACAATTCCTCCAGCGCCCGGCGGATCGCTGCTCTCGTTTCCTGCTGCACAACGCAATCGCCTTCCGCGCGGTCCGGCGGATCCATTTCAAGAGGTTCGGCCCGACGCGGATGCCGCAAATGGTCAATGGCCAAGTTCGTGGCGACGCGCCGCAGCCATCCGATGCAATTCGCCTTGGCATCCAGCCGTTCCCGCGATTTGTACAACCGCCAGAACGTTTCGACGGTCAACTCCTCGGCGGCCCCGGAATCGCGCACAATGCGCACGATCCACCGGTACACTTTGCCCTGGTGCTCGCGAAAAAGCGGCTCGAAGGCTTCCTGGTCTCCCGCCGCGAATCGCTCTAACGCGTCCATTCTCGCCTTCTATCCGAATTACGAGTCGTTATCGCCTACGGTTACATCCCGCGGGCGGCACCAGCATGTAACTTGGCCTCCCGGTGGGCAGTAAATATCAATAGAAGAGCGAAATGCACTAACGATTTTCAAGAAGGAGGTTTTATGACAAACGAAACGGTCATACCGCCAGCGCACCACGAGAGTCACTGGCTGGCTGCGCTAGCCTCGCTGCTTGTCGGCACAGCCTTCTTCTCGTTATGGTTTTGGCTGCTTCCGCATTGGCTCGGGTTCAGCATCGAGGCGGCCAGCGGCGCCCGCTGGCGCTGGCTCGCGGTGATTCCTTCGGTATTGGGATTCGCGATTGCCTGGCGCTGCGTGTGGGACTTTGGCTGGACCGGCCACGGCACTCCCGCTCCGATTGCTCCCCCAAAGAATCTGGTGGTTGTCGGAATGTACCGCCACGTGCGCAATCCCATGTACATCGGTTTTGCTTCTGGCTGGATCGGTTTGTGGATCGTCTTTGGCCATGCGTACTGGCCGGCCATACTCGCGGTCTGCGCTGTCGCTTTCGGCGTCCAGGTCTTCGTCTTGTTGTACGAAGAGCCGACACTGCGCAGCAAATTCGGCCCCGACTATGAAGAATACTGCCGCAACGTCCGCCGCTGGCTCCCACGTCTGCACCCCTGGCGCCCTTCAGCCTGACGTCGGGAACACAGCGCTGCAGCAGCAGTTGGGATTAAAGTTGGAGCAGCAAAACGCTCCCATGCAGCACGTGACGATCCAACACGCTGCACTCATCGCTGAAGAAAAGTAGCCGACGCGCCGCGTCGACCGTTGCTGATCTACTGCTGGCGCAACGCCGGCATCGGAATCGGAATGTTGAACGTTGTCGCGGCGACGCCCATTCCACCCTCGCAGGTGGTGGGCGGAAAAGTGCAGCCGGTGCCTTGGCCTTGACAGCCTGCGGCCCAGAACATGAACCCCAACATGCCGCTGGTCGTACCGGCGCCGTGCGGAGGGATGGTCTCACAAAAATTGGAAGCGGCGTTTTGATCCGAGCTGGCGAAGGTGGCGCAGTTGGGTTGTCTAGCGATCAGCCACAAGCTGCCAGTCATCTTGGCCGGAGCCAGCGGCGGAACGCCGGAGACTCCGTTCACGTGCTGCGACCACCCCGTCTCGAGCTGCGAAACCGTAGTCTTTTGCGAGGCGACCATGGCGTTGGCATAGTCCAGCACGGGACTGGTGGTGCTCAGCCAATGCTGCGTTGCATAGGCGGAAAGCGGTTGTAGATAAAGATCGTCGTTGCCGAGATCGATGGTGAGCCGCGCGGCATTATTGTTGCCGGTGGGATCGTAAGGAACGACGGAGCGATAAGCGTTTACAAACGCCTGCAAACCGTTCAGGTTGGGATTACTGCTTTTTTCGTAGTCAATTTCCATTCCCACGTTGAAGTGCTTGGCGGCGTTGGCGGCATTGATGCCGAGTTGCGTCGGGTTGTTGTTAAGAGCCTTGTCCCAGTCTTTGACGAAACGGATTCCGCCGATTGAAAACATCACGCGGACGCCTTTGCTCTGGAAGTAGTTCACCACAGCGAGGTTCATGCCGATCGGAATGCCGTTGACGGTGTTCGAGCTGTTGGCCAGGTTCATCAGGTCCACGGGATTGACAAAGCTCAGCACGACGAGATTCACGGAGGGGGAACCGTTGCCGCGGTCGATCAGCCAGTGGTTGTCAGTATCGAAGGTAGCCAGGTCTGGCACCGAGAACCAGTTGCAGCCATCGGTGTAGCAGTGCCACACGCCATAAATCTGCATCGGGGTTTGTGCTGGCGCGGCCATGGCAAACAGGAAAACAAAGATTCCGAGCACGATGATTGTTCTTAGAGCGTTCGATACTTTCAACGTTCTGAACAGTTCCAAAAATTTCGAGATTCTCAACATGGGGGCAACCTCCAGGTGAAGCCGATGTTTTTTCGAATGGACTCTTTCGAGATCTCTGGCTGGGTGGCGAATCGAACCAGCACCGGGGACATAGGCTGGGTTGAATCGATTCAATAGCGCAAATACTGCCGTTTTGACGCGAGCGTGTCAACCGAAATTGCGGAAGCATTCAGCTTGCTCGTGAGTTGCCGAGGACTGATAGGCAAACGGCCCTCGCGAATCGTGAGGGCCGCGTGTTTTTTGAAAGGAGTGAGTCCAATGCACAAATGTTGAAACGGACTTGCCGGGTTTTTACTGAACGGTCAGCGTGGCCGTGCCGGTGACCATTCCAGACTTCGCGCTGACGGTGGCCGTTCCAGCTTTGGGGCCCCCAGTCGCGAGTCCGGCGCTGACCGAGGCCACCCCTTTCGGTGACGCCGACCAACTGGTGGTGCCGGTCAAGTCCTGGATAGTGCCATCGTTGTAGTGTCCCGTGGCTGTGAATTGTTGCGTCCCTTTGACTGCGATCGTGGCACTCGCGGGCGTGACGGTGATCGACTGTAGAACAGCCGCGTTGACCATTAGCGTCGTCGATGCAGAGAGCGCACCCACGGCGGCCTTGATGGTCGTCGATCCCTTAGCCCTACCCGTCGCCAGGCCACCCGGTGAACTGATAGACGCAATGGCTGGCTTTGACGAGGTCCACGCGGCGGTTGCAGTTAGGTCGCGTGCGCTGCCATCGCTGTAGTGGCCAGTAGCAGCGAACTGAAGCGTCGAATTAATGAAGACGCTTGCGTTTAACGGAGCGATCGTGAGCGATTGAAGCGTGATCACGGTCATCGAAGTTGAGCCGGATACGGTGCCTTGGGTCGCCGAGATGGTTGTGGTCCCGCCAGCCCCAGCAGTCGCCACACCCGAGGAGCTGATGCTCGCTATTGCAGGCGTCGATGAAGCCCAAGTCACGCTATTGGTGATGTTCAGCATCGTACCGTCGGTGTAGCTCCCCGTGGCCGTAAATTGCTGCATGCTGCCGGAGGGCACCGACGGATTTGCCGGCGTAACCGCGATCGACACCAGGACCGGGGCGGTGACGGTCAATTGAGCGCTGCCGCTGATGGAGCTCAGAGTGGCGGTAATCATTACCGGGCCGCCGACAGCACCTCCCTTGGCCAGCCCTTGACTCCCCGTTACGTTGCTGACCGTTGCGATGGCAGCATTCGACGAGGACCAAGTCGCTGACGCGGTGAGGATTGGGGTTGTCCCATCGGAATAGTGTCCCATTGCCGTGAACTGTTGTGTAAGGCCCGCGGCTATTGAAGCAGGCGTGGGCGATACCGTAATTGACTGCAAGACCGCGGCGGTGACCGTCAACTGCGCCGAACCGCTGATGGAGTTCTGGGTGGCAGTGACGTTCACCGGGCCACCAACGGAGGCTCCGGTCGCCAGTCCTTGGCTCCCAGCAGTGTTGCTGATTGTCGCGATGGCGCTGTTTGCCGAAGACCAAGTCACTGACGTGGTCAAGTCCTGGGTGTTGCCGTCGGAGAAGTGCCCGGTTGCGGTGAGCTGCACGGTGAGGCCCTTGGCTACCGAAGCCGGGTTCGGCGATA
>CAZQOB010000057.1:20592-35526 GCA_964594885.1 uncultured Acidobacteriaceae bacterium
CTGCACGGTGAGGCCCTTGGCTACCGAAGCCGGGTTCGGCGATACGTTGATGGACTGCAAGGTTGCGGCGGTAACGGTCAGCTGTGCTGTGCCGGTGATGGAGCTCTGAGTGGCGGTGATGTTTACCGGGCCGCCAACCGCAGCTCCCGTCGCCAGACCTTGACTCCCAGCTGTGTTAGCGATCGATGCGACGGCGGTGTTCGACGAGGACCAGGTCACCGTTGCAGTCAGGTCCTGAGTGGAGCTGTCGGAGAAGTGGCCGGTTGCGGAGAACTGCACGGCGAGGCCCTTGGCTACTGAAGCAGGCGTGGGCGACACCGTAATTGACTGCAGCGTGGCTGCTGTGACTGTCAGCTGTGCGGTCCCACTGATCGAGTTTTGGGTGGCAGTGATCGTTACGGGCCCACCGGCCTTAACGCCTGTGGCGACTCCAGTGGCCGCGATGTTTGCAATTAAGGTATCCGAAGAACTCCAAGTAACGGAACTGGTGATATCGGCAGTGGAGCTGTCCGAGTAATGCCCAGTGGCAGTGAATGACTGAGTGAGTCCAGCCGCAACGGAGGCGATGTTCGGGCTGATTGTAATGGATTGTAGTGCGGGAGCGGTCACTGTCAGTTGCGCTGTGCTGCTAACACTACCCTGCGTTGCGGTGATGGTTACCGGCCCGCCGACTTTCAGGCCAGTTGCCACTCCGGTGGCTGCGATGGTCGCAATCGAGGTGTCCGAAGAACTCCAAGTAACGGAAGTGGTGATATCGGCGGTGGTGTTGTCGTTGTAAGTTCCCGTAGCAGTGAAACCTTGCGTCGCGCCTTTCATCAGCGATGGGCTTGCGGGTGTAACTGCGATCGACGACAACGCCCGCACGGTGAGCGTGAAATTCTGAGTGGCGTCTGGATTTACTCCATTGTGAGCGGTGAAGGTGACACCGAACGTTCCACCGGAAGTTGCGGTGCCGCTGAGTGTGCCCGTGCCGTTTCCGTTGTCGGAGAACGTGACGCCCGGAGGCAAAGCTCCACTTTCGCTGAGACTCGGTGCAGGAGTCCCGGTTGCGGTCACGCTAAAAGTTCCCGAAGCGCCAGCCTGGAACGTGGTGCTGCTGGAGCTGGTGATTGTCGGAGCCAGGCTTGGAGTTGGCGTCGAAATCTTGCTAACGAAGACGCCCCAGGATCCATTGCCACACTTGGTACACATCTCCTGGAATGCTCCGGTTGTTGTGGGGAACGATGATGATGTGGTTGAACCGGCTACGAAGATATTGTTCGAGCTGTCGAGGGCGATACCTGAAGCACCGTTGTTCATATAGCCGTTTCCAGGGCCGCCCAGAAACGTGGAAAACAGAAGGTTCGAAGCTGTAGGGTCGAGGACGCTAACGAATGCGTTGGTCTGGGCTCCGCCGGCATAGCCCTGCAGCGGGTTTTGTTGGGGGAAATCTGAGGGGTAACTGGTTTGTCCCGCTACGTAGGCATTGCCAGCAGAATCTAGCGCTATCGTACTCGGTGCAGTGTTACCGGTGTTTGCGCTAAGGTACGTCGCATAGTCCAAAGCAGTGGCCGCGGGGTTCAGCTTGGCTGCCCAGCCATAGGTGTTGCTGCAGGACCCAGGACAATTGGGTTGTAGTACCGTCGCGGGTTGTGTCGGGAAGGTCGGCGGGCCATTAACTCCAGATAGTCTCGCTGTTCCGGTGACGTACGCATTTCCGCCGGAATCCACCGCAATGGCGCTCGGATTATCATCGCCTCGACCGCCTAGATTCGTCGAATAGATCAGAGAGGCAGCGCCAGCCAGAGTGGGATCGAATTTTGCTACGAATCCATCATAACCACAGCCGCTGGCGGCGCAATCGCTGGCATTGTGGGGCTGAACGACACCGCTGGTGGTTGGGAAGCCCGCATATTGGTAGCCGTTAGTAAATTGGGAGCAGCAGAGGTCTGAGGCGTTCGACCAGCCGGTCAGATATGCATCCCCTAAGCTATCGACTGCAATTGCGGTTGCATGTTGCTGCAGGTATTGCGCGAAGGTTTGGCCATCGCCCAACGTCGTCGAACCGGGACTGGGAAATGCCGGACCGAAGCCGCCACCGATGTAGGTGGAATAAAGCATCGTGGAGCCGTCGGCGCTCAGTTTGGAAAATACCGGCGTGTGGTTGGTACTGAATGGATAGTTAGCAACGCTTTGTGGAGGGCCGGTGAATGCGCTGGGGCTGCCGAAAGGCCACGGCTGCCCGACGGGTGGCGCCGGCAAACCTCCGGGGAAGAATCCGCTTGGTGTGATTGGATAGCCATATGTGGCGGTGGCTGAGTCGGCAGGGCAGCCATAATAAAGTCCCCCGTAGGCGTAGCTCGAGAGCGTAAAGCCGGATACGTAAGCCTCGCCTGTTGAATCGACAGCAATGCCCGTCAGATAGTCATTAAGAGAGCCACCAAGAAATGTTGAATAGACAAGGCCTGAACCGGTGGAATTCAGTTTCGTGACGAAACCATCCGGGTAACCCTGAACTCCACATTCTGAAACAATGCCCGAGGTAGCGCAGAAACCGTGCAGCTGAACCAATTCGGGGCTGCATGTGGTTTGGTACGCGCCTGGAGTTACGGGAAAGTCCGGCGAGTTGGTAGAACCGGCAATGTAGGCATTGCCGGAGGAATCCACTGCAATACCGGCGGCATTGTCTGTGACGCTGCCCGCTATGTAGGTTGAATAGAGCTGTGCAGATCCGTCGGGGCTCAGTTTGCTGACAAACACCGCGGTGCCGTATCCCGGGGCCCATAGACCGTTGTTAGCGCAGCCGTTGTTGTAGGGCTTGCAAGCAGATTGATATGCCCCCGCGGTTATGGGGAAGTCACCGGATGCGGTGGTGCCGGTAACATACGCGCTGCCGCTAGAATCCACCGCGATTCCCGCGGCCTGGTCGCCATAGTACCCATAATAATATGGACCGTTCGTGGCGCCGGCGATGTAGGTTGAATAAACAAGGGTTGGATCAATGACCAGCGGCCGGGCGTGGTCGTACGACGACAGCGCAAAGCCCACTTCGTTTCTTGACTTGAGCACGAAGCGCGCCGCCACGAGTTGCTTTTGACCGTCGGCAGCAATCTGGTATGCGACGGGCTTCTGATAGCGGACTTCGCTGTTGGCGATGGCGACGACCAAGTCGCCGTTCTTATCTACTTTGAGCGTAATCGGAGTGCTGCTGCTTGCACCCGCTTGTGGCGTGATTTCTTCTCCGGAAATTGCCAGCCGGATCCCTTTGGGGTTCGCGCCTGGGGCGACGACAAAGTCGTACTCCAACTGAGATTGATTGCCGTAATAAACAAGGTCCACGCCGGGATAGACCTGTTCGTATTTCACGTTGCCAAAGGATGGAATGCTGGTGTGCCACTTCTTGGGATCGTTGCCGATGAAATAGTTGGCTTTGCCCGGCAGCTCCTGGCTGGCGGAAATAGTTGGAGCCGGACTTGCGCCCAGCAGACGAGTGCGCAGGATAGCCTTCGCTACATGGTCCTCTTCGGTATCCGGCTCGCTCCTCAAGGGATCATTGCTGCGGACAGCGTGCCGCTTAGAGGCGCCATTCTGGCGGAGAACGAGTACGGCCTCGGATGGAGTGAGAAAGAAGGCGTAGCCGTTGCCGCGGGAAACGTATTTGGCCTCTGCGTTGGCTTGTCCCAGGTTGGGTTCGAAATGCAGCGGAATTTTGCCGTAATTCTTGAGGATGCTGGCTTTGTCCTGAGGCGGCTGAGCCTTCACGGGTGCGAGGGACGGCAACAGAGACGTCAGCAGAACGCCTAGAACAAAAAATGACACAGAAAGGGATTTGGCGAAACAAAGCGCAGTGCGAATCATGTTTCCCGCTCCTGGACGGAGGATGAGGGGACGGCAGCCCGGCCGGCGCAGGCATCCAACAGTCGGCGCCGGGCCAAGTTTGTGCGTAATGAAGTGGGAGAAAAGCCTGATATGTATCAGGAAAAGTTTGCGGTGAGTCGGTTTGGATCGAGGGTTTCCAGGGAAACTGCAAGCCGAGCAGAAGTTCCGGCCTGGAACGAGAATCGCGCCAGAGAATGGGAACACTGAACAGCCTTCGCATACGTTGAGGTCCTTCGGCGAACCGCGTTCGCCTCGGGATGACAGACTACGAAGGTGTGGGCCTCAGGACGCCAATAGGGCTAGGAAGCCGCAGGCGTGAGGGGTTCCCGGTGTACAATCACGCCAGCTGGAAGGCGAGATTTCAGCAGGCGCGGGGCCGACGGTGCCTGTACTGACAGACACAGAACTAGTTGCCAACATCCAAAGCGGGCAGAGCGACTCCGAAGCGGCGCTCTACGAGAAGTATTCCGCCAAAGTCTATTATCTGGCGCTAAGGGAGTCGAAGTCGGCCGACGATGCGGAAGATGTGCGCGCGGAAACCTTTCTGCGGGTGCTGCTGGCGATTCGCGGGAACCAGGTGCGGTCGCCGGCGGCGCTGCCCGGGTTTATTGTGGGAGTGACCCGAAACGTACTGCGAGAGCTGTACGCGCGGCGGAGCCACGCGGGAGCTGAGGCCGATCAGAACGTCGTTGAAGCGACCACTCCGTCGCATGAAAAATTGTTTCTGGACCACGAAACGCAGCAGGCCGTGCAGAGAGTAATCGAAAGGCTGAAGCCGCGGGAGCGGGCAGTGCTCCGGATGCATTACTACGAGGAATTACCCACGGAAGAGATCGCCGAGCGGACGGCTATTGAGCCGGAGCGGGTGCGGCTGGTGAAGTCACGGGCACTAAAGCACTTCCGAGAGCTGTACAGCCGGGTGAAGCGAACGGCGCTGAAAGATTAGTGATACAGCGAGGAGCCAGAACTCACTTGAATATGATGCACTCGCGGATCGAGCAAGAGGAAATCGTCGAGCGTTACGCGCGAAAGCTGCTCACGCCCGAGGAACAGCAGGCTTTCGAAGAGCACTTTTTCGGCTGCGAGGAGTGCTTCCTTAAGCTGCAGGAGATGGAGCGGTTTTTGGCGGGGATGCGCGACGCGGGCGAGCGGGGAGTGCTGAAGGAGGAGGCGCGAGCGACCCTAGCGGGGCGGAGCCGATGGTTCCTGCCAGCGCTGGCTGCGGCCACGTGCGCGGCGTTAGCGGGCGCGGTGAGCGGCTGGATGTATCTGCGCGAAATACCGCAGCTTCGCGGCGAGCTGGATCAGGCGACAAAGCAACTCAATATCGCAAAGCAGGAGCGAGCCGAACTCGAGCAGAAAGTGGCGGCAGATGAAACGGCCGAGGCGAACGTTCCGCTGGTGATGCTTCAGACATCGCGAGCCGGAGAGGGGCCAGCGACGGCCGTCCTGCCAGAGGGAGCCCGGCACCTAGTGCTTTGGATTGAGATTGGACCTTCACGGTATCACCAGTTCCGGTTGGAAGTTCTTTCGGCACAGGGAAAACTGCTGACTTCGCTGGAACACCTGAAACCCGGGCCGTATGGAGCGCTGGCCGCCAGCCTTCCGACGGAACAATTGCCAAGCGGGGAATGCCGGATTAAGCTTACCGGCCAGGATCCAGCACCTGCCGCGCTGGCAGGTGAATATCTGCTGCGGATCAACAGGCCCTAGCGGAATCATCGGATTTGCAGGTGTTCTATGGAGCGCCACCGAGAGCACTGGATAGCAGCTTTCTGTTTTCTCCAAGCCATAAGCCTCCCATCGATGTGTGCCGCGCGACCGGGCACCCCTTTCCATTCCAATACTGCGCTGCGGCAATCAGCCGCTTCGAATCCTCCCGCGCAGCAAGAGGCAATGCCGGCGGCGAAGGAGCAGCAAGCTTCTCGGGCGGCGGTCAGCACGCCGCCCGATGTCGCGGCGCAAATCGACGAATTGATGAAGCAGTGCAACGAGGCCATGAACGTGAAGGTGAATTTCCAGCGCGCCGCGGAACTAGCTCAGCAGGCGCTGGAACTCAGCGAGAAAGCTGGAGACCAGACGCGTGCGGCAACCGCGATGGTTTATCTCGGTGCGGCTTTGTCCTACCAGGGCCGCGCCACCGAAGCCCTGGCAGTTGCGCAAAAAGGCGTGGCCGTGGCGCGCCAAGCCGGCGACAAAAAAGTGCTGGAGCAAATGCTGAATACCGCTGCGGGAATAATCGGCGGAATGGGCCGTTACGAAGAAGCGCTCGCGCTGTTTTACGAGTGCCTGGGTGTCGCCCGCGAGACCAACGATCCCGTCATGCAGTACATGTCGCTGCTAAACATTGGCGAGGCCTATGTCCGATCGAATGATACGGACAAAGCTGAGCTGCCGTTGCAGGAGTCGCTGCGAATGGCGCACGAGCTCAAGCCCAATTCCCGTTCGAAGAAAGGCACCGAAATGGCGCTGCTCAATCTGGGAGCGATGGAGATCGCCCGCCAGAACTACCGGGCGGCTCTCAGCTACTACGAGCAGGTCCATGCGAGCAAACCTGAGAGTTCGCTGTGGGTGGTGTCGGCATTACAGGGTATGGCGGATTCGTATGGACAACTCGGTGAGCCACAAAAAGCAATCGAGCTTCTCAATGAGGCGATGCCGATTGCTGAGAAAGCCGCGAGCGGCGTGGAATACCGCAACCTGCTGAGCGCGCTGGGAGTCAACCAGGAAAAGCTCGGTAATTTTGAGGCCGCGCTGGCCAGCGAAAACAAGGCGCTGACGCTGCTTCATGAAGGGGGCAGCGAGCCGGACATGGAATGGCAGATCGAGAGCCGCACCGCACATATCGAGCGGGCTCTGGGGCACAACGAGCAAGCGCTGGAGCATTATCAAAAGTCGATCAGCGCGATCGAAAGCCTGCGTTCGGTAGCGCTGAACACTGAAGAAGGCCGGGCGGGAGTCCTCGGGAAGAGCCGGGCCGTTTATGCGGAAGCTGCCGACGTGCTCTATGAAACGCACCACGAAGGCGAGGCCCTGGAGATGGCGGAGCGGGGGCGGGCGCGGGCGTTTCTGGACATGCTGGCCGAGTCGCGGGTGGGAGTGCTGGAGGAAACGAACCCGGAGCAGGGCGGCAAGCAGGCCGCAATTCTGGCGCGAATTTCGGGAATTCAGAAAGAGTTGTGGAACGAAAAGAATCCAGAGGCGGCAAAGAAACACAAAGTGGATCTGACCGCAGCGGAAGCGGACCTGGAGGCTTTGCATGTCGCAGTGAGGCAGAGCGATCCGCGCTACGCCAGCATTCACTATCCGGAGCCGGTGCGGGTCGGCGAGATGCAGAGCGAGTTGCTGGATGAGCATACGGCTATCGTTGAGTACCTGCTGGGGGACCAGCGATCGTTGGCGTGGGTGGTGAGGAAAAGCGGAATCGTGACGGTGTCGTTGCCGGCGAGAAAGGTGATCGAGGAGCAGACGAGTGTTTATCGCAAAGCGCTGACACAAAAGGTTTCGGCGCTTACGGTGCAGGAGTCACTTGGGGAGATTCGGCATTCCGGCGCGCAGCTTTACAAGCTGGTCTTCGCGCCGGTGGAAGCTGCGGTGGCGTGCTGCGAAACGCTGATCATCGTGCCGGACGGGGCGCTGGACTACCTGCCATTCGAGGCGCTGGTGACCGGGGCCGGCTACCTTGCGGAAAAACATGCGGTGGTTTACGGGCCGTCGGCGTCGGCGCTGGTAACGGTTCGTGCGTTGAACCGCAAGGCTGCGGAACCGCCGAAGATGCTGGTGGCATTTGCCGATCCTGCAACAGTCCCGGCTGTTCGAGGCCTGCCGGGGGCGAAAACGGCAAAGCCGAAGACAGCAATTGAGCGCGGGCCGGAAGGACTTGGCGAGGAGGATTACACGGAGCGCGGGTTTTCACTGCTGCCGCTGCCGTACAGCCGGGAGGAAGTCTTTTCCATCAAGAAACTCTTTCCCAGCACGGAGAGCAAAGTGTATGTGGGCGCCGAGGCGCGCGAGGAGACGGTCAAGAGCGAGAAACTCGCCGACTTTCGCTATGTGCATTTTGCCAGCCACGGGTTTCTCGATGAGACAAGGCCAGGCAGGTCGGGAATCCTGCTGGCGCGCGATCCGCGGTCATCGGAGGACGGGGTCCTGCAAATGGACGAGATTATGCAACTGAAGATGAACGCCGACCTGGTGACACTCTCGGCATGCAGCACGGGGCTGGGAAAATTCGTGAACGGCGAGGGAGTGCTGGGGCTGACGCGTGCGTTCTTCTATGCCGGCGCGCGGAATGTTGCAGTGAGCTTATGGAATGTGAATGATTCGGCGACGGCGACGCTGATGGGGAGTTTCTACCGGAATTTGAACCGCGGTTTGCCAAAGGGCGAAGCAATGCGGCGGGCCAAGCTGGCGATGTTGCGAGGTTCACAGGCATCGTGGCAGCATCCGTATTTTTGGGCGGCGTTTGTGGTCGAGGGGGAAGGGCGCTAAGCGAAAATCAGAAGGAAACACAGAGGGCGCAGCCGTGCTGCGCCCACACGGAAAGCAAAAGCCGGCGAAGAGAGAGAAGATGGGTTAATAGATGTCGTACTGCTCCCAATGGAGCGTGGCGTCGGACTGAATGATGATGTGCTTGTGCGCGGTCTGCTCGAGTTCGTCAATGAGCATGGACTCGCGGGTTTTCAGGGCTTTGGCGATTTCCGGATGAACGCGTAGCGTGAGGTTCGGATTGTCCGGAGTGGCCACGGCCATCTTGCGCGCCTCGTTTTGGATTTCATAACACAGGGTTGGAATGGATTTGACCATTCCGGAGCCGGTACAGGACGGGCAAGGCTGGCAGAGCACGCGTTCGAGCGCCTGCTTCGTGCGCTTGCGGGTGATGCAGACCAGGCCGAACTCGTTGAACGAGAGCGCCTTGGACGGAGCTTTGTCCTGTTCGAGCGCCTGCTGCAGTGCGGCAAGAACGCGTTCGCGGTTGCGGCGTTCTTCCATGTCAATGAAATCCACGACGATGATGCCGCCGAGGTCGCGCAAGCGGATTTGGCGAACGATTTCCTTCACCGCTTCGAGGTTGGTCTTGACGATGGTGTCCTCGAGGCGCGTGGAGCCCTTGCCGACGAATTTGCCGGTGTTGACGTCGATAGCGACCAGCGCTTCGGTGTGGTTGATGACGATGTACCCGCCGGACTTGAGCCACACTTTTGCACGCAGCGCTTTGTCGAGCTCATGCTGGATACCGAACTCCTCAAAGATCGGATTGTCCTTGGCATAGAGCTTCACGCGGCTGAGCAGCTTGGGCTGGAAGCGGCTGACGAACTCCGAGACCTTGGTAAACTCTTCCTCGTTGTCAATCCAGATGGCGGTGAAGTCGTCGCTGACGTAGTCGCGCAGAATACGCTCGACCAGGTTGAGGTCGCGATGCAGGATGGAAGGTGCTTTGCGCTCTTCGTTCTTCTGCTTGATTTCGTTCCAGGTTTTGCCGAGGAACTCGATGTCGGTGCGGATTTCTTCGTCGGTGGCGCCGCCCGCAGCGGTGCGGACGATGAAGCCACCGGGATAACTGCCGCGCGCTTCGCCAACCAGGCGGCGCAGCCGCGAGCGGTTTTCCGCGCTGGCGATTTTGCGGGAGACGCCGATATGATCAATGGTCGGCATGTAGACCAGGAACCGGCCGGGAAGCGCCACGTGGCTGGTGATGCGTGCGCCCTTCTTGCCGAGCGGTTCCTTGGCGATCTGCACGACTACTTCCTGGCCGGCCTTGAGCATTTCGCTGATCAGCTGTGGACGGCGGGAAGGTCCGTGGCCATGATGCCCTTGGCCGTGATGCTGGCGATACCCACCACCGTGACCACGGCGATCAAAACGGCCGCGTCCGCGATCGCGTCCTCCGCGATCGGGCCGCCCGCCGCGTCCGCGGTCTCTGCCGCGGAAAGGCCGCTGGAAACGAGAACGGGGATTGCCGCCGCCGACACGCGCAGAGTGGCGCGGCTCAAACGGTTCTTGCGGGGCGCCGGGTACGCGAGAGCGGGTTTCGCCGGGAAGCAGAATGACGCCGTCGTCTACGAGGGCGGGTCGTTCGTCGCCTTCCAAGGTGCCTTCAAGAGAGTGTGATTCTTCATCACCGCGCGGGCCTTCATCATGGTGCGATTCGGGGGACTCGAATGATCCCTCGGCCAGGTCCGCTTCGACCTGATCGCCAAGGGCGGCAACGTGCAGCGCATTTTCGTGCGCCGCATCGGCTTCAGCTTCGGCAATGGCCTGCGGTGAGCTGACCAACTCCTCTACTTCGTGTTCGTCGTCGAGGTTGCCGTCGTGCTGTTCGTCGAGCTCGCTGTCGCGAGGTTCGTCATGCTCATCATGTTCATCGTCTTCGGGCTCGCCGTGCGTGCTGGCGTGGATTTCGGCGGTTTCTTCCTCCTCGTCGAGTTCCTCTTCGGCAGTTTCCTCTTCGGAGTCTTCGCCAAAGACGTGCCCGCCGGACGCAGAGCCGGCCTCAATCTGCTCGCGAACCTGATCCTGCTTGGCGTCAATCAGGCTGGCGGAAAGGCTGGTGGCCTCTTCGTCGCTGATCTCGACGTTTTCCGACGCTTCGTCCTCAGGGTCGATATCGGTTTCCGCAGCTACGCGCTCTTCTTCGACGGGAACTTCGGCGGATTCCGAGCCGGCACCGGCGAGCAGCCAGCTGGGCAGACCGCCGCGCGAGCGGCGCGGGGAGTTGGCGGAAGCAGGCTGACCGGCAACACGCGGTTGCGGCTCATCGGATCCCGGCCGCGGTTCGTAGCGCTCGGGTTCGGCGGCAGGAGCGGGAGCCTCGGAGGCCGGCCGGCCGCGATACTTGGCTAGCGACTCGCCCGGGAGCACAAAGGGCTCTTCGGTTGTGTCCGAGGGACCGGAAGAACGCGGCGCTTCGCTGCCACGGTCACCGCGGTTGTCGTAGTCGCGGCGCGAGCCGCGCTCGTAGCCACCACGATGCTGGAAACCACCACGTCCGCGATCGCCTCGGTCACCACGATCGGTCCCGCGGTTTTCGCCTTGCGGAGAAGCGTACTTGGAAGGTGGCAGATCACGACCGCCGCCTTGCCGGAAGCCGCCGCGTCCATGGCGGCGTCCGCCGCGGAACCGGCCGCGTCCACCACGTCCACCAAAGTGGCCGCGATCACCACGGTCGCTGCGATCATTTCCGCGGTCGTTGCCACGGTCGCCGCGTCCGCCGTAATTCGGGGAAGGACGATACTGCGTCGGGTTGTAGGTGGGGGCAAAATTCGGCGGCGCCGATTCGTTGGATTCGGGCTGGCGTTCGTCGTCGAGCACTTCCGATTCGGCTGCACCGGCAAATTGCGGCTGAGCTTCTTCGACGCCGGGAGCGCCGGGCTCGGCTTCCTCGACATGGGTATGAATTTCGTGCGGCTCGTCGGCGCTGCCGGGCTCCGCGATTTCCGAAGGGTGCGATTCCTGCGCACGGGCGAGCGTTTCGCCCGGGAGCGCCTCGACGTGAGAGTGGCCGTTGGTGGGAGCCGCAGGAGCAGGCTCGTGGCCGTGGCCATGATCGTAATCTTCAAGATTTTCGAAAACGTCGCTAACGTAGAGGAAAGCGTCGCCATCGAGACCGATGTCAACGAAAGCGGACTGCATGCCGGGAAGGACGCGAGTGACTTTGCCTTTGTAGATGCTGCCGACGAGGGCGAATTCCTTTTCGCGCTCGATGTAGATTTCTACGAGCTGGCCTTCTTCCAGGATAGCGACTCTCCGTTCATGGGAGGTCGCGCTGATAACCAATTCTTTAGACATGAAAACTCCTTAAAGGTCGTTCCGGCAAAGCCGGAAGCAGGACGCAAAGCCGCGGTTCGAAGCCAAGGCATGACGTGGAATGACCGAACCAACCTGGAGTCTAATGAAGCAACGGCAGAGCACACGATTGACGGGGCTGCCGACGCTTCGTAGCCGAAGGAGAGATTGTTCTCGGTACAGCTATTGAGGTTGGTCCGTTGCCGGGATGCCGGGCGAACGGCGGACGATGCTGTCCTCACTGCAAATTACCAATTCGGGCTCGAGAGTGTAAGGCTTGCTTATTCTTACAGTGAGATTCGTAACACGAACCTGGAAACTCGATCCCTAACTTTCTTCACTAAATTTTTTCAGCGGATCGGAAGCCGGGCTAAAGCCCGGCACTACAAGACCGCAACCGCTTTGCAACCGGATGGTCCGGAGACCGGCGCGTCCGGCCGTTACTGACTGCTGCTGGCTGAAGCTAGTTGACGAACCGGCGGAGCCGAACATTCATCACCAGGCCGATGGCCAGGAAAACAAACAATGTAGCCGAGCCGCCGTAGCTCATAAGAGGCAACGGAATGCCGGTCACGGGCATAGCGCCGATGACCATGGCCACATTGACCAAAACGTGAAAACCGAGCGCGGCCGCGACGCCCATTACCAGAAACATGCCGGCGCGATCTTTCGCGCGTTGCGCGTTCTGGACCAGACGCAACAGAAGCGCCATATACAGCCCTAAGGCAAGCAGCACGCCTTTGAATCCCTGCTCTTCCGCCCAAGCCGACATGATGAAGTCGGAATAACGGACGGGAATATAACCCAGTTGATTCTGACTGCCGTTGCCAAAACCTTTGCCCCAGAAGCCGCCGGAGCCCACGGCGATTTTCGATTGCAGCAACTGATAGCCTGAGCCTTTAGCGTCCTCTTCCGGGTGCGTGAAAGAGGTGATTCTTTCGCGCTGGTACTTCTTCAAGAGCTTGCCGCTGATGGGAGGGTAAAACACCGCTCCCACGAGGAGCACTCCTGCCAACATAATGACACCGGCGTGTTGCCACTTCAAGCCCGCCAGAAAAGCGCCCACAGCAAGAGTGGGAAGAAGCACAAGAGCAGTGCCCAAGTCCGGCTGTTTCAGGATCAAAACCAGCGGCACGCCAGCGAGCATGGCTGCCTTCAAGAGATCACGCAGATCCAGCTCGTCTGACCGCACTTCCGCAAAGAAGCGGGCCAGTACGATGATTATAATCAACTTCGCTAATTCCGACACCTGAAAGTCCTGGCCAAAGACGTGAATCCAGCGCTTTGCGCCGAAATGGCTACCACCGAGTACTAGAACTGCTGCCAGGGCTCCGAGACAGGCGATATAGAGGATGAGCGCTTGGTCCAGGATCAGGTGGTAGTCGATTCGCGACAGAATGAACATTAGCGCAAATCCGACCAAAAGCCACTTAATTTGCTTGGTGTGCATGCCAGCGAGATTGCTGGCGTGAGTGGCGGAATAGATTTCGATGACACCCAGTGCGCAGATGGCGGCGACGATGGCCAGGAGCCACCAATCGTAATCGCGGGTGGTTGTTCCTGGGGCGTCTCTCATTGGGGGTCCTGGTCGGGCTCGGCGTTAGCCTGGACTGGCGCCGGAGCCTTGGGTCTGAGAGCGACGGCTGGGGCGACGACGGCGGTGTTGTTAGACGGCGTTACCGGACGATCATCGGCAGTGATCGTGCCGTTCGAGGGGCCGAGGAGCTTGTGGTTCTTCTTATCATAGTAGGCCTTTACGATGTCGCGGACCACAGGGCCAGCGGCTTCACCGCCGTGCTGGCCGCTTTCCTGAACAAGAACGGCGACGCAGATTTCCGGATTGCGTCTTGGTGCGTACCCGACGAACCAAGCATTGTCGGCAAACTGCGAGCCTTTGTGCACCAGGTTTATTTTGTTATAGCCGATGACCTGAGCAGTGCCGGACTTTCCACTGAACTCGATGCCGGCAAGTTTGAGCTGGCCGCCGGTGCCACCGGGTTCGTTAATAACCCCATACATGCCATCGGTGATTCGATCGATGGTGTGTTCGGAGAGCGGGAACTTCTCTTCGCCGACTTTTTCGGCGTCTTTGAGCATGTGCGGCTGTTTGAAAACGCCCCCGGAAGCGATGCCACCGATCATGCGCGCGAGCTGAACAGGTGTAGTGGTAACGGCGCCCTGGCCAATGGCCACGGAGATGGTTTCACCCGCGTACCACTTGCGGTGAAAGACGCGCTCGACCCACGCTTCGGAGGGCATGAGGCCGACTTCTTCCGAGGGAAGGTCAATGCCGGTCTTGTGGCCGACACCGAGCTTGTCGCCATAGAAGGAGAGGCGATCGATCCCCAGCTTCATGCCCAGGGTGTAGAAGAAGACGTCACAGGATTTCAGGATGGCTTGGTGCAGATCCGTGGCACCGTGGGAAGTCGCGCCTTTCTTCGAGAAATAGACCCAGCACTTGAACTGGCGTCCATAAAAGGTGCCGTAGCCGGGGCAGTAGGTGGTGAAGCTTTCGGGGATTTGATGATCCTCGAGCATTGCTGTAGCGGTGACGATTTTGAAGACGGATCCAGGCGCTAGCTGGGCCTGAATGGCGCGATTGAGCAGCGGCTTCAGAGGATCTTCGTTGAGTTCCTTCCACTCTTTGGCGGGAATGCGGACGGCGAAATCGTTTGGATCGGGAGTGGGGCGGCTGACCATGGCCAGGACTTCTCCGGTGCGCGGATCGAGCGCAACGACAGCGCCGGGCCGCGCGCCGAGAGACTGTTCGGCGACTTGCTGAAGGTCCATGTCAATGGTGAGGGTGACCTGCTTACCAGGGATGGGATCCTGCTGGGTGAGGTGATCGACTTCCTTGCCGACGCTGTTGACGATGACCCGCCGCATGCCGTCAGTGCCCATCAGGATGTCGTTGTACTGACGCTCGAGGCCGGACTTGCCGACGACGTCGCCCGGGCGCAGCTTGCCGTTGCTGGCTTCGATCTGTTGTTCGCTGGTTTCACCGACGTACCCGGTGGCGTGAGCTAGAAAGCCGTTGGGCAAGTAGCGGCGACGCGAGACCGAGAGCATTTCGAGTACGGGAATGTCGGAGCGGTGGGACTCGATGAAATCGAGATCGGCGCTGGAAGCTTCGGGCTTGATGACGATGGGCTGAAATTTGGGTAGGTTGCGGGTGTTCTGCAACTGGTCGTGAAGATCGTCAATGGAAATGCCCAGGCCATCGGAGATGGCAGGGAGATATTGTTCGACGAGTTTGGGATCGTCGCGGAGGAGGAGGACTGAAAAGGAAGG
>CAZQOB010000058.1:0-35181 GCA_964594885.1 uncultured Acidobacteriaceae bacterium
TCCGCCGACATGCGGAGGGCGTCTGACTTGATCTCCTGGATCTGTTCGTCGAGGCCCCTCATCTGCTGTTGGTCGGTCGCGGTCTCTTTCTGGGAAGATTCCTGGACCGGAGCCTGAGGGGGCGCGGTTGTGATAGTGACTTGGGCGCTGGCATGGGCCGAGCCGCCTGGGCCCGTGGCCGTGACGGTATAAGTGGTCGATTGAGAAGGCTTCACTGTCGTAGAACCCTGCGCCGCAACGCGGCCGAGCGAAGGCTCCAAAGTGACGGATGTGGCGTTGGTTGACGACCACGTGAGCGTGACCGGCTGGCCCGCTTGGGCAGAAGCCGGCAAGGCGCTCAGAGCGACGGTCGGTGACCCTGGCGGCGCCGGTTGCGCCGCGGCAATAGGCTTTCGCCCATTGGCCATCAGCGCAAACGCGATTAAACCGAACAAGACCCTCGTGCGAAGCGAATAGAAACGCATCGTACTTCACCCCTTGCGGGCTGGGAGTACAACATTCGACCGCAAGCAATCACAGACACGCCGGACATACGAGAGATGCTGATGGAGTGGCGCTTGAGCCGCAGCGTAAGACTGTGATGCTGCAAGCTTCGCATGCCCGGCCCCCCGGGTTGCCCGCATGGTCGCCAATCGCACGACGGCGATCAATCGTCCTTTGGAACAGATTTGGAACACCGTGCGACGGTACTGGGGGGCCTATACGAACAGCCAGCTTGTCTGAAAGGCCAGGTTACTTGGCGCCATGAATAGCGATTGTGCCTATCGGTTGTGACGCCGGAGAGGATCCGGTCAAGTCGCCGGAGTTTTTCTTCACCCACACGAGCAAGCGTAAAAGCGAAAGACAGAATCGCAAGCTTTCTGAAGACATCGGCAAAAGCGTCCGAGAAGATATAGAGGAGATGGAGATGAGAAGGGGCGGTTTCATCGGGCCCGATCCAACTTCTCATTAAGCACGGCTGCATGCTACACGTGCTACAAAACCGGCCCTAATTAGGCAGTGCGGGAACCCGCTGTCTATGCGGCTATTTGCAAACTCTTGGTTTTCAACACTCAGAGTGTAGCAACCAACGCGTGCCAACGAGTGCCGAGCTGACCAACCGGATACCGTCGTCGACCAAGCTAGCCGCGAGTCTTAAGTTCCAATTGGTTTTGCGGATACTTCGTGAGGATGCTTCGGCGCCCTTTCAGATGTTGGAGGTCGTACCGAGGCCAAATTCTCGATGCAGGGCGGCCAGGGCGGGTTTGACGGAGTCATCGGCGACGACGAAAGAGATGTTGGTTTCGGAAGAGCCTTGGGCGATGGCGATGATGTTGACGCCTTCACGGCCCAGGGCGTGAAAGGTGCGGCCGGCGACGCCCGGAGTGCCACGCATGTTTTCGCCAACCACCGCGACGATGGCGATCTTGGGGTCCATGGTGATGTGGTCCACGGCTTGGTGGGCCAGGTCCTGCGCGAATTCCCGACGAAGCGCTTCCAGCGTGGATTGGGCGTGGGCTTTGGCAACGATGAAGCAGATGTCGTTTTGCGAAGAGGATTGCGAGATGAGCAGAACTTCGGCGCGGAGTTGCGCGGTGGTGGAGAAGGTGCGGCCAACGACGTCGGGCACGCCGACAATGCCGGGGCCGCCGATGCTGATGAGGGCAACGTCACGAATGGCGGTGAGGGCTTTGACGCCTCCACCAATACTGCGGCCTTTTGGCGTGATTTTGGTGCCTAGTTTTTCGGGAGCAAAGCTGTTGCGGATCCAGACCGGGATTCCCGCGGGCAGCACGGGACGAAGTGTTTTCGGATGCAAAACCTTTGCGCCAAAGTAGGCGAGTTCGGCGGCTTCGCGGTAGGAGATTTCGGGGATGGTTCGAGCCTCGCTGACCAGCCGCGGGTCAGCAGTAAGTACGCCTTCGACATCGGTCCAGATAATGATTTCGTCGGCGTCCAAAGCAGCGCCGAGAATCGTGGCGGAATAGTCCGAACCGCCGCGTCCAAGCGTAGTCAACGCGCCGTCGGCGCTGGCGCCGATAAAGCCCGTCACGATGGGCGCTTGACCCTTTGTGAGCAACGGCATCAAGCGGGATTGGGCATGTTGCCGGGTGGGTTCCGAGAGCGGTTCGGCGCCGCCGTGAAACGAATCTGTGACAATGAGTTCGGTGGCCTCGATGGCCGAGCTGGTGACACCCATTTGCGATAGTGCAGCGGAGAACACCGGCGCGCAAAGACGTTCTCCGAGGCTGGAGATGGCGTCGAGCGTGCGTGGTGTCAATTCGCGCAGCAGCGCCGTGCCCTCATAGAGACGGGAGCATTCGGCGAGGATTTCGTCAATGCGCTGTTCGACGGGCGCGCGCTCGGACTGCGTGGAAACGAGCGCGGCCAAAGCTTCGAAATGCTGATTGCGCAGAGCCGCGGTAAGTGCTTTGCCGGCGTCGCGGTCGCCGCGTTTGGCATGGTGCGCGGCATCAATCAGGCGATTGGTGACGCCGCTCATGGCGGAAACGACGCCCGCAACCGAAAATTCCTTGCAAGCATTGGCCACAATGGTGGCGGAACGGCGAATGCAGGCGGCGTCGCCGACAGAAGTACCGCCGAACTTCATCACTTGTAGTTTCTTGTTCATCTTTGGTTGAAAGGAGGCTCTACGGAAAATGATAACTGCGCTACACCACTCCGGCCGCAGAATTTTTTGTGGCGGTGTGCAACCAATGGCTTTCCGGAGTATAACGGTGCTTCCGGTTCGCAGCGGCCGGGAGGGCAGACTACGACGTGACTAAATCGGCGCGTCCGCATCCAATGCCTAGCGCCCAGCCGTTGGCGGACACCGCCATTCCGAATTTCGCTAAACCCTGGGAAAGTAACAATGGCCAAGCCGATTCTGCTGACGATTGACGATGATCCCGAAGTGCTTCGCGCCGTGGAACGCGATCTGCGCAAGCGCTATGCCGACCGCTATCGCGTGGTGCGCGCGGATTCCGGGGCCATGGCCCTGCAAACGCTGCAGTCCCTGAAAAAACGTAATGAAGCGGTGAGCTTATTGCTGGCGGACCAGCGCATGCCGGAAATGAGCGGCGTGGAGTTTTTGAACCAAGCCATGGGCATGTACCCGAATTCGCGGCGCGTGCTGCTGACTGCTTATGCGGATACCGACGCCGCGATTCAAGCTATCAATCAAGCTCATATCCACCACTATTTGCTGAAGCCGTGGGATCCGCCGGAAGAACAGTTATATCCGGTTCTGGACGATCTGCTGGACGATTGGCAGGCGGGCTACCGGCCGGTCTTTGGCGGCGTGCGCGTACTAGGGCACCGCTGGTCGCCGCGTTCCTACGCGCTGCGTGATTTCCTGGCCCGCAACCAGGTCCCCTACCGCTGGCTGGACGCGGAAGCCGCCGATCGCGACAAAGAAGTGCAGGAAGCGATGGAAGTGGCCAAGCGTGACTGCTTGAAGTTTCCTGCCACGATTTTTCAAGACAATTCGGCGTTGTCCGATCCTTCCATGACCGAGTTGGCCAACAAGCTGGGGCTACGCACCGCGGCGGCTACTTCTTTTTACGATTTGCTGATTGTAGGGGGCGGTCCAGCAGGGCTGGCGGCGGCGGTGTACGGCGCCTCCGAAGGACTGTCCACGGTGATGATCGAGCGCGAAGCGCCAGGCGGGCAGGCTGGTATGAGTTCGCGCATCGAAAATTATCTAGGATTCCCTGCCGGTTTGAGCGGAAGCGATTTGGCGCGAAGAGCAGTGGCCCAGGCGCGGCGTTTTGGAGTGGAGATTCTTGCGCCGCAGGAGGTGGTCAGGCTGCGTGTCGAGGGCGGATCGAAGTTTGTAAAGCTGGTCGATGGATCGGAAATCGGGGCCAAGACACTGCTGATCGCGACCGGAGTTGCCTATCGCAAGCTGGCGGTACCGGGCATGGAAAAGCTGCAGGGCGCGGGCATCTACTACGGCGCAGCTCTGACGGAAGCTTCGGCCTGTAAGGATGAGGACGTGTACATCGTGGGCGGCGCGAACTCCGCAGGACAAGCCGCAATGCATTTTTCGAAGTATGCGCGAAGGGTGGTGATGCTGGTGCGCGGCAGTTCCCTTTCGCTGGGCATGTCGCAATATCTGATTGACCAGATCAAGCAGACGCCCAACATTCATGTGGAAGTAAACAGCCAGGTCACAGAGGTTTTCGGCAACGAGCGACTGGAAGAGATTGCCATCCTGTGTTCAACGAGCGGCGACACCCAGCGTGTGTCCGCGGCATCGCTCTTCATCTTCATCGGCGCGGAACCCGGTACCGATTGGCTGAGCGGGGTCGTGGAACGCGACCCAAAAGGATTCATTGTGACCGGACCGGATTTATTGAAGGGTGGCAAGGCGCCGAAAGGCTGGCCGTTGGAGCGCGAGCCGTGGCTGCTGGAGGCAAGCGTGCCTGGAGTTTTTGCAGCGGGCGACGTGCGCTGCCGTTCGATCAAGCGCGTGGCCTCGGGCGTCGGAGAAGGTGCGAACGCGGTGCAGTTTGTTCATCAGTATTTGGGATCAATGTGAAATGGAGAGACAAAACAAAACTGCAGAACAGCTAGCCGTCGCGATCCGCGATTTGAAAACCAATGCCGTTTTCGCGGACCTGCTGGAGACTGACCTCGGTTGGCTCGCGGAGCGAATGGAAGAGCTGCGCGCCAACACTGGCGACGTCGTCGGGCGGCTTGGAGATCCGCTGGAGTACCTGATGGTGATGCTGGAAGGCGAGTTGCACATTGATCGGCCTGAGGATCGGGGCACGCCGTTCTTCATCGCCCGCGCCGGTCAGGTGACCGGACTGCTACCGTTTTCGCGTTCCGTCATTTACAAAGGCACGGCCCGCGTCGCCAGGCCCGTCCGCGCGTTGCGCCTGCACAAGGATTATTTTCCGGAGATGGTGCAGCGAATGCCGGTGCTGGGACAGCGTTTGGTGGCGGTGATGTCCGACCGCATACGCGAAGTGACCCGGATGGAGACACAGCGCGATAAGCTGATGGCGCTGGGAAAACTTTCAGCCGGACTCGCCCACGAATTGAACAATCCGGCGGCAGCAGCACAGCGCGCGGCAAAGAGCCTGAAAGAAGCAATGAACAACGTTCGCGAGGCTAGCCTGCGGCTTCTGAAACATCCGCTATCGGAGGAGCAACGAGATGCCGTGGTGCAGTTCGAGCGCGAAGTCACCGAGCGAGTGAAAGATAAATCCGTTGAACACTCTGATCCGCTGGAACTCAGCGACCGCGAGGCCGAAATCGCCGAGTGCCTGGAAGAGCATGGCGTCACTGACGCCTGGAAGATCGCCGGCCCACTGGCCGAAGCCAACGCGGACTTCGACAAATTGGACGCTTTGCGCGGCATTGTCGGTGATGAATTCATCGCCGACGCGCTGCGGCGTGTGGCGGCAGTGATCTCCATCTTTGGCTTGATTCATGAGATTGACAACAGCACCAAGCGGATCAGCGACCTGGTTGCCGCGATCAAGCGTTACTCCTACATGGATCAGGCGGCCGTTCAGGAAGTCGACTTGAAGGAAGACTTGGAGAATACGCTGAAGATTTTCGGCCACTGGATCAAAAAGGGCGTCACCGTGCGAAGGGAGTACGCGCCCGATGTTCCGCGGGTTTGCGCCTACGGCGGCGAACTGAATCAGGTGTGGACCAACCTAATCGACAACGCGATTGACGCGATGAATGGCAGCGGCGAGCTGCTGGTCCGCACCTGCCGAGAGCTGGACACCGTAGTCGTGGACATCGGCGACAACGGGCCGGGCGTGCCGCCGGAAATCCAGTCGCGCATTTTCGAGCCGTTCTTTACCACAAAGACGGTTGGTGAAGGCACGGGCCTCGGACTGGACACGGTCGTGCGCATCGTGGAAAAGCATCACGGGAGAATTGACCTCAAATCGAAGCCGGGCGATACGCGATTTACTGTGCGGCTGCCGATCAAGCAGCCCAGAGCATACGCGCCAATTCCCGCCGCCAACGCACAGGCTGACTAGGAGGTAAGATGAGTGCCCTCTGTTCGCATGCCAGCCATGTCCAAAAGGTCAAGCAGCACGCCAAGGGATGCGAAGAGTGCCTGAAGATGGGCGATTCGTGGGTGCACCTGAGGCTTTGCATGGAATGTGGCCATGTAGGATGCTGCGACTCTTCGAAAAACAAGCATGCGACGAAGCATTTTCACGCCACGAAGCACCCGATCATGAAGTCCCTCGAACCGGGTGAAGACTGGATGTGGTGCTTTGTGGATGAGGTCGTGCTCGAGTCCTAGGCTTCCAAGTCGTCCTGAAACCGCGGCGCGCAGGGCGCCGGCGAGCTCAGCCCCACCTGCTATCATTCTGCATGAGAAAAATTCATTGCCAAGGCGTGCTGTTCGATCTGGATGGTGTCCTGGTGGACTCCACGCCGGCCGTCGCGCGAGTTTGGTCGATCTGGGCCAGCGAGCATGGTTTCGATCCGGTGGAAACCGTACGGCAGGCGCATGGCCGGCCAAGTCTTGCGACGATCAAAGAGCTGCTGCCGAATGCCGACCACGTCAAAGAAAACGCGCGTGTGGAGCGGATGGAAATTGAAGATGTAGAGGGAGTTGTGCCGCTGCCTGGTGCGAAAGAGCTGTTGGCGGCACTGCCAGCGGATCGTTGGACGATCGTAACGTCGTGTACGAGGCCACTGGCGCTGGTGCGGCTGCGGGTAGCGGGTTTGCCGGTTCCCGACAAACTCATCACTGCAACGGACATTGTTAAGGGGAAGCCGCATCCGGAGCCGTACTTGAAGGGCGCCGCACTGCTCGGAGTCGCGGCGGAAGAATGTGTGGTGTTTGAAGATGCGCCAGCTGGAATCCGCGCCGGAAAAGCCTCGAACGCGCGGGTGATTGCGCTGCAAACGACAGAAGGCGACGAGTTTTTGCGCGAGGCCGGCGCGGACTGGATTATTCGTGACTGCGCGGCGGTTGGGCTCGACGGCGCGGGCCGCCGTGACGAGATTTCATTGCTGCTTCCCGGATTGCATTAAAGCCGTTTTTGACTTGGGCTCGGTCTGAAAGCTACAATCGCGTCCCTGCGTGGAACTATCCGGGACGAAACAAGGAGCATTGCTATGAATCGTCTTTCCCGATTGGGAATCTTTCTGGCCCTGTGCCTGTGCATGGCCGGAAGGCCGCTGGCAGCCGTGGCTCAGGACAAGGATGACAAGCTGACAGCGGACAAGGACAAGAAAGCGCCCGAAGCGGCTCCTGCAAAGGAAGAGTCGGCAGTCACCGACCACACCATCAAGCTCGGTGGGCAGACGGTTCCCTACAAAGCCACAGCGCAAACAATTCAGCTGAAAGATGAAAAGGGCGAGCCGGCGGCGCTGGTGTATTCGACCGCATACTCGCGCAGCGACGTGAAAGATCCCGCCGCGCGGGCGCTGGCGTTTGTGTACAATGGCGGCCCGGGTTCCTCGTCCGTGTGGCTGCACATGGGGTCGTTCGGGCCGCGCCGGGTAGTTACGGCGAATGCTACGGTAACGCCGCCGGCGCCGTACAAAGTCGAAGACAATGTCTATTCGCTGCTGGACAAAACGGACCTGGTGTTTGTCGATCCTGTCGGGACCGGTTTCAGCCACGCCGTGGGCAAAGCGCAAAACAAGGATTTTTGGGGCGTGGACTCCGACGTCAAGTCACTGGCGCAATTCATCGAAATTTACATTACCCGCAACAACCGATGGAATTCGCCGAAGTTCCTGATCGGCGAGAGCTACGGCACGTTTCGCTCCGCGGCGCTGGGCAACTATCTGCAAGTGCACAACAACATTTATTTGAACGGAATTGTGCTGATCTCTTCGGTGTTAGACCTCGGAACGATTTCGTTCAACCCTGGAATTGACAGCACATACATCTACTATCTGCCGAGCTACGCCGCGACGGCTTGGTATCACAAGATGCTGAAGGAGCGGCCGGAGAATTTGCATGCCTTCTTGGAAGAGGCGCGCAGGTTCGCTTCCGGTGAACTGGCTTCGGCGTTGATGAAGGGCGACAAACTTTCTGATACCGAGAAGGCGGACATCGCGAAAAAGATGGCTCGGTACACCGGCCTGAGCGAGGAGTATCTAGTGAAGGCCAATCTCCGCGTGAACCTCTTTCAGTTCATGAAAGAGCTGCAGCGCAGCCGCGGGTTGACGACCGGGCGGCTGGATGCGCGCTTCAGCGGCCCTTCCTACGACCTGTTGGGTGAATTCGCGGAATACGACCCGCAGGAGACCGCGATCAGCGGGGCATTCGTCGCCGCTTTCAATCATTACGTGCGCGAGGACCTGAAATTCGGCGCGGACAAGATGTATCAAGTCGCCGCGGACTTCAAAGATCAAAATTGGGATTGGAAGCACCAGGGCAGCGGTGACCAGTTCGGATTCCCCGGCTCTCCCAACGTCGAGGGTGACCTGATCGCAGCGATGGTCGCCAATCCGCACCTTAGGGTTGAGGTTGAAAATGGAATCTACGACCTGGCTACTCCGTTTTTTGCGACGGAGCAGACCATGGATCACCTCGGGCTGTCAGCCGACCTGCAGAAGAACATCAAGCTGCAGTACTACGACGCCGGGCACATGATGTACGTGCGGGATGAAGACCTGGCGAAATTGAAAGCGAACGTGGCCACGTTCCTTGAGTCGGCGGCCAAGCCGTGAGTTGGGCAAAACTGAACTCCCAAGGTAGCTACTAATCTAGAATTTCCTCCGCGGCATTAATCATCACGCTACCTCTGCACCGATTTGTGCCAGGGTTGCACCCAGCCAGGCTTTAGACTGAAAGGGTCGAAGGCACGTCCCCAGTTCAACGTTGGTACGCCCTTCCAAATCCGAAAAAAGGCCAAGCAGCACTAGACGGCCAAAGAAGCCGAACGGGTCATGGGTACAACCACAACGATCGCCAATCCGCCGGTAGAAGCGCCCGCGGAGTCAAGACCACAGAAGACTTTCGGTGTGCCGCAGCTGATCACGGCAATGTTGCGCAGCGGCAAGCACATCAGCGACCTGATCTTTTCACCCGGGCGGGCGCCGCAGGTGGAAGTCAGCGGGCAGCTGGTCGAACTGAAATTCAAAGGGCTGGAATGCTTAAGGCCTGACGACACGCGCGCGATTGCCTACGAGTTGATGGGCAAGAATGAGCACCCGATCCGCAAGCTGGAGCAGGACGGTTCAGCTGACCTTTCCTATGGAATCAACGGTGTCGGACGATTCCGCGTGAATATCTTCCGGCAGCGCGGCACATGCGCGATTGTGATGCGCGTGATTCCGGACAACATTCCGAGCTTCGAAGAATTGCTGCTGCCGGCGGTGCTGCAGGAGATCGTCGAGCTGCGCAACGGCATTGTGCTGGTCACCGGGCCGACAGGCTCGGGTAAATCGTCCACGCTGGCGGCGATTATTGACAAGATGAATCAGGACAAGGCGTACCACATCCTGACCATCGAAGATCCGATTGAGTTTCTGCACCGCCACAAGAAGGCGACAATCCATCAGCGCGAACTGCACAGTGACACGCCGACATTTTCGCTGGCGCTGCGCGCGGCCTTGCGCCAAGCGCCCAAAGTGATTCTAGTCGGAGAAATGCGCGACCGCGAAACGATTGAAATTGCGCTGGAAGCTTCGGAAACCGGGCACCTGGTGCTCTCGACTCTACACACAATCGATGCCGCCAAGACCGTCGAACGTATCGTCGGCGTGTTCCCGCTGGCCGATCAGCAGGCCATCCGTACCCGTCTGGCGAAGGCCTTCCGGTTCATCGTTTCGCAGCGATTGCTGCCCCGCAAGGATGGAAGCGGGCGAATCGCCGCAATCGAGATTCTCAAGTCCACCATGCGGACGCGCGAGTACGTCGAAAAGGGCGAAAGCGAAGGCAAGTCCCTGCTCGACGCCATGCGCGACGGCACCACCGAAGGCATGCAGCACTTTGACGGAGTGCTGGACAGGATGATTCGCGAGGGACTAGTGGACTTCGAAGTGGCGCTGGGCTATTCCACAAACGCCGGAAACCTGCGGCTGGAGATGCAGGACTACTTGGAAGATCCCAAAAACCGCAAAGCGCAAACACGCGGCAGAGAGACCGAAATAGAAGTCGAGCGCTAGCGCTTCCGCGCTCCAGCTTTGGCGCGAGCCTCTTCACCTGTATCATCTTCATCCGTGACTCCGTACATGTGTCCCGATCCCCCCGATCTGGAGCCGCTGCGGCGCGCGCTGATTCAGACGGCGGTTGCGGGCGGCATTCTTGTGGTTCTGCAGCTTGTCTTTCGACACCGCATTGCAAGAGCTGCCAGGAAGATTTGCAGAGCGCTCTCCTCGATTGCCAACCGCCCGGTCTTGTGCGGCTTTGCGCTGTTTGCGCTGGCCGGCGCTGTCCGCGTGGTGTTGTTGCCGCGATTTCCTGTACCTATACCCGGCATTCACGACGAGTTCAGCTATCTGTTGATGGGCGACACGTTCGCGCACGGCCGCCTTGGCAACCCGCCGCACCCGATGTGGATGAGCTTCGAAACGTTCCATGTGAACTGGCTTCCCCGTTACGCATCCATGTATCCACCGGTGCAAGGCGTGCTGCTGGCAGTTGGCCAAGTGCTCGGCAGACCCTGGATTGGAGTGCTTCTGAGCTGCGCGGTGATGTGCTGGGCGATTTACTGGATGCTGCTGGCCTGGCTTCCGGCTCGTTGGGCTTTGCTCGGCGGGCTGATCGTCTGGCTGAAATTCTGCATTGTCAGCTATTGGGTGAACAGTTATTGGGGCGGCGCGGCGGCGGCAATCGGTGGCGCGTTACTGCTGGGCGCACTGGCGCGAATCCTTCGCCGTCCATCCCTTCGCGATGGGTTGCTGTTCGGACTGGGATTGGCAATTCTGGCCAACAGCCGGCCCTACGAGGGATTTCTGTTCGCGCTGCCCTCGTTGTTTGTGCTTGCGCGTTGGTTGTTGGCAAAGAATTCCGGGCGAGTACCAACGGCAATTCGCTGGCGAGTGGTGGCCTTACCATGCGCTGGCGTGTTGCTGTTCGCCGGTTCATTTATGCTTTTCTACAACTGGCGCCTGACCGACAATCCGCTGCTGATGCCGCATACGCTGAACGTTCGCACGTATCACAGCGCGCCGATGCTCCTCTTTCAGGCCTCGAAGCCTGTAAAACATTACAACAACCAGCAGTTCGAAGACTTCTATAACGGATGGGAGCGCGAAGAGTACGACCACTCGTGGGCCAGCATACTATGTCTTACTTGGCTGAAGTCGGTGCGCTTTTTCTCCGCGTATGCCTGGTGGGGCATGCTGCTGGCCGCGCCGGCCTTATGGCTTGTCCTGCGAAGCGAGAAGTTCTGGCTGCCATGGATCGCGCTGCTGCTCGTGGCGGCAGGCAGTTATGTCGTGGTGTGGTCGAACGCGCACTACGTGGCACCAGCCGCATGTGTGGTCTTGCTGCTATACGTTGAGACGCTGCGTCGATTGCGCTTGATGGGCGTCAAGCGATGGCACTGGGGCGCAATCCTGGCCCGCACTTCCGTCTTGCTGCTGATGGTTGATACCGCGAGCGCCGTCGCCAGGAAGCAGTGCGACACGTTTTATTGGACCTGCCAGGGCGACGTCAGCCGCTTGGTGATAGAGCGGAGGCTCGAAGTTCTGCCCGGCAAACACCTGGTCATGGTCCGCTACGGCGACGACCACAACATCCACGATGAGTGGGTTTACAACGGAGCGGAAATTGATTCGGCCAAGGTAATTTGGGCGCGCGAAATCAGCGACGAGCAGGACCGTAAGCTGTTCGAATACTTTCGCGATCGCAAAGTCTGGCTGGTCACACCCGACAGCGACAACACTTATCTGGCGCCGTATACTCCGCCGGCGGACCGCTGAACGTTCTTCGTCCCAACCATCAAATTGTTTAAGCCCAACTCGAAGGTTCGATGGAAAGTCTCGCCGAATCCTACTCGGCCCAGCATGTTTTTCACTTCCGACACCGGCATCCGCCTCTGATGTTGGTCGCTTTCCATCTCATCGCTAATCAGGTGGAAGGTATGTAGAACGTTCAAGATCGGATCAACCAGTGCCGCCGGCCAGGTCATGATCAACGTTCCGCCGGGCGCCAAGATGCGGAACGCTTCCCGCAACACTGCTTCCGGCTGCTCCAAGTGTTCGAACACCGCCAGCATCGCCACATGATCGAAGTCGCCGTCGTTCAGCGGCAACCGAGTACGCAAGTCCGCATGAATCCGCTGCCAACGGCCGTGCGTTCCGCTTTGCACCTGATCATCAAAGCCAACGCCGACTGCGATTCTGTCTCCTGCGTAATCGAGGAAGGCCATTTCGAGTCCGCAACCCAAGTCGCAGACCCGCGAACCGGGCCGAATGTGCGAAATCGCTGCACGAAATCTCATCCTGGCGATGTAATGATCGATCGCGGTGTAGGGCATTACTTGTCAGCAGACTTATTCCGGGTGCTTGGCTTGATGTCGTAGTCGCCGATGTAGGTGCCACGGCTGATACCCAGCATGCTCAAGAAGAACGAAGAAAAAATGATTTGCACGCCAAGGAAAAGCCACATGGACCAGAACAGCACTTCGCGAACCTGCTGTAGCGGCCCGAATCCGCTGGCGGCCCATTTCCAGGCAATCCAGGCGCAGCGCGAGAATCCGGCGAGGAAGAGTGCGCCGCCCAGCAGCAGTCCCATCTCCAGGGTCACTCGCTTGAGCAGCCTTTTCAATGAAACGGCGTGGCGGTCAAAGCGTTCGGCGTAGCTGAAAACTTTCGCAAACGATCCAATGGCGAGAATCTGCGCGCCGAGCAGAGTGAAAATCACGCCGAAGATCATCGTGTGCACGTCGAGCACGACGTTGTGGGCGATCGTTCGCGGGCCCGGAAATAGCCAGGTGGTTAGGAATAGTCCCGCGGCCATCAGCAGTCCGCCCGGCAACAAAAACAGCCAGTTTGGCGCGTAAAGCAGCATGAAGCGCAGGTGCCGCCAGCCGTCCCGGAAACTGCGCAAGTGCGGCGGCCGGCCGCGCTTGTCTTTCCAAAGCGTGATCGGAATTTCCGAGGTCTTCGCGCCAAGTTGCGCGGCTTTGATCACGAACTCCGACGCGAACTCCATGCCGCTGCTGCGTACATCCATGCGGTCGAAGACATCACGGGTGAAGCCGCGCATGCCGCAGTGCGAATCGCCGATGCCGGAGCGGAAGAGCACGTTGAGCAGCATGGTTAACCCGGGATTGCCGATGTACTTGTGATGCCATGGCATTGCGCCAGGCTTAATTTCGCCGGCAAACCGGTTGCCCATTACAATTTCGCAGCCATTGCGCCATTCCGCCACGAAGCGCGGGACTTCCGCGAAGTCATAGCTGTCGTCCGCGTCGCCCATCACGATGAACGAGCCGCGCGCGGCTCGAATGCCCGCTTTAAGCGCCGAGCCGTAACCGCGCTGCTCTACCGGCACAACGCGCGCGCCAAGGTTCTGGGCGATTTCAATCGAGCCATCGGTTGAACCGTTGTCCGCTACAACGACCTCGCCGCGCAGGTTTGCATCCTTAAACGCCTTCAGCGCTTTCTCCACGCAAATCCCGAGGGACTTGGCCTCGTTCAGGCACGGTATCACCACCGACACATCGATGGGATCTCCTCCCAGACCGGTGAACACCTCCGTCGTGATTTGCGCTTCGCGGTTGCGCGACTGCTGAATCGCCACCGACTCACCTCGCTGCAGATTCAACTTCGAGCCGGACCGGGTCCAAACACATACTTACATCCACGTGATTTTGGAACGGTTCTGCCGGTTTGCTTTTTCCCGGTGCGCCAGTATGATGGCCGCTTTGCCGGGAACCCTGAGACCTTCATTGTCCACTACTTTTCAGGCATCTTCCAGCGCATCCGCTTCCTCACTGGGACCGGGAAAACTCCTACAGGTCCTCGGTGCGGGACTCGGTATCGCGGCCGCGATCGGCAACACCATCGGTGCCGGAATCGTCCGCTCTCCCGGTGATATCGCGCATTGGCTCCCTAACACCTGGCTTTTTCTGGGTGTTTGGCTGGCGGGTGGCCTTTACGCATTGCTGGGAGCGTCCTCGATGGCCGAATTGGCGGCCGCCATTCCTCTCAGCGGAGGCCAATACAACTTCTCGCGCCGCGGCATTGGTGAATATGCGGGTTTCGTGGTTGGCTGGAGCGACTGGCTTTCCACGTGCGGCACCGCTGCTGCGGTGGCCATCGTAATCGCAGAATACGCAGCGGCGTTTTTCCCCTCGCTTGCAGGCCATACCAGCGTATTCGGATACGGCCTTGCCAACGGGAAGCTAACTGCGGTGGCGGTCATCGCCTTTTTCTTTGTGTTGCAATGGCGTGGCGTAAAGTGGGGCAGCAACACCCAACTCATCACCGCGGCTATGAAAACGGGAGCGTTTGTGGTGATGGTGCTGGCCTGTTTTATCGCCGGCCGCCCCTCGCACACTGCCGCTGTCCAAAACCCGGTGGTAACGTCGGCCTCGGGCTGGCCCTTGGTCGCTGCGTTCATGCTGGCGCTACAGGCGGTGATTTACGCCGTGGACGGCTGGGATGGCGTCGTTTATTTCGGCGAAGAAGTACGCAATCCGGGCCGCGAAATTCCCCGCGCCATTTTCGGCAGCGTGTTCTCCATCATCGGTATCTATTTTCTGCTGAACGTCGCCGTGCTCTACGTGCTGCCTATGAACCAGATTGCGGGAAATAACTTTGTGCTGGGCACGGTGGCCGAGCAGGCGTTTGGCAGGTACGGTGAAACCATCATTCGCGTCATCATGATCGTATCGCTGCTGAGCAGCATCAACGCCAACCAACTCTTCTGCTCGCGTACGCTGTACAAAATGAGCTCGGACCGGCTGTTCTTCCGTTACGCTTCCAGGGTCAACTCGGGCGGCACGCCGGTTCCAGCGCTGCTGTTGAGCACGATCGTTGGCATTCTCTTCGTATTGGGTTCTTTCGAGCGCGTCATCGCCATGCTGTCGTTTTTCTTCGTGGCCAACTACACGTTGTCCTACACCAGCGTATTCATGCTGCGCAAGCGGGAGCCGGAAATGCCGCGGCCCTATCGTGCCTGGGGCTACCCGTGGACCACCGGCATGGTGCTGCTTGCCTCCGCCCTTTTCTTGATCGCTTCGCTCTTCGAGGACCGCGAGAACGCGCCGATCGCGTTGGTCATCCTGCTCCTGAGTTATCCTGTGTTCCGGGCGCTGAAGTTTGTTTCGCGCACCTCCAAAGCCGGCGCCACAGAACCATGAGACTCCACCCTTGCACCAATCCGTTTTTGCACGACCATCTCACCCGTAAGCTCGCGGTAGTCCTGGTGCTCCTTTTGCCTCGACTGGTTTTGTCGGCGCAAACACCAAGCAATACACACGGCTACGAGAAAGATGCAAAGCTGTTGATTGTTCATGCCGACGATGTTGCAGAAACGCACGCGGTAAACGCGGCGACATTTCAAGCCCTGGAGAGCGGAGCGGTCAATTCCGCCAGCGTGATGGTCCCCTGCCCGTGGTTCCCGGAGGCAGTGGATTTCGCCAAAAGCCACCCGGAAGCCGATCTGGGATTGCATCTGACCCTGACCAGCGAGCGCGTGTACTATCGCTGGGGACCTGTCGCTTCCAAAAATACGGTGGCCAGCCTCGTAGACGCCAACGGTTACTTTCATCACGACTGGGATCAACATCCGCACATTGATCCACGTCAAGTCGAAAACGAACTGCGGGCCCAGATCGATCGCGCCTATGCCATGGGAATGAACCCGACGCATCTCGATTCACATCAATACCGGCTAATCGAGAACGGCAAAGAGATTTTTGAAGTTTTCGTGAAACTGGGTCACGAATACCAGCTCCCGATTTTCGTGTCGCGCGACTGGTTCAAGGACCATCCCTATCTGGAGGCCAGCCTCGGGCCACGGGATATCGTGATCGATCACGTCGTAACCATTAGTCCGGAGACCTCGCCAGGCGGGTGGAACGACTTTTACCGCCAAGCTATAAAGAACTTGCAGCCCGGCGTGACTGAATTCGTCGTTCATCTAGGTCTCAGCGACGACGAGTTGCAAGCGGCAACCCGCGAACGCCCGACGTGGGGCGCCGAATGGCGCCAGCGCGACTACGATTTCATCTCCAGCAGCGAGTTCCGCGCACTGCTTGAGCAGCAGCACGTCAAGTTAGTGACCTGGCGGGAGCTTGCTAAAGCCTCTCACCTTCGCTGAGAAGCTCTCATCGCGGCAGGGCCCTAAGCCGGTCACCTAAACTTTTTCGGCGATAGACTTCGCCTGCAGGAAATGCAACAGATAGTCCTTGCCTCCGGTCTTCGAATCCGTTCCGGACATGTTGAATCCGCCAAACGGGTGCGCGCCAACCATCGCGCCTGTGCACTTGCGGTTCAGATACAAATTGCCGACGTGAAAGGCCTCTTGGGCCTTGGCCAGTTTGGCCTTGTTCTTCGAATACACCGCGCCGGTTAGCCCAAATTCCGTGTCATTCGCAATCTGCAATGCGTCATCAAAATCATTGGCTTTGATCACCGCCAGAACCGGACCGAAAATCTCTTCTTGTGCGATGCGCGCCTTCGGGCTCACATCCGCGATCACCGTCGGCTGCACAAAGTAGCCATCGCCCGGCGCGCGCCCGCCGCCCGCAACCACCTTGCCTTCCTTCTTCCCGACCTCGATGTAGCTCAAGATCCCGTTCATCGCGCCTTCGCTGACCACCGGCCCCATGTAGTTGGTGGGATTCTCTGCTGGTCCGACAGTAACCTTCTTGGTCCGCTCGACCAGCTTCTGCACAAAAGCGTCGTACACCTTCTCGGACACAATCGCGCGCGAACACGCCGAGCATTTCTGCCCCTGATACCCAAACGCCGCTTGCGCCACGCCTTCGACCGCCGCCTCCAAGTCGGCCTCTTCGTCCACGACCGTTGCATCTTTGCCACCCATCTCTAGCACCGCGCGCTTGATCCACAACTGCCCCGGCTGGCGCTTCCCCGCTGCTTCACTGATGATCAAACCCACGTCCTTCGATCCAGTGAAGGCGATAAAGCGTGTTTTTGCATGCTTCACCAGTGCGTCACCGGCCACTTCTCCCTTGCCAGTCAGGAACTGTAGCGCCCCTTTCGGAATCCCCGCCTCGTAGAGAATCTCGACGATCTTGGCAGCGACGACGGTTGACTCTTCCGAAGGCTTCAGGACCACGGTATTCCCCGCCACCAGCGCCGCAGCGCTCATTCCGGTGGCGATCGCCGCCGGAAAATTCCACGGCGGAATTACCGCGCCCGCTCCCAGAGGGATATAGACGAGAAAATTCTTTTCGCCCTTCATTGGCGTAACGGGCTGCGGTCCAGCAAAACGCAGCATTTCCCGTCCGTAGAATTCCAGGAAGTCGATGGTCTCGGCAGTGTCCGCATCGGCTTCGGGCCAAGTCTTCCCGACCTCGTAGCAAATCCAGGCCGAGAGTTCGAACTTCCGCTGACGTATGAGCTCGGCTGCCCGGAACAATATTCCCGCGCGTTGTTCGGCGGGCACCTGCTTCCAGGTCCCGAAATATTCATGAGCTGCTTCGATGGCCTGCCGGGCCTGATCTGCGCTAGCCTCTGGAAAAGCCCCGAGGACCTGTGTGGGATGCGACGGATTCGTCGAAGTTTTCTTTAAGCCGGACGTTACTGCCCGGCCGGCAATGTACATGGGATACTCGCGGCCAAACTCGGCGGCCACTTTCTTCAGCGCCGCTTCCATCGCTGCCTTGTTTTCCGGCTTCGAAAAATCCACGAACGGTTCGTTCGCGAATTCGGGCTTCTGCCGCTTCACTTCCGCCGTCGCCATAGCTCTTACCTCCTCGCACTTCCGTTACAGAACTCGCAAAAAATAAAGTTTCTTTAGGGGGTCGGAGCTTAACTCCGACATCTCGCAGTTCAGGAAGGCGGGCTCTAGCCCCTGAAGAAAAGCTCGGTACCTAGGTAGTGTACCGCGCCGGTCGCGATTCTGACCATTCGCCTGGAACCGACGAAGTTTAGGCGGTCAGTTCCCTGGCGGCTTCGGCGAAAACCTTCGTATGCAGGTCTACATCTGCTTGGGTCGTTGCCGGGCACATTAGCGCCATGTTGTGGAACGGCGTGAGCAGGACGCCGCGATTCAGCGCGTACAAGTGCAAGAACCGCTCGAGTTCAAAATCGGATGACGCTGCGGACTCGCCGCCGTCGCGCGGCGGCGTCTGCCGGAACGTGTACTCCGCTCGGGCACCCAGCTGAATGGTGTTCCAGGGAAGAGCGTGCTTCTTGATCTCCGCGGCCACACCCGCACTAAACCGCGCAGCCAATGGAATCATCTTCTCAAACGCCGTTTCGGTCAGCACGTTTTCCAGCGTCGCGCGCATCGCAGCCAGGGACAGAGCGTTGCCCGCCAGGGTTCCGCCGATTCCGCCGACGTCGCAATCCTCCAATTCAACGCGTGCGGAGATTCGGTCCGCCACTGCCTGGTTGCAGCCGTAGGTCGAGCCGGGAATCCCGCTGCCAATCGGTTTGCCGAACACCACAAAGTCCGGATCGAGTTTCCACTCCCGCGTGCAGCCGCCCGCGCCTGCGCAAATGGTATGCGTTTCATCGGCAATCAACAGTGTGCCGTACTTGCGCGTCAGCTCGCGCGCAGCTTTCCAATAGCCGGCAGCCGGCAGGATGATTCCGACGTTGGTCATCGCCGGCTCCGCCAGCACTACCGCCACATCGTGGCGCTTCAGCGCATCTTCCAACGCGTTCAGGTCGTTGAACTCGACCACCCGCGTCGTTTCTGCCGGATCGACCGGCGGGCCGATGTTCCCCCGACGTGGCCCGACTACGCCGTTATGCAACGAGACCAACGACTCGTCAACCGTGCCGTGATAGCAGTAGTGAAAGACCAAAATCTTTGGCCGCTGCGTGATCTCGCGTGCGATCCGGAGCGCAAAGCGGTTGGCGTCGGTTGCCGTCAACGCAAACTGCCAATACGGCAACCCAAATCGCCGCTTCAGTTCTTCGCCCACCCACAGCGAATCTTCCGTTGGCAGCATCAGCGTGATGCCTTCGCGTACCCGTCGCGCGATCGCGTCGGCCACCGCATCCGGAGAGTGTCCGGTCATCGCGCCGGTGTCGCCGAGGCACAAATCGACGTACTCACGCCCATCCACGTCGGTAAAATGCGCGCCTTTCGCGTGCTTCGCAAACAGCGGAAACGCGCCGGCCCATTTTTTCATCCAGTTCATCGGCACGCCACCGAGCAGCGAATGCTTCGCGCGTGCGTAGAGCTCCGCCGACTTCGGATGTTCATTGATGAATTTCTTTTCTTCGCGCTTGTGGAGTTCGCCGAGGTTCTGACGGTTGATCATGAGCTATCGAAGTTCGTGAATGATTTCCTTCGCCGCGTTGGCTCCGCTGGCGCCGGTCAGGCCGTTGCCGGGATGCGTGCCGTTGCTGCACATAAAGAGCCCGCGCACCGGCGTCCTATACCGCGCCCAGTCCAGCACCGGCCGCATCGTAAACAACTGGTCCAGCGCCAACTCTCCGTGGAAAATGTGGCCGCCGGTGAAGCCATACTCTTTTTCCAAATCCTCTGGTGTGATCACCTGCATCGCTTCCACTAGCCGGGAAATTCCCGGCGAATATTCCTCCAGCGTTCTGACCACCGTCTCGCCCAGCTCCCTGCGCCTTGCGCTCCAATTGCCGTTTCTCAGCTTGTAGGGAGCAAACTGCACGCAGGCCGAGAGCACGTGCTTGCCGTCGGGCGCCAGCGCGGGATCGAGAATCGTCGGAATTGTTACATCCAGATACGGCGCGCTCGCAACCTCGCCATATTTCGAAGCATCAAACGCACGCTCCAAGTAATCAATCTCCGGTCCGATGTGGATTCGCCCGGAGAGCGCCCGGAGATAGCCATCCTGTCCGATCGCATCGGCCAGCGACGGAAACGAAGGCAACTCGCCCAGCGCAAGATTCACTTTGGCGACCGTTCCCTTCGCCCGCACGTTCTTCATCCGCTGCGCGAAAACCGGATCCAGTTGCGTCGGATCGAGCAAATTGAAAAATGTGCGCTTGGGATCGACGCCCGAAACCACCGCCTCGGTCTCAATCTCATCGCCATTGCGCAGGACTACGCCGGTCACCGTACCGTCTTTGGTGCGAATCTGCCGTACTTCGCTGTTGGTACGAATCTCCGCGCCCGCCGCTTTCGCTGCTTCGGCCAGGGCATTCGCAAATTTGCCCAGTCCGCCGCGAGAAAATGCTGCGCTCCCTACCGGATTGGAATCTGCCGCTGCGCGCAACAATAGTACAGCCGTCGAACCAGCCGACCACGGCCCCAGCGCGGTGCCAAAAATTCCTCGTGCGGCAATCGTCGCGCGAATCAGTTCGGTCTCAAAAAACTCGGCCACAAAATCCGCCACCGCCATCGGACCCCAGCGCAGCAGATCGAAAATCCGCTTCTTGCCCAGACTACGCACGCCGCGCCCGGTCCTGAACAGGTTCCACAAATCTTCCGGGGTCGGTTTATCAATCGCCGGTGGCGTGATCGAACACAGTTGCCCAAAAACGGCAGCCACTTCTTCCAGCGCCGCCGCAAAATTCGCATATTTCTCGGCGTCTTTCGCCGAGATCCGCGCAATCCCGCCCGAGGTCTTGGTCGCGTCGGAGTAAAACAGCAGCGCTTGGCCACCCGGGGAAGGCGAAAACACGCGTGGATCCGGCTGGAAGATCTGGCAATCGAATCTTTCAACGCCGATATCCCGGGCAACGTCAGCGCGCAATGGTCCGAGCGTGTGTGCCAGCGTCGAAGCGAAAAATCCGGGGTGAAACTCCTCAGTGACTGCACCGCCTCCGACCATCTCGCGCGCTTCTAGGACCACCGGTTTGAATCCGCCTTTGGCCAGATAAAACGCGGTGACTAGTCCATTATGTCCGCCGCCGACGATGACCACCTTTTGTCCGAGCGGCATCGTCAGTTCCCCGCCTGCGCGGAAGCTTGTGCGTGCGCTGCAGCAGAACTCTTGCCCACCGAGCCGCCCTTCCACTCTTTCAAAATCACTTGGCTAGCGATTCTTCCCGGCGCCGCCATGATGCCGCCGCCCGGATGCGTCGCCGATCCGCACATATACAATCCACCGACCGGTGTTTTGTAGTACGCCCAGCCCGGCACCGGCCGCAAAAAGAACAGCTGCTCCAGCGAAAGCTCACCCTGAAAAATATTTCCCTGCGTCAATCCAAACTCCCGCTCCAGATCCAGCGGCGTCAGCACCTGCCGCCCGATGATGATTTCCTTCAAGTTCGGGGCGTATTCGCCGACCGTATCAATCACGTTGTCGCCGAACGCTTCGCGCTGCTCTTCCCACGTGCCCTGCGCCAGTTTGTAGGGCGCGTACTGCACAAAGCACGACAGTACGTGCTTCCCCGGCGGTGCCACCGACGGATCGGTCAAGCTTGGAATGACCATGTCCACATACGGCCGCCGCGAAAAACGTCCATACTTGGCATCGTCGTACGCGCGCTCCATGTACTCCACGCTCGGTGAAATCGACAAGGCGCCGCGCAAGTGCGCGCCGTCGCCGGGCATGCACTTGAAATCCGGCAGCGCATCCAGCGCCAGATTCACCTTGCCCGACGATCCGCGGAACTTGTACCGTTTCACCTCTTCCAGAAACTCTCCCGGCAACTCGCTCGGCTCCAGAAATTTCTCAAACGTCAAGTGAGGGTCAACGCTCGACGAAACCACATGGGCCGAAATCTCTTCGCCTGTGGTCAGCGCAACGCCGGTCACCCGGCCACTTTTCACAATAATCTTGGCCACACCGGCCTTGGTGCGAATCTCCACGCCAGCTTCGCGCGCCGCTGACGCAATCGAATTGGAAATCGCGCCCGTGCCACCCCTGCTGAATCCCCAGGAACGGAACGCGCCGTCAATCTCGCCCATGTAGTGGTGCAGCAGCACATATGCCGTACCCGGCGAGCGAATCCCCAGGAACGTGCCGATGATTCCCGAAGCCGACATCGTCGCTTTCAGCACGTCGGTCTCAAACCACTGATCCAGAAAATCCGCCGCACTCATGGTCATGAGCTGGATCAGCGTGTATCGCTCATCGCTTGAAAGCGAACGGAACCGCTGCATCAGAAAATTCAGCTGCAGCAAGTCCTTCGGCTTCAGGGTCGTAGGGTCCGGCGGAATCATCGACAAGATCGGCTTCACGAACCGGCACATCGGCGTCATCATTTTGGAAAATTCTTCGTAGGCCTCGGCATCCACCCGCGAGTGTCGCCGGATCTCCCGCACGGTCCGTCCGTGATCGTTCATCCGCCACAGATAATCGCCGTCCCGCATCGGCGTGAACGTGCCGTCCAGAGGCAAAATCTCCAGCCCATGCCGCGGCAGATCCAGCTCGCGGATGATCTCCGGCCGCAGTAGTGACACCACGTACGAACATTCACTGAACAAAAACCCGGGGATGATTTCTTCGGTGACCGCCGCGCCACCCAACACGTGCCGCCGCTCCAGCACCAGCACTTTTTTCCCGGCTTTAGCCAGATAAGCGGCGTTGGTCAGGCCGTTGTGCCCGCCCCCGATCACAATCACGTCATAATGCAGGGCCATTCGTTCGAAACTCCGTATGAAGAAAATGTGTAGTGGAGAGTCCGCTCATTCTAACCGTGCGGCTCCACGCCACACAAGTCGCTGCGTTCTGTCTTGCTGCCGAAACCGAGGGCACTTCTAGTAGGCGCGGGGCTGGCCCCGCCCGGGCCGATCTTGCAAAGCAAATTCTTGGCCGAGTGCTTCGTTGACTTTGCCTAGTCCCTGTCCTACGCTTCACCGCAGTCGCATCACTTCGCCATCATCTGGGGTCGCGCCTTCATGCCAAAAACTAGCACCATCGTCGTACTCTGTTGCGCCGCGCTTGTCGTACTGGCATCCGGCTGCAAACAGACTCCTGCCGACATCGAAAAGCACTTTCAGGAGGTATTGATCACCGCCAAGCCGGGTGCAGTCATCGAACTCCCCGAAGGGAGATTCCACTTCACGCGCACGCTTTCGCTCACGGTCAACAATGTCACGCTGCGCGGCAAAGGCATGGACAAAACCGTTCTCTCCTTCGCCGGGCAGCAGGAAGGCGCACAGGGCCTGCTGGTCAAAGCCAACGACTTCACCATCGAAGACATCGGCATCGAGGACTCCGCTGGCGACGCTCTGACCGTCCAGGGCGGCAGCAACATCATCGTCCGCCGCGTTCGTGCCGAATGGACCCGCGGCGCCAACGCCTCCAACGGCCCTTACGCCATCTATCCCGTCGAATGCAAAAATCTCCTTGTGGAGGATTCCGTCGCCCGCGGCGCCGCTGACGCCGGCTTCTATGTCGGCCAGTCTGAAAATATCGTTCTCCGCCGCAACCGCGCCGAGTACAACGTGGACGGCTTCGAAGTCGAAAACTCCGAAAACGCCGACGTCTACGACAACGTCATGACTCACAACACCGGCGGCATCGGTGTCTTCAATCTGCCCAATCTCCCGCGCCAGGGCGGCAAGCATGTCCGCGTCTTCAACAATCAAATCGTTGACAACAACACGCCCAACTTCGCTCCCAAATCACTCGGCGCAATCTACAATCTCCCCACCGGCACCGGCATCTACGTTATGGCCATCAAAGACGTTGAAGTTTTCGGCAACAAAATCCAGAACAACAACAGCCTCAACGTTTTCCTCATCCATTTCAAAACCGGCGTCGGCGACAGCATTCAAACCACGGCTTCTTCTCCCATCACCCAGCAAATCTTCGCTCCCGAAGACAGGCGCTACTATCCCTTCACCCAGCAAGTCTACTTTCACGACAACGACATCTCCGGCGGCGGCAAATCTCCCGACAACCGCATCACCGTCCTCAATCAGCTCGCTGCTGCACTCGGGGGCGCGCTCCCCGATATTCTCTACGACGGGCTCACGGATCCCGCTTGGCCCAAAAAGGGGTTCAACTCCGGTGACATCTGCCTTGCCAAGAACGGCTCCGCATCCTTCCTGAATTTCGACGCTGCGGGACCCATGAAGCATCCGGTCAAAGACATCGCCAAATACGCCTGTTCTCTTCCGCCGCTTTCCGCCGTCAAAATCCCGCAAGCGGGATCGCCACCAGCAGCTGGCGCCGCAGCCGGAAAATGAACCGTTCTGCGAAGTCTTTTCGCCCGCTGCGTCCCTTCGTCATCTTTCTCTTTCTCCGCTCTTTTCAGCCGTGCCAGCGCTATCATCGTCTGTAACCTATGAGCTTTTCCGAGCGTGCTCGCGCATCCAGGCGGCTAGTGCCGTTTCTAATCGTTGCAGCCTTCGCCGCGGTCGGCATCCTTTCCTATTTCAATGCTCGCCAACCCGTTCACGTCTATCTGCATGAGCCTTTCCCGCAGAAACTCTCGTCCTGGCACCTCTTCACCGGAACCAGCGACGGCTTGCGGCCTAACGCGGGCGTGCTCCCGTACGATCTCAACACGCCGCTGTTCTCGGATTACGCCAGCAAGTACCGCTTCGTCTGGATGCCTCCCGGCACCTCGGCTGTCTATGACCCGGACTCCACATTCGAGTTCCCCGTCGGCACCATCTTCGCCAAAACGTTCGCCTTTCCCATCGATGGCCACCCGCGTCGCGAACGACCGATCGAAACGCGGCTCCTGGTCCGCACCGAATCCGGCTGGGTGGCGCTGCCCTATATATGGAACAACCGGCCCAGCGAAGCCTACCTCCGGCTCGTCCCCGATCCGGTTCGCGTCAAATTCACTGACGTGGCAGGCCACCTGCACGACTTCGCGTACCAAATTCCCAACGTCAACGAATGCAAGCAGTGCCACGATCGCGACAGCACCCTGCAGCCCATCGGTCCCAAAGCCCGCAATTTGAACAAGGATTTTTCCTACCTGGGCGGAACAGACAATCAGCTCACCCACTGGACTCAGGTCGGTTATCTCCGCGGTGCACCGGCACCCGACTCCGCGCCTCGCGCACCCGTCTGGAACAATCTTGCAACCGGCTCACTCCAGCAGCGCGCTCTCGCCTACCTGGACAACAACTGCGCCCACTGCCACCAGCCAGGGGGCACCGCCGGCTACACCGGTGTGGACTTCCGCTTCAACCACTTCGATCCGCTTCATGCCGGCTTCTGCAAACATCCTAACTCCGCTGGCAGCATGGAAGGCCGCCAGTACGACATCGTCCCGGGCGATCCCGAAGACTCGATCCTGATTTACCGCCTAGCCTCGACAGCGCCCAAAGTCATGATGCCGCAGATCGGCCGAGTCATAGTCCACACCGAAGGCCTAGCGCTCCTTCGCGATTGGGTCACTTCTCTGCCTGCTCAGACCTGCGCCATGTAGCGGCCGGTCGCTAGACCGGCTCTTTTCCTCTTTTCGGTTTTCTGAGAATGGCAGCTTCAGCTAGCGCGGCTTCGACCCGGCGATTATTTCTGTCCTTCCCGATCTCCTTTCGGCAGCATCCCCTGTCCCTCTCCGCCCCTCTCCCTCGCGCGGCCAGTTCCCTCTAACAGTCCCTCCGGCCAGTAGCGCCGCGCGTCTCCGCTTTGTACGCTCGCTTTTTCCCAGCACTGTTTCCTCCCGGCGGAGGCATCGGAATGTACTGCGAACACTGCGGCCTGCAAGTCTTCCCGAAGCATCTTGCATGCACCCGTTGCGGCGAAGCGCCGACGTTCCAGCTCTTTCAGCTGGCCAGCCTGGCCACGCTTTTTCTCGCCGTTCTTTGCAACACGGTCCTGGCCTGGCTGATTCTGCCGCATTTCACCTCCATACGCGCGCATCACGCCGGGCTCTATTTCCGCTCCTGGCTGTGGCTGACGGACAAAACCGCGGTTTACGGCTGGGTGCCGCTCGCCGTCGGCCTGTTGTGTTGGGATTATTTCATCCGTAAGAAGAACCGCCAGAAAATCAAGGGCTGGCTCACTCGCAAACTGATGAGCTTTGTCATCGTAGCGGGCATCACTCCGGTCTTACCCTGGTGGGTTCCGGCCGGCCAGCCGCCGCAGAGCTTCATGTCCATGATCGGCCGGTACCCGGGCCTGCCGTGCGGCCTCGCCTGGACTGCAATCGCCTTCGTCATCATCCTGCTCTGTTGCAACGCCGAATCGCGCCTTGCGCTCTTGGGAACCGGCCGGGTCCTGAGCCTCGTCAGTCTCTCGTCGATCGTTGTGCTCCTCACGCTCACCGTCGTCGGCTGGTCGCTCTCATCCGCCCACTTATAAGCCGGTTACGCTGCGATCGTGTTGACGCCGGCGTTATCCAGAGCATAGACTCTCGCCAAGCCGTTCCCTTCCCGCGAGGTGCGCATGCCCCACGCCCTGAAACCTCCCGTTCCCGGCTCGCCTAACGCCCGCGCCGCCATCGATCACAACTACATCGTCGGCGAATCTGTCGAATACGCCACACGCGGCTTCGCTTCCGCACGGGCACGGGCCGCTCGCCATGCTGAACTTGAGCAGATCGTGAAAACGCTTCGCGAGCCGCAAGCGGCTCCGGCCGCTGCCGCACGCGAACCGCGCGAGGGATTGCCCCAAGACCTGCCCACGGAAAAACGCGCCGTTTGGATCGTGCACGGGATGGGCCAGCAGCTTCGGTTTGAAACCCTCGACGGCCTGGCCAGCGGCATCATCCGCGTCGCGACGCCCGTGCCTGGTCAGCCTCCCCCTCCCATTCGGCTCATGCCGGGTCATCTTCCCCGCGTCTCCGCGGTCAAGTTCGCGGCCTCCTCCCCTGGCGAAAAAGATCAGGTTGCCGAACGCGTGGAGCTCGACCTGGAAGTGCACGACCCGGCTCAGCCTCGCACGTTCCAGCTCCATCTCTACGAAGCCTATTGGGCCCCGGTGACCGAAGGCGCCGCCAAACTCAGCGACGTAATTTCTTTTTTCTTTGCCGCTGGCATGCGCGGCCTCATTAACGCCTTTCGGTCCTTCCGGCGCTTCATGTTTCCGGATCAAGTTCCTCCCGCGCCGGAGCCCGGCCTCTATCGCTTTAAGATTCGGCCCCGGACCGTCATCGAGCTTCTTTTGACTTTTCTGGTTCTGTTTTCGTTGATCGCCATCAACGCCGTGATCGTCGGCGCGGGCGCGGCTAAGGCCAAAGACGCACTCATGCCCGCTGCCGCCGCCCAAACTACATATGGCATTGCCAACACCATGGCTGAGCTCGTCATTTACTGGAAACTTCTCGCGGCGCTCGCCGCCAGCACCGCAGCCATCGCGCTCACTTTTGGCGTGATTCTGTTTCTCGGCGAAATGAGCCGGCGGCCCAACCTGCCCAAACCATTGCGATTGCTGATCTCCTTCCTCGCCTGGATCGGTTTCATTGTCACTGTTTTCACGATCATAGCCTCCGCAGCTCTGATGTCTCTGATCTTCATGTTCCGCGAGGTTCCGGAGTTCCTCAGGCGCATGCACGTTCTGTCCGTCCAGGGTGTCGCTACGGCATTTCTGCTCGCTGCCCTGATACTGGCGCTGGCGGCTCTTGTCGTCCGCGGCTCCAAGCGCTCCGGGGGCGCCGACCTTCGTGGCGATCCAATCCTCGTCACTTTATTTGTTGTGTCGTTTCTTCTTCATCTGGCGGTAATCCCGGCTCTCATCATCGCTTGCCGAAACGACCTTTCGTTGCCGGATTGGCTATCGAGTTCGCTGTGGGTCTTCCCGGCCTTGGGAGCTTTCGCAAAGCTGGTTCGCGAACTGCTCGTGCAATACCCGGGCGACGTCGCCATCTATGTCGATTCCAACAAAGTGGACCGCTTCGACAAAATACGTAAGGAAATCAAGCAGATTGCGCTGGATTCGGTCACTGGCATCTACACCGCGCGCAACGCCGCGGACACGGATTTCGAATACTCCAAAATCGCCGTCGTCGGCCACTCGCTCGGCTCGGTCATTGCATACGACACGCTGAACAAGCTCTTGACCCTCGACGATCTCGCCGGCAACCCCGTCGGCGTCGAGCATCGCACCGGCCTTTTTGAATCTTTCGGCTCGCCGCTCGACAAGATTGCCTACTTCTTCACCATTCAGGGCAAAGAGACCTTTCACATCCGCGAGCAACTGGCTGCCGCCGTTCAGCCGCTCATTCAGAGCTATGCTCACTTCCGTAACTTCCCGTGGGTCAACGTGTATTCCCGCAACGACATCATTTGCGGCGCGCTGCGATTTTTCGATGCCCCCGGCGTTCTGCCCCCTCTAGCCGTGCAAAACGTTGTGGACAGAGACTGCGCCGTCCCGCTTATCGCCCACGTGGATTACTGGAAGAACGATCTCGTCTGGCAGGCGCTCCTCTACAACGTCGCCCGCTGAACGCGCGTGCTGCACGTTTCGATTTCAGGCGTGCGGGTTTTCCGCTGACTCTTGGCTTTGCTCGGCACCCGAGGGTTGCCCGGTGATCACTTCTCGCACAATCTCTTTGGCCCGGGTCTCATCCGCCGGCAAGACGAACACGCTCTCTTTGCCGTTCTCCGTCTCCCAACGAATGGGAATATCACCCTCCTTCAACGACATTTCGATGGCTTCACCCAAACTCTCCGGTTGGCCTTCCCACACGAGACACGTCGCATCCTCCGGATAAAACTCGCCTCTCACCGCCCGATTCTCCACCCACTCTGAACCTGGTTTACTCTCGTTGGTCGCGGCTGGTATTTCATCGTCGGTGGATTGCTCCTCCTCTTCCGGTTCCTCTAGCGCTTCTGGATGAAATCCGCCGGTGATCTCCACCGCGCGATCATAATCTTCTTCAGGCACTCCGATTTGATATCGGTCCAAAGTCTTGCCATTAGGTGCGATCTCCTTCTGCTCATCCACTCGGTAGGGGATGTCAGCGGTTTGCAACTCTCGGCACAACCCAGCGCATTCGTCGCCCTGGTCTCCCACCCAAACGCTGCGTAGTGTTTTCGCCCGAGGATCTTCCTGCGGCGGCGGTAACAATTTCACTTGCTCCGCAGATTCGTCCGCCGTTCCAAACGCATCCCGTATTGCGTGCTCCGCCTTTTCATATAACGACGCCGGTACACCAACTTCGTAGGGAACTTGCCGGTTGAAATTGAAAAGATGGTCTTCACGCCGGATCGTCCGGTGCGGAATACCCGCCTCGTCCAACACTCCACAAACCTCCGTGCAGATCCGCAGGTCCGCGCCTCTCCAGAACGAGCAGAATGGATCGGTCGTTGGATCGCCAACGCTTCCGCGCGAGCTTTCCTCACCCTCACCTAATCCTTCCAATTCGCGGCCGCCCTCGCTCAACTCCTCTTCGCGATCGTCGGGCGGATCGCTCCCAGGAGTAGACCACGTGGACCACGCCGCCCGCTGCTTCTCCGCCGCTTCCGTTCCCCGCTCCACCAACAACACATGGCAATCCGAGCACGACGTAAATCCCCGCCGATACTCCGCCCCGCACTTTGGACAGATCATCACCCGCCTACTCCTTAAACCAGGCCTACTCTAACCCAACCTTCAATGGCAGCCCAGGAGGGCTCCAACAAGTTGTTGCGGTCTTTAGACCCGTTCTTTTTCCTCGCCGCCTGGTCACACCGCCACCGTTGAGAGTGCTCGAAATGGCGGCAGGTTGCGAAAGCCTTCTATGTCCCCTGGGTGTTGCCGTCTGCCAACTTCTTCTTTAGGTACTAGTTCTTGACGCACGCTGTTTCATGCTCTTCAGTTTTCCATAGACTTTTCGCCTTTTTTCAACGACTTACGCGCTCAGGGTATGGGAGAGGGGGCCAACCGGCTAGCAAAAGCCGTCCCTGCGTCTTTTCCCTGTACTCATCCGTATCTCTACCGACATGAGCTCCTTCCCGAATGCACCGGCAGCACCACTCGCGCCTCCTGCAACCGGCGGAACTCTGTTCGGGTTTTCGCCGGCCACCCGCCACTCGTCACTCGCCACTTCCCTTGCGCTATGCTTTTCTTCCTTCATGCTCGACGACGCCAAAGCCCTGGCCCAGCGCCTCAAACGCCGCGATCCCGAACTCCTCGATCTCCTCATCGAGCAGTACCAGTTCCGCCTGTTCCGTTATCTGGTCCACCTCACCGCCAACCGCGAACGCGCTGAAGATTTCTTCCAGGAAACCTGGCTCCGCGTTCTCGAACGCGGCCACCAGTACGACGGCAGATGGAAATTTGAAGCTTGGCTTTTTGCCATCGCCCGCAATCTGGTCCTCGACTGGCACCGCCGCAAGAAACCGCAAAGCATTGACTCTCTCCTCAGTGGTGGTGGCGATGGCGAGCCAAAGGACCTCGACGTTCCAGACGACCGCAGCGAGTCGCCGCTCGAAACCCTCCTGCAATCCGAGCAGCGCACCGTCGTCGAGCAGTCGCTGCGGAAAATTGGCGCCGTGTATCGTGAAGTCCTCGTTCTCCGATTTCAAGAGGAGATGCAGCTCGACGAAATCGCCGTCGTCACCGCCACACCAATCTCCACCGTCAAGTCGCGTCTCTATCGCGGGCTCGACGCACTGAAATCCGTTCTGTCCGGGCATCCCGCAACGGCGCCCAGAACAGCGCAAGGAGGTGCCGCGTGAACGCTGATCTTCATCAACGCGCTAGTGACCTGGTCACTCGACGTCGCGTCGAGCCGCTCTCTCGCGACGATGAGCAATGGCTCAACGCTCACCTCAATGAATGTGCGGCATGCGCGGCAGAAGAATCGCGCCTCGCCGAAGCGCTTTCCGTATTCCGCGGGATGCACCTTGACCTGCCGCGCAATCTCGCCAGCCGCACCCAACTCCGCGTCCGCATGCGCTCCGAAGAACTGCGCGGACGTTCTGCCGGCACAGTCTTCCTCTGGGCGATTGTGGCCATGTCCTGGGCTTTGGGCGTCGCCACTGCGCCCTGGGTTTGGGCTGGATTCGAATGGGCCGGCCGCGAGTTGCACTTACCGCGATATGTTGCGGTGGCCGGCGTGGCCTTGTGGTGGCTGGTGCCGGGTCTGCTGGCGGCCGGCACGGTTCTGCTGCAAAAGCGCCGAACGGCGCGAGAGGCCGAGTAAATCTTCCTTTGAGAATTGAGGCAATCGATGGTGGAAAAAGCAGAAGGCGTCGGCGGAGCGTGGAACGAGCGGATGCGTTTGATTCGTTTGCGCCGCAAGAAAGAACAACCAAGATTTTTGCAGGAGCTTCGTATCGTGCCACGCTGGCTGATCGGCACCTGCACCACGCTCTACGTGATCGGAACTCTCATTGCTGTCGGCGTCATGCTGGGTGTACCCGACGCCAGGCCCGCCGACTTTCAAAATAATCCCGCCGTAGCGGTGCTGATCGTACTTGCGGCTGCAACCGGGCTGGCCCTGGTGATTACTTCGCTGGTCATGATGCTCGGCTATGTCTATCGCGACGCCAAGCGCCGCGACATGAATCCTGTCTTGTGGACCTTGCTGGTAGCGGTGCTGGTGCCGTCCTCAGTGCTAATCGGATTTGTTATTTATCTGCTGGTTCGCGATCCGCTGCCCTACCCGTGCCCGCGCTGCTCCACGCCGGTGGGCCCGCGCTTCAACTTCTGTCCCAACTGCAAAAACGACTTGCATCCCAGCTGCCCGAATTGCAAGCAGGAAATCGCCGAAACCGACAAGTTCTGCCCCAACTGCGGCAGTGAACTGGGAAGAGAGCCGGCAGCAGCTTTGCAACTGTCGTCGCCCAGCGCTTTGTCTGAATAACAAAAATCTGGGGATCGTCCATGCAAGTCAGCAATCGCTTTCTGATGATTTACTCCGGTGTGCTGACAGCTGCGTTAGCCGTGGCCGCGTTCAGCGGATTCGCAGCGGGAAGCAAGAAGATCAAGTTTGATGAAGTTGAAGTCCAGCGCATCAACCTCGTTGAACCCGACGGCACGCTGCGCATGGTGATCTCCAACAAAGCGAAGCTGCCCGGCGTCATCATCCGCGGTAAGGAAAAGCGTCAGGAGGATCGTCCGCAGGCGGGATTGCTTTTCTACAACGACGAAGGCTCGGAAAACGGAGGCTTGATTTTTGGTGGCCACAAGAACGCCAAAGGCGAAGTTGTGGACAGCGGTGGCGCGTTGTCGTTCGACATGTACGATGCCAGCGAAGTCGTGCAGCTGGCCGGCGTGGACGACCATGAGAATCGGTTCGTCGGCTTGTCGGTCAGGGAGAGCTACCCCGATGGCAATTCGCCGCGACGCATCTGGGTTGGCCGCGATCAATCCGGCATCGCCGAGCTCGCCCTCATGGATGGCGCCGGCAAAAAACGCATCGTGATGCAAGTCCCCGAAAAAGGCGAACCCCGCATCGCCTTCCTTGGCCCCGATGGAACAATCAAAAAGGAGTGGCTTGCAGCAAACCCGTAAACCAAGAGTTCCGGGTCTCACATCGGAGTGAAACGACGTCTCATTTCTGTCGGAAAACAGAGTATTATCCTCGCCATCATGGCGACAATAAATCCGCAAGGAGAGAAAGATCGCCTGCAGAAACTGTATCGGGAAAAGTCAAAACAAGAGCTCGAGAAAATCTCTGCCGACCCGGCTGCGCTTACAGAGATTGCAAGAAATGCTCTGGAACAAGAGCTTTCTCTACGAGGCTTGCCTTCTCTGGCGGTAGTGGCGGAGCGGCGAGCACAGGATCAGCGAATGGAACAAGGTCTAAAACCAGTTTTGATCCGTCGTTACCGCGACCTGCCGGAAGCGGCGGTCGCGCAAAGCATCTTGGAATCGGCGGGAATCGAAAGCTTTCTTGCGGACGAGAATCTGGTCCGCCTCGACTGGTTCTATTCGAATCTGATTGGCGGCATCAAGTTGCTCGTGCACCAAGACGACGCGCAATCGGCCAACGCGTTGCTCGACGAGGCTGGGCCTGAGAAATTTGCTGTCGAAGGAGTCGGCGAATACGAATTGCCGCGTTGCCCGGCGTGCGGTTCGCCGGACACCTCATTGGATGGTCTGAATAAGCCTGTGACCTTTGGTGCGATGATCCTCACGAATTTGCCCATCCCGATCACCAGAAAGGGCTGGAAGTGTCACGCCTGCGGACACAGGTGGGAAGAAAACGATGATCCTCACTCGAAACCGGCGACTGCGGATAGCAATTGAGGAGCGCTTACATTTTACCGTTCTACTAGCGTTCGACGGCGAGGGCTACGGCGTTGCCGCCGCCGAGGCAGAGCGCGGCGATACCGCGCTTGAGGTTGCGGCGCTCCAGCTCATATAGCAGCGTGACCAGGATGCGCGCGCCGCTCGCTCCGATGGGATGGCCAATGGCCACCGCGCCGCCGTTTACGTTCACTTTCGCGTGGTCGAGCTTGAGTTGGCGGGTCACCGCGATGGCGGCGACGGAAAACGCCTCGTTTAGTTCCACGAGGTCCACATCTTTGTCGCGATCCCAGCCGGTTTTCTTCAGCAGTTTTTCCACGGCGTCCACTGGGGCCATCATCACCCACTTCGGCTCGACGCCGCTCACCGCCTGCGCGACTATGTGCGCGATGGGCTGCTTGGCGAGCCGCGCAGCGTTCCGTTCGCTGGTCACAATCAGCGCCGCCGCTCCGTCGTTGGTGCCCGGCGCGTTGCCCGCCGTCACCGTGCCGTCTTTCTTGAACGCCGGCTTCAGTTTGGCCAGCGCTTCCAGTGAAGTATCTTCGCGCGGTGATTCATCGTACTTGATCACCAGCGGCTCGCCTTTTTTCTGCGGCACTTCAATCGGTAGGATCTGCGACTCGAAAAAACAGGACTTGCGTGCGCGCACCGCTTTCTGATGGCTCTCATAGGCAAAGCGGTCCTGTTCTTCGCGCGTGATGCTGTACTTTTCTGCCACCAGTTCGCCGGTCAAGCCCATGTGGAAGTCTTCGTACGCGTCCCACAAACCGTCATGGACCATCGAATCGACCAGCACAGCGTTGCCGATGCGATAGCCGTTGCGCGCCCCGGGCAACAGATAAGGACAGTTGGACATGGACTCCATGCCACCCGCCGCGACCATTTCGCTTTCGCCGAGCGTCACGGCTTGCGCCGCTAGCGCGACCGCTTTCAGTCCCGAGCCGCACACTTTGTTGATAGTGAGCGCGGCTACTCTAGGATCGCAGCCGGCTCGCAGTGCCGCCTGCCGCGCGGGATTCTGCCCGAGCCCGGCCTGCACCACGTTGCCGAGAATTGCTTCGTCAATCTGTTTGGGATCAATGCCAGCGCGCCGCGCCGCTTCGGCAACCACTTTGGCGCCCAATTCCGGCGCCGAGAATCCAGCCAGCCCGCCCTGGAACTTGCCAACCGGCGTCCGCACCGCCGAAAGAATTACAGGAGTTTCCATCGTGCCTCCCCAGAGGCAAGATTCATTATAACGCTTTCGGCAGGATCGTCCGCACGGAAGGAGGATCGCGCAGGTCGTTACCTGGCCATCGCGCTAGGAGGAGACGCGCCGCCTGGACGAGCGGTATTCATACCTGCTCAGTGTATCTAGGAAACAGCGTCGCCGGCTGATCCGCCGATCGCCAAGCAAGTGACGCACCGGCAGTGGGAGCGCAGCCGGAAAACTGGGCCATGGTTGGAAAACTGCGGTGAGCGGCTGATCCTCAGCCGGTCCGGCTGTGCACTCCGGCTGAAGGTTGGCGCGATGCCCCGGTCCCGCCGATGAAAGCAAATCAATAGTGCAAGTTGCTACGATTCGTCGGCGGAGGGGCCGTAGAGGCCGGGAACCGGTACGTTGAGGAGACGCAAGTACACCGTGAGCTGGGCGCGGTGGTGGATCAGGTGGTTCATGATCATCGTGCGGACACAAGCTACGCGAGGCATAGTGAAGATTTCCTGACCGCCGGCGAGAAGCGTCCAGGGCTTGCCCATGTCGGCGTCGCTCGCAGCAGCGAGGGTGGCGCGCGCTTCGGTGACACATTTGTCGAACGCCGCCAGGGTGTGCGCCTGGTTGTCGGTTTTGGGAGGCGCGTAGGTGGTCTTGCCATCCAGCGGCGCATAGTCGAGTCTTTCCGTCTTCAGCGTGAAGGTGAGCCAGTCCGGAATGGTAGCCACGTGGCCGGCGAGCCAGCCCGCGGTTCCGGACTTGTCATGCGGCTTCCAGTTCCACTTTTCGGTGGGGACGCGTTCCAGCACTTTGCGGGTGTTGGCCATTTCCTGGTCGAATTCGGGGAGCAGCGATTGCGCGATGGACATGATTTCCTCCAAGACTCGTTTTGCGTTTACGGCGGGAAGACTATAGGCGAACAAAAAGCGAATTGTCAAGGGCAAT
>CAZQOB010000059.1:0-35173 GCA_964594885.1 uncultured Acidobacteriaceae bacterium
AGGAACTGGCGATCTTCACGCGGCAGTTCTCGGTGATGATTGACGCCGGTCTGCCACTGGTGCAGTGCCTGGAGATCTTGGCCTCGCAACAGGAGAACAAGACGTTTCAGAAGGTGCTGACCAACACCCGCGCGTCGGTGGAAGGCGGCACGACGCTCTCGGCGGCCATGAAGCAATCGCCAAAGGTGTTCGATCCGCTGTACACCAACATGGTGGAGGCGGGCGAGACGGGCGGTATTCTGGACACGATTCTGCAGCGCCTTTCCAGCTACATTGAAAAGAACGTGAAGCTGCAGCGTGCGGTAAAGTCGGCGCTGGTGTATCCGGTCGGCGTGCTGAGCGTCGCGGCGTTCGTTATTATTTTGTTGTTGTGGAAGGTGGTGCCGATTTTCGCGACCTTGTTTGCGGGCCTGGGTGTATCGTTGCCGTTGCCAACGCGAATCGTGATGGGCTTGAGCAACCTGATCGGCAGCTGGTTCGGCTTGATAGCCTTGGTAGGAGTCGGCGCCGTGCTTTTCGCGTTGAAGGCGTGGTACGGCACACGCGGTGGGCGAATGGCGTTGGATACGGTCATCCTAAAGCTGCCGGTAATTGGCATCTTGATGCGAAAGATCGCGGTGGCGCGGTTCACCCGTACGCTGGGAACGCTGATTTCGAGCGGTGTACCGATCCTGGAAGGGTTGGACATTACGGCCAAGACCGCAGGTAACGCGGTGGTCGAGCAGGCACTGACCAAAGTTCGCAAGTCGCTGGAAGAAGGCAAGTCATTGACCGAGCCGCTGAAGGATTCGCAAGTCTTCCCGGGCATGGTGACGCAGATGATCGCGGTCGGCGAACAGACCGGCGCGATGGATGCGATGCTGCAAAAGATCGCGGACTTCTACGAAGAAGAAGTGGACGCGGCAGTGAAAGACCTATTGACGGCTCTGGAGCCGGTGATGATCGTGTTCCTGGGCGTGGTCGTCGGCGGCGTGGTTATTTCAATGTATCTGCCGCTGTTCTCACTGATCGGAAAACTCAGCGACATGCACTAATCCGGTTTGCTGGTCCGGATTGCCGTGAGTTTTTGAAGAGGGGAGACCGGCCGGGGCGGCTGTCTTCCCTCGTCTGTTTTAGCTCTGTTTTTAATTTGGGCGCGGGGCCGGTTTGGGATGGATTCACAACAAACAAAACGAGAATGGCTGCACTGGCTGGCGCGCGTCCGGCTGCTGATGATCGTGTTAATTCTGGCCGTTGGCTTCTTCTGGCCGCAGTACTCGGTGACCCAGCCGGCGAGCAAGTTGTTTCTTTCCATCATCGTTTTCTGGATCACGCTGGCCTTCCTGGAACTGATTCTGGTCCGCTGGATTCCTGATGCGCCATGGCAGGGCGGGCTGCAGGTGGCCTGCGACATTCTGGTCATCACCGCGGTCGTATACGCGACCGGAATCCAAGACAGCTACTTCATCACGCTGTATCTGCTGGTCATCATTGTAGCCAGCATTCTGTTCACGCGTCGCGGCGCGTTTATAACGGCGCTGGCGTCATTGGCGGCGCTCTTCTTGCTGGAAGTGCTGGTTTACGTGGGCAAGCTGCCGTCGGCCGGCGCCGGGTTGGGCTCGAAGGGCGCGATCGCGGTCTGGTTTGTCAGCCACGGACTCGGGTTTGTTGCAGTCGCTTACTTGGCGAGTCTGCTGTCGCACTTGCTGCGCAGCAAGGGGCAGGAGCTGGAGGCCAAGCGGGAAGAGCTGCTGGACCTGCAGGACTTCACGCAGGACATCATCCACTCGATGCGCGGCGGACTGATGACGACGGATGGCGAAGGCCGGATCGTTGTGTTGAACCGGACCGGCGAGGAGATTCTGGAAAAGACGTTTAATGAGTTGCGGGGAGTTTCGCTACCGGAGTGGAATAGCGATTTCTGGCTGCCCGGACAGATGACGGGGCAGGAGAAAGCCGGATTGCGAAAAGAGATTGATTACAAGACACCGAGCGGGAAAGTGCGTTTCCTGGGCATCAGCGTGTCATTTTTACGGTCCAGAGACAGCGCGCGAAGCGGCTACGTGTTTAATTTTCAGGATTTGACGGATTTGCGCCGGCTGGAGCAAGAAGTCGCGACCAAAGACCGCATGGCCGCGCTGGGAAGATTGTCGGCGGCGATTGCGCACGAAATACGGCAGCCGCTGACGGCGATGGCCGGAGCGGTACAGGAACTGGGCCGGATGGTGCCGCTCGAAGAAGACGAGCGGCATCTGGTGAACATTGTGGGGCGGGAGTCGGAGCGGCTGAACCGGATCATCACCGACTTCTTGAACTATTCGCGGGAAAAAACGTACGAGTTTCATCCGGAAGATGTGCGCACGCTGCTGGACGACGCGCTGATGTTGATGGAAAAAAAGCCGGAATTCGCCACGAAATACCAGTTGGAGCGGGCATACAACGGCAAGGTGCTGAAGGCTCGTGTGGACGGCAGCAAGATCAAGCAGGTGTTCTGGAATCTTTGCGATAACGCGGTGCGTGCGATGCCGGATGGCGGCAAGCTGACGGTCAAGCTGGAAGAGCATGGCTCCTGGCTGCGGATCGGATTTCGGGATACGGGCGTCGGATTGGACGCAAAACGGCGGGCCAAACTTTTTGAGCCGCTGCAGTCGGGATTTGAAGGCGGCACCGGGCTGGGGCTTTCCATCGTGTATCAGATCGTGCAGGCGCATAGCGGGAAAATCAGCGTAATTTCGGAGAAAGATAAAGGCGCGGAGTTCATTGTGGAACTTCCGAGAGTGGCCTGAGGAACTATGCTAGCGACAAAGACCGCAAGTAAAGAAACAACGCGCGAGATGGCGCACATTCTGGTAGTGGACGACGAACGCTCGATCTGCGAGCTGCTGGAGATCACTTTCCGGAAGGAAGGGCACCGGGTCGAGGTCGCGAATAATGTCGAAGCAGCGAAACGCAAGCTGGAGTCGCAGCTCTTTGACATTGTGATTTCCGACGTGCGCATGCCGGGCCAGTCCGGTGTGGACCTGCTCAAATTTTCCAAGGAAGTGGCGCCCGACAGTTTTTTTCTGCTGGTGACTGGTGTACCGACGCTGGAGACGGCGATTGCCGCAATCAACGCGGGCGCGGACCGCTACGTCATCAAGGATCACGATCTGGTGGATCAGTTGCGCCGGGCCGTACACAGCGTTGCAGAGAGCCTGAAGTGGAAAAAAGAAGCGGGCTATCTGCGGCGAGAGCTGCGGCGTCTAACCGGACTGGACAACATCATCGGTCAGAGCCCGAGTATGCGGGCGATCTTTGATTTGATACAGACCGTGGCGCCGCAATCGAGCCGGGTTCTGATCACCGGTGAAAGCGGAACAGGTAAGGAGTTGGTGGCCAGGGCTATTCACGAAAACAGCCAGCGGGCGCAGGCGCCGTTTATTACCATCAACTGTGGAGCGTTTCCTGAAACTTTGCTGGAGTCTGAATTGTTTGGTTACATGAAAGGCGCATTCACCGGGGCCAACGAAAACCGCCAGGGACTGTTCCAGGCGGCGCACGGCGGAACGCTGTTCATGGATGAAATTGGAAACATGACCTTGACCATGCAGGTGAAGCTGTACCGCGTGCTGCAGGAAGGCAAGGTCCGGCCGCTCGGCAGCAACGAAGAGGTCGACGTTGACGTACGGGTAATCGCGGCGACCAACAAGGATTTCGAGAAAGAGATTGCGGAAGGGCGGTTCCGCGAGGATTTGTATTACCGGCTGAGCGTGATTCCGTTGCAGCTTCCGCCATTGCGGGAGAGGCGCGAAGACATTCCGCTGCTGGCGCGGCACTTCCTGGATCGTTTCCGACGCAGCATGGAGAAGCCGATCGAAGGGATTTCACCGGAGGCGATTTGCAAACTGGAGACCTACGACTGGCCCGGAAACGTGCGCGAACTGGAAAACACCATGGAGCGGGCTGTGGCTCTGGAAAGGGGAGAAGAGATTTCGCTGCGGGTTCTGCCGGACCGCATTGCGGGCTACTCCAGCACGCCGGGATTGAATGTGGGAGCAGCAGCCGCAGCGTTTCCGGAAGGCGGCGTGGATTTCGAAAAGGAAATTGCAGACGCGGAACGGCGATTCCTGACCGCGGCGTTGGAGAAAGCCGGCGGAGTGCGTACGCGGGCGTCTGAGCTGCTGAAGATTTCCTACCGCTCGTTCCGGCACTACGCGAAGAAGCACGGACTTTAGTCTTGCCGCATGACCGAGGAAATGCGCCTAAGCCCGGGAAGCAGGTGCTGGTGCTGCATTCCTAAGAGCCCGGTCCTCAAAAATTCCCAGCCTTTCCAGGAATCGCGCGGAGGCATAACCGGCAAGGACGACGATCACCGGGTCGATCGGATGGCGGTAGCGCGGATCGGTGTGGCAGATGTAATAAGGAATCGGAAACAACACGATGGCGCACAACAGCGGGAAGCTCGCTCGCGGCGACAGGCGATACGCGAAAAGCAAACCAAGCAGCATCAGCAAGGTCAGTGAATAGTTCCAAAGGATCTCCGCGCGGAGTCGCAGGCTTCCGGTAGCCCAGATATCCCGGAAGGAGTCCGTCTCGCCAGTCCAGGTTTGCAAGAAGCGGTGGAACTCGAAGCGTGCGACGTCTGTCGGATGGGTCTTCATGAAGTTCCACGCTTGGTGCCTTTTTTGCTGCATGTACGCGACTTCGCCCAAACGATAGAACTCGGCGTTTTCTGTCCTGGAGCCGGTAGGATGAAGCCACCAGGACCAGCTATCAGGAACTTCGGGATTGTTGCCAAGCCAGAGTTCCAATCCGAAATTGGATCGCAACGTTACCTGGCCGTGAAAGACGATTTGGTTCCGGATGATCCATGGAGCCAAGGTCAATGCAAAAGCCAAAAGGGCGGCCGCTCCCTGCGCTGGCCACCTGCGGCGCAGTTGAAAAGAGCGGTAAATTGCATACGGCGCACAAGCGACGAGAACAGAGAGCACGGCGGCATTCACTAGAACCGTGAAGCCCCAAAGGGCGCCGTAGAGAACCCACCAGATAAGACTGTCGCGCTGCGGGATTTCGAACGTGAGCCACAAAGCGACAGCAAGCAACAAGGCCGTGAAGCTCATGTCCCAAACCCAGACCACCGGAAAATAGATTGCCGCCGGAAGGAAGGCCCAAAGCCAGGCGCCGAGGGAAGCTGCGGCGATTCCGAAGTGCCTGCGGGCGATCAAGAAAATCGGATAGGTCGTGGCAGCGGAAAAAAGAACGTCCAGCAGTCGAATGATGTAATAGGACTTCACTGAAAACACGCCGAAAAGCTTGAAAACTGAGGCAAGCAGGAGCGGAAAGACCGGCGTGATCCAAGCCGTTGGGCCGGACTGCTGGCCCAGCGGCGAGCTGAAGCCGTGTCCGGAGGCCAGAGACGCCGCGATACTGCCGGTTTCGCCGCCATAAGCGAATGGTTTGAGATGCTGTGGTTCGGAGTAATGAACGACGATGAAGTATGCCAAGCGTGCCACCAGCGCCACCGCGCAGATCACGTTTGGCGAGGTCAGGAGCCTGCCAAAACGAGATCGTCGTCTCCAGGAAGTTTCTGACCGCCGGGCGATAGCTGGACTTGAGGGCATCAAAGGAGAGCATAAGTTTCTCGTCGCAGGAAAGGCAATCAGGGAGCGAGCAACGTGTTCCAGACCTACATCGCTACCGAGGTGAAACGATTTATTGGCTGACAGTCATGAAATGTAAATTTCCACCGACATTAAGTGTCATTTGGAGGCCCGGCAGAGTAAACCACAGCCTGTACCAGGCGCGGCTTGCCGTTGGCGAAGACTGCAACCTGTTGATTTTAGGCGTCTTATAGGATGTGTCGAACTGGCCACCGATTTGGCGGGAGTCTGGCAGGTACCGTGCATTATCAGCTGCCAGAACGTTCTTCGGAACGGAATCTATTCAGCGGAAAAGCATCTCAGGAGATCAACTTGAAAAAGAATCAAAAGGGCTTCTCTCTTATCGAATTGCTGATCGTCGTGGCGATCATTCTGATCATCGCGGCTATCGCCATTCCGAACCTGCTCCGTTCGCGTATGGCGGCCAACGAAGCTTCAGCTGTTGGTTCGCTGCGTACACTCAACACGGCTACGACAACGTATTCGTCAACCTATCCGACCTCTGGCTATCCGGCCAACTTGAAGAACCTGGGCACCAGCGGCGCGGCCACTTCGGCCAGCGCTGACTTGATTGACAGCGTTCTTGCCGGCGGAACCAAGAGCGGTTACACGTTCGTGTTTACTGGCGACGGCAATACTCCTTCGACCGGTTATTCGATCGTGGCGACCCCGGTGAACATCGGCACTTCCGGACAGCGCGGTTTTTTCACCGACCAGTCTGGTGTGATCCGTTGGGATCCGACGGGTGCGGCAAAGTCGTCCAGCTCTCCGCTGCAGTAAGCTGCAACGGAAAGTCGAATTCGCAAAAAGCACGGGACTTCGGTCCCGTGCTTTTGTTTTTGGCGACTTGTGACAAAAGCGCAATAAACGGCGACAAAAAATGTCATGTGCTGTGGCGACGCCGCATGCTGTTGCTCCAGGAGACCGGTAGGGGCGCCGAAAGCTAATGAAAAAAAGCGATTTGTTGAAGGGGTATCGGATTGGAACTGTCAGGACTATGTGGCCCTCCGAATGCGATGTATTTAATGTCAATGCGAGGCGATAGACCGGCTAGACCGGTCTAGATTTCGGTTTAAGGCGGTTGAATTGAAAAGGAATCAGAAGGGTTTCTCTCTTATCGAGTTGCTGATCGTCGTGGCGATCATTCTGATCATCGCGGCTATCGCGATTCCGAACTTGCTCCGTTCGCGTATGGCGGCCAACGAAGCTTCAGCTGTTGGTTCGCTGCGTACACTCAACACGGCTACGACAACGTATTCGTCAACCTATCCGACCTCTGGCTATCCGGCCAACTTGAAGAACCTGGGCACCAGCGGCGCGGCCACTTCGGCCAGCGCTGACTTGATTGACAGCGTTCTTGCCGGCGGAACCAAGAGCGGTTACACGTTCGTGTTTACTGGCGACGGCAATACTCCTTCGACCGGTTATTCGATCGTGGCGACCCCGGTGAACATCGGCACTTCTGGACAGCGCGGTTTTTTCACCGACCAGTCCGGTGTGATCCGTTGGGATCCGACGGGTGCGGCACAGTCATCCAGCGCTCCTTTGCAGTAAGCATCGGGGTTGCCATTGGCAAGATCCTTCGAGGGCTCAGGATTTTCTGAGCCCCCTTTTTATTTCCTTGCGCTCGTTTGCGATTCGGATTGACACAATGTGCTCTGAGGGTATGCAGGCTGACAGGAAAAGGCACTGGAAGTCAAAACTGGAGCCTTCATCCTGCTGTAAGTCCAATAGAATCAGATGAAAAGGAGGAGTTTTCGTACGGCCGTTTGGCCCTCCGGATGCTCCCATTTCGGGGTAGGTGGGTGTGCGAAGTCCCAGGGGACTGGGACGTTCGGTAGGACGGAGAACTTCTTATGAAATGCCGGAAGAACGGCTTTTCGCTCATCGAGTTGCTGATCGTCGTCGCGATTATTCTGATTATCGCCGCGATCGCGATACCGAATTTGCTGCGGGCCAAGATTCAAGCCAACGAAGCCTCTGCAGTGGCGTCTATTCACGCCGTGAACACTTCGGAAGTCTCGTACTCGGCGACCTATCCTACGGTTGGCTTTTCGCCGTCGTTACTGAGCCTGGGTAATGGTGGCACGACTCCCTGTGCGGCATCTTCGTCCTCCGGCTGCTATATTGACGACAACCTGGCCAGCGGAACCAAGAGCGGCTATGTCTTTACGTACGTGCAGAACGCGTCCGTAACTCCTTCTCAGCAGTACACACTTAACGCGGATCCCATGAACCGTGGCATCACCGGGCAGCGCAGCTTCTATTCGAGCGAGGCCAATCTCACGCTCTGGAACCCAACAGCGGCCGCCACAAGCGCCGACACACCGCTGCAATAGCGCGACGATGCTAGACTCATGGGATGAGGCCGAGTCTGGCATTCGGAATCTTCCTGTGTGGCTTGTTCCCCCACTACACAAGTGCGCAAACCCGAAGCGACGTTCCCTCCCTGATCCGCAAATTTGAGTCCGTTTACCGAAGCGCCCGATCGTTGCGCGCAACCTTTGTCGAAACGTATTTGGAGGGGGGCAAAACTGTCCGGTCGGATGCCGGAGTCGCGTATTTTTCCAAGGGCGGCAAGATGCGCTGGGAATATCAATCTCCCGAACCCAATCTCTATGTCGTGGATGGAAAGTGGGCGTGGTTTTACGTCCCTTCGGACCATACGGTTACCCGAATGGCAGTGAGGGAGAGCTCGGATAGCCGCACGCCGTTTGCCTTGCTGGCTGGCGAAGCAAAAGTGAGCCGGCTCTGTGTGGACGTGCGGAAAGAGCCGTCGGTGAACCCAATACGTCCCGGTGACGTCGTACTGTTGTGCAGGTTTCGCGGCGGAAACGACGCCCGGCGCTGGGAGCCTCGGGTGTCCGGGCACAACAGTGAAACGGGTGAGGCAGGCTACGCGCTGTTCGAGCTGGTAGAGACGAGCGGTGAGCTAGTTCGTGTCGAAGTCCACGATCCGGGAGGAGTTCGAGTAGAGTTTCGGTTCGCAAACTGGGAAATCAACCCCCGGAGCGAGGACTCGCAGTATCGCTTCCAAACGCCCAAAGGCGTGGCCATTGTAGATGGCGACCTGAGTCTGTCCCGTGCGACAGGAGGGCTAGACGGAGAAAACCGCTAGCGGAACAGGGCTGAACCTGAATTTTGAGGTTATTCCGGGGCCCGTTGCGTGTCCGTAACTAGCCAGGCTTTCCGGCGCTACTGGCATATTTTTAAATGAGGTACACTGGGGCCATGGGGGAATTCGTTTGCCGAGTGGCCGACGCGAACGGCCGGGTTTACTCGCACGTCGAGGCAGCGGGCACGCAGGCCGAGGCTCGTCAAAAGCTTGCTGACCGGGGTCTGTACGTCTATTCCGTGGAGAGCCGCAGCGGCTTAATCAGCGGCATCTTACAGTCGCGGAACTCCCGACAGGTCGGCGGGTCGGACTTCCTGATTCTCAACCAGCAGTTCAATACCCTCATTAAAGCTGGCTTGCCGATTCTGCGCGCGCTGGACCTGTTGACCGAGCGGGCAGCCACTCCCAGGTTGCGCCCAATTGTGGCGCAAATTCGCGACCGGGTGCGGGAAGGAAAATCGCTCTCCGAGGCGGTGCAGGAGGCGGGAGTCTTTTCGAAGGTATACTCGACCGCAATTCTGGCTGGCGAAAAGAGCGGCAACCTTTCCGGCGTGTTGGACTATTACATCGCCTACCAGAAGGTCAGCACCGGAATCCGAAAAAGGATTCTGGCGACGCTGGTCTATCCCGTGCTGTTGATCTGCGTTGCCAGCGCGGTAGTCACGTATCTGGTGGCCTTTGTGGTGCCGAAGTTTGGGCAATTGTATCGCGACATGGGGGTGGAGTTGCCGACGGCAACGCAAATTCTGATTAGTCTGACGGTGGACTATCGGGCGGTCATTCTGGGAGCGATTGGCGCAGCCATTCTGCTTGGTTTGGGAATTTTCTTTTGGTCGCGCTCTGAAGAAGGTGGCGCTGCATTTGACCGGTTAAAGTTCCGCCTGCCAGTAGTCGGCGACACCAGCTTGAAGTTTCAGGTCGCGCAGTTCTGCCGCACGTTGTCAACGTTGCTGACGGGCGGTACACCGTTGGTGGCGGGCCTTCAGACCGCGGGCGACGCCATGGACAGCGCCCTGCTTCGCAGTTCGATTACCCGGGCGACGCAGATGGTCCGGGAAGGGGAATCACTCAATTCTGCCCTGGCATCCACGGAAGTTATGCCGCCGCTTGCGCTGGATATGATTGAAGTGGGCGAGTCCAGCGGCGCGCTGGCGCCAATGTTGAACAGCGTTGCGGAATTCTACGAAGAGGAAGTGAACTTGAAACTTGGAGCGCTGGTCTCCTTGATCGAACCGGCGATTCTGGTTTTTATGGGGCTGCTGGTGGCGTTCATCTTAATTTCACTTTATTTGCCTATATTCTCTTTTTCGATCAACAACGCTGCAGGCAGATAGGATCCAATGGCTACGACGCACGACAATCCGGCAGCTCCCGTTTCGATCGCAGCGGAAGAGCAGCACGACCGCGAAAATGCCCGGCGCCTGGCGGAGCGCTATCGTGTGCCCTTCGTTGATTTGAGGGAGCAGCGCATCGATCCGGAGCTGTTCCGCACCATCCAGGCGGATTTGATGTTCCGCTACAACTTTGTGCCGTTGGAGCAGCGCGACAATGTCCTGACCATCGCCGCGGCTGATCCGAGCCAGGTTTTGCTTAGTGATGAGCTGTCGCTTCTTCTGGGGAAAAAGCTCGCACCGCGCGTTGCGACCGCCAAACAGATTGGCGATCTGCTGAAGCGCACCGAGCAGTCGCAGCGCGTTCTCGAACAAGCGACCGAAGCGTTTACGATGCAGGTCACCAAGTCCGAGGAGGACACAGAAGAAACCATCTCCGGTGACCGATTGACGCGCGACACCACCGGTTCACCGATCGTAAAGCTGGTGGAGACGGTGATCTTCACCGCGCTGGAGCGCCGCGCGAGCGACATCCATATCGAAGCGCGCGATGCGGAAGTCGCCATCAAGTACCGCATTGACGGCGTTTTGCAGCACGCTATGCAGCCGATTTCGAAAGAGTTCCATTCGGCAGTGCTGTCTCGCATCAAGGTGCTGAGCGACCTGGATATTGCGGAGCGGCGTATTCCGCAGGACGGCCGGTTCCGGGTGAAATACAAAGGCCGGTACATTGATTTGCGGGTTTCGATCATGCCGGCGAGTCACGGCGAGGACGCGGTTCTTCGCGTCCTGGACAAAGAAACGCTTTCGGAAAAATTCACAAGTTTGAGCCTCGATGTAGTGGGCTTTTCGGCCGAAGAGATGGCAAGATTTCGCCGGTATATTCGTGAACCTTACGGCATGGTGCTGGTGACCGGTCCCACGGGCTCCGGTAAAACGACAACGTTGTATGCCGCGATCAACGAAATTAAGAGCGACGAAGACAAGATCATCACCATTGAAGACCCGGTGGAGTATCAGCTGAAGGGAATTACGCAGATCCCGGTAAACGAGAAGAAGGGGCTTACGTTTGCGCGAGGCTTGCGATCGATCCTTCGCCACGACCCGGACAAGATCATGGTCGGCGAAATCCGCGACCAGGAGACGGCGCAGATCGCCATCCAGTCGGCGCTTACCGGGCACCTGGTCTTCACCACAGTTCACGCCAACAACGTGACCGACGTGATCGGGCGTTTCATCAACATGGGAGTCGAGCCGTACAACTTTGTTTCGGCATTGAATTGCATCATGGCGCAGCGCCTGGTGCGGGTGATCTGCCCCAGTTGCAAGCGGCCGAAAAAGTTTAGCGTTGATGAACTGCGCGAAGCCGGGCTGAAACCGGAAGATGTCAAGGATTCACAGATCAGCGAGGGCGCAGGCTGCCTGGAGTGCTCCGGCACGGGTTATCACGGACGAACGGCCATCTGCGAATTGCTGGACCTTTCCGACCGGATCCGCGAGATGATTATTGACAGGCGGCCGACTTCCGAAATCAAGCGCGTGGCGAGGGATGAAGGAATGATCACGCTGCGGGAAAGCGGACTGGCGAAAGTAAAGATGGGCCAGACGTCGTTGCGTGAGATCAATAAGGTGACGTTCGTTGAATGAGACGACCACATACCGGCAGGGAATCTACCAGAGCAATCTTGTGCGAAAGATCGCGCTTTGGCTGGACGCCCAGCCCCATCCGGCAATCGCCATTGAGATTTCGCCCGAGCGCATAGCAGGCGCACGTTTTACCCGCACTGGATCGCTGGACGGTTTCGCGGTTGAGGCGCTACCGCCGGGTGCAGTTGTGCCTTCGGCAGTTGAGACCAACATCGTGAACGGCTCTGCGGTGCGCTCTGCGATGCAGGGGATTTGCGATCGCCTGAACGCCAGGGGCGAAGCTGCCACGTTGCTGGTTCCGGACACTGTGATCCGCGTTTTTGTGCAGCACTTTGATCAATTTCCACGCAGCGCCAAGGAAGCAATCCCGATGCTGCGCTGGAAGCTGAAGAAGAGCGTGCCGTTTGAAGTCGACGAAACGTTGATCTCGTACATGCGGCAGGCACCGCGCGAAGGCGGAGTGGATGTCGTTACTTCTTTGGGCAGGCTGCGCATCGTGCGCGAGTACGAGGCCGCTGCCGAGCAGGTCGGGCTGCAACCGGGTGTCGTGCTCAGTGCTTCGCTGGCGGCGGTGTCCTTACTTGCTGACCGCAAGCCCGCCCTGATGGCACGCGTCTCCGGTTCATCATTGACCACTGCAATTGTCCGCGAAGGCGTACTGTGCGGTTATCGCTGCACGGAATTACCGGCCCAGGTTGCGCAACTGACCCCGCAAATGCTGCTGGAAGAGATTTATCCTGTGGCAGCGTATTACCAGGACACCTGGCAGGAAGGGATTCAGCAGGTTCGCGTGGCGGGGCTCGGCGGGCGGCTTCCGGAATTCGTGCCGCAATTGGAAAAGGAATTTCACTGTGAAGTCCATTCGCTGCTGCACACGGCGATCTCCGAGGGGCGGATATCCTCGGATGCGCGGCCCCTGGCCGAGCGCGAACTGGAAGGCTTAGTTGGCTGGATGATGCAGAAGGGCTGAAGGTTAGGAACCAACGGAATGAATGTACGGCTCAATCTCGCCACCAAACCGCTGCTATCACACCGGCGGTTCTATGTCGGTTGGGGCCTGGCGGTGTTCTTTGCCGGGATTCTGTTCGCTGCTCTCGGCTGGTACGCGTATTCGGATTTGAAGTCGCGCGAAGCTCTGCGGCGCAAAGAGCAGGACAATGCGGCTCGAGCGGCCAGCTTGCAGAAACGCCGCGAGGAACTGGATCAATTCTTCGCACGGCCCGAAAACGCCAAGCTCAAAGAGCGCGCGCAGTTTGTAAAAGGAATCGTGGACGAACGGGCGTTTGACTGGACCCGGATGTTCATGGACCTGGAGAAACTAGTGCCCGCCGGCGTGCACGTCGTGAGCATCCAGCCGCAGCTGGAAAAAGGCCACATGTTTGTGCGTCTGTCGGTGGCGGCGAGTTCTGAAGATGCCAAGATCAAGTTCCTGAAAGCAATGGAGAGCTCACCGGCATTCTCCAACGTTCAGCTTATGAGTGAACGCTACGGACCAAATGGCGCGGACCAGGCGCTATTGGAGTTGAACGCGACTTACGCGAGGAGCTGATGGACGGGCACTTCACAGCCAAGCGCCGCATGATCCTGACTGGCCTGAGTGTGTTGCTGTTAGGAGACGGCGCGCTGGCAGCATACAACTGGTGGCCGTCTCGGGCCGAGCGCGTGCCGATGAGCAAGCTGGAGGAGGACTCCCGCAAGCTGCAACTGCTGAGCATGGACATCGAGAATGCCGAAAAGATCCGGCACAACTTGCCCGCCACGGTCGCCGACTACGAAAAGTTCGATGCTTCGTTCCTGCCGGCCAGCGCCGGCAATTCGGCTGTGACCGCAGAGCTCGACGGACTTTCCAAGACCGCTGGCGTACAGATTCAGGCAATCGGATTCCGGCATAGCGAGCTTGCCGGAAGGAATCTCACTCAAGTTGATCTGGATGCGACCATCAATGGCGAGTACTTCAACATCGTGAAGTTCATGAACATCGTGCAGCACTCCAAGAATTTTTATATTGTGGAATCGATGAGTTTGCAGACCGAGAATGCGAGCGGACCATCGGCGCTGCACATTGCCGTGAAAATGAGAACCTACTTCAGGACGGCCGCATGAAACAGCAGAAAAAATGCGCTGCCCTGCTGGTCTTGATGGTCATTGCGGCCCTAGCCTGGACGTGGAGCAGCCGGCAGATGCCCCAATCCGCGGCGCAGGGAATCGCGATTTCCCATTATGACCCTTGGGAAATTGAGATCAGCCTGCCGGGGCCCAAACTCGCACCAACTACCGTATACAGGTGGCGCGGTCGCGACATTTTTAAACCCGAACGTGCGGTACGGCCTGATCGAGGGACATCTCCGGCGTCACCAACCGGCCGTCTTCCAGCGTCCCTGCAGCCCGAGCTTCCTCTTAAGTATTTCGGTTACGGCACGGTACCCAACAGGAGTCCTCGCCGCGCCTTTCTTTCGGACGGGGACAATGTGTTCATCGTTTCTGAAGGCGATGTTGTCCTTGGCCGCTATCGCATCACCAAGATCGGTGACAGCGAGCTTGAATTTGTGGAGATTTCGTCCGGTCTTCAAGGACGCCTTTTGATGATCGAGGACAGCGAGAAAAGCGCATGACGCAGCAGAAAAAACTCGCCCTGTTCTTGATTCTGATGGCAATAGCCGCCGTAATCTGGATGTGGAGCAGCCGCCAGATCCCGCAGGCGCAGAGCGCCGCTGCGGCCATTTCGAACTATCAGGCGATGAATGTGGACAACCCGGCCATTCCCTGGTGGGAGATCACACGAGTGCAGAGTACGGAATACAAATCCACCGGCAGAAACATTTTTACCGATCTTCCGCCACCGCCACCGCCGCAAAAAGTTTTGCAACCGGGGGACAAAGGATATACACCTCCGCCACCTCCTCCACCCCCGCCTCCGCCCCAACTGCCGCCCAACATGAAATTCTTTGGGTACGGGACTGTTCCGAACGGTACGGCGCGGCGGGCGTTCCTCTCGGACGGCGAAGACGTGTACATCGTCGCTGAAGGCGACACCCTGCTCGGCCGATTCCGCATCACAAAGATTGGGAACGCCACACTGGAATTCGTTGAGATATCGTCCGGGCGGCAGGGCCAACCCGCCACGCTCGAGGACATTGGGCCAAACGGTTGAGTCAAATGCGGCACGACAACAAGACAGGATCGTTGCGGCAGGCGCAAAAGGGCTATGCCATCCTGATGGTGCTCTTTTTTGTGGCGCTGCTTTTTATTGCTGCCATGTCCGTGGCGCCGAACATCCTGACCCAAGGCCGCCGTGAACGAGAAACGGAAATGATCTGGCGGGGCAAGCAGTACGAGAGGGCGGTGAAACTGTACTACCGAAAGACTGGAAAGTTCCCGACCTCGCTCGACGATCTGACCAAGCCCCAGGTCGGCAATATCCGGTTCATGCGCCAGGCGTATAAAGACCCGATGAACTCCAAGGATGGGGAGTGGCGTCTGATTTACATTGGGCCGACGGGGCAGCTGATTGGAAGCCTGAATCCCGCGCGCAAGCTGCAGATACCGACAATCGGCGGCCCGGGTGGTGCGCCGGTACCCGGCACGCCTGCTTCGCAGGTTGCGGCGCAATCTGGCGGACAGTCTTTCGGACAAAGTCTGGCGCCAGGATCCGGACCGGGATTTGGCCAGTCCTTTGGCCAAGGGCTGAATCAGGCAGCTGGCCAGGTTTTTGGCAACTCGAATTTGAGTAACCCGAATTCGGCAAACGCTCCGAACGGGCCCGGGGGGCTCCAGGCTCCACAGCAAAACGTACCGAGCGGCCAGACCAATTCCGCCGCCAGCGCCGACTCAACCGGCGCAGCTTCAAGTGCCAGCGCTGATACCACCGACTCGGCCGTCGCCGATGCCGCGAACGATGCGCTTCTCAATGCGGAGCCGACGACCGTCATCGGCGGGCGCATCATCGGCGTCGGTAGTAAAATCAACCGGCGTTCGATCATCGTCTACGAAAAGGCAAGGAACTACAAACAGTTTGAGTTTATCTGGGATCCGTCGAAAGACCCGATCGTTTTGGGCGCTGCGGGCGCACTGGGACAGCAAGTTGGAACACCGGCCGGCACGCTAGGTGGACAGGCTAATCCTGGTACCGCTCCGAATGGGGCCCCCGGTTTCGGCAACATGCAGGGCCAGTACCCAGGGGGCTTCAATCCGAGCCCGCCAACGACCGTGCCAACTCCCCCGGAGGGTACGCAACCTCCACCCTAGTTCGGTTAACCCTCTTGGAAAACGAGCCACACCGGTCTCCCAACGGAACGGCAATTCATCTGCCGCCTGTACCATCCGGCTTGGCCTTGCGCAACGCATAGGTCTTGCGAATGGCGCGAATGTACGCCATGGTTTCGTTGTAGGGCGGAACGCGGCCGTATTTCTGTACCGCCGCCGGACCGGCATTGTACGCAGCCAGGGTCAAGGGCAGGTCGCCCCGGTATTGCTTCAGCAGATCGCGCAGAAAACGGGTTCCGGCGTCCACGTTTTCTTTGGGATCGAACACGTCGCGCACACCCAAGCGCGCCGCAGTTGACGGGAGCAGCTGCATCAATCCTCGTGCGCCACGGCGGGATACGGCTTTGGCATTGAAATTCGACTCAGCGGCGATCACGCTAAACACCAAGTCCGAGTCAACGCCGTATTTCTGGGAAATGTCACGAATCAGCTGTCCATACGGCGCCTGATCCAGTGGCATGCGGGGCGCCGGGACGAAGATCTCTTCGGGCTCGATTGCCACTACGTCAGCGTATGGCAACTCCGCACTTCCGCCATTTACCTGAATGCGGTAGCGCTCGCCGACCAGTTCCCAGGAGTTTACGTTCAAGCGGGCCCCGCTGCGCAACACAAAATAATCCGCGCGGACGCCGCTGGCGCACGTCGCCAGTAGCAGCACACAACCAAGTGTGCGAATCATGCGCACGAGGCCGCCTCGCGCAGCGCAAACCTCTCGATTGCCGCGGCCACGCCGTCTTCGTCATTGGACTGGGTTTCGTGCCAGCCATGTTCCTTTAGTTCGGGCACGCTGTTGCCCATCACTACGGCAATGCCGGCAAACTCTAGCATCTCGAAGTCGTTGTGGTTGTCACCGATGGCCAGGATTTCCTCGCGGCGCAAGCCCTGCAGCTTTGCCCATTCCGCAAGCGCGGCACCCTTGGTGCAGCCCGGTGGCAGCACATCGAGCATCGCGAAGTCCTTGCTGGCATATTTGGTCGCCGCCAATTTCAACTTTCGAGCCAGCGGCGAAGCCGCTAGCAGCGCTGCTGCGGCTTCCATCTCAGCCACTGTGCCAGAAAACATGACCTGTAGCGGCGGCTCGACAAGGCAGTCTTCAATAGGTGAAACGATGCCGATGTATTCAAGATTACGTGAGTAGTACTGAAAGCGGATCGAGTCATCGCGATCCAGCCGTTCAAGGACCAACTGGTTTTCGCGAGGACGGTCAAAGATGACGGCAGCGCCCTGCCGCCAGGGACGGCACAAGTCGAGCACGGCGCGACCAATGTCGTCGGGCAGCAGATGCTTCAGGCGCGTTCGGCCGTCGCTCGACCGAATCATCGCACCGTTGTTCACAATCATCGTGGTGGGACAGCCCAGATCCAGCGCCACGGGCAGAGCAAAGTCGTAGCGTCGTCCGGTGACCAGCGCCACGTCGATTCCGCGGCGGGTTGCTTCCTGAATGGCGGCACGATTTGCCGCAGGCACCTTCCAGCGGCTGTCGAGCAGCGTGCCGTCGATGTCCAGGGCTATCAGCCGTACAGCCATACTTTCATTTTAACCTGTATTCAGGCCCTGAAATTGAATTCTCCGCTGGTTGTGATGAAACGGTGATGAAAATACCGGCCGCGGGCGTAGCCGGCCGGCCGAATCCGCTGTGCTAGACTTTCCTTCTCATGGCAACGCGCAGGCTCTACTACGACGATTCGTTCCAGGATAATTTCAGCGCGCAGGTCCTCAGTTGCGAGCCACTCACTGAAGCCGAAGAGAGCGGAGCGGGTCCACAATGGGCGGTGGTGCTGGATCAGACGTTGCTCTATCCGACCTCCGGCGGCCAACCCAACGACCTGGGGAAACTGAGCGAAGCCAACGTGCTCGACGTTCACGATGGCGACGAGCGTATTGTGCACGTCGTGGATCGTCCCGTCCCGCCCGGACGCGTGGACGGCTGCATTCACTGGCCACGGCGCTTCGATCACATGCAACAGCATACGGGTCAGCACCTGCTTTCGGCAGTTTTTCAAGAGCGCTTCGGCCTGGTGACCGTCTCCTTTCATCTAGGTGAAGAGGTAAGCACCATTGATTTGCGCGGCCCGCAGCCGTCGGCGCAAATCCTTGAGGGTGCTGCGCGCGCCGCGAATGCTATTATTTTCGAGGATCGCGATATTACAGTGCACTATGGCACGGCAGAGCAGTTTGCCCAGCAGGGCGTGCGCAAACAAGTGGACCGGGAAGGTCTTCTCCGCGCGATTGAGATCGCCGGAATTGATTTGCAACCGTGTGGTGGAACGCATCTTCGCCGCACAGGCCAGCTGGGTATGATTCTCATCCGCGGTGGCAGCAAGATTCGGCAGGACTGGCGGGTGGAGTTTCTATGCGGGGGTCGGGCGGAGACGGCCGCGCGCAGCGACGCTGAAACTATCGCTCAACTTGGCGCAAAACTGAAATGCGCGCCGGCCGACGTGCCCGCCGCAGTGGATCGCGTGCAGCGCGAAAAGGAAGCGGCGTCAAGACGAGTAAGAGCGCTGCTACCCAAGGTTGCCGAAACGGATGCGGCGGCGCTGTTTGCCGCGAATCCGGCGCCCTCGTCCGGAAAGCGCGTGATCAGCCAAATTACGGAAGGTGTGGAGCCCGAGTATCTCCAGCTGCTCACTACGGCCCTTATCTGCGCGGATAACGTGGTCGCGCTGGTCGCCGACCAGTCGACAGGGTCCCTTGTGCTGGCGCAGAATTCTGCCGTTGGCCGGGATATCCACGCCATACTCAGAAAAGTCTTCGAACAATTCGCCGGAAAGGGTGGAGGCTCGAGAGACTTTGTGCGTGGAGCCTTGGTCGATCCGCTCAACGTGCCCGCGGCGATTGACCTGGCTCGATCGCTGCTTTGATTCCTAGTCCGCTAACACCCGAGTGCGAAGTCCAGCCGAGATTTTCTCCAGGTCCAGAATCGTAAGTAGGTCGATGGTTCCGAATTCCCGGTCGATCGCGGGAGGTGCACAAATCTTTGCGGATAGTTCCAGGTAGGTCCTCAACAGGCGCGGCACGCGGACCGGTTCGGCGGGAGTGACGGTTTCCGGCAGGGCGTGAACTGCCGCCGGCAGGGTTCGCAGCGGTTGCGGAGCTAAATAGCACTGTCGCAGTTTTGCGTACAACGCGGCTCCCTCAGCCGGATTTTGGGACGTGAGCGAGCTGCAGCCGATTAAAAAGCATGCGCCGGACTGCTGTGCGTAGCGGAAAATCCCTTTCCACAGCAACATCAAAACGTTGCCACCGCGGTGGTCGCGATGCACGCAGGCCCTGCCGAGCTCGAGCATTTCTCCCCTGATGCTTTCATAAGGGGCGAAGTCGAAAAACTGTTCGCTGTAGTAGCCGGCATTTCCCTTGGCCCGGTAACCGGTTTGCATGCGGTAGGTTCCGACGACCTCGCCGGTTTCCTGCTGCCGCACCAGAAGGTGGTCGCAAATCAGGTCAAAACGGTCACGATCCATCCGCAGCGCATGGGCTGAGTCCAGCCCTTCATGCAACTCGGTGTTGAAGACGTCGTAGCGGAGTCGCTGACAGGCTTGGACTTCGTCGAGGGTGGCTGCAAGGAAAACTTCGTAAGGGCCGGATTGCACCAGCGGCGATTCAGGGCCGTGCCAAAGCGCGGCTGCGTTGGTCATGTGACATCTTTCCCCGCAGATTGCAAATAAAGGGTTGCCGTGTGGTTAAAATTTGAACACGGCTGTTATCATTTCGGAAACGCAAGCATCCCGGGGCGGCCGCTGCGCCTCGTTTCGCTTTTGCCGCTTACTCCTTGGCGGTGGTACCATGCGCATCCGTCGGATGCGCTCCACAAATCCACTTTATGACGCGGTGATCGTCGGCTCGGGCGCCAGTGGCGGCTGGGTGGCCAAGCAGCTTACCGAGCAGGGAATGAGCGTGCTCATGCTGGAAGCTGGGCCGCCGCGCGTACCCACGCGCGACTTCAGCGAGCACGTGCGACCGTATCAAGTGAAATTTCGCGGGTTCGGCAACCGCCAGGTGCTTCTGGAACGGCAGCCCATCCAGCGGCTTTGTTATGCCTGCGACGAGTACAGCCATCAGTTCTTCGTTGACGATCGCGAAAACCCGTACACCTTCCCCGTGGATAAGCCGTTCATGTGGATACGCGGACGCCAGGTCGGCGGTAGAACATTTTGCTGGGGGCGCGAGAGCTACCGCTACAGCGACTACGAATTTAAGGCCGCAAGTCGCGATGGCTATGACCAGGATTGGCCGATTAGCTACAAAGATTTGGCACCCTATTACGATCTGGTGGAATCCTTCATCGGGGTCAGCGGGTCACGGGAAGGCCTGGAGCAAATGCCAGATGGCAAATTTCTGCCACCGATGAAACTCTCCTGCGGCGGCGAATTCGCACGCGAAGTGATTGGCAAGAAGTTCGGCTGGGTGGTGATGCCCGACCGTGTCGCGAATCTGACTATCGTGCATCGCGCTCGCCCAGCCTGCCACTACTGCGACGAGTGCCAGCGTGGTTGCCACACGGCCTCGTATTTCAACAGTCCGTCAGTCACTTTGCCCGCCGCGGCGCGCACCGGACGCTTGACTTTGGTCAGCGACGCCGTGGTCAGTCACGTTCTGATGAACGATCAGGGTAAGGCCGAAGGCGTGTACTATGTGGATCGTGCGACCCGCGCCCACCGCGAGGCGCGTGCGAAGGTCGTGGTGCTGGCCGCCAGCGCGCTGGAGTCAACACGAATTCTTCTCAACTCTGGCTCGTCGCGTTTTCCCGGCGGACTTGGCAACTCCTCTGGCCAGCTTGGTCACTATCTGATGGACCATTTCACGCTGGAAGGAGCCGGCGGCTACCTGACGCAATTCAATTCCTCTCGCCGCATGCCGACCGGCACGCCGTGCGGCTTCCTGATTCCGAAGTACGTAAACGCTGGCAAGAACGTGAACAAGAATTTTCTACGCGGCTACCGTTTTGACGGGGACGGCAGCCAAGAACTCTACGCACACGCCTTCGGAATTGCCGGGTTTGGCTCCGCGTGGCGTGAAAAGATCCGCTCGGAGATTCCATACTACTTCGCGATTACCGCGCAGGGCGAATGCCTGCCACGCTATGACAATTACGTCACGCTCGATCGCGAGAAAAGAGATGCGTGGGGAATTCCGGCGCTGCGCGTTGTCGCCAGCTACGGCGAAAACGAGCAGTTGATGGCCAAAGCCATGCGGCAGCACGTGTTGGAGATTCTCGATGCCATGAAGTTGGATCGTCGGCAACCGCCCGCGGAGCAAGTGAGCGTTTTTGGCAAAAACATCCATGAATGCGGCACGGCTCGAATGGGAAGCGATCCGAAGAAAAGCGTGGTCAACAGCTTCGGACAGCTCCATGATGCAAGAAATGTCTTTGTCACGGACGGAGCAGTCTTTGCGACTCAAGGTTGCTACGAACCGACGCTGACGATCATGGCCATTTCCGCGCGAGCTGGAGACTACGTTGTCGACGAATATCGCAAGGGCAATTTGTGATTTGGGGCACTTATGGTGGATGACCAACGCAGGATTGAGCCGAGTCTCGAGGACGCGGGAATCACGCGCCGCGACTGGCTGCTGAACTTCGGCAGCGCGGTGATTCTTTCCGGATTCTCCGGTGTGCCCGGCGAGTCTCAGCCAACGGACCAGGAAGTGGCAGCGGCGTTGCCGCCAGGCTTGTACACACCTTCCATCGACCGAGTGACACACGCTCTGAATAGTGACGGTCCATTCTTCCCGATACCGCCCGGTGCCGAGACGGAATTTGTGCGTCCGCGCACAAGTCCCTTTGTTCCTCAGGCCTTTATGGCCGACGAGTTCTGCGTCATCCGCCGCCTGGTCGAGATTATTCTCGGAGAAGACCTGAGAACCATGGCACAGAAAATCGCTGGAGCTCCGGATACAATCTATGACGAAGTCGCCGAGTGGATTGACCTGGTCGTTTATAGCGCACCGCGAGTCCGCAGCGCGGCTCGCAATTTGACACCAGAAGAGCGCGCACTGGCCGTTGCCTATTTCACCAGTGAAGAACCGGTTCGTGAATTGGAGACCTACGAGCCGGAAAAAACCTGCCGGGAAGGCCTGGCTTGGTTGCAACAGGAATCCCAGAGTCGCTACGCCAAATCGTTCATTGACATCCCGGTGGGGGAACAGCTGGACCTTGCCGCTTCCTGCAGCGACACCCGCCCTGATCTATCGCGAACTCACGCCGGCATCCGCTTCTTCGATTTTCTGAAAGCGGAATCCGCCCGTGGCTTCTACACTTCGGGCTTCGGCCTCAAGGAACTCAATCACGCCGGCAACTCGTTCTACGGCCAGTCGCCCGGCTGCCAACAGCGGTCGTCAGGCGACCGCTCAAGCGACTGAATCCAGATCGCCTGAGCCAACCTGCTATGACCCGGGAGTTCCATTCTTACGCGGAGATTTACCTTCGCACCGGCTGGATTAGTGTGCTTTGGCGGTCGTAGGGGTGCCGGCGCGCGCGCAAGTACCCAGCAAGCCAGATACAGGCATACCAGAAGACGAAGTAGCACAGGAGATTGCAGGCGAATGCGACGGCTCCCCAAAATCTCGTCCCGCTTGTTTCCAATCCGGCCCGCGACGTGATCGCGGTGACAAAGTGCGCCCCGGGTACGGCAAGCATTTGGAGAGCTCGTGCGCGCAGCGCACTAAAAGCTAGATTGATTTTAGCTTCCAGGAGCAGAACAGACGTGATGATTCCCAGCACGATGGCCCAAAAGACTTTTGATGTGAACATAGGCAAATCCAGGTGTTGAAATCTAGAACGGGCGGGACATCTAGGATGGGACGATAGTTGCCGGTGCAGAATTGCCTGGGATGCAAAACGAGATTGGCGGACGGGACCGGATCGAATCGGCCTCCTCCTCGTTGCGAAGACAGGCAACTGAATTAGACCAAGCGACACCAAACCGCACCGTAAACCACGGAAAGACAGTGACATAGGGGCTGTGGAAATCAATAGGTATCTCTCTGTATCGCCTGGTGTAAGGAGGTCTAAAACGGGCGATTTTGGGGGCAGTGACCCTGAGGGTTGCTACCATTCGTCGAAGGACATTTCCAAGTGTGGTTTGTGTGCTCATTACGAATTACACGGTAGCCGGCGCCTCGCTTAGGTGAAGTACTTTATCATGCAAAGTATAGCCGGTCAAGCAACGTGACCACCAGCGAGAGCATGTTAATGTCGCGAAGTACTTTACACAGAAAAGTGCGCATGGTAATCCTCCTTGATGTGCATTTGTCGAGAGTCCAGGTTCGTTCGGGTAGTTAACCGGAGAAGGATGCAGCAGAACATCTGACCGATTGGTTTTTCTCGTTATTTCGCGAAGAGAAATGACTATGAATCGAGTACTGATCGCTACCTTCTTATGCGTCGTGACAGCCAGATCGCCATTGGCGCAGGAAGGCGCGCCGCGAAACTCCAGCACCGCCTCATTGACTGCGACCGTTGAGGGGCCAACCGACTCAAAAGAACTTGAGGCGTGGTTGGATCAGTTCCTGGCGGACTATCTAAAGAACTCGTCTGCTTCAAGTCTAGGATTTGCCCTCGTCAAGGATGGCAAGATCTTTTTTCAAAAAGGATACGGCTACGCCGACGCCGAAAAGAAAACTCCAGTGATTCCGAGCCAGACCCTCTTCTACGCGGCATCTGTCTCTAAGCTTGTGACCGCTACTGCTGTCATGCAACTCGTCGAACAGGGAAAACTCAAGCTTGACGCGGATGTTAACACCTACTTTAAACGCTTTCAGCTGGAACGTAATTACTCAGAACCTGTAACCGTCGCCAATCTGCTGACGCATACCAGCGGTATTGATGATTCGTTCATTCTGGGCTCCGTAGATCGCCCGGCGGACCTGATCCCGCTCACAGAGTTCTTCACCAGGAACCCACCCAAACGCGCCCGCCGTCCCGGAGAACAGATCGTGTACTCCAACTGGGGAATGGCCTTCGCTGGTTGCTTGGTGGAAACGGTCTCGGGTGTTTCGTTCTATGACTACGTGGAGCGGAATGTGTTCCAGCCGCTCGGCATGACGCATTCGAGTTTCCGGCGACCCTTCCCGCCCAACCTAGCTCCGTTTGTGGCGACAGCCGGATTGGGCGGACAGCCTCCTGACAAAACAGCAATCCAGCTCTATCCGGCAGAGTCGCTCGTGAGTACCGTCACGGACATGGGGCACTTCATTATCGCGCACCTGAACGGCGGGACATTCGAGGGCGGTCGGATCCTATCCCAAGCAAGCCTGACTGAGATGCACCGTCAACACTTTACCCAGCATCGGCGTATGCCTGGAGTAGCGTATGGTTTCTTCGAGAGTTACATGAACGACCGGCGAGGGCTCTTTCACACGGGTGGCGGAGGACACGAATCCCTTCTGTACTTGCTGCCTGAAGAGAACCTAGGCTTCTACATTGTGTACTCTGGGGAACTCGGGAAAGGTTTCCTGCCTGCATTCATGGATCACTACTATCCGGCATCACGGCCGTTTACCCTTCCGAACTCGCCGGCTGACTTCGCAGCGCGCGCGGAGCGATTTACCGGACTCTACCGACCGAACTTTATTTCCATGACCAGTGCTGAAAAGCTTGTAAGCCTCGTTGCGGACACCCCTGTTGTGTCCAACGGCGACGGGACTCTGACCCTCCGACTCCCTCCGCTGGGGCACAAGAGCTTGCGGATGGTCGAGGTCGAACCGCTTCTGTTCAGAGCGGAAGAGGGTTTCTACGTCACGTTTAGCGAGGACGGAAAAGGAAACATCATTCGAATGTTTATGAGCGGCTCAAGCAAAGACCCGACTGCTTTCGACAGACTGCGGTGGTTTGAGAGCGGTATGCTCCATGCAGGACTTGGGATGGCTGGTTTTCTTATCTTTCTATCGCTTCCGCTCGTGTCAACGACCAGATTCATCCGTCGTCGCTGGCGAAGAGCACAATCAGAAAGACAACGAGTGCCGGGTAAAGCGCGTTTAGCTTGGCGGATGGCGATGCTGGTTAGCGTGCTGGTGGTCCTCGCTCCTGTGCCTGTCCTCGCGTGGATGCTGGTCGGTGATCATTCACGCCCCTCCCAATTCAATGCTGCCTTTCATGTCTCTTCGAGCTGCCTCCTGTTTGCCTCGCTGTTCGGCCTCACACTCCCAGTCTTCTCTTATAGCGTATGGAGACACTCCGATTGGTCCAGGGTAGAACGGGTGTATTACAGCGTAGTTGCCCTTGCCGCTCTTCTCATGATTCCGTTTCTCTACCACTGGAATCTGTTGGGAGTCTAATTAGACCAACATGCCTATCCAGTCCCACTCGCGCCGATTGGGGCGGTTACGAGCTATGCGGAAGCTGGGTCAGTCCATCTCAGTTTCCGGATGGCCGACAACTCAGACCCCGATGGCGCCACTACTCCGGCTGTTGCAGGGCGTGGATATAACGAGTGATCTGATCCAAGTGCGAAAGGTCATGAGCCGCTACTAGTTGCAGCATCACACCTAGGGACTCGGGTCCCCGCTCATTGTGCTGGCCAGAGCGCTCCAGATCTGCCGGTGACGTCCGTTTCCACACCGTCAGATTAAATTGACGCAATGCCCGAAAGATTTCTACTAACTCGGAGGGCTCGCGTTCATTGTGCCGTAGGGAAGCGACCCACGAATCCTGGTTAGTGCCCAGAATAGTTGGATTGTCCTCGCAAAGAATCAGCCTAAGGCGATAGCCATACACCCATTCGCTGTCGGTGAGATGCCCGATGACCTCATTGGGCGTCCATTTTCCTTCAAATGGCCGGGCGCGCAATAACGCCGCTGAGTGCTTGCCCACAATCTCGGCCAGTGTGGTAGCCGTCTGTGCCAACACTTCAAAAGGATTTCGTTCGCCGAGCAGCTTGAACAATTTCTCGCGATAGGCATTGGCTGACACCGAGAGTCCCGTCTGCGCCGTCGTCATTGTCAACTCCTTCCTAAACCTAGCCTCGAGCATGGACAACGCACGATATCCCGGTGCGCGACATCGCGCTATCCGAAATCTTCACTCAAACTAAATCTCTCTCCGGCCTCTAAGTCCTGTCCGGTCACTGGCAAACTGGAAGGAACCGAATTACTGTCGCTCTGAACCGCCTCGCCTTTAATGGTAGTTCTACGCTACAGCAGTGGTTCGTCCGTGTGCTGTGCGTGGCGTAGTATACGAGGCTGCCGATTGGGGTCTCTTAGTGCTGATGACATGGCTTTAGTGTTGCTTTGACGCTTCCGTCGGTCGTGCCGCTTCCTGCGCTCGCGCAATGATATATGCGCGAATCGCTTTCACATCCTCGTCGGAGAGGATCTTCTTGTAGGAGGGCATCCCGCTGGAGGCTCGTGCGCCGCCGAGTACGATCGATGGCAGCGAATCGAGCACCTCTTTACTCGAAAAGCGCAGATCAGGCAGCGGACCAGCGACCGCATTCAGGCCATGGCAAAGGAAGCAATGCGAGTTGAATAGCAAGCCGCCCGCGTGCACTGCCTCGGGATCCTGTTTCGCAGTGACGGCAGGCCGGGGCAGATTCTTATGTCCGAAGGACGGAGCTTTCAGGATGGCTTTGCCATCGAGGGCGAACGTGAGAATGCGGCCCCAGCCCGGCTTGACGGCGCCGACTCCAGGCGCATTGATAAGCCCGGCCCCACCACCCCACCCAGCCATGACCGTCACGTATTGGACTCCATCGACGGTGTAAGTGACCGGCGGTGCCATGATTCCAGTGTCGGCGTCGAAGTGCCAGACCTGCTTGCCATCCGTAGCGCGATAAGCGGCGAAGATCCCGTCCGCGCGCCCCTGGAAAATCAGATTGCCTCCAGTCGCTAGGACACCTCCTCCGTCTAAGACAGGATACTTGGCACGCCACACGGCCTTCTGCACAATGGGGTCCCAGGCCAGGAGCTCGCCGGAGGGCGGAGGCATCGAGGCCATTTTGGCGAAGAGCGGTCCTTCATACGTGCCGTCTATGCCGACGTTGTCGCGGTTCGGATCGTATTTCCACTTCTTGTCGGGTGCATGCACCATCTGGGTGCCAACTCGCGCTGGGAAGTACACGAGGCCGGTGGCCGGGTGAAATGCCATCGCATTCCAGTTGTGCGCTCCGGTCGAATCAGGAGAAAGGAGCTTCGGGTTGGCGTCGCCCACGCCGGGGAATTCGATGGGCCGTCCGGTCTTGGAGTCCACGCCACTAGCCCAAGTGATGCCCCTCACGAAAGGGGCGGCGGAAATGAACTCACCGGTTTGACGGTCGAGCACGTAAAAGAAGCCGTTCTTGTTCGCCTGAAGCAGGACTTTGTGCAATTGTTTGCCGATATTTAGGTCGGCCTGAATGAGCGGCTGGGTCGCGTCGTAATCGAAGCTGTCGCCGGGCGTGGTCTGAAAATACCAGGCGAGTTCGCCGGTGCTGGCTTTGACGGCCAGGATCGAAGCGGTGTATAGACTGTCGCCCTCGCCACGAAGCGCTCGGTACCAGGTGGAGGCGTTGCCGGTTCCAAAGAAGAGCAGGTCGAGATCGGGATCATAGCTCATGCCTTCCCATGGCGTGCCGCCTCCGCCAGCTTGCCACCAATCCTTGCCCTGCCAGGTCTTGGCCGCTATTTCCATTGCCTTCGATTCGAATGCGTTATTCGGGTTTCCGGGAACCGTGTAGAAGCGCCAGACTTGCTTGCCGGTTTCCGCATCGTAAGCCGTGATGTACCCGCGCACTCCATACTCGGACCCTGCGTTGCCGATGAGGACCTTATCGTGGGCGATGACCGGCGCGGCAGTGATGGAGTAAGCCTTGAGTGGGTCGGTGGTTTGAATGCTCCACACCGGGGTTCCGGTGAGCTGGTCCAGCGCGATGAGACGGCCGTCGAGCGTGCCCACATAGACTTTGCCGTTATGGAGGGCGACGCCGCGGTTCACGACATCGCAACAGAAGAAATAGGCCCGCTCGCGAGGAACACGCGGATCGTAGGTCCATTTCATTTTTCCGGTTCTGGCCTCGAAGGCGAACACCACGTTCCAAGACCCGGTGGTATAGATGACGCCCTGCTCCACAATCGGTGTGGCTTCGAGTCCGCGTGAAGTGCCGAGTTCCTGGCTCCACACGAGGCCAAGCCTGGAAACGGTCTCCTCGTTGATTTGGTTGAGAGGGCTGAAGCGCTGGTCGGTTTGCGAGCCGCCGTGGAGGCGCCAGCCCTCCTCAGCGACAGCCGCGATCGCCATTACAAGGACGGCACTGAATGTAAGCAACTGTTTCCGCATAGATGCTTAGGCTCCGCTGACGGAGATTGGAAGCAGGATACCAGAGATTCGCAGGCGGTTTCGAAGGCGGTGCCTTCTGAGAGGATGACGGGCTACACGGAAGGAATCGGCCAAGTTCCCGTTTGCCGACCACTCACACAGAATCATGACTCTTGCGCATTGATGCTTCACGCCTTTCGATAGTAGCCTGTCGCAACCACGATGGCTGTGAATCGATGAAATATCGATACAAAGTCGGGGCGCTCCTATTTCTTCTGGCGGTCATTACGTATCTTGATCGTGTGTGCATCTCCGTTGCTGGTCCGCGCATCCAGGAGTATCTGCACATCGGCCCACAGCAATGGGGCTGGGTCGTTGGCGCCTTCGCGATTGCTTATGCCGTTTTTGAAATTCCAGGGGGATGGACGGCGGACCGCTTCGGTCCCCGGCTCGTCCTGACCCGAATTGTACTGTGGTGGTCGGCGTTTACAGCGCTCACTGGTGCGGTTTCGGGTTTCCTCGCTCTTCTGCTGACAAGATTTTGGTTTGGGGCAGGCGAAGCAGGCGCTTTTCCAAGTGCTGCAGCTAGCATCGCTTCCTGGTTCCCAGCGAGCGAAAGAGGACGAGCTTTCGGCTTTCTTTCGATGGCCATGCAGGTCGGCGGCGCTCTGAGCCCGCTTCTGGTTGTTCCGATTCAGATGCGCTACGGTTGGCGAGCATCGTTTTACATCTTCGCCCTGCTGGGGGTTGTTTGGGCAGTTGTGTGGTCATTATGGTTCCGAAACACCCCTCGGGAGAAGCGAGGCGTCACCACTTCAGAACTAAACGAGATTGGAGCGATAGCGGGCGGCCACGAAAACGGCCTTCCCTGGAGAGTCGCGACACGCAGCGGAAATTTCTGGGCAATCATGTTCGTGGCCGTGACCTTTGGCTATGGCAACTACTTCTTTATCGCTTGGCTGCATACCTATCTGGTTCGGGCCCGCAGTTTCAGCGAGAGTGACCTGCTTCTTTCGGCCCTGCCATTTATCTTTGGTGCGGGTGCAAACGCGGCAAGCGGTGTAACGAGTGACTTCCTTCTGAAGCGCCTCGGGTTGAAGGCGGCACGCTGCCGTGTTGGAATAATTGGCCTTTCGAGCGGTGGCCTCTTTGCGCTGCTTGCTGCCTTCAATCCATCTAAAATTGGCACGCTTCTGCTTCTATGCTTGAGTTTCGCCGGAATCTCCTTCCATCAGTCGATGGGATTTCCGGTTTGTGTTGATGTTGCGAGGAAATGCCCTGGCACTATGGCCGGCGCCATGAATATGGCCGTTCAGTTGGGTTCCTTTCTTTCAGGCGTGGTGTTTGGCTATGTCGCGAAGATCTCCGGCAGTTATGATCGGCCATTGATTTTGATGGCGTTGGTGCTCGCTTTCGGTGCCCTCTTGTGGCTCAAAATCAACCCGGAACAGGAGCTTGTTCCAAAAGATACGACGGGACTCGCCAAAGCTCTGTCTCCCGCAGGCTGAAGCCGAACTCCCGCGCGGACGGCCGCTTTGCAAACCTAAAGCTTGTTTGATAATCTCGCCACGAATTTGTGGGCGGTTGACGGGCAACTCTTCCACAAGCTTCACAAACCAGATTAGGGTAGAGTTGTCGACCCTTGCCGCTATGGGCGGAGCGTCACGGCGAGAGTACACTCAAGCCGTATGAGAGTTGGCCATGGACAAACCTCGCCACCCGCAGGTGATTCGGCCCAGGAAAACGCAGCGAACACAAAAAAATAAGTGGAGCCCAACAGTCACCGGGAGGAAGGGAACGCTTTTGGCCCAAGAGCAGCTGCAATCCGATGACGCTTCACTACCACGGCCAATTGGCGTGGAGGAATTGAAATGCGCACGGGCAGGTGGGCGCCGCGTTCAGGATTGAACGGAGTGGCGATGACGATGTCTCCGCTCACACCCTGGAGCTTGACTTCGGCTGATTCCGGGGCATCGCCGAAATTTACCACTACGCACGCCAGGCTGGCATCGTTGGCTTTGAACGACCTGAAAACGGAATAGCGGATATCCGCATCTCCCTGCACTGTGGCGCCTAGAGTGTCGTTAAATCGCCCATTGAAGAGAAGATCCTCGTATTGCTTGCGGATTCGGATGAGCTCGCTCACATAGCGAGCCAGCGGCCGCGTGAGAATCTCATCCACGGAATCGTTGTAGTGGCGAGGCGCAAGAGCCCAAACCATGCCATACCGCATTCCGTTGTTCATAGGATTGAAGTCGCCCGGGCTTTCGCCAAAGATTGTGCTGGTCCACTCCGGAAAGGTGTAGCGGAGTGCCGTGTCCATATCGATGTCGCCCATTCGCGTATAAGAAACATCTACATAGGGCAGTGCGCGATCAAAGGTGTTCTCCGACGCAAGGGCAAAATCCGGATTGATTGTACGTGCCTGAGAGAGTAATTCGGCGAAGGTTTCGAGGACACCTTGGGGCAGGGACTTATCGGGAGAGACAGGGAGTTCCGGGTTGAAGTCGAGCGGCCACATAATGCCCGTCTTATCCAGTTGGAAACCATCCGCGCCGTCCCGCACGAGTTGGAGATATTGGTCCATCAGGAGCTTGCGAAACTCCTGATGCGCCGGGCTCACGACTGCCATATTCGACCTCACCAACCCGAGGCGAGCGCCAATCGTTCCTTCGCCCCAACCCCAGAGCTGCCAGTCCGGCGCCCAACGTCCCTCGACGGTATATTTTTCGAGCGTGTTGCGAAAAAGTGGCGTGGCGGTATCCGCAACCTGGATATTGGCAAAGATGAGCGGATGGACACCGAGGCTCCGCAGGCCGGCAAGGGCCTTGCGAAAATCTGCCGCTGTGCCCAATCGCGGGTCAGGCTGGTATTGTGGATATCCGCGATCAATTCCGCCGATGTTCCAGCCAAGGATCTCGAACGTGGTTATCCCGTACTTCTGTGCGTCGGCTGCGAGCCTCGGCAGTTCAGCAAACCGATGAATGATGGCATCTTCGGGGTTTGACAGAATGATGGACTGCCAAGCGTTTTCTTGACGCAACCAACTGCGGGGACCTGCGATCTTGAAGTGCTGATCGTACCATTCGCGATAAAGTGAGCTGGCGGTGTGCCAATCTCCGGTATGCACCTGCAACGCCACGGGCCCGGCTTGAAGCGTGCCCTTGCCCGCGTACGGGAAATTCACCCAACCCATAGTCACGCCGAGGGGCTCTCCCGCCGGCAACTCAGAGCGCAAGGGCCAGTTGTCTTTCACGCTGGCACTCTTGCTGAACGGCCGCAGCTCAAAATAGAGCGCCGACAAACGTAATTCCGGATCCTGGTTCGCGTAGTAATACCCAATCTTAGCTTTTGGGTTGAACACGTTCATCCATCCCATGGTCATGTTTCCTGGGTATAGGAAACCGTTAGCGTCGTAGCGTATGCCCAGGTTGCCACCGCCGTAACCACCCGATGGAAACTGGCGAAAAAGGTGTGGAGCTAGATTTGTATTCTCCCCGGGAACGACGGACTCAGTATCAAGGCGATTGTCAATTCCCAGTTGGCCGCCGATGATTCCATACATCACCTCCGCTAGTTTCCGGCCGGCGGGATTCTGCACTTCGATCGAAAACAAAATTTGATGGTTTAGCGCGCGGATCTGATAGCGCACTTTGATGGCAATGGTCTCCCGATCGTTCTTAAGGGAATCGTAAACGCAGATGACCCCGTCAGGGATGGTCTCGAACCGGCTCACATGCTGATCCCGACTGTTGAAATAGTTCGCCTCATATCCAATATTGGGGATCAGCAGCCGAAAGTTTTCTCCGAGACGTGGCTCGCCGATCACTTCCAGATTTGGATCCTTCCAGTGCAAGCCGACCAAATCTCCTGTGTCCTCAGATAGGTGCAGCGTTGCCGCGGTCGTCTCGATTGTTCTGATTTGAGCTGTCGCAGCAACGGTGAGGCAGAAAGCAGCAGTCGCGAGAGCTACAAATCGAATGAAGAGCCGTATCGCATTAACTTTGTTGTTTCTCATGAGTGAGGCTTCTCTCGGTGTCCGGGTTTAACCGCGATCTTACCTCAGTCGTTCCCGAAAGAACCGTCAATCGGCGTAACCACGCGCGGATAGCAGCGAAGAGAGTTGTGATGGAAGGGCTCGCAAGCATCAAGAAGTCTTGAGATGGATGCGGACTGTTATCCACCGCGACCCTATCCGCAGACCTCCCCGGCTCAATCGAAAGGGAAGGGTTGCCGACGATCCGGGATGGATCAAGAAACCTACTCGTTTTTGGGCCTGCATAGCGCCTAGTCCGCCCAGCATCCAGCGGCGTTTGCCAGAAGCCCCAACGAGCATAGCAGCGGTCCCTACCACATTGCACGAATGCGGCAAACAGAGTAAAAAGAGCCCGATCTAGGATTCCCGGATCAGCGAGGTTTCTTTCGTTCGGAGGAGCTATGGACGCGAAAAAAGGTATCCCGAAGAATTCGTCTATCGTAATGCCGCGTCTATTTTGTCGCGATTCGGCAGCCGAAATGGAATTCTGTAGCCACACCTTTGGCGCGCGCGAACTGAACCGCCGTCCTGGTCATGATGGAAAGGTGGCGCACGGACTGATGGCCATCAGCGGTGAAATGATTATGATCGAAGCGGAGTGGCCGGGTTTCCCCGCGCGCGCGCCGCAGCTCGATGGCAGCTCGCCGGTTGGAATCTTCGTTTACGTCGACGATGTGGATCAAGTCGTGGACCGAGCAGTCAGCTCAGGCGCAAAGATTCTGTACCCAGTTCAGAACCAGTTCTGGGGAGACCGAATGGGATGGATCATGGACCCACAGGGACACACGTGGACAGTTGCTTCCCGTATTGAGGAAACTACCAAGGAACAACGCGACCAGCGATGGGCAACGAAGTTGGAAAAATCGTGAACGTTCTATTTCTGCGGCACGTAGCCGTCGGGTTCCGCGATGCCTCTTCTCGATTCGTCTATTCCCTGGAATCCTCTGCTGCACCGGCGTTGTAGTGGCTATAGCGTCGTTGGGGCTAGTTGATCGTGCGAATATCGCTGCGCGATAAGAGAATCAATCACTAAGGTGCGTACACTTCGCCGTTCCGGTCGAGTGACTGGCCACACGGAAGTCGGCGACCGGTCCGATCTCGGTTTCCGGTTTGCCGACGACTCGCTGACGAACGCGCAGTGTCCAGGTTTGCCGACCACAGCCCAACTCCTGGCAATGCCCTTCGATAGCTGAAGCAGCGCTAGAAGCCGCTTCAGCGCGTCGCATGCAGGAGTATGGTCTGTCCGACCGTTAGGCGACCGGTGCGAGTGACTGTGCCGTAGATTCCGGCGTTGTTCTGGTTCGCACGAACGACCGCCTTCATCACTTCCGGCGCCGGTTGCGCTGAGTCGGGATCAAGGTTCACCATCCCGCAGCGTTCATCCCGCATCGTGACGGCGATGGCGGGGGCGTCGTCCCCGTCGCCGAATGAGAGCACACCGCCCAACCACTCGTCCTCCTGGAAAGCACTCGATCGCAGTAAGCGAACGACCACATTCGGGCGAAATCGTCGGATGTCCAGGCTCCGCCCTGTCAGTCGTCCGATCTTGCAAACCGTATCAGAGGCGATCACAGAGATGCACGCTTCATCAAAGATGCCGTGCCTCAACTGCATCATTTGCACGGGAGCTCCATACCGGCGTCCGACCTCGTTGGCCAAATCCTTCCCGAAGACAAGCATCTCTTGCCCATCTGGCGTGCGAACATGCGTAGGAAGGTCGCCCGGAGCGCTGTCTTTATGGCGCTGCGGAGCAAACAGGAGCAGGTCGGGAAGTTTACTTGCTGTCAGCCACGGCATTCCGCTGCGGTCATTCACGCGGCGAAACGCGAGGCGTCTGTCACCCTTAAGGCCATACCAGCCCAAAGTGGCATCCTCGAGACGTTCGCCGGCCATGGACTTCACGGGATACCGGAAGATTGCCTCCACCTGTCCGATTTCTATGTTCATCTTCGATCTTCCTAAAAAAGAAGGCTGAGGCCCCGAATAGCGGGTCTCACGTTTTGCGATTTACTAAGGAATATTATATATAACTGATGAGATCCGCCGCAGGAGCTCCGCGCACGATGTCCTCACATATGCTCCTACATGGAAGGAAGTCAAAGATATCGGCGAACGCGGGCAATATAACCACGATAGCTTTCGCCAAACTTCCCTGTAAGATACTGCTCTTCCGGCAACACGGCGATGAAATGCACCACCAAAAGCGATACTGGGGCGAATAACGAAACCCAAAGATCGTTCAACGCAATTCCAAGCCCGAGCGCAACGAGTGTCATCGCGACATACATCGGATTGCGACTGAAGCGATAAGGACCGTTCGGGATCAGCTCAGGTGTGGGCTTCCACGGACGGGGGTGCTGTCCAGTGCGCCTGAACAAAATCAGTGCTGGTATCAAGAGGCTCACGGCAACCGCGATCAGGACAATGCCACCTGTAACCCGAAGTGGGCGGTCGAGCGGGATTGTCAGCGGCCTCACGGTACGTTGAAGAACGACTCCGAGCAGAATAAAGATTAAAAAGACAAGAGGAGGAGGAAAGTGAACCCGAGCGCCGCCTTCTTTGCTTTGCCAGCGTTCCGTAACCGGCTTCCCTGAGTTCGTTCCTGGTCCCTCTTCTGAGTATGTTTTGTCTGATGTTTTGTCTAATGTCATGACGTTTCTTCCTTGCGCAAGCTCTCAAGGCCGCGCCAGCCTGGGAAGCCTCAATCTCATTGAGAAATCCGGCGAGTTCCACCAGAGGGTGAGATACGAGCGAACCAACTCAGTTTACTCGATCAGCAAGCGACCAAGTCCCGGACAACGGGCATCTCCCTTGCGAACGACGCGCGCGGGCTTCCCCCCGTTCCTGATAGTAGCCAGCACCTTCGGTGATCAGCGGAACCTGACCGCCCGGATGACTATGCCAATCCAACTTTGCACCAGCCTCATAGGT
>CAZQOB010000060.1:0-34729 GCA_964594885.1 uncultured Acidobacteriaceae bacterium
CGATGGTCCCTATGTTCACGTGCGGCTTACTGCGCTCGAATTTCTCCTTGGCCATTCCGTTCGCTCCTCGTTTTGCTCAATTCCCCACTGCTAAAATCCGTTTTTACTTCCCGCCGCGCTGCTTCTTGATCACTTCATCCGCTAGCGCTTGCGGCAACTCCGCGTAATGTGAAAAGTGCATGGTAAAGGTCGCGCGGCCCTGGGTGCGACTGCGCAAGTCTGTGGCGTAGCCGAACATTTGCGCCAGCGGCACTTCCACGCGAATGACGTTGCTGCCCGCGCGGTTTTCCGTGCCCTGAATCGCGGAACGGCGCGAGTTCAAGTCGCCAAACACCGCAGCCATGTACTCTTCCGGAACAACCACTTCCACCTTCATGATCGGTTCCAGCAGCACCGGCTTGGCTTTGGCGCACGCTTCCTTATAGGCCATCGAACCGGCAATCTTGAACGCCATTTCGTTCGAGTCCACGTCGTGGTAGCTGCCGTCGGTCAGAACTACCGCGACATCCACGGTCGGAAAGCCGGCCAGAATTCCGTTGTCCAGAGCTTCGCGAATACCTACTTCCACCGGCGGAATGAACTCCCGCGGAATTGAGCCGCCCACAATCTTGTCGATGAACAGGAACCGGTGTTCCTTATCGAATTTCCACTTGCCCGGATTCGAGCTGCCGGTAATCCGCTTGGCCAGCGCATCGAGATCGTCGCTGGACATTTCGTGCATGTCTTCATGCTGCGCGCTCGGCAGCGGATGTAACTCGATCACCGCATGACCGTATTGACCCTTGCCACCGGTCTGCTTGATGTACTTGCCTTCGGCTTCGGACTTTCTGCGAATCGTCTCGCGGTACGCGACCTGGGGACGGCCAACGTTCGCCTGCACGTTGTACTCGCGTAGCATCCGGTCCACGATGATTTCCAGGTGCAGTTCACCCATGCCCGAAATCAGCGTCTGCCCGGTGTCGGGCTCCGTGGAAACCCGGAACGTCGGGTCTTCCTGCGCCAGACGCTGCAGCGCGATCCCCAGCTTTTCCTGGTCGGCTTTGGTCTTGGGCTCGATGGCAACAGAAATGACGGGCGCAGGAAAGTCAATCGACTCCAGAATGACCTGCTTCTGCTCGTCGCACAGCGTGTCGCCGGTGTTGACGTTCTTTAGCCCCACGACTGCGCAAATGTCGCCGGCATACACTTCTTCAATCTCTTCGCGCTTGTTGGCGTGCATCTGCAACAGGCGGCTAATGCGTTCCCGCGAACGCTTGCCGGAGTTGTACACGTAGCTGCCCGACTTCAGCACGCCCGAATACACGCGGATGTAAGTCACGTGCCCGACGAATGGGTCGGACATAATCTTGAACGCCAGCGCGGAAAACGGCGCATCGTCCGCGGCGCGGCGAAGCTCGGTCTTGTCGTTTTCCGGATTGATGCCTTCCACCGGCGGAACATCGAGTGGCGAAGGCAGATAATCGATCACCGCATCGAGCAGCGGCTGAATGCCTTTATTCTTGAACGCCGAACCGGCCAGCACCGGCACAATCTTCAGCGCCAGAGTCGACTTGCGGATCGACTTTCGCATCTCTTCCAGCGACAACGTGCCTTCAGTCAAATACTTGTCGAGCACTTCGTCGTCGTGCTCGGCAATGTATTCCACAACCTTGTTGCGATGTTCGTCGTAGAAAGTTTTGTCGATCGCCGAACCCTTCAGTGCTGCGGCCACATCCGGCCGCGAATCCACGAAGGCCTTGTCCCACAATTTCGCCACTTCAAAAACTTCGTACTTCGCGCCCAGCGTCTCTTCCAGCCAGACCACAACTTTCTGTTCCAAGAAATCAATGATTCCTATGAAATTGTCTTCGCGGCCGAGGGGAAACTGCAGGGGAACGGGGTGGGCACCGAGGCGCTGGCGGATCGTGCGGATAACGTGATCGAAATCTGCGCCCATGCGGTCCATCTTGTTAACAAAACAGATGCGCGGGACGCGATACTTGTCGGCCTGGCGCCATACGGTCTCCGACTGCGGCTGCACGCCGGCGACCGAGTCAAACACGCAAACCGCACCGTCCAAAACGCGCAACGAGCGCTCAACCTCTACCGTAAAGTCTACGTGGCCCGGGGTATCAATAATGTTGACGCGATACTTCTTGTCGAAGCGTGTCCACGCCGCGGTCGTCGCCGCCGACGTGATTGTAATTCCGCGCTCGCGCTCCTGCTCCATCCAGTCCATGGTGGCCGTGCCTTCATCCACCGAACCGATCTTGTAGGTCACACCGGTATAAAACAGGATGCGCTCAGTTGACGTGGTCTTACCCGCGTCGATGTGCGCCATGATCCCGATGTTGCGGGTGTCTTCGAGTTTGAATACCCGTCCCATAGTCGGTTGCCCGGCCTTCTTTTCTCCCCTCGTTGCTACTGCTTCACTCACAATTCACCAAACCTTTTCTTTCCTAGCGCCGGGATTCCGTCCGGCCTGCCACCTAAAGGCAGCGCCACATTCAAATTCCTACCAGCGGTAATGCGCGAAGGCCTTGTTGGCTTCGGCCATGCGGTGCACGTCTTCCTTCTTCTTGATCGCGCCGCCCCGCAGGTTCGCCGCATCAATCAACTCATCGGCCAGCTTGTCGACCATCGTCTTCCCTGCGCGCTCCCGCGAATATTGCAAAATCCAGCGAATCGCCAGCGATTGCCGCCGGAACGGATTCACTTCCACCGGAACCTGATAGTTCGCGCCACCCACCCGCCGGGTCTTCACTTCCAACATCGGCTTGGCGTTTTCCAGCGCCTTTTTGAACGTCTTCAGCGCATCGTCGCTGGTCTTTTTCGCCACCTGGTCCATCGCGCCATAAAACACGCGCTGCGCGGTGCTCTTCTTCCCATCCCACATCATCGAGCAGATAAACTTTTCTACCAGGTCGTTGCCGTAAATCGGATCGACTTCCTGCTTGCGGCGGCTGACAAGTCCTTTGCGTGGCATTGCTCTTTCGCTCCTTCAGAATCTCTCGCGGCCTACTTCGCCGCTCCGGCCTTCGGCCGCTTCGCTCCGTACTTCGAGCGTCCCTGCTTGCGATTCTCAACTCCGGCAGCGTCCAGCGTTCCGCGCACGATGTGGTAGCGCACTCCCGGCAGGTCCTTCACGCGGCCGCCGCGCACCAGCACGATCGAGTGTTCCTGCAGGTTGTGGCCGATACCCGGGATGTAGGTCGTCACTTCGATCGCATTGGTCAGCCGCACGCGCGCCACTTTGCGCAACGCGGAGTTGGGCTTCTTCGGCGTCTGCGTGTACACGCGGATGCACACACCGCGCTTCTCCGGGCAGCTCATCAACGCGGGCGACTTCGTCTTATTGCGGATGCCTTCGCGTCCCATTCGTACCAGTTGCGAAAATGTCGGCACAGTCTTCCCTCTTTGGCGGATTCTCAAAAAAATCGCAATCCGCAAGCGCGCGCACAAATATTTGCGACACCGCTCGCCTGCGCGCAGACAAAATCGGCGAGCGCACACACCACGCTGAAAGGTGCACTGCGAATCCGGAGAGACCAGCAAGAAACTCCGCACGCACTCCAAGAGGCAGAACTCAGCTCTTGGCATCGCTATGGAGAGGCTTACTCGGCTTAGCGGGACTGGCGTCCCATATCCGGCCGCTCTTCTCTCCCAATCCGTCGTTCTTTGTTCTGGGAGCGAAGATCCTTCCAACTGCATCAGGTGTCAGAATCTTAACCTGCCGACCCCGACCTGCGAACAGTTCTTAAGCCATTCGAGCGACACTAATCGTACGGTCGCAGTACTGCCTGGCTACAAGAACCCCTGACAAACATGAGAGTATAGAGAAGAACTTTCGATGTGTCAAACTTCTTCGCACTTACCCTGAGGAAAACGCGCCGTTTGGCTCCTCTTGTGCTCGGGCGGAGCCGGTCAGGATTTGCAGGTCCCACGGACGGGCCTGTCGTTCCTGGAGGAGCGCAGCGGGTTCCGGCGAGGGCCTTTGAGGTTGAGTCTCTCTTGTCACTTCCTAGACTCGCCTTAACATCTGTTCTGTCAATAACTTACGGCTTCTTTGACTCGCCGCCCAGCTCCCCGTAAGGCCAGATATGGAACGCCTTAAGCTCCTCGTACTGCCCTTGTTCCCGGAGCATTTTGGCCGTTCGATCCGCCGGCCAAGGCGCCGCCAGTCGCTCCGGCCGGCCGGCAATCCAAAACGCCGTCAGCGCCATCAGCGTCGAGTTTTGCGCCAGCGCATCCGGCTTCTGCGCCTCCAGCGCATCCGCCGCGGAGTGGTGCGTGTAGTGGTAATCGGAACTGTCCTGATTCATGTTGATCCCGGGCAGGCCGTACACCGAAAACGGCAAAGTATCGGTACCCGACTCCACTTTGTCGTCCACCTTTACTTGCCGAATGTTCGCCAAAAAACTAGCGAACGGTTGAAACGCGGCGACCAGATCGTCGCGACCACCCAGCATGAAACCCGTCACCGGCCCCTGCCCATTGTCGAGAATCAGATCGCCCAAATGATTGCCCCACTCGGCCTGATGCTGCTTGTAGTACGCAAACGATCCGTCGAGCCCTTGCTCCTCTCCGGTGAACAACACAAAACGAATCGTGCGTCGCGGCTTTTGTCCGGAGCGCATGATCGTGTCCGCCGCACCCAGTGCCGTCGCAATCCCCGACCCGTTGTCCGTCGTCCCTTCCGACAAATCCCAGGAATCCAGGTGCCCGCCCACCACCAACACCTGCTCCGGATGCTCCCGCCCGCGGATTTCCCCAACCACGTTCGCTGTTTCCACCGGGCCATTCGTGAATGTGTTTTGCACACTGATCTTCACTCGCGGCGTGATTCCTCGTTTTACGTACCGTTCCAGTTGCCCTTGATCTTCCGCCGTCATCGAAAGCACCGGAATCGCAAAATCCGCGTCCAGCCCTAAAATTCCGGTGTGCGTCAGATTCATCCCCGCCGATTTCGATCCGCCCTGCCCCCCAATGACCGCGATCGCGCCCGCATCATGCGCCGCCTTCAAAAAATCTCCGAAGGACGCAAAAATCATGATGCCGCTCTTATTCGGCCGGCCCTCCATCGTCATCAGCGCAATTTTGTTTTTCAACCGCGAAACCTGCTTCAACTCTTCGTCAATGTCGAAAAGATTCACCGGCACCACGTCGGCTTCCACTCCACCCGCCGCCGTCGATCCCGTCCAGCCCATCGCGTCCACGTGCAAGCGCCGCGACGTCGGCGACAGCAGTTGCACCTCCGCACTGCCCCGCGTCCAACCTTTCCAGATCGCGTATTTCTCGAGATGCACGTTTTCCAGTCCGATGGCCTTCATCTTCGCCAGGCCCCACTCTTCGGCTTTGTGCTCCGCCGCGCTACCTGTCACCCGAGCGCCCACGTCGTCACTCAACTCCGTCAAATACTCGTACGCGTGCGAGCTCAACAAACCTTCGCCGGCAATCCGCGTCAGCGCCGGCTTGGTCCCATCCTCTTCCGGCCCCTTCGGCCGTTCATCCGCCCGCACTACCCCGCCCCACGATAACGCCGCGACCGCAGCCAAACCGATACCCACTCGTGCCATATTCATATTCATTCCGTTTCCTCGAAGTTGCCGCGGCGGGTCTTTAGACCCGCTCTTTTGACTTTTTCAAATACGACATGTGAGCCTTATTATCTCAGACGCGCCGCCACTTGTTTTATCTCCTGAAGGAGACGGCAAGCCGGGCCCTTCCTTGTCCACCATCGCAACTTTCATCAAACCAATTCTTTACCCCTCTGGACTGTGAACCTACACTTTCGTTGAGGATAAATTGATCCAATCTATTTACGTAGCGCCGCCCTTCAGGGCGGCATCGTCGGTTCTGCGTTGTGCCGCCTTCGCCGTCGTTGCGGCAGCGCTGGCGCTCCCCTACTCTGCGCAAGAACCTAAACCTCCCTCAGACGCCAAATCCGCTCCCGAAAAGGCCACTGAAAAACCTTCCGAAAAAAATGCTGCCCAAATCGAACTCCTGGAAACCAAAGTCCGCTTCGAATCGAACGGGGACTCCCGCAAAGAGGTCCACGCCCGCGTCCGCATCAACAACGAAGCGGGCGCTCGCCAGTTCGGCAAACTCAATTTCGATTTCAACCGCAGCTTTCAGTCCGTCGAAATCCCCTTTGTCCGCATCACTCACTCTTCCGGCGGCACTGCCGACATTCTTCCCAGCGCCATCACCGACAATCCCAATCCCGCCGTCGTGGACTTCCCGGCCTATCACGACGTCCGCGTCAAATCCGTCCGCATCTTAGGCCTCGAGCCCGGCGACCTCCTTGAATACCGGGTCGTCACCACCACGGCGCACCACCCGCTCGCACCCGACTTCTGGCTCGACCATACCTTTGACCACGCCGGCATCGTCTCGACGGAAATCTTCGAGATCAATACTCCGAGCGCTTGCAAGTGCAAGTTGTACAGCGCACCCGGATTCGCGCACCAAACCGTAACTTCGGAGGAAAATCGGGAACCGCGGGTCGCTTACCGTTGGGAACTTTCGGAGAAGGCCGGCGCAAAGGCCGCCGACATTCAAGGTAGTTCCGACGTGGTACTTACAACATTTGATTCCTGGCTGCAGCTTTCCCTGCAAATTGGCAAGCTTTTGACCCCCGTCATCGATCCAGAATCAGTCGCCCCAGAGGTGCAAAGACGCGCCGCGTTAATTACCCAAAATGATCGCGACAGTGAGAAAAAGCTACGGAGTATTTACTATTTTGTTTCGCAGAAGATCACGACTGTCGATCTTCCCCTGGGCACAACCGGATTTCGCCCACGAACAGCCGCGGAGACTCTGGCCACCGGCTACGCCACGGCCGAAGACAAGCTTTCCCTGCTCCGTGCGTTTTGCGCGGCGACAGGCGGACTGGGCGCCATCGGGGCCCTGAGTGGGGCTCCTGAAGGCACTGAAACACGCCTAGCGACTCCTTCCGTGTTCTCTCATCTCCTGGCCTCCGCCGCTTATTATCAAACATCAAAGATACATGCCGTTTGGCTCGACCCGGCAATCGAAGTGGCACCATTCGGAGTTGTGTCGGCAGAGGCACGCAAAGCTAAGGTGCTTAGCATCAACCCCCCGCAGAGTCCTGCTGCGAGAGACGTTTACTTTTCTGACTGGCTTGCAAAGCCAGATAGCCGGCCTACAACCTCAACTCAGTCGGTAGTCGTGAGCTCGAATCTGTCTTCGGAAGGAGCTATGAAGGCCAAAGTTCGTTATGCGTTGCGAGGCGACAACGAACTTCTGCTGCGAGTGGCGTTCCACAAAACGCCAAAGGAAAAGTGGAAAGAAGTGGCACAGTTGCTGGCGCTCTCGGACGGCTTTCGCGGCGACATCACCAAGGTCACCGCATCCGATCCTTACGAAACCGAAAAGCCATTCGAAGTCCAATACGAAATTACCCAGCCGAAATTCGCCGACTGGAGCAAGAAAAGGCAGCACGTCCCGGCGTTGCTGCCGCTTCCCGGACTGCCCGATCCACCCACCGCTAAAGCCATCAGCGAAGGCCAGCCGATCGAACTCGGCACGCCGCTCGCTATCGATCTCGAATCCACCATCGCGCTGCCCGAAGGAGCGACCGCTCAAGCTCCCATCGGCACTTCGGTGAAACGGGACTACGCGACTTTCAACTCAAAATACTCGGTCGAAGGCAACGTTCTCCACGCCACGCGCAGCCTGCACTTTCTGCTGGCCGAACTCCCTGCCTCACGCGCCGCCGACTTCTCTGCCTTCCTTCACGCCGTCCAAGCCGACCAAGCCCAATCCTTCACCGTCCAATCCTCCGCGCCAAATTAAAACCCTCCTAAGAGGAGGGTTCCGTGTTCGCCAGTTGTCATTCCGAGCGCAGCGGGGAATCTGCCGTTTTCTTCCCCTTCCCCTCGGTCATTCCTCCGCCAAGGTCAGCCGGCTATTCATCCCCGTTCGCCATGGTTGGGTGGCGTCTGAAGCGGATGTAGACGAAAGTCGGGGCCGGCTTGGTCCTGTACGCTCCACCAATCAAATAGTTCTACCGAATCTCCATCACTTCCTTTTCTTTCGACGCGCTCAGATCCTCAATCTTCTTGGTCTCCGCGTGCGACACTTTTTCCAGCTCCTCCAACGACCGCTTCTGCTCGTCCTGACTGATCTTCTTGTCCTTTTCCAGCTTGTCGATCGCTTCTTTCACGTCGCGGCGGATGTTCCGCACGGCCGTTCGATGATTCTCCAAGACTTTGTGAATGTGCTTCACCAGCTCCTTGCGCCGCTCTTCGGTTGGCGAAGGAATCGGGATGCGCACGACTTTTCCGTCGTTGGTCGGATTTAATCCGAGGTCGCTCGCGCGAATCGCCTTGTCAATCAGCCCTATGGCACCCGGATCCCACGGCGAAATCACCAGCATCGTCGCATCCGGCACCGTCACTGAACCCAACTGGTTCACCGGCATCGGCGTGCCGTGATAGTCCACGCGCACATGATCGAGAATTGCGGCGTTGGCGCGCCCGGTGCGCACCGTCGCCAGTTCCTTGCGAAAATCCTCCACCGCTTTTTCCATGCGCGTCCGCGCAGCCGCAATCGCTTCCTTGGTATTTCCAATCGTCGTCATCTTCGCTGTCTCCGATGCTTTAAGAAGAATTCAGAATCCCAAGTCGTAAGTTATAAGTCCTTAATTTCGACAAAAACAAACGGAAAGATTCGTTTTTCGGGAGCGGTTATCCGCAAAAAGATCTAAGGCGTAATTCTTACGCTTCAACAAGCGGAGCCAAACCCGTTCTGCCCTTACGGAACGCTGAGAACCGACCACTGAAAACCGCGGGCGCCAGAAACAAGCCGCCTTTTCCCGCTTGGTACTTACAACTTATGACTTAAAACTGGCCTCTCACGCCGGCCGCACCATCGATCCCACCCGCTCACCCAGCACCACCCGCTTGATGTTCCCGTACTCGCTCATGCTGAACACCACGATCGGCATGCCGTTATCCATGCACAGCGAAATGGCTGTCGAATCCATCACTTTCAAATCCTGGCTCAGCACATCGCGATAAGTAATTTGTGCGAAGAACTTGGCATCCGCAACTTTTTCCGGGTCGGCGTCGTAGATTCCCTGCACCCGGGTCGCTTTCAGAATCACGTCGGCCTTGATCTCCATCGCGCGCAACGCGGCTGCCGTGTCCGTCGAAAAATACGGATTCCCGGTACCCGCGCCGAAGATGACCACGCGGTCCTTTTCGAGGTGCCGCACCGCGCGCCGCCGGATGAACGGCTCGCACACTTCATGCATCTCAATCGCGCTGAGCACGCGGGTGAACACGCCGACCTTTTCCAGCGCGTCCTGCAGCGCCATGGCGTTGATCACCGTCGCCAGCATGCCCATGTAGTCACCGGTCGCGCGATCAATCTCAAATCCCTTTTGCCGCGCGCCGCGGAAAATATTTCCGCCGCCGACCACTACCGCGATCTGCACACCCAAGTCGTGCACCTCGCGCAGTTCCCGCGCCAGAGAATACAGGGTCTCGCCATGAATGCCGAATCCCTGCGGTCCTTGCAGCGATTCGCCTGACAACTTCAACAAAATTCTTTTGTAAACCGGTTTCCTGCGGGAGCTTTTCTTCACAACCTTTCGCGCCGCCATGTGGCTGATGCCGCTCCGTTTCACCCTGAAGTTGAACCAGCGGAATTGTAACAAAACTGTGGCCCTTGCCGCACAACCGGCTTTCATAGGACGCAGCGGGAACGGTGCAACCGCGCAGGGTTCCCGAACGTCCTTATGAGAGACTGCCAGCCGGAAATTACATGCCGAACCCGCGTCGCGCCGTAACCATCCTGTCCGCACTGCTTGGGCTTGTCGTTTTTTCCGATCCTGCCCAGGAAACGCCCGCAACTGCACCTGCGATCAAGGTCGAGTCGCGCATTGTCCTGGTGGACGTGGTCGTTACGGACCCGCAGGGCCAGGCTGTTCCAGGCTTGCGCAAGGAAAACTTTCAAGTCACCGAAGACGGCGCAGCACAATCAATCTCGTCGTTCGAAGAACACCAAGGCGCTCAACCTGCCGAAACAAAGTTGCCGCCGCTGCCGCCGAATGTTTTTAGCAACTTCCCCACCACCCGTTCGGCGGACTCGGTCAATATCCTGTTGCTCGATTTGCTCAACACCCAGCCGCAAAATCAGCCTTTTGCCCGCCAGCAGGTCATAAAGTTTCTCAGCCAGGTAAAGCCGGGCACGCGTCTGGCAGTCTTCGCTCTGGGCTCCGAATTGCGCATGGTCCGCGGATTCACCACTGACTTCTCCGGTCTATCGGCTGCGCTCGACGATAAGACGCTTGGCGTCCAACCGGAAGTTTCCCGCCTCCTGCCCACGCCATCCCAGCGAATCAGCGACAATATCACCATCGAGGAGATGCGCCGCAGCCAGGCTTCTCCGGCGGCCATCGCGGCGTTGTCGCAGTACCAAGCCGATCAGGCTGGGCAACAGACCGCCTCGCGCACCGATCTGACCCTGCAAGCATTCCAGCACATCGCGCGCTATCTCTCCGGAATCCCGGCGCGCAAGAATCTTATCTGGTTCTCGGACAACTTTCCGATCACGTTCTTTCCGGATAGCGGTGCGAGGGCTCCCAAGAATCATGAACACGTGCAGAAAACCTCCGACATGCTGACCGCCGCCCAGGTCGCGATTTATCCGGTCTCCGCGCGGGCGCTCGTTGGCCCCTTCCAGCTGGGAGACTTAGGGAACACGCGAGAGGAGATCTTCAACGAACTCAGTGGTTCGCAGATGGCCATGGAAAACGTCGCCGAACAGACCGGCGGGCGCGCCTTTTACAACACCAACGCCCTCAATGAAGCAGTGAGCGATGCAGTGAACAACGGCTCGCACTACTATACGCTCGCTTACTCGCCGCTCCACAACAAGAACGATGGAAAATTCCGTCGCATTCAAGTCACGGTTGCCGGCGACTACAGGCTTTCCTATCGGCGCGGCTATTATGCAGAACAACCGCGCCCGGCGTCCGGAAACGAAGAGGGCGCCAGAGATCCGCTCATCCCGCTCATCGGACTCGGCATGCCCAACTTTGCTCAGATCCTGTACAAAGTTCAGGCCGAACCGAGAAGTCCACAGCCGCCGCCAAATGCGCCGCGCGCCGGCAGCAACATGGAGCTTAAACCGCCCTTCATCCGCTACGATTTGCAATTCGCTGTGGCGCTGCCAGACATCGCCATGGCAGCCGACGCCAAAGGCACGCGGCATGGCCACATCGAAGTGATGCTCATCGCGTTCGACAACGACGGCAAGATCCTGAACATCGTGAAGAAGCGAAGCAAGCTTACGATGACGCCCGAGGTTTACGAAGCGACGCGGAAATTCGGGATGCAAATCCACGAGGAGATTGACGTGCCACCGGGCGAAGTCTACTTACGAACTGGCATCTACGACCTCAACTCCGAGAACTGCGGCACTGTCGGCATTCCGTTGAGCCAGGCCACTGCCGCGCAACCAGCCAAGCAATAAAAAAGACGCCCGGACCTTTTGCTTTTGGGGCCCGGGGCGTTTTAGATAAGTTGATTTCGGAATCAGGCTTTGACGGGGGCGGGGACCGGAGCGGAGTCGCCCGGGCCGTTGGTGACTTCGCCGACTTTGAAGCGGGCGAAACGCTTGATGACGATGTTCTCGCCCAGCTTGGCGATGGCATTCTTGACCATCTCGCCGATGGTCAGGCCTTCATCCTTGATGAAGTGCTGCTCGTAGAGGCAGGTCTCCTCGTAAAACTTCTCCATCTTGCCGGCGACGATTTTGTCCACGATATTTTCCGGCTTGCCGCTGGCCAGCGCTTGCGCTTTGTAGATCTCGCGCTCCTTGTCGAGCATGTCCGACGTCACTTCCTCGCGGCGGACGTAGCGCGGATCGAGGGCTGCGATGTGCATGGCGATGTCGTGACACAGATGCTGGAAAGCTTCGGTGCGAGCGACGAAATCCGATTCGCAGTTCACTTCCACCAGCACGCCGATCTTTCCGCCGGCGTGGATGTAGCTGCCGACCAGGCCTTCGGTGGCCTCGCGCGTGGCTTTCTTGGCGGCCGCGGCTTGTCCCTTCTTGCGCAGAACGGCGATGGCCTTTTCGATGTCGCCGCCGGCTTCGATCAAAGCGGCGCGGCAATCGTTAAATCCGGCGTTGGTGCGATCCCGCAGTTCCTTCACGAGCTTGGCTGGAATGTCCATGGCTGTATTTGGTGTGCTCATCCTTTGTTCTCTCTCAAATGTTCTCTCACAAAATCCTTAGTCTCAAAAGAACCGGCCTAAAGACCGGCCAAGGTGCGTGGAAAAAGTGCGCCTTTGTTACAAAAGGGCCCGTTCCAAGTTGCCTCGGAACGGGCCTGATTAGTAGCCGAATTTCGTTCCGCAAAGCCGGGCTACAGCCCGGCACTACATTAAGATTGGGTGTCGTCGGGAGGCACAGTGGCTTCCGCGGGAGCCTTTTCTTCATTCAGCAGTTCGACGAAGTCGCCTTCCTGTTTCTCGTACTGCTCGTAGGCGCTGGTGTCCACATATTCAACGCCTTCCGCCGCAGCTTGATCAGCGGCGGCCTTTTGTTCGCCAACCTGCGACTGCGCAAAGGCGGCTTTGCCTTCCGCAACGGATTCGGAAATCTTTGAAGTGAACAACCGGATGGCGCGCAGGGCGTCATCGTTGCCCGGAATGATCCAGTCCACAACGTCGGGATCGCAGTTCGTATCCACGACGGAAACCACCGGCACGCCCATACGGCGCGCTTCCTTGACGGCGATCTCTTCGGCATTCGAGTCAATCACGAACATCGCATCGGGCAGCTGGGTCATATTCTCGATGCCGTCCAGGTTCTGCTGCAAGCCCTTCAATTCGCGGTCGAGGCGCGCGCGCTCTTTCTTGGAGAGCTGCTCCATGCGGCCATCTTCGTTCATAGCCTTCAACAGCTTCAGGCGCTTGATGGACTTCTGCAGCGTCGCCCAGTTGGTCAGCGTGCCGCCGAGCCAGCGGTGGTTGACAAAGAATGCGCCGCACTTTTTCGCCTCTTCGGCGACAGCTTCCTGGGCCTGACGCTTGGTGCCAACAAATAAAACTGCTTTACCTTGTCCGGAAAGATCGCTTACGAAGCGGCTGGCTTCGCGGAACATCTTGAGGGTCTTTTGCAGGTCAATAATGTGGATCCCGTTGCGTTCGCCGAAAATATATTCCTTCATTTTCGGATTCCAACGCCGCGTCTGGTGACCGAAGTGAACTCCAGCCTCCAGCAGTTCTTTCATCGTGATTTCTACAGCCACTGTTCCTCCTAGTTGGATAGCTGCTTGCAGATGTAGCAGCGGGTTTAGCCCGCTGCCGGCAACGGCATAAAGCCGCTGCTACATCAGAACAGCCTCTTGTCCCGACCTTCGGGACCGTGATCTCGGCGAGAAAGCTTGCGCTTTCTCACCGGAGGTCGTGATGTGCCGCAAAAAACCTCGGCACAGAAAATCGAGCGAGGCGAAGAGCAGATTCCTCGCTTCTCCACGCCAACGAGCCAAACCCGCGGTTTAGCGCTTGGTGAACTGGAAGCGCTTGCGGGCGCCCTTCTGCCCGTACTTCTTGCGCTCCTTCATGCGCGAATCGCGCGTGAGAAAACCGTTGGTGCGGAGCGAAGGACGCAGCTCCGGATTGAACCGCGAAATCGCGCGGGACAAGCCCATGCGCACCGCTCCGGCCTGACCGCCGACACCGCCGCCGTGCGCGGTGACTACGACGTCCACCTGGTCCGCGATGTTCGTGAAACGAAGCGGTTCGGTGGCATCGTGTTTCCAGGCGTGGTTCGGAAAATACTGCTCGGCAGGACGCCCGTTAACCGTAAACTTGCCGCTGCCTGCACGGAGAAACACGCGGGCGATGGATTCCTTGCGGCGACCGGTGCCGTGAAACCAGGTCTTCGACGTTGCTGGCAATTCAGTGCTCAAACCTACCCTCCAATACCGAAGAAAATTCAAAGGCCCGGGTCTAGCGACCCGCCGCTACAACTTAAACACCTGGCTGATTCCTTGCGAGGTCTACACCGGACCTACGGAGGAACAACTAAGTGCGGAAACCCAACGGAGTAGCGAAAAGCTTTGTTACTTCCCCGCTGCCCCCACCCCGTTCCCTTTTTGGTAAGCATTGATTCTAAAAGGGTTATGGGGCAAAAACCGATCAAACGGCCAGCGGCTGAGGCTTCTGGCCGGTGTGGCGCGCGAGGCCGGAGGCGTCACGGTACACACGCAATTTCTTGGCGCGGCGCGCACGCAGCTTGTTTTTCGGCAGCATGCCGACGATCGCTTCGCGCACTACCCATTCCGGCTTGGTTTCGCGCACGCGCTTGGCCGGGACTTCCTTCAATCCTCCTGGATAGCCGCTATGCGAGTAATATACCTTTTGCTCGACCTTGTTGCCGGTCATGCGAATCTTGTCGGCGTTAATGACCACGACGTGGTCGCCGGAATCGAGATACGGCGTAAAGCTCGGCTTGTCTTTTCCGATCAGAACCCGGGCCACCTTGGTGGCCAGCCGGCCTAAAACCTGGTTGGTGGCGTCCACCACGAACCAGTTGGCTCCCTCCTTGAGAGCTTGGGCCTCTTCACCCTTGGCTACGTACGTCCTCATTGCGTCCAGTCACACCTTTCCCGTTAGAGACAAACATAGATTGTATGTGTGGAGGGGGCGAAAGTCAATGCAAAGCAGTGGCTGCGAGCGATTCAGCCGACGATAACATCGAACTTTTAAAAGCGAAACGGCTCCGGGGAACCGGAGCCGTTTCGGTGGTTGTGATTGTAGTAGCTAGAACGCGAGGCGCAGACCCAGCGACATGATGCGCGAGGTCGGTGCCCCCAAGCCCTGCACGGACTGTGCAAGGCACTGCGCTCTACCGAAAGTTGCCAAGACCAAGTTCCCCTGGACGCAGTCAAAGTCCGGGTGATTGGTCAGGTTTTGCGCCTGGGCACGGAAATCAAGCTTTACTCTTTCCGTTAGCTTGAAGCTCTTGCTGAGCGCGAGGTCCATCTGGATGAATTTCGGTCCATGGAAGACGTTTCTGCCGAGATCGCCGAAACGCTCGTAGGGAGTTGCGCCGGTTGGGTACGCAGGATTCCCGAACAGGGTACTCGGGTTGCCTCCTGCGACCTGCGCGTTGCATCCTGCGACCGACCCAGCGCTGCCCAGCGGATCGCCAACGGTTACGATGTTCGCAGGCAAACCAGCCTCACCACATCCGATTTGGTTGTTGTCCTTGAAGATGCCATCGGCCGGACTGCCACCGCTGTAAACCGACCCGAGGCTGGAGCCAAGAAACATCGGATGGTCATTCAAGACACCGTCCAGGTTATAGTCGCCGCCAAGGTTAATCGGCACGCCATTCTGGTCGAGCAAGAAGTCATGGCAACCTACCGCTTTGTGGCAAACGGTTGCGCCATCCAGCAGTGTACCGCCGAATGGAACAAACGTATTAGCGTCGCGAGCGCGGTAACGGGTACTGGCACCGCTTCCGAGAGCGCCCACAAAGACGTCTACCGGATGCCCTGTGTACAACTGCATCAAACTTCCAAGGCTCCAGCCACCAAAGGCCTGGCCTGCGAAGCCTTTCTGCGACTTAAAGAACGGCAGTTCATAAGTTACGTTGAACTTGAACGCGCCCCTGTGATCGTAGGAGGCAGGGCCGTGGGAAAGTCTGGGCCGCTGGTTCGAAATGTAGTAGTAAGGAGCGGTGAATCCGCCGATCGTAGAGCAGCCGGCGAACAGCTCCGAGTTGACGTCGAGAAGTTTCGACCAGGTGTAACTGGTCTGGAACTCCAAGCCGTGCCCCATGTGCTTCTGGGCTTCGAGAACCAAAGCGTTGTAGTTGGAGCTGACGCTGTTGGAACGGTAGTTGAAGCCAGTATAAAGCGGATTCGGACGCAGCGGACTGAGACTCAGACGAGGATGCCCATTATTAAAGTTGTAGTATCCGATGCCGTCCTCGCGGTTGTAGTTCTCCAGCATGGGCAGATGGCGCCCAAAGGAACCCTGATAATTCGCTCGCAGAAGCAGGCCGCCGAGCACCTGATGCTCGACGCCAAAGTAATAGTTGTCGCCGGAAGAATCCTTCATCCTCTGGTCCATCAAGCGAACAGAAACGCGGTGGCCGATGCAATTCGCGTTCGCTGCATTGGGGATCTGACAGCCAGGAATGCTCGGATCGTACGCCGGACCGATTGAGGCCGGATTGTCATAGAAGGTCGCGTCGCCGATGTCATTTTCGAAGTCGATCAAGCCGTAGAACGGCGGGTTCCACGCGCCATTGGACCAAATATTGTCGAAAATGCGGTCGTAGTAGATACCATAGCCGCCGCGGATCGCCATCTTGCCCTTGCCGGTTGGATCCCAAGCAAAGCCAAAGCGCGGACCATAGTCGCGTTTCCGAGTGGGCCACATGCGAGAAGCAGGAGCCACGCGAAGGCTCTTAACGCAAGCGAACACGCTAATGTCACAACCGAGGTTGTTGAGTTGCGCCATGATGCCGTTAACTTCGCTTGGCGCCCCAAAGCGGTCCCAGCGCATGCCAAGATTCACGGTCAATCGGTTAGTAACTTTCCAGTCGTCCTGGAAAAACAGATAGTAGTCGTGATAGGTGTAGTGCCGATAGGCGTCAGCCTTCTTGCCGGTAGCAGGATCGACTGATGTTTCCTGGAAATAGTCATAATCGCCGGCGAAGTTGGCGTTGGTCTCGTCTCCTACGTTAGCGATTGTACCGTCGGCTTGAAGAGTCTGATCACATGCTGGCGTGATAACGGCGCCGATGGCGCAGGCCGCGCTCTGGCCAGTGCCATCTTCGATCTTATAGAGCTCGCCGAATTCGTAGAAGCCGGGAACGCCAAGGTCCCAGTTGCGGTAAAGGATGCCATGTTGCATCCCACCGCCGATCTTTAGCGAATGGTGGCCCTTGCTAACGGACACATTGTCCGTAGCGCCAAAGCGGTCCTGCGTGAAACCCTGAATCTGACCGCCTTCAAGCGGACCGCCAAGATTAAACCCGAGACAGCCACCGTCCTGGTTATCAATGAAGATGTTAGGCACAGTGTTGCTGCCATCACCTGCCAAGAAGTTGTTGTAGTGGCGATTGTGAGTAACGGTAAGCTCATTCACAAGTCGCGGGTTAAAGACGTGGGTTTCGGTGACGGCGAAGTTATGAAAGTGGTTGGTCGTTGTGCCGTGAATGGGGCCACTGGTGTTGATCGGTCCGCCGCCATAAACGTCGACAAATTTCTGACGGAAGATGTTGGACGAAATGCTCAGCTTGTCGTTGGCACTAAAATTGTGATCGATCCGTCCGTAGAAAACGTGCTCAGAGTCATTCTGGGGGTCTGTGAAGGACAAGCAGCCAACCGGATTGGGCAAGCCGTTGTCCCAATAGGCGGGCAGGCCGTCTGATGCAACCGCCGCCGCACCGGTGACGCCATCGGGATCCGCTGACGCTGGGCAAGGTGCATCGGAAGTCCTCGGGGGGTACTTGGCCAAGATTGCTTGCGCTATCGAAGCGCGGCCGGAGCCATCACCTGCGGCGTTTGCCAGGAGGAACTGTAACCCTGCGGTTGTCGGAACATAAGTGTGAGCCGCGGTGACAGTCGCGCTCAACTTAATGCGGTCGTAGGCGAACGAGAAAAAGGTCTTATCCTTCTTGATGGGCCCATCGACCTCACCGCCAAATTGGTTGCGAATGTACTTTGGCCTCTTTGGGAAGTTCGCCTTCTCGTTGGCCGGCAAGCCCTGATCTTCGTTGTAATTCTGGTCGTAAAACCAGTCGTTGGCGTTGAGTGTAGCGTTGCGATTGAACTCGTAGAGGGCGCCATGGAACTTGTTGGTGCCGGACACCTGGTTGGCGGAAACGACAGCGCCCGCACCGCGGCCATACTCAGCGCTCATGGCATTGGTCTTGATGGTAAAGTCCTGCACGGATTCGAGCGGAGGATGGATGTTGATCGCACCTGCACTGAAATCATCGTTGTCGTCCGCACCGTTCAAGAGGTAGGACGTGCCGGCTTCTCTGGCCCCCCCGGAAGTTGGACTCATGTCCATTCCGGGAGCGACGGTTGGCGCAGCATATGGGAGCGAAGAAAAGACATCTCGATCGGCGATTGCAGCATTCAGAATTGTTTCGCGGTCAATCTGGGTCGCGAGGTCGGAAGTAGCCGTCTGGACCAAAGGCACCTGTTCGGTGACCTCAATGACTTCCTTGCCCTTTGCCAACTCCAGGTGAACCGGGACCGGCACGGTCTGGCTGGCCTGGACGACAATGCCGCTGTCACGGAAACCCGCGAAATTGGCGGCTTTCACTTCCAGGACATACGTTCCAGGAGGAACCAACGAAAACCGATAAGAGCCGTCGGTTTCGGTGACCGTGGACTGCTTTTCGCTAGTTCCGGTATTGGTGATGGTGACGCTGGCGCCGGGAACAGATGCGCCGCTCGGATCTGTCACGGTGCCAGTGATGACGCCTTTCACTGTTTGAGCGTTCAGTCCACTCGCGAGGTAAAGAACTGCAAAAGCAAATACAAGAAGATACGCCACACACTTCTTCATCGAGGTTCCTCCACCCAGGTAGGTGCGAAATGTGCGTACGAATCCCTGATCCCTCGCGAACAGAGAGTGTCGACGCTAAATTCGCCCTGAATGATTTGTGTATCCGAAATAAGCTGCGCCCACCACAGGCGCTACAATCGTGTTGCCGTTATACTTGGGCGGCTAAGTCGTGTCAAACAAAAAATTTAGAGAGAAAAGAGAAAGACGATGTGAACGACGACGTCGCGGTACCGGTACTTACGGAATTGCCGTACATCAATTTTGTGAGAATTAGACCATGTCCATTGAGGATTTAGCGGCTGAGGCTGTACTGTCGGAACTTTGAGCTCGGAGGAGAGAGTCCTGAAACGCAGAGACTTTGTCGCGGGTAGCGCCTATTCGCTGGTGTCGGGAGCGATGGTGAGCAGTCTAGAGCGAATTGGCTGCCGCCTTGGGAATTGCCGTGGACTAGGTGAAACTCCTCAGGGTCGCCTCGCGGGGCGCCTGGAGTTCCTGAATGAAGGACCGGTAGAGATGGATCGGCCGTTCGGGTCAGAGTTGGACGGGCGGCTGTTCACCTCGTTGGCCGGGACGACGGAGCGCGACAGAGTTACGGCGGAGGCGCAGTTTTACATAAGGACGAGGGCTTCACGGTTGTTACCGGCGCAAAGCGGCTGGAAGATCGCGGTTGGGGGACTGGTCGCGCAACCGCGCCAGATCGACGTGAAAGAGGTGCGGGCTTCGGCGAAACCTCTGGGACTTCATCTGCTGGAGTGCGCGGGGAACACGCGAGCGGCGCACTTTGGGATGATCAGTGTCGGCGATTGGGCGGGGGTGCCGCTGACTGATGTGTTTGAAAAGGCCAAACCGGCGAAAGATGCGACGCGGGTGCTGGTATCCGGATTCGACCGCTATGCGGAAAATTCGGTGACATCTACGCCGGGAGCAAGCTGGATATTTACTTTGGACGGGATTGCGGCGGCGGGGGCGTTTCTGGCGACGGAGTTGAACGGCAAGCCGCTCGGCAAAGATCACGGCGCGCCCGTGCGCCTGGTGGTTCCGGGGTGGTACGGCTGTACGTGCATCAAGTGGGTGAACGAGATTGCGCTGGTGGATGAGGCGGTGGAGGCGACTTCGCAGATGCAGGAGTACGCGGCGCGTACGCATCAGAACGGCGTGCCGAAACTGGCGCGAGAGTTTTTGCCGGCGCGAATCGAACATGCGGCGATGCCGGTTCGCGTGGAAAAGTGGAGCAGCGGCGAGAGGGTTTCTTACCGGGTGGCGGGTTTGCTGTGGGGCGGCTCGCAAAGCGTGAATCGGCTGGGGATCCGGTTTAATCCCGAAGAGGATTACGTGCCGGTGGAGCATTTGCCGGTGCCGCAGACAGATCCGTGGACGCTGTGGAGCCACACCTGGAGACCGAAGGAACGTGGAACGTACACCATCCGGCTGGCGATTCTCGAGCCGGAGCTGCATCCGAAGCGGCTGGAGAGCGGGTACTATGCGCGGAGTGTGGAAGTCGTAGAGGTCTGAAGTGAAAGCATTAAAGGAGGGATTCGTTTTGCGGCGTATAGCAGCGGTTGGCTTGCTCATGGCGATTTGCTTGGCAGGTGATTGCGTGCGGGCGCAGCAGAATCATGCCGCGCACGGGGGCGGTCCGGTCCCGCGGGAGATTTTGCAGCGGCCGGTGACGTTGCGAAGCGGGATCGGCGCGATGCACCAAAAAGTTTCGACGAACTCGCCCGAAGCGCAGAGTTTCTACGACCAGGGGCTGGCGTACGTGCACTCCTTTGTGTGGATCGAGGCGGTCCGCTCATTCCATCAGGCGCTGCGGGCGGATGAAAACCTCGCGATGGCGTATCTGGGACTCGCGGATGCGTATATAGGGCTGCAAGATCCTGGTACCGCTCGCGCGGCCGTAAACACGGCGAAAACCCTTGAAAAACATATGAGCGAGAGCGAACGCGCCTGGCTAGCCATTCGCGAAGCGGAAGTCGCCTATGCCGAGGACGCCTCGAATCCGGATGTGTATGTGGCGTACCGCAAAGCGGTCAGCGATGCGCTGAAGAAAAACATCAATGACCCCTGGTTGTGGGTCCAGCGGGGGCTGGCCGATGAAGGGTCACCCTACACGCACGGCCAGGCGGGTGGTGTCGACACGCTGGCGTTCTACAAGACGGCGCTGGCCCTGGCGCCGGAGAATCTGGCGGCGCTGCACTACTACACGCACACGTGCGAGGACATCGGGCGAATCAAGGTAGCCTTTGATCTGACGGCTAAGTACGCGCGGCTGGCTCCGGCAATTCCGCACGCGCAACATATGTACGGGCACGAACTGCTGCGAACTGGACGAGTCGAAGAAGCGATCGCGCAGTTTCAAAAAACGAAGCAACTGGAAGAGGCCTACTACCGGGCGGAAAAGATTCCAGCGCAATACGACTGGCATCACGCGCACAATCTGCAGCTGATGGCGCTGGCGTACCAAACGCTGGGCCAGATGAAAGCGGCCGAGCCGTTACTGAAGGAAGCATTTAACTCTCCGGCTTACACGGAGTTTTTGGACTACAACCGGCGGGTATGGCCGGAGTTTCTGTTGAGCCGCGGAAGGAATGATGAGGCGCTAGAGGCGGCGAAGACGCTCACGCAGAGTTCGTCGGCCATCACGCGCTTGGCGGGGCGCACGCTCGCGGGTGAGGCATTGCTGGCACTGAAGCGAATGGACGATGCCAAGGATGAGCTAAACGCTGCGGAGCGGGAAACGGAGTCGCTGCCGCCGCGGACGGCCGCTGCACTTCCCTTTCCGACTGTGCTGCGAGCCGCGATCATGCTGCGCGAAAACCAAGTGAAGGCCGCGGAGGATCTTCTGCTCGGCGTCGAACAATCGATTCTGGCCATGCCCGGACCGGACGCGTGGAGTTCGGCGACGTTTGAACTGGCATCGATTGCGCGCAGTGCGCGCGAGGCCGGCGATTGGGAATTGGCGGCCTACACGGCAAGAGCCATGACCGAGCACAATCCGAATTACGGTGGAGGGTACTACGCGCAGGCGCTGGTGGCGCGGCAGGTGAAAGACACAGGTGCGGAAGCAAAGCTGATGGCACTGGCTCAAAAATACTGGGCCAAGGCCGATCCAGATTTGCCGGAGTTGGTGGCGGCAAAAAAGGCCGCAGCAAGAGCGGCTGCGAACTGAGTTTTCCGATTTACTCCGTTTTTCGATACACCACAATGTCGTCGCCGTAAGAGCCATCCCGGGCGTACCAAACGTTGCGGCCGCCAAGATAGCGCAGACGTTCATCGTGCTCAGCGGGCAAAGCCGTGTTGGAGATGAAAATCCCCCCCGCGTTCATCATCCGCGCGATATTGGTCATGGCGAGCGCCTGTTGCAGGTTGCCGTAATAAACCAAGATATTGGTGGCGATGACCAGGTCGAAACCCTGGTTTGCGGGGTAGTCAATCGTTTGCGCGACGATGTTCAAGTCCGCCGCCGAGTTGCGCTCAGCGCGGTCTGACGTGATGGCAACGGCGCGAAGTTCCACGCCGGGTAACTGCTCCGGAATGGCCAGAGGTTTGGCTGGTTTGCCAATCACACCGCCAAAGGAGCGCCAATAGCTGATCGCCTGGTCGGTCCATTGCGCAGTGGTGTCGCGCGGAAGCTGGACTACGTAAGAGCGCCCGGCCGCGCCATTTGCAGCCAGCCGCGTTACGTGCGCGTTGACCGCAGCGTTCAGATCGAGAGTCACCACCTGTAGGTCTTCGCGGCGCCCGAGGCCGAGACGTTCGACGGCTTCCAGCACAGCGAAAGGCTGGATGGTCTGCAACGGATAAAAATCATAGCCGTCGCGTTTGTCAGTGAAATCAAGGCCGGGGCCGATGACGGCAATGCGGCGAATCGTTCCCTGCTGCAGCGCTCCCTTCGAGAGCATCACCCGCAGAGTGTCTTCGATGGCGAAATTGGGAAGCAACGAAGTGTCCGCAGAGAGCCCTCGATTTACATAGAGAGTGCCGCGGGTGGCGAGCACTTCGCTTTTGTCCTGCGATTTGGCGGCTTCTGCCAGCTTTGCGCTGTAGGCCTGGTACTCCGAAATGAAGCGAGCGAGGTTGGTGCTGAAATAGTGCAGGCGGCCGGCTTTGGCAAGGTGCCGGCGCTGCAGAAAGGCTCGGATGAAATTCACGCGCTCGTTTGCAGCGGTGGAGTCGAGCGCGGTGATGAGTTGCTGAACGCGAGATGTCGCAAGGGATGTGAGCTTGCCGCTTTGCGGGGCCAGAGCGTCTTCGGGACTTGTAATGCGCGGCAGCTTGGTAAACGAGGTTCCGTAAAGGATCAGGTTGCTGGTGGAATCTTCCACGCCGCGGTCGATGCGGGAACGCACGGTGGTGTCCTGAGTGCGAATCCACGCGTCCCATTCTTGTGCGCTGCCAATCTCCGACCCTGACAAACGCGAGCCGGCGAATTTAGCCAAGGTATCGGCGACCTCTTCATGGCGCAGAAAACGAACGGCCGGCGCGGTGGGGGTTTGCGCCAGAACCGGCGAATCAACATCGCCGGCCGCGACCGAGATCGCAAGCCAGAATACGAAATTGAGGAACCCAAGCACGGCTTGCAAAATGCGTTGGCGGATGCGGCTCTGCGGAAGAATGTTCAATGTGTCCACTCGCTCGCTAGCTTCGCGCGGCCACCACGTCGCGCAAACTTTGTTGTGTCCACTCTACCGCAACGTGAACAAGTTGCACGAAGTGCGGCGGATGGAAAAACTTCTCGTACAATGATTGGACTACTGCCATGCCCGGCCTCCGTCGCACGCAAACAATCTACGTAACGGTCGACCCGTTCCTTTCGCTGCGCGGCAAGGTATTGCATCACTTCGAGCAATTCTTGCGCGGCGTGTACGAAGCCGATTTCCCATGCGTCTGGCTGACCAGCCTGACGCGCGCACAGCTCGATGAGCCTCGCCGCCGTCTAGGGCACAATGAACCTTTTATCGGAGAAAGCGGCAGCGGCGTCTATCTGCCCGAAGATTATTTTCACTTGAAGTCGCGCGACACCGTCCGCCTTGGGCGGTTTACGTGCATTCCGATTGCAAAACCGCAGCCCGCGGCCGGTGAAGCGCTGGAAGAGCTTAGCGCAGATACTTGCGTGCCGGTCGTCTCGTTGCGCAACCTCAGCCTGCGCGAACTCAGCCAGAACAGCGGACTGCCCGCCGGCGAAGCCGAAAGCATCCGCATGCGCGACTTCGACGAACTGTTTTTTTTTGCGGGCGCGGGCGACAAAGACACCGCCCGGTTTCGGGCGGAAGCCAAGGTTCGCGGCTTGACGCTGCAGAACCTAGGGGCGTTCTGGTCTCTTGCGATTGGCTCTGATCTCGGCAAGGGCATCCGCGAACTGGGTGGGCTGTATGACCGCGCGTTGCGTGCCCATGCGCTGCGCGTCGGCGTTGCCGTCGTGGCGTCCGAAGACGATGCGACGTCGGGCACAAATCCGCAGCTGAAAACACTGGGCGCGGCCTGTGACCGTACGATGGTTTTGTGCGAGCGGCAGCCGCTCAAAGAAGGCGATGGCGTCAATCGAGCGTCGGAAGACGAAGGCCACCGGACCGCGCAAGATCTAACTCCTGTGGCTCGCCGCCGAGTGCCGGGAAGTCGGTTATTTCATCTCCACTCGGAACACGTTTGGGATGAACTGATCCGGTCGATTCTTGGAAAATCGTAGTTCGGTGCTGCCGAGGCTGCCGCTGCGCACTAGTACCTGTAGGACTCCGCGGGTTTAAGAAAAAAGCCGCCACTATATGCATCGTCCACAAATAGGAAAATTAGCGGCTTCAACGGAGGCAGTTTGCGCATGCCGAAGTCGAGAAATGGGAGTTTGAGAAAAACATTGCAGATTTCCCGTGCATTCGCGATTTCTCGGGCGAAGGCATTCGGAGCAGCAATGGAAGCAAGATTGCTCTCTTCCTATCGAGCTGAGCGCATAGTTGTTCCGGTGCGCCGTGTGAAAAGCACTAGTCGTACTAGGAGATCATCCCATGGCCTGGTTGGTTCGAGCCCTTCGACTTCCCGCTGCGGAAAGCCACACCAACATTGCGCTGGCGGTCTGCGTGTTCTTGATGGGTCTGATGTCGGTCGCAATCATCTGGCAAGCGCAGATTATCGCCAACCAGCGTGACGCGATCCGCTTTCTGGAAAGTCTCAAGTTTGGCGGTTGATCGCTAGCTGGTTCGAAACCGCTGGAATGCTTGCAATCCCGCCTGGAAACCCGTGCTCCGCACGTCTAGACATTTTCCCGCAATGGTGTACGCTTCTTGACGCAGGGGATTTTCCCGTGGGAGAACGAAATTGAAAAAGATTTTGTTGGCAGCATTACTGGCAGCAGCAACCTCAGCATACGTAGCCGCGCAGGAACCGCAGAGTACCCAGGCACCGGCAACCAGCTCCGCTCCGAGTGCATCTTCATCTGGCGAAGGGCATTCACGGCATCATCACAGCAGCAAGCGCAAGAACGCACACCGCAAATCAAATCATCACCGAGCGGCAAAGAATCATCCAACGACCCAGCAATAGCAAAAATTCAGACGGAAACGCGAAACGGGGAGCCTGGCGGCTCCCCGTTTCGCGTTGTTTGCTTTGTCGTTCGCAAAATCGGTTCAAGAATCGAGCCAGTTCGCGGGCGACGCGCACCGCATGCGCGGTGTGATTTAGCAAGTGATTTGCTCTAAGCCCGGTGGAGTCATACGCCTCTTTCCGTGGCTCGACGAGCTCACGGGCACTGGTGTACGCCGACGCACGGCGTAATGCAAGCACAATCTTCTGCGGAGAGAAATGCAATAAGGGTGTGGAGATCAACGATTACTTGATGAACAGCGATTCGCGTAGCTGGTCGCGGCCCACAAACGACTTCACCGTACGGAAGCGTGAGAACAGGTCCTGAATTTCGCGGTTCTGATAGATGCGCTGCGCCGGGCACAGCTGCTTGGCGCCGATCACCTGCAGCGTGCTGGAGTCCGCAACGCGGTAGCGCTGGAATCCTTCGGGCTTCTTGCTGTGAAACATCGCGAAGACGATGCCGCCCGGGCGCAACACTTCGGTCAGACGCCCTACGGTCTGCTTGGCGACGGCCGGCTCGAGATAGTCGAGAATATCCCACAGCAAAATCGCATCGAACGATCCCGGTTTGTAAGTAATATTTTCTTGCACGAAGCGGACCGCGCGACCTGCCGGCGTGACATCCAGAGAGGAATCTGCCGAAAGTGCCGCGTTTCTGAGCCGCTCCTCTTCCACACTCACGAAATCCTTCCACGAATGGAGAAGGTCGTCCGAGGTGACACGAAAACCGCGTTCAATAAAGAAATTCAGTGTGGTCTGCCAGGCCGGGCCTAAATCGAGCAGGGTTCCCCGTCCCAGACCATCAAGGTTCCACAAAAACTCCTTGAGGCCGTTCGAGACCCGGTTCACTTCCGGCGCTTCCGGCGCGCGGTGCGTGCCAACGGCAGTCGGAGGAACATTTCCAGTCCGTTGATGGCTGCCGACCGGCAGCGGGGGTGCGTGCCGTTGAACGCTGCGGCTGCCTGCGCCGCTGCCAATTCCCAATTTATTCAGAAGGCCCATGGATTAAATCACCGCCGGCTGCGAGCCAACCGTGGCGCTGTTGCTCTTCGGCCGGTCAGCCAGATCAGTAATTGAACTCTTTTTGCTTTCCGCCGAACGCGTATTTGCTTTGCCGGCTTCCACTTTTCCGCGCAACACCGCACCGTCTTCGATCGCCAACCGTTCGGTTTTCACTTCGCCCGAAACGCGGCCTGTGCTCCAGAGCTGCACGCGCTCCGTGCCATCAATTTTCCCATCCACGTTGCCGCGGACGATCACTTCGCGCGCTGCGATATCCGCTTTCACTTTTCCATTGGGCCCCACGGTCACGCTGGCATTCGCCAAGTCCAGTTTGCCCTCGACTGAGCCGTCAACGAAGAGATCCTCTTTACCAGTGACTTCGCCTTTGATTTTGATTCCCTGCGAGATGCAAGCGGCGGCGCGTGGAGAAATAGGAAGCGAAACGGGAGCGGAAACAGGCCCAGCCGCGACGGGAGGCGCAGAACTATTCGTACTGGTTTGTGGAAAACCTGTTGATGGAGGAGTAGCTGGAGTTACTCCTTGCGGCTTAACGTCTTCTTTCCTCCACATGAGACACCTCGACGGGACAGTTGGATTTTCGAAGTCGTCGGGCTGGAGGGCAGCGCGACTCAGAAAACTCAAGATAGTACAGGGTTTAGCGGATGTAAAGCAGAATGACAAACGCCAAATCTAGCGTGTCCGGTGAATCAACACCCCACCGGCGGTAGTCTTGGTTCTACTACGCCCCCAATAAATGGTGTCTCTGCAATTAGGTATGCTGCCCATGGAGGTCCCACAGGGCCACCAAATAGCCGGCAACTTCGTGAGTGAAGCGTTTGAACGACTTGCGATGCTGCCACCACTGGGCCGGATCGTAATCTCCGTCTCGCGCGCTGGCCATACGCACAGCGAAGCCCGCTCCGAGAATCTTATTGAAAATGTATTTGGCACGTCGGGTGTGATAGTTTGACGTCACCACGATCACTTGCTTCCAGTTCTTCTGCTGCAGCAATTTTCGCAGCGCTTCTGCTTCTTCTTTCGTGCTATCGGCATCTTGTGGAAACGGCAGGATCTTTTCTTTTGGAACGCCGCGCTCGATCAGATCATGGGTCATCAATTCAGAAACGCCGGCATATGGCCGCAAGCGAATCCCGCTGGCGACGACTACTGGCGCGAGATTCTGCCGAAAAAGTTCAGCGGCACGGGTGGCGCGGTCGGCGTAGAAGTTGTCATCACTTAAGATGATGATGGCGTCGGATTTTTCCAGCGGGTCTTCGACAATCAGCTCCTCGCCCGCGAAACGTAGAAGCGGATGGCGCGCCAGGTAAATCGCCAGCACCAGCAATGCCAGGAAAAGCAAGGCCACCAAAGTTGCAATGATGCCGCCTCGCTCGCGCTGCCGCCCGGCACGTTTCATGAGTTCGGGTCGAGGCCGCGGAGGTGCTCCGCAGCTTCCTCCGGTAACACCGCGTTGAAGTAAGTCTCTTTGATGCTGTAAGACTTGCTGCGCTTTTCGACGATGGGGAGGATTTCAACGTGCCAGTGAAAGTCGTCCGGCAGTGTCTTCCAGTAGCCCGCCAATTCACCCTTTTTGCTGCGGGTACTGGGCGCGGTGTGCACCACCAAGTGGTAAGCCGGCGAGACTTTTTCAAGCCGGCGGAGCACCCGTCCGAGTAGCGCGGCGAGCTGACGGCGGTTGGCACCGACCCTGGGCTGTTCAAAGAGATGGTTGTGGCGGCGGTGCAGCAGCCAAACTTCATAAGGGACACGCGACGCATACGGGCACAGCGCATAGTAGTCGCCCTGCACATCCACAATGCGTTTGCCGAGCTTTTCTTCCTGGCGCACGATGTCGCAAAAAACACAGCGTTCTTTTTCTTTAAACCATTCCCGCGCGGCGCGCAGCTCGTATTTGATCCGGCGCGGAACAAAAATGGTGCCGGTCACTTCAGAATGTGCGTGCGGCCACTCTTCGCCGGCCAGTTCGCCTTGATTTTTGAAAACGCTGACGTATTTCAGGCGGATGTCTTTCTTTAGATCGGCGATGCGCGTCACCCACACGGACAAGACGCGGTCGATCTCTTCGTCGCTCAGTTGCGAAAGCCGTCTGTTGTGATCCGGAGTTTCGACGACAACTTCATGGGCGCCCGTCGAGCCCATTCGATCGTACATGCCATCCGGCAGGCGGCCAGGTTCGCCTTCAATGCGATAAATGGGGTTGGGATGGGGCAAGACACGCACTTGCCACGGTCCTTCGCTCGGACTGGAGAGAATCGTGTGTTGTTTGTCGATGGCCGGCCGTTCAAAAGGACACGTGTCAGGAGAAAATTCCTCGCGTTGGCCAACCACCACCCAACTTTGGGTAATCGGGTCCCTGCGTATTTCCATTCGGTTTTGTCCCGTTATTGCCGATGCAACTGCACTTGCCCAAGGCTCCGCTCAAGATTTTCCATTCGCTGACTTCGAGCGGTCGCATATTCAGTGATTTGTGTCTGCTCGCGGTTAAGTGTCTTAACACCTGAGCGCAAAGTCAAGCCAACGCGACTGTCGTTCGCAATCGCATGCTATCCTTCCGAGACATGAAAGCAGTCCCCGCTATGGACGACGGCGCATTCATGAAGCTGGCGTTGCAAGAAGCGCAGGCGGCCGCTGACGCGGAAGAAGTACCCGTCGGGGCCGTACTCGTGCAAGACGGCCAAGTGCTGGCGCGAGGGAATAACCGGACGTTGCGCGATTGCGACCCGACCGCCCATGCAGAAATTGTGGCGCTGCGAGCAGCGGCACGAGTCGCCGCAAACCACCGGCTCGGCGGCACGACGCTGTATGTCACGATTGAGCCGTGCGCCATGTGTGCCGGCGCGATCATCCAGGCCCGCGTCTCCCGGGTCGTTTATGGCGCCGACGACCCCAAGGGCGGGGCAGTCCGTACCTGTTTCGAAGTGTTCTCCCATCCGAAACTCAATCATCAAGTGGAAGTGACCGCCGGATTGTTGGCGGAGGAAAGCGCCGGACTCTTGCAGAGGTTTTTCGACGAGCGACGCTAGCTGCGCCGTTTCATTCGCGCACAACCGCGCAGGCTTCATTGCCGCTGCGCGAACGGGTCTGTTAATCTAGAACAACCGACCGCGGAGAGGTGGCTGAGCGGTTGAAAGCACTCGCCTCGAAAGCGAGCGTGCGGGAAACCGTACCGTGGGTTCGAATCCCACCCTCTCCGCCACTTCCTTTATTTTCTTGTATTTACCAAACGAGATGTTAGGCGTTACTCCCCAACACATCTACAAACTCGCCGCTAGCGGAAAAATTCCTTCGTTTCGAATCGCCGGGGCAGTGCGGTTTGACCCAGGCGATGTAGCCGCTTGGCTGCAACAGAAACAGGGCGTGACCGCACTTACGCAACACCGTCGAGCACAAAGGGATGCGGCCTAGTTTGTCTGCCCTGACAAACGCCAAACCTTGGCAAGGTTGAGGTAAATCAGACGCTGGAACGGCGGCACTTAAGAATCTGGGAGAAGGCCCTAATTGGAAAATGAATGGAAAACGAATGCTGCCTTGCGTGGCAATGTCTTTTTCTGGCGTTGGGCGGTGGAGCGAAAGCTCGAATTAGTGCACATCGAGCCGGGACGGCCGGTGCAGAACGCGCATGTGGAAAGCTTTCACGGGAAGTTGCGCGATGAATGCCTGAAATGCGAGCTGGTTCGGGAATTTGTTCGAGGCGCGAGTGAAGATTACGGCGTGGAAGGAGGAGTACAACGAAGATCGGCCACACAGCAGCTTGGGGCATGTGCCGCCGCGGGAGTTCGCGCGGCGAATTGCAGCGCTCCGGTCGCCTGCGGTTCCCTGCGCGCAGCAATTCGGGGAACGAAAAGAGGCAGAAGTCATGAGTTCAGGAGTTTCGAGCGTCGCATGATTCCGTGCGCCGGGCCAGGGGGCAGCTCACACCCACTCCGCACAAATCGCAGAAAGGAAGGGCCACGCCGAACTGCCAAGATCAGTTGGGTCTCAGTGGCCCAACCGGCGTCTTAATCGACGTGCTTGCTTGCGGGTTACAAATATGTGTAAGAGAACACCGCCGAGTACGGCCGGCCCAGCGATTTGATATTGTTCACACGAAAAGGCGAAGGCACCAGCGATGTAGAACCAACCCTCAATAAAGAAGGAACGGAGCGTAGACTTCAGTTCTTCTTCAGTGCGCAGGGGCTCAAGCAAAGTGACGACGAGCAGACTAAGGTTGAGAATGGCGAAGACGACACCGAAAATAATCCACGGCGATATCTTGGCACTGACGCCAAACCATATAAAACCTGCCCCTGCAAGAAGGTCGAATGCAAGGAGGCCCCATCCCCACACGTAGGAGAAAGTGCCCATCATCGCGGCCCTTTCCGCTCGCACGTCGCAAAGTCGATAACCGCGAGTGCAAGACACGTATAAAAGATAGGCTCGTCGATTGCGACGACGGCTTCCACGCATCCGGCCATGCAAGCTGGCCAACCCGGCCCACCGAGTGCGCAAGCGCCGGCGCAGATTCCTAGGATCGTGGCGTCTAGTAACCCAGCTGCAGTTACCCATTTTAAGACCAATTTAGTTGCTTGCTTAGCGCAACGCGTCTCGCGAGGGTCTGAGCCATTGTTATTGTTAAGTGCTCCGAAAAAACCAAGCGGAAGCTGGGGCCACGGGAAGGGGCGAGGCCGTTCAACCGGACCGCCACCACCTAAAACAAAGCGGTCGGGGCCTCTCGGTGGCCAGCAATCGCCCCACCATGGGTCGCACCAATCGCCACCGCCGCAAAATGGATCGTCCGCGCAGGCACCGTCCATGCCAGTTGGATCGGTGTAGGTGCCGGGGTTGCCTCGGACGTATGCGTAGCGATTTTGAGTCTGCGGATCTTTCGGACAGGTTGCGCTGAGGCGAGCAGGATCCGGCGAGGCCCAGCGGCCCTGGGTGCTGTATTCGCGGGCGGGGAAGTCGTAGAGTTGGCCAACGGTGTCCTGACGCTGGCCTGTGTCGCCCATCTGACCGGTGTAGGCGGGATCGAGCATGCCACCAGCGCCGATTTTAGAGGCGTAGGTATCGCCGAAGGGAGTGTAAGCGGTTTCGAAATACAGCGCGCGGCCGGGCGTCGTCGCAAGACGGATACTGCCGAGCAGGTCAGGATGCGCGTAATACAGCTGGCCGCTCGAACTGTAAATGGCAAAGGCATTGCCTGGAAGCGGGACCATAGCCTTCTGGAGCGTCGCGCCGTTCAACAGGGCGAGCTTGTGGCCATTGGGTGAATACGCAATTTGAGTATATCCCGCAGTCCTATGCTGCTCGACCATGCGGCCAAAGGCGTCGAAGGTGAGCGAAACGCCATAGGACTGGCCAGAGTCAACGGTCAGCGGGTGACCTTCGACGTCCCAAGTGTAGGTGTGGATCGTATCGTTTAGGGCGTTTCCGTCGCTGTCGTAACTGGCCGAAGAGCTGCCAACGCTGCTGATGCGGTTGATGGTGTTCGAATAGGTGGGGTTGAACATGTAAGGGCTACCGGACTCGTTCACGTTTCCAAAGGCGTCGATAAGGGGGGGCACTAAGGATTCCGCTCCATTCCCTTCAATTGGCTAGAAGGCCCGGTTGCGCCGCAAAACTCCCTGATTTCCATCAAGCAAACGGATTCGAATCTCACCCTCTCCGCCAGAACTCCTGCCTGGTTGAACCGCTTTCAGGTTTCGGCTTTTTTCACAAATTCCCGGCCATGGGCCTCTCTGCCTAGCAAAAGCAAGATTGCGAGCGACAGAATCGTGACAATCTCAAACCCAGCGAGCGCCCACTGGTAACCGAACTTGTCGCGTAGCGCATACTGGATGCTGTTTGTGGGCGATGCCAGCAGAATGCCCAGTTGATAGGCGAAACCTGGCATTAGCCCGCGCACCGCGTCGGCCGAAAGTTCATTCAAGTGAACGGGGATAACACCCCAAGCGCCTTGCACGCCCATTTGCATTACAAATGCGCCGACCACCAGAACCGGCAACGAATGGCTAAACGCCCAAACTGGAATAAGGAACAGCGACAAAGCCAGCGCGGCCAACATGCCTTTCCGGCGGCCCGTCGCTTGGGACAAGAATCCGAACAAAATCGCGCCGAGAACGGCGCCCACGTTATAGATCACAGCAATGTTTGCGCGTGTGGACTGCGAAACGCTGTGGACTTCGTGCAAGAAGTCCGGATAAAGATCCTGCGTGCCGTGGGAGAGAAACATCATGAAGGTCATCAGCACCACGAGGTAGGCAAAGAGTTTCCATTGCCCGCGAACGATGCGTAGCACCTCTCCCGTAGTGGCTGCACGGTGCTGCTTCCAGGCTTCGGACTCTGGAACCTTGGTTCGGATGTAGAGCGCCAGCAATGCCGGCAGCGCGCCGATCCAGAACATCCATCGCCAACCCAAAACGGGCAACAAGAAACGGGCGGCAACCGCAGCGAGGAGATAACCGATCGAGTATCCACTTTGCAAGATCCCGCTCAGCACGCCGCGAAGTTTCGTTGGAGCCGCTTCCATCGCCAGGGAAGCGCCGACTCCCCACTCGCCGCCCATGCCAATGCCGAATAACGCGCGCAGAATCAGGAACACGGTGAAATTGGGAGCGAAGCCGCATCCCAGCTCAATCAACGAAAAATAGATCACGTTGCACATCAACGGAATGCGCCGGCCGTAGCGGTCGGCGAGCAAGCCGAATAAAACTGCGCCGATAGGCCGCATCGCCAACGTTGCTGTGGTCGTCAGCACAATTTCCTTTTTGCTGACGCCAAATTGGCGAGCTAGAGTATCGAACAAAAACACGACGACGAAAAAGTCGAACGCATCCAGTGTCCAGCCCAGAAATCCGGCCAGCACCGCGTGATGTGAGCCTGTGCCCCGTTTTGCCGACGAAATTGCTGCCATGAACTGTTATTGAATCGGCGCGCGCGCCGCGCGACCCGGGAAAACCTGCTCGACCGTTTTTCCTTGGTCCACAATTACTACGCCATTGACCAACACATAGGGAATGCCGGCCGAGAATTGCAGCGGTTCATCGAATGTCGCCTTGTCAATGATTTTGTCAGCGTCGAAGACGGTGATGTCCGCATCGGAACCAACCCGGATGCGCCCTTTGTCGCGAAACGCAGGCGCGTGCTTTTCCAAGCGTTGCGCCGGCATCAGCGTCATTTTGCGCAGCGCGGTCATCAGTTCCAGCGCCTTTTGTTCGCGGACGTAGTAGCCCAATACACGCGAGAACGATCCCTGACCCCGCGGATGGATCTTGGGTCCCGTGATGGGCATGCCGTCGCTGCCAATCATGACCATCGGACTGGCCACCGCGGCTCGCGCCGCTTCCGGCGGAATTTCGTGAATCACCACCACCCCGCCCTGCTTGCGATACTTCGCAAATGTTGCCGCCGTCAGCCGCTCGCCGGTCGCGGCCCACTGTAGATCGTGATAGGTAATGCCGTATTTCTGCTGCCAGCCTTCGTCAAAAATCGCCGATTGAAGATAGGTGCTCGACGCGGTGTACGGATAACATTCCGTCGTCACATCCAGTCCATTTTTTTGGGCGCCCGCCACCATCTCAATCAGCTGCGGCGTGAACTTGAGCCCCATGCTGGTGATGTGCACCACGTGCAGAGGAGCCCCAGTAATCGCAGCCGCAGCAATTACTTCTTCCAGGGCAGCGGCTCCCGTTTCAGGCTCCAGCAAACTGGAATAGCGCAAATGGACATGCACCGGAGCGCCATATTTGGCAGCGACCCGGAATGCTTGCAAAATTTCCGGACGCGATGCGCCAGGCGTGTAGTTTATTCCCATTCCTTCGGCCAGCGCGCCCCGCCGCAGCCCAAGATCAATCTTTTCGGCGATCAGTTCGAGTTCTTCCGGAGTTGCCTCACGATGCGCCGCCGCTTCCAGGGCCGCCATTTCCGCGGCGCTGCCTTGTGCTCCCAGCCCGTTGCCCTGGACATTCTGCGTTAGCACCGCGCTGCGCACCGGAATGTGGCCAACGCTCACGCCGAAATTAATCAGCGATTTCCCTTCTCGCTCGGCGTACCAGCCGTCCACGTCGTCAGTGCCGCCCTCTAGTTCGAGCGAAGTCGTCACCCCGTCATGTGCCTGAAACTCATAGTTACGAGGCTGCTGCCCGTGTTCGTGGAGATCGATGAATCCGGGTGCCACCACCAACCCCGTCGCATCGATGGCGTGCTTTCCGGCCAACGCCTCCGCGGAAATCGCGCGGATCCGGCCATCCTTGATTCCGATGTTTCGCACCGCATCCAGTCCAGACTCCGGATCCATCACCCGCCCATGCAGAATCACAACATCGTATTGCTCATCCGCTGAAGTCCGGGCGGTCAGCGGAACGCCCAGCGTGAGCACCGCGAACGCAGCGAGCGCAGTCAAAATCCTGGACAGTCGTAGATTTGTCACCGTCGTTCACCTTGGGAAAGATTTGGCAAGCGCACCAGTCTCTTCGCCAAGCCTTCTTCTGTCAACGTGGCGCAAGAATCGGGATAGGGGGAGCAGTCACCTGCTCAGCCCTCCCACAGTCGCGGTAGGGACGCGAGTCAACCTCGCGCCCCCCGCACAGATC
>CAZQOB010000061.1:0-34032 GCA_964594885.1 uncultured Acidobacteriaceae bacterium
CCACCCGTGCCGCCGCCGGTGCCGCCCGTACCGCCGCGGCCACCACCCCCAGTACCACCGGTTCCTCCGGTGCCGCCTGTCCCGCCGCCGGTGCCACCGCGGCCACCGCCTCCCGCACCTCCACCGGCCCCACCTCCGGCGCCGCCACCCGCGCCGCCGCCACCGCCGCCGGGACGTTGCGGCGAGAATGCTGCCAGAACCAGTCGCGGACGACTGGTTGCCGGGGCGTGAAGGGATGGAACGACCGCGTGATGTTGCCAGCGTGCTGCGACAACCCGGGATCTATTCGCGCCGCGCAGCGAGGCAGCCGGGACCGGGGCCTGGAGACCGCGCACGTCAAGGCTGTACACAGCGACGTTGGCTTTGTTGCAGGCGTCAATCGTGGCCGTGAGCTCGGAGGTTTGCTCCGCGGTCAGCGGAAATCCGGAAGAGAACAGGATCAACATCTTGCGCCCCGGAATGGCGCGCAAGTTTTTGGCCAGGGTACGAATCGAAAGGAGCATGGTGCGCGCGCCGAAATCGGTTTCAGCGCTGGAGATAGAACTCATGCCGGGCACGTTCAACGTTTCGCCAGGACCGCCCGGATCGCTGTTGGAGGCTACATACGTGCCCTTGACACCCTTGGCGGCAGCCTGCAGCAACTGGGCGTTGGCGGTGAAGTTCTGCACGACACGCAGCGCACCGGTGAATTCGACGACGGCCATCAGGCGGTCAGGAGCGGCGTTGGCGTCAATGAACTTGGTGGCCGCGGCGCGCGCGGAAATCTGATCGGGCATGGCCATAGAAGAGTTGTCGAAAAAAAGAACCATGTAGTGGCGCTGGGGATTTTGGGGATCAGCCGCATTCGCGCCGGTGGAAAAATTGGAGATGGCCTGCTCTTTGTTGTCTTCATAAACCTTGAAATCACCCTGAGTCAGATCGTGTACGTAGTTCCCTTTTTTGTCGGTCACGACGGCGTCCACTAAAACGAGGCGGGCCTCTTTTTTGATGGTTCCGCCGACCTGGATGGGCTGGTCGGCAGGGGGAGCAGCAGGCGGCGGAGCGGCCTGCTGCGCGAAACATGCCAGGGGCAGCAGAGTGATGGCCAGAGCATACCTAAACATGAGACCTGAGAATCTTAAGCAACGAGTTTTCATTTTGACCCTCCGTCAGAGGCAACCGCCGCCCGCTCCGGCGGCGAAATTCCTAACAACCCGTCAGTACGGAATCACCAGCGCGCCATTGCGCGCCGCCATCTGTTCGCCCTCTTTGTCGCGAATCACAAGACGCACCAGATAGGTGCCCGGCTTGACGTCGAAGCTGGATTTCACGGTGATTCCGGAGCGATCGAGACGCTGAAGCGTTGAGTCCTGCAGCTTCATCTCGACCACTTTTTCGCCGCCAGTCACGAAGTTGCCGTCCTGATCGAAAATGACGGTTGCCAACGTGACATCGTCCTGGTTGCGTCCATTCACCTTGCGGAACTTGACGGACCTGAGATCAAGGTGGGCCAGCACCGAGACCCGGGCGGAGGTTTCGTCTTTGCGGAAGAACTGCGTTTGGAGATCGATTCCCAGATCGCGAATCTCCTCCTGGGAAAAGACGGCTTCCTGAATCTCTTCCTTTGCGGTCTCGGCAGGATCTTTCAGCGTCCGGGGAGCGAAGTAACCACGGCGAGCCTGCAGTGCGTACTTTTGCTTTCCGGCGAGGCTGACCTTCAAGGTGTGGAAGCTGCCATTGAGCTTGAGATTTTGCGGAGAAAAACCCAGAAGATAAGAGGTGGAGGGAGCCGCGATCGATTGGCGCAGTGCGGCGTCCAGATCATTGCGATTGTGGAAATAGCTGCCGCCTGTGCCGGCGGCGAAATCGGAAAGAATTTCGCTTTGCGCGAACTGGGCATTGACGCGGTAACCGACCTTGAATCCACCAGTGCGGTAGCCTTGGCTAGGCGGGTCGGCGATGTTGCCGCTCACGTCGGGCGTATACAAGCCGCGAGCGTCCAGTGTATCAATCACCACACCGGCACGATTGGCGCGATCAATGGAGTCGCTGCGTTCCGCCAGCAAAGTAGAAAGAATGAAACCGGGAGAGATGAAGACCATTTTTCGCTGCCCGGGCATGGCTGCCAAGCGACGCAGGGCGTCGTCCAGATGGCGGTAGGCGAACTCGGATTCGCTGTCGCCTTCGTTGAGCGCACGAATGGCCTCCGATCTGGCCATATTGGTCGCAGCGGTTAATTGTTTTTCGTCTCCGCCAAAAGCGCACTGCACAGTGTCCTCAGCCGCGATGGCCAGGGCCTGCGTGTCGCTCCTGTTTTCGATCAAGTCGGCTTGATAGTAGGAGATTTCCGGACAGCTATGCACGCCGGCCGGACGGAGCGGCCTGGAAATGATTTGCTCGAGGGCTCGCTTAAGGAGCTCCCGATCCGCCGTGAATTCCTGCTTGACCTGCCCGGAGGTGGTGGTGATGGCAACGCGGTCCGAAGGTGCGAGCGCGTCCATAATCTTTCCTCCAGCTACGCGAACGGTGACGGCGTCTCCCATTTCGAGATGCAAGTCATCAAACAACAGCGTTACGAAGCGTTGCGGAAGCTTGGCGATGACCGCGGTATCGGCCGGTTCCGGGGTGTCGTGATCAGTAAGAGAAACGGCGGGTGCTACGTGGGTGAGCGGCGTCTCCACGCTAAAGTTGGTGATGTTTTGCTGCTTGCGGTTGTCAAAAAGCAGGAAGTCTTCCTTTTTCAAGTTGTCGATGACTTTTCCGTAGGCATCGCGAACGACCACGCGAACCAAAACAAGATTGACGCGGACTTTGAAAGTCGTCGCAGAGTCCCGCGTGACCATTTCCGTCGCCGAGTAGCCGCTTTTGTCTTGCGCGGTGGTTTCTTGCGAAGTGGTAGTGCCTGAAGCAGGGGTGGAAGAAGAGGCTGAAGGCTGCTGAGCCGGGGACGTCTGAGCCAACAGTAGGGTTGGCACGAGCAGAGCGCTGAGCACAAGGCAAGCCAGAACGGAGCGGACGAGGCCTGGGCCGGCGGCGATCCTTCGAGGCAAGTGGCGCATTTTCGGCTGTTGAACTCCCTGAGCCGAACGGCCTCGACCGGTTCAGCTAACGTGCCAGAGGGCAAGACAAATTCGCTAATGCGGACTATACGCTTTGGTGAAGAGAGGGTCAACGAGAAGAGAGTCGGCCTGTCGTGCGGAAAAGCGTCTCGCGAGCTCCGGTAAGGTCAGGACGTCAGGCGGGATCTAGGAACCGCGGAAAGACACCTGCCCACAATCGGGCGCGCCGATCGAGGCATTCGCTGCGCAAGTTGGGGCTGAGTGCCGCAAGGATTAAAGCCGAACGTGACGTAGTTCCGCGACCTTCAGCGGGACTACGGCGGCGCGTCCGATTCGACTAGAACCTCAAACGTAGTGACATTTGCAGTTTGCGCGGCTGGGACACCGTAGTTGTGCTCTGGCCAAACTGTTGGCTGTTGATGTTCTGATCTCCGACAAAGAACACCGGGTGATTCAAGACGTTGAATGCTTCGGTCCGGAAGGTGAGCCGGACGCGCTCGGTTAACGAGAAGTCCTTCGACGCGGAAAGATCCCAATCAAAATAAGCTGGTCCTGTGAACGCATCGAGCGACAGGTTGCCGGCCTGGCCCGGCTGCGGGTTGCAGAAGCCACCGGTTACCCCGGGCATGCAAGTGAGTTCGTTTGACGGGGGCGCACCGGTGCCGCTCGAAGTAACCAAGACTGGATTGATGCCATAAACCGTGCCATTGGGTTTGATGAACAGACCGACATCCGCTGCAACTTGACCGGGCGACAAAGTGGAAACGGCGGTGTTCCGTGAGGACCGAGTGCCGGCGCGGTTCAGGGTCGGCTGCGTGGAGAGAAACGAGAAGGGGTTGCCGCTCTGCCAGGTGAAGATCGAACCGGTCTGCCACCCGCCGAAGAGGAGATTGGCCAGCTTCCCGTCAAAGGCCAGGAAGCGATGGCCCTTGCCGAATGGGAGATCGTAGGTAAAGTTCGCTTTGAGCTGATGATTGAAATCAAAGGGAGCGCGCTCTCTTTCCAGCCTGGGCTGGGCGTTGTCCAACAGCGGCTGGAAGCGGGACTGGTCATTGTTGACGGAAGGCGCATAGTCCGTCAGAACCTTGCTGAATACATAGTTCGCCTGGAAATACAGTCCGCGATTGAATCTGCGGCGAAGTTCCACGACGCCGGAGTGGTAGGTCGAAAAAGAAGTGTTCTTCAGCAGGTCGCCGCCGACGATGTTGTCATTCGGCGCAAAGAAGCCCGGGCTAGGTCCACAACCAAACTCTTGATAAATATGGGCGAGATCGCCTGCGAATCCTTGCTGGATGTCGGTGTTGATGAAAGCCAGACCGCTGAAATCTGTTGGTCCGGCGGCGCCAAAGAATCCGCAAATGCTCGGGAAGACAGTCAACGCTTGGCTGCCTGGGCCCTGGAAAATGGGGTTGAAGAACCCGCACTGATTCTGCGTTCCGGGGCCGGTGCATCCGGGCGCAGACGGATCAAGAGAGGCCGCCAGAAAACCATCGAATCTGGCGCGGTTGAGATCGTCCAGGAAGCCGTTGGACCGGAGAATGACCTGGTTGACGTCAATGGCGCGGAAAAGTCCGACACCGTGATTGCCCACGTATCCGACGGAGATTGAAGTACCTTGTCCGATCTCGCGCTGCAAGGTCAGATTCCACTGCTCTACGTACGGCGGCTTCAAATTGGGATCAATCGCGTAGCCGACGTTGTTCGGTACGCCCAAAATGGCCGCGTTCTGCGAAAAAGTCGTTGGCACTGCGAAAGGCGGCACCGGTACCGCAGCCGGATTGGTCAGCGTCGGACCGTTCAAACCCTTTGCGGCGGCGGTGTTGGTGGTGGACAGACCCGCATTGCCGGTCGTGGCGTTTTGCGCGGCGGTGAAAAAGGAATCGTTCACATAGTTAAGGCTGAATCCCGCGCGAACGGCGCTCTTGCCGTTGCCGAACGGGTCCCAAGCCAGGCTGATATTCGGGGAAAAGCCCTTATAGTAAGAGTTGTAGAGTTTGCGCTTGCTCGGCCCGCCGGCGAAGTCCACCGTGGCGTCGGTGAGCAGGGTCTCGGCCGCAGTCACTCCGTGCGGAATGACTGGCAACAGCGTGAGTCCATCTCTTTCATCCACAGGCGAGAAGTATTCCCAGCGCACACCATAGTTGAAGGTAAGCCTGCGGCTGGCTCTCCAGTTGTCGGCGGCATATACGGCCCAGTTGTTTTGCCGGAAGTTTTGCGCGTTAGGCGCCAGCTTCACGTAGCCGGACTTTTGGCTGGTGACGTTGAAGGTCTGCGAAACATTGGAAAGGATCCCGGCGGCCGTAGCCAGCAGTCCGGTGGCGTTTCCAAAATCGGCTGCGCTGATGCTTGCTCCTGCCGGTGCCGGAAAATCGGAAAACGACGGAGCGTTGGTGTTTACCTGACTGAAGCCGAGCTGGTAATCGGGATAAATATTGAAAGAATCGGTCTCAAAAATAGTGACCCGCTGGGCCTGCAGGCCGAATTTTATGGTGTGACTAAGGTGTGTCCAGTTGGCATTGTCCTGCCAGGAATAGGTGCGGGTGTTGCGGCCCTGGGGCAGAAAATTCGGATCCGGTCCGGTGAAAGGCACGCCGGTATTGTCGATCGTGAATCCAGACTGGAATGACTGCTGGGTCAGGAAAAACGCCGGAGCCAGATTGAAGCCGAAGCGCACCTCATTGGTGAGGGTGGTATTGGGATTCCAGCGCCAGGCGGTCGACAAGAATTTGACGTGATCGTCATTATTCACGAGCGGTACGAGATCAAAGCTGGTGTCAATGTCGGGGCGGTCGACAAAATTGCGGTTATACGAAAACACTCCGCTGATGCTGTTGCGGGAATTCAGATCGTAGTCGGCGCGGAGTCCGAAATTGTCGCGGGAATTGTTGCTGCGGGCATTGAATTGATATCCGAGCAGATTCACACCATCGCCCGCGCGGGTGTTGTTGGAGGTCAACGGAACTCTTTGAATCAGAGCCAATCCAACAGGGTCAACGGGATAAGGGTTGTGATTGGGCAGATTCAGCAGATCTTGAGTCACAGGACCGCCGACCGCATTGCCGTTTCCGTCGAGCGGCTGATAGGTGAATGGTAGCGATGGTGTCCCAGAAGTCAGCGCGGCTTGAATTGCAGGGCTTAGGATAATGGTGTTGTTGGGGCTCTGCGCGCGGAGCCTGAGCAATTCGTAGTACCCGTAGATAAACAACTTGTCTCTCTTCAGCGGGCCGCCCAGATTGCCGCCGCCCTGGTTTTGCAGCAGCCGCGGCACTGGCACGCCGCTGGCATCGTTGAACCAGTCATTCGCTTTCCAGGCGTTCGTGCGGTAATACCAAAAGCCTTCTCCGTGCCAGGCGTTTGTGCCCTTGGGAGTCACAATGCTGACGCCGGAGGAGCCGTTTTTCTCCACGTCGCCGTTCTGCTCGGTTACCGTAAATTCCTGGGTCTGACTCAGAAAGGGCAGGTTGGGGGAGAAATCCAGAGCATTTTCACGAATAAAGTTGTCTTGAATATTGATGCCGTCCAGGGAGACTTGCGAAAACGAAGAGCGCTGCCCGTTGATCGTGGTTTCTGCCGTACCGCCGGGTCCGCTGTTGGCCACGCCCGCCTGCAGACTCAAAAGGGCCAAAGGATTGCGGTCCAGAATCGGAAGCTCATCAATCTGTTTCTTTTCGACAGTGCCGGTCACTTCCGCGCTGGTGGTCTGCACCAACTCCTCACCGCCCTCGACCAGTACGGATTCGCTGGCTGCGCCGATTTCGAGCCGCACGGGCGGCACTGAATACTCGGTGGCGGCATCGAGTTTGATTCCGTCTACGACGCTGGACTTAAAACCCGCTTTGGCGATTGTAATTTTGTAGCGGCCGTAGTCAATGCGCGCGAACTGATAGCTGCCAAGCCCGCTGGTTTTCGACTCCAGGCTGCGATTGGTGTCCAAGCTGGTCAACGTAACCGTGGCGTCTTGGATCGCTAAGCCCGTTGGATCCAGCACCGTGCCACTAATTGATCCTGTGGGAGTCTGAGCAGACAGCGCACTTTCCAGACTAATTTGGAGAGTCGCGACAAGACTCACACCTGTTACCGCCAACGTGAGGACCCGCAAATTGCGCAGCCATTTCACACTGTTCATGTTGAATCCCCCGGAGCTTCGCCTAACGAGGCGTAGTCGCCGGGTTACCAAAGGCAAGTTGATAACCCAAGTCGAGGCAAGAAGACGTTTAGCAAATGCTAAGAGGTAGGTGCCTCAAAATCAGAACGTTAGGCGGGCAGCCAAGCCATTTTTAGCTGATGATTCGTTTTCGAAATATCTTGTTTCTATCAGAAACTAAAGAACCAATAGATAATTATGGATAACTTCGACAAATTTAGCGGTCTGTGTTGTCCGGTGGGCACAAATCGAGAGTTGGGTGCGCTGCAAGTGGGGTGGAATAAGACCTTGCCGGCAGCATGCGAGAGCCTAGAGCTACGCCGACTTGCGGCCTTCGACCACGATGGTCTCGAATTGATTAATGTCCTCGTCTCCGAGCTCCCTACCGTGGGATTCCAGATTCTTCAGGGCCGGGTCCTCGCTGTTTCCCGGCTTGTAGAATTTGATCTCGCTGAATCCCGAAGTCTTGAGCGTGTGGCGCAGGGTTTCCTCGTCGTACAGGAAACAGTGGCCCCAAGCGCGAAACAGCAGGTTAATTACAAAAACGTCTTCGCATTCTTGAACTTCAGGCATGGATCGTGCGACGGACCAATAGATGTATTTGGTCTGGGTGTTGGTTTTTTCTCTGGAATGCAAGGCAAGAATCACTCCCAGATCCGGGGTCGCGAATCGAACACGCCCTCCGGGCTTCAAAACTCGAAAACATTCCCGCAGCATAAATTGTGCTTCGTGGTAATCGATGTGCTCAATCATGTGCTCGGCCATGATGTAGTCTAAGGTATCGGCATCGAATGGAAAGCGTCTGGTCGCATCCAGATAGACCACCGAATCGTGTCTGGGTGAGAGGTCGGTGTTGAGCCATCCGTCAAGAACATTGTTACTGGTCCCAAGCTGGAGCTTTTTTATCGGGCTAATCCTTAGATATCCGGAGATGGCCCTCCGTCGCTTCGCAGACCACCCGAGGACCTTCAGATCCTGTTTTAGTCCTCGGAAGGCCCTGACCAAACCTACAATCGACCGTGATTGTTTCAGATAAACGACTGTGGAGGCGTTCATGTCTTTTCTTCGTCGGGGATTCGGAAGCGCCTCTTTGCGGCAGAAGTCTATTTGCGCGGGACCACCTTGCACTTCGCAGAACAACTCTTCCGAAGGGCTGGTACGTTTGCGCGATTAGGCTGATCTGAAGTCCGTCAGCCTGCGGGTGATTCCAACTCGGCGAGGAAGACGGTCTACGACCAGTCGAAAGGGCAGGGTAAGGGCCGATCGTCGCGCTACCGACTAGGCACGTTACAGGGTAAACTATTGAGGTCCAGATTGCCAGCCCGCAAGAAGCAAAGTTCTAACGACACTGGGCATGATCCCTAAACTGCTGCACTATTGTTTCGGCATGGCCCCCGGCGGCGGTGGCAAGCCATGGAGTCTGGTTCACTATGTGTGCCTTAGAAGCGCCGTCGAACGGATCAACCCGACAGACACCTACTTCTACTGCGAACATGAGCCTTCCGGGCCCTGGTGGGAACTCTCGCGCCACCTGGTAACGGTCGAGCGAATAAAGGGGCCCCGCGAGATCTTCGGTAATCCGGTAGTCCACTACGCCCATCGCGCGGATATCGTCAGGCTGGAAAAACTGCTGGGCCGGGGGGGCATCTATCTGGATGCCGATGTTTTTGTGCGCAAGCCATTTGATGATTTGTTGGCGCATTCTACGGTGCTCGGCCGGCAGGTCGTCGGCGGGAATGAACAAGGGCTATGCAATGCCGTCATGCTTGCCGAACCTCAAGCGCCCTTCCTGCAAAGGTGGTATTCCGAATATCGGTCCTTCCGATCCAACGGCAACGACAACTATTGGGGAGAGCACTCCGTAGAAGTTCCATTGCGACTCTCCGGTCAGTTCCCCGAAGAGATTACACGTCTGTCGCATTTGGCTTTTTTCTGGCCGACTTTCACTCCGGAAGACCTTGCATTAATGTTCGGCTCATCCACTCCAATCGATCTTTCCAAAGCATATGCCACGCATTTATGGGAAACAATCGCGTGGGAGCGTTTCTTGGAGCACCTGACACCGCGACGCGTGCGAAATATTGATAGTAACTTTCACCTTTGGATACGCCCAATGCTTGCGTCGCTGCCCGATGACTACGGAGCTCCAAGTGCGGCAGCCCGCCTGGGACGAAGCGTTCGCCGGCTGAGACGACGCGTTCGGGCTGCCTTGAAGGGTTGAGGTCTCACTTCCCGAAGTGCCCCCCAAATGCTGATATGCGAGCCCTTGCTAAAGGAGCTCAGCACTAAATTCAATACTGGCCCTGCCAGTTGTTACGCCGAAATGGTCTGGGGACCAGCTCGTGTGGGCATTCCCGTCGTGCGCAAAGCTTGCGGCAACAAGAAGGTCCCGCCAGTCCGCTTGAGCCAATTTGATCGCTTCTCGCAGCTTCTCAATGTCACCGCGACTAGAGCTTCAAAGCTGCAAAACGAATCGGTTCAAGTCGGAATTCGTCGCTTTTCTCACAGAATGGAAGGTTGTTACCGCATTGATGCAACAGCAGCTGGTCTATTTGTTGGATTCGGGAGGAAATAGCGCGGCCAGGTGTGCTTCTGTCTTGGGACTCAATCGTGCGGGCACGCCTGCATTTTAGGGCATCGATTTTCTCGCCGTCCACCGGACGGCTTCGCGCCCAGCCAAGCGTGGCTGCGCTACATCCGGCCATTGCGGACCGCTTCGGACTCGGCGTTCCAAGCGGCGCCGATGAAGATGATGATGACCGAGAGCTGCATCCAGATCAGCAAGCCGATGACTGCAGCGAGGCCACCGTAAACGATGCTGTATGGCACGCGGCGGACATAGAGGCCAAAGAGAATGTCGGCGAGCCACCAGAGAAGGGTGGCCAGGACGGCGCCGGGAATTACGTTTCGAACGTCGGTTTCCTGCGGGCGCGCAGCACGATAGATCATGATCAGAGCCGCGAGGGAGAGGGTAAACGCGGCGACGGGAAAGAAATAGGGCCACAATCCGTGAAAGGGATGGATTTCGCCGAGTTTACTCGCGATCCAACGGCGGAAGGGCCGGCCGAAAACGCCCAGAATCGCAGCGGCGAGCAGAGGAGCAATGGTAGCGACGAGCAGCAGCAGTCCGCGTAACTGGCGGTGAATGAAGCCGGGCTTTTCGGCGTCGCTATACACCATATGGATGCCTTCCATAATCAGCTTCATAACCTGGGTTCCAGCGATGAGCGTGCCGGCCCAGCCAATTAGGGCGAGCTTCCAGGCCTGCGGGCTGCGCTTGACGAGAAACTCCGAGACGATGGCGCGGCTGCCCGGGGGCAAATAGGCGGTGAAGTTGGTGATCAGGTCCAGCAGATTGGTGTGGCTGCCCCAGCGGCTGGTGGCAACGGAGACGCACAGCAGCAGTGTCGGAAAGAAGGCCAGGAAAAGATTGAAAGCGACGGCCTGGGAGATCATCCCGCACTTCGGGAAAACGCGAGCGAGGGTGCGGAGGGCGCGCTTGGTGTAAACCGAGACGGAAATCATGTCTCGGTAGTATAAGCGGGCAGGAGCGGTGTACGGAGCACAAATGCCGGGTGGCTTGAAGCAGGGTTGGGCGCGTCATAGACTTGTGAAGACCGGAACAAGAAGCGGCGGCGTAATGAGCTGCTATGTCAGAAAGAACCAGAAGGGCCGGCCAGAGCCGGCCTTTACAGGGCAGCCGTTGACTATGAACGCACGGATTTTTCACAGCCTGGCGACTTTTGGCGCAGTGCAGTTGTTATTTGCGGCTGCGGTGCCAGCTGCCCAAAAGGGCGCGGTGCAGCACTGGAAGACTGTGCCGTTTGCGATTGTGCGCTACAACGACGACGCCCCGAAATCGTGGAACGTTTATCACGAAGACCGCAAAGGGATTTACCTGGTGCGATTGTGGAAGCGCTATCTGCTAATTGATACGGAGTCCCAAAGCGCCTTTGAAATTGATCCGGAAAAAGTGAAAGTGAAAGGCGAAACCGCAGAGCTGTCTTCGACCGACATTCCAGAAGAGCCCATCGAAACAGCGGAGTGGAAATCGCGCGACGCTGGGCCAGTGCTGCGGCACAAATTCCGCTTTGGAAAAACGGGAAATTTTCTGGAGTTGCAGATTCCGCTGTTGCCGAGCGGAAAGCCGGCCTATTGAGGGCAGTGGGGCCAAGGCGCTGCTACAGGAGTGTTCACCGGCCGGGTCGGCCTTCGCGGTACACCCCATAGACCCATGGGATGCCGAGAACCCCGGGCTCAACCGCGACTTCAATGCGGTCGCCGACGCGGAAGCGTTCGAAATCGTCGGCGTCCACGGCCAAGCGCTCGACTTTCTGCCCTGACCGCCACGACCCAACGACAAGACGACGGCTTCCGCGGACCAGGCCTTTCATCAAGAACTTGCCTTGTACGGTTTCCGGCATGTAGACGAGCTTGCTGTTGGAGTCGAGTTTGCCGTTCAGAAAAATGGCGGAGGCGAGAATCCACGGCAAAGGGATAAACCCTGCATAGATGCGCTTGAGAATTTCGATCTCCAGATGTTTGCGGGCGCGGCGGTCGAGTATCGCGGCGATGGCGAGCGCGACAAAAAAGATGATCCCGAAAAAAACCAGCATAAGGTCCAAATCGAGAGGCGCGTAAATTGGCGTGATGTAGGGAAAAAGCAGCGAGCCCAACAGGAAGATAGCAGTTTGTTTGATCAAGCGCTTTCGGAACATCACTTCGGCGGCGGCAGAGGTGAGCCCGCAGAAGGGGCATTGGTCGACAGTGCGCTGCGCACCACAGTCGAGGCAACGGGTCATGCTGGGGAGTATACCGTCAGGTGGCCGGATGCGTGCGCGAAAGCTCGGAGATGAGCTGGTGGTAGAGTTCGCGGTGCTGCTCGTGAAAGGAGACCGAGACGCCCATGCCCTGCCCCGGCTCGATGCGCTTGACGAAACAGTTTACGGGAACGGTGCGCTCGAGCTGAAGGTGCGCAGTGAAACCGGCACCTACCCAGAGGGGATCGAGGGACTCGATGAACATGCCGCTGGCGCTTATGTCGCGGGTGCGGGCGCGCAACGTGGTGGAACCCCACTCGATATTTACGTCGGCGCGAAAGCCGTAGCGCGGAGCCCAGCGGCGTTCCAAACGGCGAGGATTGTCCGTCGTGCCCATGAAGCAGGTGAAGCCCCCTCAGTGGGTTTCCTGGCCGCGACGCACAGGCGTATACGCCGCTCGTTGTGAATAAGAATACTCTCACAGACACCATCGCGATAGGACACCGAGCCGATTTGTTTTGTTCCCTATATTGCCGGAAACGCTACAGGACGGTACTACTCCGATTTATCGGTGCCATCCGTGGAGTCCGAAGGCGTCGCGCTGCGAGTGGCGCGGCGCTGCAGCCGGGCCTGAACTTCGGCCTGTAAGTACTGACGTAGATTTTCGGGCAGGATGCCGGGCGCGGCCAGTTCGCGCAGATCAGAAATGGTGAGCTCGGACAGGAACGAGAGGATGGTCGTGAGCGTAGTGGCAGGTTGGCGAATCAAAGCGACACGAACATTGTAAATATGACTCCATTTATCGTGTTGTGCGATCGCCTGGGCGATGACGGGAGGAAGTTTCTCGCGAGCAAGAACCTTGAGGATCTGAGCCTCGGTGAGATTCGGATTGGAGAGTGCGGCAGCGAGGACCTGCCGCTGGCCTTCAGCTAGGAGAGCGGCCGTGATGCGAGCGGGCGCACGGCGGGCGAGCGTGATTTTTTGACCGAGCGGAAGCTGCGGCAGCTTGGTGATAACCTGTTCTTCGGCCTTGATTTTCAAATCGGGCGATACACCCGGCGAAATCGCGAACTGGACCAGATCCATCAGGTAGAGTTCGCGGAGAAAGCGCAGGCTTTCGTTGCGCGGCGTATGCGGGTGGAAGGCCAGCAGCTTGCGGATTTGATATGCCTTGAGCAGATGGCGACGATAGAGAACTTCTTTGAGAAATTCTGGAGGCAGGTCGCGGCGCTGCAACGCGATGGCCAGAGTGTGTTCGTCGAGAGCCGGATTGTCCAGAAGCGGAAGCAGCGCGTTCGCCGTAGTCTCGTGAAGGAGGCGAATGAGGGCTTCGCCAGAAGCCGTACGAAGACTGGGAGTGGCGCCGGTGGTCATGACCGTTTAGCGTTGCGATGCCGGTTGTTCGCGAAACCTCTGCCAGGCGTTTTTGGCGGCGGTTGCGGCAGAGTCGATTGCCGGGGCAGAAATCGCCAGATCCGGGAGCAGACGCGACAAACTCGTATCCATCACGGCATCGAAATACCTCGAACGCCCAACGGTACCGCCGACTTTTGCCAGCGGAATTGCCCGTTGCTTAAGCTCGAGTCTTTCCGCAAGCCGCGCCGCCATTGCCGCCAGCTGTGCGGCGGCAGTGTCGAGGATGGATTGCGCAAGTTGGTTGCCTGCGTCGGCGGCGGCAGCGACAACCGGAAAAACGCGCGGGTAAATCGAGTCGGCATTTTTCGCGATGGATGCGTCAACGTCCGGCCAGTTTCCTGCTCCGCCTTTCGTCCCGCCAAGGTGGCGCAAAATCTGGCGGGAAAGTTCGACGGCTTCATCGGAGTCGTTGCGGCGCGCGGCCGCGATCGCGTTTCGGCCAATATCGAACGCGCTCCCTTCGTCGCTGTTGCCTGGACCTAGACCACCTTCGCGCAGGATTGCGCCAGCGTGGTCGCGTCCGACGGCTGCAGAGCCGGTTCCCACGACGAGTACGATGGCAGGCCCATTCGGCACGGCCAGAAGTGGAAGCTCCAGGTCGGTGCAGACTTGGACCAGAGTGTCAGGAAACTTTTCTGAAATCAGCTGAGACATGCGGCGATGATTCTCTTCGCTGCCGGTGCCGGCAAGACCGGCGCACAGGGCCATGACCTGAATGGTCGGAGGCGCAGTACGAAGTGCGGCCTCGGCGGCTTGGACGACGCCGTTCAGCGCCTCCGGGAAACCGATGCGCGTGGGATTCGACGCCGGTCCTTTCGCGCGAGCAACGATCTCGCCTTCTTCGCTCATCACGACGCACTCGGTTTTACTGCCGCCGCCATCGAACCCGAGGGTAACTCTCATAATTCCAGCTTACGCGAGAAAGGTGGATTTTGAGGAATCGTAACTGACGGCCGAAAAGGGCTGAGAGACAGCGTGTCGTGGAAGCCCGCAGGCGGCGCTATTAGACCGGCCGGACTAAAGCCCGGCACAACGTTTGTTCGCAAGGAAAGACAGGCCATGGCCGGGCCACGTATTTCTTGACGAGAATCGGCGTGACCTCTATTCTCGGCGTTCGCAACTTACAGTGATGCGGATTCATCCGGTTGATTTGGGAATTGTAATCGCGTACTTGCTCGCCGTGACGGCGCTGGGGGTGTGGTTCCGGCGCGGGCAGCAGGACGTGCGCGACTATTTCCTGGGCGGGAAGAGCGCGCCGTGGTGGGCGCTCGCGTTTTCCATTGTGGCGACCGAGACTTCGACACTGACGATCATCGGTACGCCAGCGATTTCGTACGCGACGAACCTGACGTTCATTCAGCTGGTGTTCGGATATTTAGTCGGGCGGGTGCTGATTGTTTTGCTGTTTCTGCCCGGGTATTTTCGGGGCGAGTACTTCACCGCGTACGCTCTGATTGAGAAACGATTCGGTCCGCGGGCCCGGGCGGTGGCGGCCTCAACGTTTTTGGTAACGCGCGCGGTGGCGGAGGGCGTGCGGGTATCGGCGATCGCGCTGGTCATCAGCGTGGTCCTCGGGACATCCGAGCAGTTGGCCGTAGTAGTCGTGATCGCGTTGACGATCCTGTACACGTTTGAAGGCGGCATGAAGGCGGTGATCTGGACGGACGTGGCGCAGCTACTGCTGTACTTGACGGGCAGCGCGGTGACGCTGGGATATCTCCTGCATGCGATTCCCGGCGGTTGGAATGAAGTGTCACAAGTAGCAGCTTCGGGTGGAAATAAATTGCAGTTTCTGGATTTTTCGTTCGCGCTAACGACGAAATATACGTTTTGGTCGGGAGTGATCGGCGGCGCATTCCTCACCATGGCCAGCCATGGAACGGATCAAACCATCGTGCAGCGGCTGCTGGCGGCGCGGAATGAGAACGACAGCCGCAAGGCGCTGCTGGCGAGCGGCGTGATTGTGTTGGTGCAGTTTACTTTGTTCCTGCTGGTTGGCGTGCTGCTCTATGCCTTTGCTCAGCACACTCCTTTGCTTGCAGTTGGAGAGCGAACGGACCGGATTCTGCCGCTGTTTCTAGTGCGCGAAATGCCGGCTGGGCTTGCCGGATGGTTGCTAGCTTCGATCATCGCAGTGGCCATGTCGAACGCCAGCGGGTGCCTGAATTCGATGGCGGCTTCGAGCATTCTAGATTTCTCCGCTGCAGCCGGACTTGGGCAGGATCCGAAGAGGTTTTTGGCTCTTTCGCGGCGAATGACTTTGCTGTGGGGAGCGGTGCTGATGGTGCTGGGGTTCGTTTTCATGCGCAGTAACTCCAGAGTGCTAGAGACGGGCTTGACCGTGGCATCGTTCCCGTTTGGGTGTTTGCTGGGCTTGTTTTTGTTGGGGACGCTGGACCGGCGCGCGAACGTGACCGGCGCGTTGACTGGGATGTTTTTTGGACTTGCGGCGATTATTGCAGTGTGGAAACGCACCGCTGTCGCCTACACTTGGTACGTTTTGATTGGGTCGTGTGTAACGCTTGTTGTCGGTGTGGCGGTCAGCCGGATCAATCAGATTGACAAGAAGCAGCCGGGCTAAGACCCGGCACTAGATGAAGCGTACCGAAAAACCCAGGGAGCTTGAATGAGCGGGGAGAACAGCGGGAAGCGGCTGGAACTGGTGCGCGGGTTGGGGCCGTGGGCGTCGGCGGCGATTGTCGTCGGGACGATGATTGGCACCGGAATATTCCTGAAGCCGGCGGAGATGGCGCGCGAGGGGCGATTCGTTTCGGTCGTTTTCGCCGCATGGATTGCAGGTGCGATTCTTTCCATGTTTGGCGCCTTGTCTTTTGCGGAACTCGGCGCGGCCATCCCAGAGGCCGGAGGCGAGTATGCATACTTACGGCGAGGGTTTGGCCCGGCCTGGGGATTCATATTTGGCTGGATGCACTCGATTGTCGGGCGGCCCTCGTCGATGGCGTCGATCGCTGCAGGCATTGCTCGTTTCGCCAGCTTTCTGATACCGGCGATCGCAACACCGCTGTTCACCGTACGTATCCCCGCGATTTTGCGGTTGCGGCCGTACGATTTTGTATTCACTTGGGCCCAGCCGGTCGCAGTCCTATGGCTGATCATCATGACCTTCGTGAATTACCTCGGCGTGCGCCTGGGTGGCGCGGTACAGGTGGTGCTGACGTTCATCAAGATTGCATCAGTGCTGCTGGTGATTGGCGTGGCGTTTTTCGGAGGCAGCGGCGCGCACCCGGCGGACCCGATTTGGCCAACAGGTTCCGATGGCGGGGTGGTTGCGGCATTTCTGGCGGCGCTGGCTGCTGCGCTTTGGGCATATGACGGCTGGGAAGACTTGAACCTGGTTGGTTCGGAGGTGGAAAACCCGCAGAAGAATTTCCCCCGCGCGTTGGTGGGGGGCGTAGCCATGGTCACTGTCATTTACCTTTTGTTCAGCGCTGCGTGTTTGCGAGTGCTGCCGTTTGGCGCGGTTGCGGGATCGGCTCACATTGCGTCGGACGTCGTCGAGCACGTCGCGGGACACGGCGCTGCGTTTTGGATCACGCTGGCGATGGTGATTTCGGCGATCGGCTCGCTTAATTCCTCGACGCTCAGCGGAGCGCGTGTTCCGTACGCCATGGCGCGGGACGGAATTTTTTTCAAGATTGCTGACGGCATTCATCCCAAATTTCTGACGCCGGCGCGGGCACTGATCTTCCAGGGCCTGTTGGCTGGATTAATGGCACTGACCGGCACCTTCGAAGAGCTGACCAATCTGTTTATATTTGCGGCGTGGATTTTTTACGGCGCAGCGGTGGTGGCGCTGTTTCGCCTGCGCAAAACCGAACCTGATATGGCGCGGCCGTATCGCTGCTGGGGATATCCGTGGGTGCCCGGACTTTTCGTCGCGGGCGCGCTGGCATTGACAGTCAGCTTGTGGATCGATCGCCCGGGCCGGTCATCGATTGGGGTATTGCTGATACTTGCTGGACTTCCCTTCTATAGACACTGGTCGTCGAGAACGGCGGAGCAACCCACCAGAATGCCGGGCTAAAGTCCGGCGCTACATAAAATCCTAAGAGTGAGCGATATTGCCCGAGTTGAGGCGCCGCCACAGGTGCACAGACAGGCCGCCAGCGAGAAGCGCAATCGCCGGCAATATAACCCAGGCACCGAGGCCCACGAAAAACGCGGGCAGCGTGATGTTATGAGCAACGTGATCGTCCAGAATGATCGCAATGGGCAAGCCAACTATAAAAAATGCGAAGTACGGCAGAACTGGAAAAACTACGGAAGAGAACACCGCGCGCGGCCGCCCCCCGGCGCGGAGCGAAAGCCATGCACCAAGCGCGCCGATGAATGGCAATGTGACGAGCCAGGAGAAATAGACTAAGGCGACAGGCGTTACGCGCGGCGACCCGCGCCAACCAGTAAGAACCAAGGGCTTGGGTCCGATCTTCTCGATGACCATCAGAAAAACCATGGCTAGCAAGATCGTGAGAAACCCCGGAAACCAGAATTGCGAGGTGCGTTTGTTCATCGGTGGCTCCTGTTTGCGTGCGGATTCGATTTGCGATTTCAGCTGCCGCCAGTTGGTGACCTGTCGCAACGCCAAGGCGAGTGCGACCTCGTCGGAGGCGCCAGCAGCGACCGCGTAGTTGTAGGCGTCTTCGAGGTGCGCGGCGAGTTCGGCGCAGATGTCTTCCCTTTCCGTAGCGTCAAGTGCAAGTTGCGGCAGTCGGCCGTGAACGAGTTTGTGCCAATCAGGCATGAGTCGTCTCGCTGTCGAGCGCGCGGTTTTGCCAGGGTGTACGCCGACCAAACAAAATACTCACGAGCAAACCTCCGACGAGAAGAGCCGCCCCAGGAACCAAAAGCCAGCTCGTTCCGTCTTTCAGGATTGCAGTTGCCACAATCCCAAAATCAGCGTGGTTTCCGACGATGGGCTCAACAATCATGTCTATCGGAAACATCAAGATAAACGCGGCCGCAAGGGCAAGCACAGGGAACCCACTGGCAAGGAGCACGGTTGGCCGCGCGGCACCGGCCCGGACCGAGAAGTAAGCTCCCAGAGCCCCGAGACAAGGAAGCGACAGCAGCCATGGCACACAAAAGAGAACTGTGTTGGAAGTGCCGTTCCAAGAGCTGACCAGCGGCCAGAGTCCCAGTTTCTGAACTATCGCAAGGGATGTCGTTGAAAGGATGAACGTGAGGAACCCGGGAATCCACAGCTGCCGCAGGCGTTTGTGCATGGGGCGTTCCTTCCTCTTTGCGGCGAAGATATTCCGCCGTAACTCCTGCCAATCTCCAATTTGCTGAACAGTTCGATGAGCGGCTTCGTTTTCCGGCAAGCCCTGGCTACAGAAGGCGTTAAACGAATCGTCAAGGTGAGCGGCGAGTTCGGCGCGGACCTCAGACTTCTCTTGGGCTTCGAGCGCCAAGCCGCCGAGGCAGTCGTCAATGAGTTTTTGCCAGTCAGGCATTGGAGACTCCAGCCAGGCGATGCAGTGCAGCGAACAATTCGGACCATTCGCTGCGCAGCGGCGCGAGCTTTTTCTTGCCCGCGGGAGTCAGGTGGTAGCAGCGGCGGCGGCGGCCGTTGGCACTGGTCTCCCACGCGCCGCGAATCCATTTCTGTTTTTCCAGCCGATAGAGCATCGGGTACAGCGCCGCGAGCGTGAAGCGCAGCGAGCCCTTGGTCTGCTGCTCGATACGACGCGAGACTTCGTAGCCGTGCAGCGCGCCATTCTCGAGGACGCTGAGGACGGCCAGTTCGGCGGTACCACGTTTGATGCCAGACGCGATCATAGGTAGCTCCCTTACGTATAGGAATCTTATATATGTGGAAGGAACGGCGTCAACTGTACGAGAGGACAGGTGTTGAACAAACGAAGGAAGGGCTAGGCCGAGACGGCGCGAGCCGCGAGCGGGAGGCGGTGGATGGCCCGTTCCGCTTCGGGAGAAACCGCGACGCCCGGATGAAAGAGTTTGGCGAGGATCTCCAGACCGATAACAAGACGAGGACCCGGTCGCGAGAAGTACGCATTGGCATCCACGTAGTACACCTGATCGTTGCGAACGGCGGGCATTTCCTGCCATCCACGGGGAAAAGTGACCGAACGATACTCGGCGTGCGCCTGATCGGCATTGTAACCGCAGGGAGCGACGACCAGGACATCGGGCTCGGCCGTGATGACATCTTCGAGCGCGACGCGGAAGGAGGGAACGCAAACTTTTCCGAAAACATCGTGGGCGCCCGCGAGCTCGACCATTTCGGGAATCCAGTGGCCGCCGACATAGATCGGCTGGAGCCATTCGAGAAAGGCAACCCGGGGCCGGCAGACGGTCTGCGCAATTTCGTTTTCGATGGCCGCGAGTTTCGCGCCGATGGATTCGAGCAGGCGCTCAGCTTCGGGTGCGCGAATGGTTCGCTCGCCAACCCAGAGAATGTCGCGCCAGACGTCTCCGAGATCCAGTGGATCCAGGCTCAACACTTCAGACGGATTTTCAAAAGTGGCCAGCACCGTGGCCAGGTCTTCCGGAGATGCAGCGCAAACGCTGCATAAATTTTGCGTCACGATGAGGTCGGGAGCCAGGCGGCGAAGTGCCTCGGCGTCCACCGCATAGATGCTTTGGCCGTGTTCCGTGAATTCACGGACGAGACGGTCAATGTCGCGGGGAGAAACGTCCTTTGGAATGCGGGAGTGGACGACTCTTGGTTTCGTGCTCGCCCCTGCGGGAAAGTCGCATTCGTGGCTGACGCCAACCACCTGGTCGCCTAGGCCGAGCGCGAACAGGATTTCGGTGGCCGAGGGCAGCAGCGAAACGATGCGCATCGGGGGCATAAGCCGACTTTAGCACATTGAAAAGGGTGGGTGGCTACTAAGAGCACCTAACAAAACCTCCATTCCGGCAGTTCTAGCTCAGTTCATTGCAGCTTGGCGTATTCGGCCTTGGCTTGCATCAGGATGGGGATGTCTGGGTCTGCGTCTTTCCAGAGGGTGAGGAAGTCCTGATACGCCGCGCGGGCCCTGGTCGTCTCTCCCTGCAAAGCGTATGCGCGACCAAGTTGAAGGTGTGCCAGGGCGCCGATGGGTTCATTCAGTACAATCCCGCGGTGGTCAAGGATTTTCTGAAACTCTGCCGCTGCTTCGCGGCCCCGGTGCAGCGCAAGGTAGGCTTCGCCTCGCACATAAACGGGATATAAATTTGGCCAGTTGTAAAACCAAAGAGTAGGCAACCCGAGTTCATACGGAGCAGCGACCTCCAGAGCATCAAGCGCCTGCTGCGGGTTTGCATGGTTTAATGCCAGTTTTGCCCGTAAGGTAGGAAGGTAGTTGAACTGCACGACCGTGTTTTCGGGGAAGCTCTCATTGAAATTATCCGCTAATTCCTGCGATTCGTCCCCTGTATAGGCTAGGGCAAGCACTACGGCATAATACCTATCTGGTCCACCCGAACGTTCCTTTGCCAGTGCTGTCCGTTGTCCAGCCTGTCGGTTTGCATTGCCAAACAGGCCTTCTCGCAAAGCAGCCACGGCGTCGTAAGTCGCGGAGACTTCATTCTCCCCTGCCCGCTTGGCGGAACTTGAAGCCTGCCGTGATAGCTCACGCCCTCTTCCAAGATGTCCGAAGTAAGCAGCCGTGTCGGCCTCTAACGCCAACATCAGGTATTCTTGTTCCGGTTTGCCAGACCAAGCGGCTACTTGCCGCGACATTTCGGTGGTGTCATTTCGATAAAAGGCGAGTGAATAGAGAATGGCCCCAAGACCAGAGTCCAGGCCCTTTAAATGCGCCTCTCTCGCCAAGGCTGCAGCGTCCTCGCCTCGGTTCAGCAACAAGTATGTGTACACAAGAAATCGATAGCTAATGGGGGACGGAGCAAGACGCACGGCCTCTTGATTCTCTCTGAGACCCGCTTCATATTCCCCGAGAGCGTTATAGAGAACACCCAGGTTGGTTCGGAAGTTGACCTCGCGTGGGTAGATTTGTTCGCCAAGGATAAAGCTCTGCCTTGCCTTCATGAGGTCGCCAGTCACAAAATTGTAATAATCTCCTTCGATGATGAACTTCTCTCGCTCACTAACATGCGTGCGCAGCTCAAAAGCCTTCCGGAGGTTCTCCACAGCCAGTGCCGTACCTATGACCTCATTCTCGGTGCCCAACGCGTCGTAAGCCGCGGCGAAATTCGGGTCGAGCTGGACGGCTCGTCGCCAAAACGACACCGCGGAATCACCATCCTCGCTAAGAGCCCTCCAACCTAAGCTGTAGGCCTGCAATGCTTCGAGAGATGGTGTAGTCGCTTGTTTGAGAGGTGTGTTGTATTTCTGCACCGTATTCACGGACTCGCCGAGTTTTGTGCGCATTTCCGAAGCTGCCTTGCTCAGCGCATCCAGAACATGGCTTTTGTCGTTCGCCTGCGCTTCCGTGCTCGCCAGCAAGTCGCCATTCACACAGTTCACGGCCTTCACGATTAAATCGTATCCGGCGCCAATCAAAGCAATCGAACCGTCTAGTGCTGCCGTACTGTTGGTCCTTTGACAAACTTCGCGCGTGATTTGCGGCGTGAGCCTGACATTCCCTGGTTGTCCCATCATTTGCAACGTCTGCTGGATTTCCTCCCCGGATACGAGACTCAGAAACGGTGACTGCTGCAATTGGACCGAGAGCCCTTCTCGCAACGTTCCATCGAAAACGGCATCCCCCGTGGAATTGGCGAAGTCTCCGAGAACGATGGTGCCCTTCTCCGTGAGATGCCGCGCTTGCCGCGAACGCCAGAGCAATCCACCGGCCAATCCGGCCGCGAGCATGACGACTGCCAGCGCCATGAAGACCTTCCGGCTGCTTGGCAGCGCAGCCGCGCTCACCCCAGATGCGCTCCCTGTGGCTGTTCCATCTACGCTGGTGACGGGTGCGATGAATCGATACCCGCGTCGCGGCAGGGTCTCGATGAATCGAGGGTTATCGGCGGAATCTCCCAGCGCGTCGCGGAGCTTATTGATCGCTGTGTTCAGGCTATTGTCGAAGTCGACAAAGGTATCAGGGGGCCAGTTCTGGTTGCGCAACTCTTCCCGCGTCACCACTTCGCCCGGCCGTTGCAGCAACACCATCAAGACGTGAAAAGGCTGTTCCTGGATCTTGATGCGTACGCCTCGCTTGCGCAGTTCTCCGGCACGCAGGTCCAGCTCGAAGGTGCTAAACCGCAATATCTCGGGAGATCGTGCTTCGACGGTCATCCGCACCCCGCCATGGCGTTATCGGGAGTCTAGCACCACGCTGGGTGCCCCTTGTGCGCCAGTGCGTCAGGCAGGAATTTGAGGGCAACGAAGCGGTCCAGCCGCGTGTCCTCGGCTTGGTAAACGACACCCATCCCGCCCCCGCCCAGTCTTTCGAGGATGCGGTAGTGCGAAATGGTCTGGTTGATCATGCGTCGGCGCAGGACTCAGGTTGCAATGTTAGGGATGTGAGGAAGACGAAGTCAATTAGGGACAATGCCGAGTTTCAACCCGCCACCCAATCGGCTCGCAGGAAGCTCCAGCAGATCAGAGCGCACCCCAAGGACAAGAATGCCTCGTGAATGTCCGCCCGCTTTTCGTAGCGCACCCGCAGTCGCCGGAATTGATTCAGCCAAGCGAAAATCCGTTCGACCACCCATCGCCATCGCCCCAATCCGCTGCCATGCTCGGTGTTGCGCTTCGCAAGAAGAGGGATGATGAGTCTGTCGCGCTTGACTCAGCGTCATAGCCACGGTCGCCCATTACGCAGTCAGGACGATGGCGTGGTCGTCCTCGCTCTCCCTGCAAGCTTGGAATGGCATCAACCAGTGCGAGCGCTTGCTGCGAGTCGTTACGATTGGCTCCGGTCAGTTGAATGGCGAGGGGAACTCCGCGCGCGTCGCAGATCAGATGACGTTTGCTGCCCAGCTTGGCCCGGTCAGTAGGGTTCGGTCCCGTTTGCCGCCCCCAAAAACTGCCCGGATCGAACTGCTGTCCACGACGGCCCGCGACCAATCAATCTCCCCGTAGCGTGCCAGCCAGTCCAGCAATGAGAAGTGGATCAGTTGCCAGATGCCCGCCTCTTGCCAGTCACGTACCCTTCGCCAGCAAGTCATGCCCTAACCGCAGCCCAGTTCCTGCGGCAGCATCTCCCGTGGTATTCCGCTACGCAGGACGAACAGAATTCCCGTGAGACAAGCACGGTCTGGCAAACGAGGTCTGCCTCCCTTGGGTCTGCGCGGTGAGGGTGGCAGCAGCGGTTGAATCAGATTCCACAGGGCATCTGGAAGCAGAGGAGTGCTCATGGACTGAGCATCCTAGCATTGCTGGGACCAGCTTTCCGATCCTGCGACCGGTGCGGAATAGGTTTTGTTAGGCTGTCTAAGGAAAAAGATCCAGTCTGGAGACCGAACTACTACGACTTGTTCCGGGTCTTCGAGTCCCGACCGGCTATGATACCGTGAACGATTATTTGTAGAGAAAGTATTTGCGGCGAGTTTTGTCGAAGTCCGCGAGACCGGGCTGCCAAGAGGCAATAATTTCGCCGGGCGCGACGCCAGTCTTCAGCTTTTCGACGGTATCCGCACTACCGAGCAGCGTTACCATTTTTGACGTGTCGAAATTTTCGGGATAGAGCTTCTGCAAGAGTGTGGCGATCTCCAAACCCATGCGCATGGATCGGACTGCACCGCGTTCCGCGATGCGAACGCCTACGCCGCCGCAACGGCGACCCTGGTACAGCCCGCTCACTGGAATGAACGGCTGGTTCACGAATCGCAAACCCGGCAAATTCTTGGCATTTAAGGCCGCGGCAACCGCTCCGCCGTCCATCCATGGTGCCCCGAACTGTTCGAACGGCGTCTCCGTTCCGCGGCCAACGCTGACGCCAGAATTCTGCAGGATCTCGAGACCCGGATAGACGATTGAGCCCTTCAGCGTACGCAGATTGGGTGAAGGCGGAACCCAACGGATGCCCGTGCTTTCATAAAAATAGTTGCGGTGCCAGTTCTTCATGGCGATGACCCGCAGATCGGCATTGATATGGTTCTCAGTGTTGAAGTATCGCGCGAGCTCGCCAATCGTCAGGCCATAACGCACCGGCAACGTGGTGTATGCGACGAAGCTGGTCTTGTCAGGATCCAGAATCGGCCCTTCAATCGCCTCTCCGCCGATGGGATTCGGCCGATCCAAGACGTAGAACGCGATGTTGCGTTTGGCCGCCTCCTCCATGCAGTAACCCATGGTGACCGTGTAGGTGTAGAAGCGAACGCCTGCGTCCTGAATATCAAAAATGAGCGCGTCAATGCCTTTGAGCATGTCGTCGGTTGGGCGATTGGCTTCGCCATAGAGGCTATAAATCGGCAGGCCAGTCACGGCGTCCTTGCTCGAAGAGACCTTTTCGTCGAGGCGGCCGGCGAGTCCGTGTTCCGGACTGAAGATGGCGACGAGTTGAACGCCTGGTGCGTGCGCCATCAGGTCGATGACCGATTTTCCCTGGGAATCGAGACCGGTGTGATTGGTGATAATTCCGACGTGTTTTCCACGCAGAGGAGTAAATTCTTCTGCGACCAGCACATCAAGGCCGGATTGCACGCGGCCGGCGCGGCCCGAGGATTTGTGGGAGGAACGTTTTGCAGCTTGCGCAACGCCAGCCGAGGGGAAAAATCCAGCGACGACCAATGCCGAGCCGAAGACGACGATCGAGCGACGAAGCAGAGCCGGGGCGGAAAGCGGCAAGATTCCTCCTTGAGCAATCAAGTTGCAATGATATTCTGGAACGCCCTGCATTGAATCGCGTTGTCGCGCCGAGTTGCGTGTGTTATCAACAGAAGAAGCAGGGCGTTTTCCGGGAGAATCCGATTTGAACAGACGCACTGCGCTGTGCCTGCTACTGCTGCCGATCCTGTTCCTTATGGCGACAAAATCGCGAAGTCAGAACCGAGGTGCCACGGCGAAGTCTGCGCCGGCCAAATCCGCCAGCAGACCGCGAGAATCGCCTTTGCCCGCATTGCCGCCGGCGTCCCGGCAATGGGTAGACACGGCGCTACGCAAGATGAGCGTTGACGAAAAGGTCGGCCAGCTGCTGTTCACCACCTACCACGGCACACTCACTTCGACGGATTCTGCGGCGTATCAGCAGATGCTGCATGATGTAAACGACCTGCACGCCGGCGGGTTCATATTGGTCACGCACATCACACAGCTGGGGATTGAAAAAAGTCAAACCTATCCAACGGCTGTTCTTAACAATCAGCTGCAGGCCAAGGCTAAGGTCCCGCTGCTGGTCGGCGCGGACTTTGAGCGCGGCTCAGCGATGCGCTTGGACGAAGGTACTTCCTTCCCGACGCAGATGGCAATTGCCGCCGGAGGTGACCCGAAAGACGCCTATACCATGGGCAAAATTACGGCCATCGAAGCGCGTCAGGCGGGCGTGCAATGGATTTACGCGCCGGTAGCGGATGTCAATAACAACCCTGGCAATCCGATCATCAATACGCGGTCATTCGGCGAAGATCCGGCGCGCGTCTCGGAGTTTGTTTCCGCCTACGTGCGCGGCGTGGAAGAAAATGGCGGATTGGCCACGGCCAAACATTTTCCGGGTCACGGCGATACTGCAGCTGATTCGCACATCGACTTGCCGGTGATTCACGCGGATCGCGCGCGGCTGAACTCGCTGGAGTTGGTTCCCTTCCGCGCGGCGATTGGCGCTGGGGTCGGCAGCATCATGACCGGGCACCTGAACGTGCCCGCACTGGAGCCGGACGCGAATACGCCGGCGACACTTTCGCACAACATCCTGACCGACGTGCTGCGCAAGGATTTGGGCTTTGCAGGACTGGTCGTCACTGATGCGATGGACATGGGCGGAATCACGGTGCGATTCGCTCCTGGCGAAGCCGCAGTGCGCGCGGTGCTGGCCGGAGCCGATTGCCTGTTGATGCCGCCGGTGCCGGACGCAGCATTCGAAGCACTGCAACAAGCGGTAAAGTCTGGACGAATTTCGCGCCAGCGCCTGGATGCGTCGGTCGGGCGGATACTGGAAGCGAAGGCTCGCCTTGGGCTGAACAAGAGCCGCTTCGTCGATCTGAACCGCATCAATTTGCACTTTGCGAAGGCGGAATGGCAAAAACAAGCGCAGGAGATCTCCGATCGCGGGATCACGCTGCTTCGTGACGCGCCGCACCGCTTGCCGCTTGATGGAACGAAACCTTCGCGGGCGCTGCTGCTCGCGCTATATGCCGATCCCGAGCCAGTGCCGGGCGAAGACCTGGAGCGCGAACTCCGGCAGCGCTTCGATTCGGTGACGACCGTGCGCGCGGATACGCGTTTTCGTGATGCGGCCAACATCAAGCTGCCTTCGCCTGATTCTTACGACGTGGCGGTTCTGGCGCTGTTCGTGCGCGTGAGTGACCGCAAGGGAAATGTGGATGTGCCGGTGGAGCAAGCGGCGCTGGCCGAGCAAGTATTCAAATCCGGAAAGCCAGTGATTACGCTGGCGTTCGGAAGTCCGTACTTGATCGAAGCGTTTCCGCAGGCCGAAACGTGGCTGGGCGCATTTGGCATCAGTGACGTGGCACAGATTTCTATGGCCCGCGCGATGTTTGGTGAAATCCCAGTGCGGGGGAAATTGCCCGTAACAATTCCTGGTGTACAGATGAAGGCCGGCTACGGGATCGAAGTGCCCGCCAACCCTATGAAGCTGGAACCGATGGACGTGCGCGGCGAGGCTCAACTGCAGCCAGCGTTCGAGGTTGTGGAAGCGGCGATCAAAGACAAGGCGTTTCCCGGAGCAACACTAGCCGTCGGATATCGCGGCAAAGTGGCGCTGCACGCATTTGGAAAGCTAACGTATGATGCGAAAGCAGCCGCCGTTACGACCGGCACGATGTACGACATCGCTTCGCTTACCAAAGTCGTGGCCACGACGACGCTGGTGGCAAAACTGACCGAGGGTGACTTCCCCGTGCAGCTGGATCTGGATGCGAAGGTTGAGCGCTACCTGCCAGAGTGGGCCAGCGGCCCTCAGCCCGAGTGGCGGCATCGCGTGACCTTACGGCACTTGCTAACTCATACTTCGGGCCTGCCGCCATTCAAAGAGTATTGGCGCACTTCGAAATCGAAGCAGGACACTCTGGACAAGATTTTTGCCGAGCCACTGGAATACGAACCGGGAACGAAGGAAGTCTATTCGGATCTGGGGATCATCCTGATAGCAGAAACCATCGAGCGGCTGACCGGCAAACAGTCGGACGTACTGGCGCGTGAAAATATTTTCGGGCCGCTGGGGATGGCCAGCAGCATGTACAACCCTCCGAAGAAGTTGTGGCCAGGGATTGCACCGACCGAGATTGACAACCAATACCGCCATCGGTTGATTCAAGGCGAAGTACACGACGAAAACGCAGCTGCTATTGGGGGAGTGTCCGGCCATGCAGGCGTTTTCAGCACGGCGCCGGATCTCGCGACGTTTTGCCAGATGCTGCTGAACGGCGGCGTGGAGGGTCATCGGCGCATCTTGCGGCGAGCGACTGTGGCTCAATTCACCGCGCCGCAAGAACTGTCCGGCGGCACCCGAACGCTGGGATGGGCGGTCCCTACCGAAGGCGGATCGAGCGGACACTTCATGGGGCCACACACGTTTGGCCACACAGGTTTTACCGGCACATCCATATGGATTGATCCTGACCGGGAGCTCTTTGTGGTGTTCCTCACCAACCGAGTTCATCCGACGCGCGAGAATCAAAAGCTCACCAAGGTGCGGCCCGCGCTGCACGACGCGGTGATGACCGCGCTGGGATTCGCTGCAGCTACGGCTTCACCGGTGACTCGCTGAGTCGAACGAGCCGATTTTCCCCTGCTGCAGATCGAACGCCGCTTGCTGAATATTTTCCGGTTTGCCGAGGTCGAGCCAGTAGTAGGCGTCCGCACGGAAGGCTTGGATTTTTTCGCCGGCGCCGGCTAAGCGCACGTAGGTATCGATGATGGAAAAGACTCCTGTTTCGGCAATGAGGCCCAGCAGGCGCGGCGAAATGACGTGAATGCCGGAGAACGCCAGCGGTTGCAGGTTTTGTGCTGGCCTGACGATCTCTTCCTTGCCAGCTCGGACTCGTCGGCGCCCACACAGTCGGCCTTGTTCATCGAACAGCAGTTTCCGTGAGCTTTCACGCGCCTGGACGGCTAACGTGACCAGACAGCCGCTTTGTTGGTGCGCTTCCATCATTTGTTTCAGATCGATGGTGCTGAGTACATCCACGTTGTGCAGGAAGAACGGCCTTTCTTCCTCGGCAGACGTCTCCTGAAAGAACCACCCTGCCTTTTTCACCCCGCCACCGGTGTCCAGCAGAACGTCGTCTTCGCGCGAGACTTCAATCCGCAGGCCGAAATTGTTGTGCGCCGTCAGATAGTCCGCCACCATCTGCGCAAAGTGGTGGACATTGACGACCACTTCGGTAACCCCAACACTTTTAAGTTTGTTCAGCGTAAGCTCCAACAGTGTTGTGCCGTTGATTTCGACCAGAGCTTTCGGGCGATCGTTTGTCAGCGGACGCAGGCGCGTACCGAGGCCGGCGGCAAGAACCATGCCCTTCATGGATGCAGGCCCGACCGTACCAGCAAGTTCATTTGCCCATAGCCTCGAGGCCGAGGTGCCGCACTGTAACCTTGACGCCTTTATGCAAGCGCAGGCGCTTGGCGAGTTGTTCCGCGAGGTAAACCGAGCGATGCTGTCCGCCGGTGCAGCCAAACGAAACCATCAGATTCTTGAAGCCGCGTTCCTGGTAGTTGTTCAGGCTGGCGTCGATCAGAGACAGTGCGCTGGCCATAAACTGATGCACGCCCTCCTGCTGATTTAGATATTCGATGACCGCGGCGTCTTTTCCCGTGAGCTGCTTGAAGCGTTCTTCGCGGCCGGGATTCGGCAGACTGCGCCCGTCAAAAACGTACCCACCACCGTTGCCGCTTTCGTCTTTCGGAAGTCCTTTGTGAAACGAAAAACTGAAGATGCGCAGATTCAAATCGTCGGCATCGGTCGCCAGCGCTTGCAGCTTTTCCGAGGCCAGCATCCTTTGGAAAGCGCTCATCAATGTCGGCAGCGCCACCGGAAGCTCCACGTTGTGCGAAAGCCAGCGCAGGTTCTTCAGAGCATATGGAACGCTTTGCAGGAAGTGTACGCGACGCTCATAGAATCCGCGGAATCCATAAGCACCGAGCGCCTGCATGATGCGCACGTAGACGTAAGCATAGTAGTAGCGAATGAACTCGCCGCGGCTGAACTTCAAGTAGCCCTCCAGCGAATTCAGATAGTGGGTGAGCAACTGTTCGCGCACGCTGGGCGGGAGATCAGCTTTGGCATCAAACAGCAGCGAAGCAATGTCGTATTGCAGGGCGCCTTTGCGGCCTCCCTGGAAATCGAGGAAGTAGGGACGGTCATTCCATAGCATAACGTTGCGGGACTGGAAGTCGCGGTAGAGGAAGAAATCGCAGTCCGTGCTTAGTAGAAACTCCGATAGCCGGCTGAAATCAGCTTCCAGTGCCGATTCGCTGAATGGAATACCAGCGAGGCGGAGGAAGTAGTACTTGAAGTAGTTCAGGTCCCAGTGAATGGATTGGCGGTCAAAGCTGGCGCAGGGATAGCAGATGTTGTAGTCCAGGTCTTTGCCAGCCTGCACCTGGAAGCGCGGAAGCTCCGCGACGACTCTCCGATAGGCTTCGACGACCTGAGGCGCGACGACATCACCTTCGCGGTTCTTGCTCAGAAACTCGAACAGTGAAGTGTCGCCGAGATCCTGTTCAAGATAGGCTCCGGCATCGAGATCTTCTCCGTAGATTTCCGGCACCGCCAAGCCGTGTTTATGAAAATGCTTGGCGAAGGATAGAAACGCGGCATTTTCTTCGCGCACCCCGTAGAGAATTCCGATGGCGCGAGCATTACCGCCGGTCAGGCGGATGATTCTGCGTCCGGAACCACCCAACTCACCCTGCACCGGCTGCACGCTTTCGGCGGGCGTACGGAAATGCTGCTCAAACAGTTTTTTCAGGACGTCCATGCATTCGGGCCCCGGCAATTTCTCAAGATGGTGAGCTGGATTGTTTCCCGCTGTGCATCAGCATAGCCGATTCCGGCCAGACGGATTGGCCTTCAATCGAACAGGAGTGTCCTGGCCATTAGTCCCTGCCCGCAGCGGCCTCCGGAGTGATGTTCTGGCGACAGCGAAGCAACGATCTACGATGGAGCGGCGGAGCGACGGAAACGAGACATATATGACATATATAATGATGCTGTGAATTCCAAGCCGAAGACTGCACGTCAATCTGACCGCAGAATGACCGAACGCCGCAATCCAGCTTCGCAAAATCTGGATCGCCTTTCCGCTGAGCAAATCGTTGCGCTAATGAACCGCGAAGACCACAAAGTGGCCACAGCGGTGGCACACGAACTGCCGGCGATTGCGCGCGCCGCAGAAGCAATCGTTCGCGCGATTCAGTCCGGAGGACGGCTGATCTATGTCGGCGCGGGCACCAGCGGGCGGTTGGGAGTTCTGGACGCGGCAGAGTGCACGCCGACGTTCGGTACACCGCGAACGCAAGTGCAAGCACTGATTGCCGGTGGGCGACGCGCGGTGACCAACGCCGTGGAGGGCGCAGAGGATTCGGAGAAGAACGGCGAACGAGATCTAAAGCGGAGGAGGCTCACTGCGCGAGACGTGGTGGTGGGAATTGCGGCGAGCGGTACGACACCGTATGTGCTGGGCGCGTTGCAGTACGCGCGCAGGCGCAAAGCGACAACGGTCGGCGTCACGGCGAATCGCAACATGCCCGTCGAAAGCGTCGCGGACATGGTGATCGCTCCGGAAGTAGGACCGGAAGTGCTGACCGGATCCACAAGGCTGAAAGCGGGCACGGCCCAGAAGATGGTCCTGAACATGCTCTCTACCGCAGCGATGGTGCGGCTGGGACATGCGTATGGAAATCTGATGATCGATTTGCTCAATACGAACGAAAAGCTTGGTCATCGTTCGGTGCGCATTCTGGCGGACGCCAGCGGAAAGAGTGTGTCTGCGGCCAGACACGCACTGCGGCAGTCGGGACACAGTTTGCGCGTGGCGCTGGTGATGCTGAAATGCGGATTGGGTACAGAAGCAGCAAAGCGAGAATTGCGGAAAGCAGGCGGAAATTTGCGCCGCGCGCTGGGCGAAGACAAGCCTGCCAGGCACACGCGCGCGTAGATCAAGACATGGACAAATTTCTGATTACCGGCGGCGTGCGGCTGCGCGGAACAGTGGCAATCAGCGGCGCCAAAAATTCGGCGCTGCCGGCGATGGCTGCGACGCTGCTGACGGCTGGTCAGGTGCGGCTGCACAACCTGCCGATGGTGCGGGACATCGTGACCATGGGAAAACTGCTGGCACACATGGGCGCGAGTGTCGCCACGAGCGATTTTCCGGCAACCGACTATTCTTTCCAGGCCCACACCATCAGCGATGCCGTAGCTCCTTACGAACTAGTGAAGACGATGCGCGCGTCGATTCTGACGCTGGGGCCCGCGCTGGCGCGAACAGGGATCGCCCGCGTTTCTCTTCCTGGCGGTTGTGCGATCGGGGCACGGCCGGTGGACCTACATTTGGCCGCACTAGAAAAGATGGGCGCGGAGATTCATACCACACATGGCTACATCGAAGCCCGGGCGCCACGCGGCGGCAGGCTCCGGGGCGGCCACATCAAATTCGAAAAAATTACCGTCACCGGAACGGAAAATATTTTGATGGCGGCGACGCTGGCCGATGGCGAAACTGTGCTGGAGAACACGGCGCGCGAGCCGGAAGTGACTGACCTCGTGGTGCTGCTGCGCAAGATGGGAGCACGGATTTCCGGCGATGGCACTGCAACGCTGCGGATCGAAGGAGTAGCGTCACTGCGCGGTGCGGAGCATGCCGTGATTCCGGACCGCATCGAGGCTGGGACCTTTCTGATCGCAGGAGCAATCACCAACGGGGATGTAACGGTCTCCCACTGCGAGCCTGCGCACTTGACTGCGGTGCTCGCAAAACTGCGCGAGACGGGCGCGATAATCGAACAGACAGCTAGCGATGCCCTGCGCGTGCGCGGAGTGAAGAAACTTCGCGCCGCTGATGTGATGACCGAGGAATATCCCGGCTTTGCCACCGACATGCAGGCGCAGTTTATGGCGCTGGCGACGCAGGCGGAAGGCGTGTCCACTATCGCCGAAACAATTTTCGAAAACCGCTTCCTGCATGCCCTGGAAATGAAGCGCATGGGCGCGGACATTTCCCTGGACGGCCACCACGCTGTCGTCCGCGGCCCTGCAGAACTCTCCGCCACCACCGTGCAGGCTTCCGACCTGCGCGCCAGCGCCGGTCTGGTGCTGGCAGCGCTGGTGGGTAGTGGCGAGACGACGATTGAGAGGGTCTACCACATTGACCGTGGTTACGAACATATCGTCGAAAAACTGAGCGCGCTGGGCGCCAACATCGCCCGCGTCCATCCTTCTGCCACTTAGCCCCTGTTCCTTTTCAAGTCCGTTCGCCTTCCGGGCAGCGGTTGTCTTCCGCGTCAGCGGAAATGGTCAGGGCTGGGAACGCTCTGCATCGTACTGTTTTCTCTGTTTTTCTTGCGCGGACTGAGAGGGCACACCCAGAAATCTGCGAAGCGCATCAGGAATCAAGTTGCGGTTATATGGCTCCTGCGTCGTTGGTTCACTCGCCTGGAAATAAAACTGCGTGCCGTAAATTTGCGGTTGATGGACGGAATTCAAGTATCGGTCCAGCGTGGCGGAGGCAATCCAGATGGCGCTGCTTTTTCCCCGTGAAACAGCGACCATGGCCAGAGTGTGGGCCAGCAAGTAGTCGTCTGGCGTATCTCCATGCTGGAACACAAAGGCGGCCCGCTCAAAATCTGCTCCGGTGTGAAGCTTGCCATCGGCAAGAAGTTTGTGGGTGGCTTCACGGCGGGCCGCGTCGGATTTTGCAACCACGCCCCAGTCAATCTTTCCGACAGCAGGCTGGCGCACTTTTTGATCTTCCTCAAAGATCCGCTGCATCTCGGAATTGGGCATCTCACTGTCATCCAAATGATAGGTCTGTTGCTTGTCCCAATCAGTGGCGACCAGCGGAGGGCCCTTTTCCCTATTGATCGGCCAGAGCTCGAAACCAGCCGCAGCCAAGGCTGCAAACTTCAGCGTTCCACGTCCTGGCCCGATGATACAAAGCTGGAGATTGTCCTCGCCGGTTTTATCTGCCGGGTTTTGCAGCGCGAAAGAAAGGCAATTCTCCGCAGTGCTACTTCTCACGATTGGATACCGTACGGGAGGTCCGGCAACCTCGGTGAACGATGCGCCGTCACTCGTCGAAAAGTGTTGAGGACGAACCAAGGAGCCGCTGAAATTACCCGCATCTTCGGGAGCCGGTATCAGGGTCACCGTGAGGAAAACGCGATTCCCGACTCGTAGAACCCAGTCCCCAGCAAAGTCCGGATATTGTTACGCGGAGCCCGGCAATGCGCTGCTGTTCTCGGTCGCCTGCGTGCTGCCGAGGCCGCTCGAAGGACTCGCGGGACTGAGCCTCGCGGTCGGCGTCGCGCTCGTCGACGGCCTGCGCTCGCTGCCCGTCTCCGGCCCTGGCCAGATCGCGCTGAAGTGGCCGAACGACGTGCTGCTCGAAGGCGACAAGCTGG
>CAZQOB010000062.1:0-22888 GCA_964594885.1 uncultured Acidobacteriaceae bacterium
AATCATGAGCGAAGACGGCACGATGGCTCGCGTGCCGCAGCTCATCGAATTTTGCCGCGAACATAATTTGAAGATGCTGACCGTGGCGGAGCTGATTCGCTACCGCATGCAGCATGAACGCTATGTGCGCCGGGTAGCCGAAACGGTTTTGCCTACGGCGTACGGCGGGTTCCGCATGATTGCCTACTCAAGCGATGTGGACCACGACCAGCACGTTGCGTTGGTGCGCGGAGAGCTGACGGGCGATTCAGCGCCGCTGGTTCGCGTTCACTCCCATTGCTTGACCGGCGATGTTTTTTCCTCCGCGGCGTGTGACTGCCACGAACTGGTCGCGCGGTCGCTCGAAGCCATCGCCAAAGAAGATCGCGGAGTGTTCTTGTATTTGCATCACACCGGCCGCGGTTTTGGCATCGAAGCCGCCGAAGCGCCCGGTACATTGCCGCAGATTCATATTCACGCCCGTGGCCAGCTCGACCGCTCTCCCGCTCGCCAGCGGCTGGTGCAGCACGAAAGTGGCATCGGTGCGCAAATCCTGATTGACCTCGGCCTCAAAGACATTCGCGTACTCACCAACCATCCAAAAAAAGTCGTCGCTCTCGAAGGCTACGGCATTTCCATCTCCGACCAGGTTCCGCTGCGCCTGGAACAGCCAAAGGAAACTCATCAAATTCTGTAGTGCGTTTTCCGCAAAATTGCAGACCGCTACGGCTTCTTCGCTGGCGCCGGCGAATTCGTTTTAGCAGCCGGCGTATTTCCGGAGCTCGCCAGGCATGATGCCGTTTTATATAAAAGGTAAGTACCTAAACTAATCGCACAGGAAAGGGGTTCAGGACTTGCGCGAGCCTTGCGAGTCGTAGATTTCCAGTTCGCCGAAGAGCGCGGCCTGCGATTCAACCTGCGAACGGTCGCCGACGATGACAATTTGCATGTTGGCCGAATCAAAATATTTTCGCGCGGCGGACATAAGGTCTTCCGACGTCAGCGCGCGGACTGTTTCGCGGTAGGTTTCGAGGTATTCGTCGGGCACGTCGTTCAGCGCCAGCGTAGAAATTTGCGAGAGCAAACCACCCTGAGTAGCCAAGCCCATGGAGAAAACTCCAGTTAAATAATTCTGCGCGTCGAGCAGTTCCGCGGCAGGTACCGGAACGGAGCGCAGCTTGTCCAGCTCGTAGAACATTTCGGTGAGCGACGCTGCGACCACTTCGTTGCGCACGGCTGCGGACACAGAAAAATATCCGTGCTGGCGCAACGCGGTAGCCGCGCTGCGTGGGCTGTAGGTATAGCCTTTGTCTTCACGGATGTTCATGACCAGCCGCGAATTGAACGCACCGCCGTAAAGGCTATTCGTCAGGCCGAGCTTGAACCAGTCCGGATGCTTGCGAGTGATCGCGTGGCAGCCGCACAGAATTTGCGCCTGCACGGATCCCGGAAAATCCACCAGGTAAACACGCCGACCCCTGGGAACGGGCGGCTGAACAGACTGCTGCATATCCGGCTTTTTGCCGATCCAATCGCCGAAGATTCGTTCGACGATGCGTTGCATTTGGGCCGGATCGAAATCGCCGACCAGAACCAGGATGGCGTTTTCCGGTGTAAAGAAATCCTTATAGAGCGACTGCAATTGCTCGCGCGTGTACCCGGCAACTTGTTCTTCGGAAGGCGAAACCAGCGCGTACGGATGCGCGCCAAAGAGAACTTTGCGGAGTCGCTCGCCGGCCAGGAAGGCAGGCTGCGTCCGCTCCAGCTTTACTTCTTCGAGTTTCTGGCGGCGCTCGCGCTCAAATTCCGTGGCGGGAAACGAAGCTTCGCGCGCTAGCTCGTTCACGAGTCGCAACAGCGGTTCAGCCTGATCGCTCAGTCCGGCAAAGGAGATCGCGCTGGTGTCCTGCCCGGCAGCAACGGAAAGGTCGGCGCCAAGTCCGCGCAAATGCTCTTCGATTTCACGGCTGGTGCGGCGGGCCGTTCCGGTACGCACCACGGTTGCTGTCATTTCAGCGAGTTCGACTGCGCGAGCCGAGGCTGCAGCGTTGCCGGACTTGAAAAACAGTTCACCGTTGAAGCGTGGAATTGTGCGCGACTCTAGAAGGATGATTTCGAGGCCGTTGGTGAGCCGCGATTTGCTGCGCTTGGGCCAGCGGACTTCGCGCTCGGGGGCGAGCTCTGGAACCGACAAAACAGGTCGTTGCGCTTGTGTGGCCATCACGCCGCCACCTCAGCTTTCTTTGGTTCCGGTTTGCGAAATACGATGGCGCGGTTTTCTGGCCGCAGGAACTTGCGGGCGGCGTCTTGAACTTGATCGGTGCTGACCGCCAGAAATCCGCCGAGGATGGTGTTGACAAGTTGCGGCTGGCCATCGAACAGCGTGAAGCACGCGAGCAGATGCATCAATCCGAACTTCGGCATCATGCCGCCGCGGCCGCTTTCGAGAGTGGCGAAATAGTCCGAGCGCCACTTGGTCTTGATTTGCGCCAGCTCTTCGGCGGTAATTCCCTGTTCGCAGACTTCTCGAATCATCGCGTCGAAGGCCTGCAACGTGGCCTCGCTGGAAATTTCCGGCTTATGAAAAATGCGGGAGGTCATTTGGGCCGGGCCGTTGTAGCCGAAGAGATCGTCGACGCCACCGTCGGCTTCGATGGCAATCTGTTTTTCGAGAACCAGATCGCGATAGACGCGGCCGGCGCGGCCTCCGTGCAGCGCCTGATCGAGCAGAGCCATGGCGCACCATGCCGGAGTACGGCGCGGCGGCATAACATAGCCAATAGCCATCGCCGGAAGCGTGCCGAATTGTTCGACCACGTGGCCGCGGCGCTCTTCGGTCTGCAGCGGTTCAGCCGGGTCGGCGAATTTCGGCGCAGGTCCGGCGGCGATATTGGCGAAATATTTCTCGGCGAGCGCAAAGCCTTCATCCAAATTCACATCGCCCAAGATCAGCAGCACCGCGTTGTTCGGCAGATAGTAGGTGCGGAAAAAAGCTTGCACGTCGCCCAGGCTGGCGGCGTCGAGGTCCGCGAAGTCACCGTAAAAGTTGTGGGCGTTGGCCCAGTTGCGAAAGGCGACCGGCGGCATGTCGAGCCACGGGAAACCGCCGTAAGGCTGATTCATGACGTTGACACGGACTTCCTCTTTCACCACATCGCGCTGGTTGCGGAGATTTTCGTCGTCCACTTTTAGCGCGCGCATGCGATCGGCTTCCAGCCACAACACTCGTTCGAGCGCATTGGAGGGGACGGCTTCAAAATAGTTCGTGACGTCGTACATGGTAGAGCCATTGAGCACGCCGCCGCTGGAGTTGACCAGCTTGATGTGATGCATTTTGGGCGCGTTTTCCGAGCCCTGGAACATCATGTGCTCAAAGAGATGCGCGAAACCGCTGCGGCCGCGCGGTTCCAGGCGGAATCCGATTTTGTAATAGACGCCGACGGTTACAACCGGAGCTGTGGAATCCGGCGCGACCACCACCTGCAGGCCGTTAGGCAGCGTCCGGTGCTCGAGGGAAATCTGAAAGGGGTTCACGCCGTTACTCCTGTGGCTCTGGATTGAAATTCTTCGCTGTGTTCGACTGCCCTCAGGGCACGCAAGGCTGCGGCCGGATCGCGCGACAGCACGCGTGCGGCGAGATGATTCACAGCGTTGTAGGCGGTTAAGAACTCCGCCGGCACTGAGCGCAGCGCTAACTGGTGTTTTTCGATGACCTGAAAATCGCCGCGCGCCAGCGGGCCGGTCCAGGCTGCGCGAGGGCCGACGCGCTCCAAATTTTCGAGCACTTGCCGGGTTAGGGGCAAGAGGGACTTCAGCGCTTCGCGGCGCTTCATGCCAAGAGAAGCAAGAATCCGCACGGAAGTCTCGGCCAAAGCCAAAATCTGCCCGCATGCGATCACGGCAGCGGCGTGGTAAAGGGGCTTGTCAGAAGTTTTCAACTGGACGGCGCGCCCGCCGAGGCTGCGAGTGATGGAGCGAGCGTCGCGCAACGCGGCAGTGTCGCCTTCCAAAACGAAAAGCCTCCCGTCGAGCGCCGGGATCCCGACTGCGCTAAACGTCTGCAACGGATGCATTGTGCCCAAAGCCGCACCGTGGGCACGAAGGGGAGCGAGCACTTCCGAGCCGAGAGCGCCACTGGTGTACAAAACAGTCTTGGCCGCGAGCGTAGAACGGCCGAAGGAAGCCAGTTGCGAAACGACTCGGTCGATTGCCGATTCCGGGACCGCGATCAACAGGACGCGAGCGCTAAGAGCGTCGCGCGTCAGCGACGAGTAGGCTTTTCCGTCGCCGATGGCGCGCGCGGCACGGCGCGCAGTGGCGGGATTTTTGGTGACGACGCCGTGAATTTTCCAACCGTTTTCGCGGAGGCGGCGGCCGAGCGCGCGTCCGATACGGCCCGCGCCGATAATGGAAATTCCGTGTTTCATCGCTATGTTAGGATACCGTGATGCCCGCTTCGAATACCAATGAGGCCGCGCCCTATTGGGCGACTTCATGCACCTCTTCGGTCTGATTTTTTTCGGAATCATAGCGCTTATCTGGGCAGTCCGCGGATTGCACGTGGCGCTGGGAGCAGTGCGGATGCCATGGTTGAAGGATCAACCTCCAGCCGTGGATATCGATTGTCCGCGAGTGTCAGTGCTTTTTGCGGCGCGCGATGAGGAGGACGAATTGCCGCAGGCGCTGGCAACGCTGCTGGCCGTGGATTATCCAAAGCTGGAAATAGTGGCGGTTGACGACCGGTCGAGCGACCGCACTGGAGAGATTCTGGACCAGGCTGCGGCGGGCGATTCGCGGCTGAAGGTTGTGCACCTTGAGGCTCTGCCGCAAGGATGGCTTGGGAAGCCGCACGCGTTGCAAACGGCGTTCCAGGCATCGTGCGGAGAATGGCTGCTGTTTACCGATGCGGATGTGCGATTCCGGTCGGATACGATTCGCCGGGCGATTTCCCTGGCCCAGGCCAAACAAACCGACCACTTGACGCTGATGTGCGAAATCGAAATGCACGACTTTTGGGAGCGGACGGTGCTGACGTTCTTCGGACTAGCCTTTCACCTGGCCACCGATCCGGGAGGTGTCTCGGATTCGCGATCGCGCACGTACGTGGGAATCGGGGCGTTCCAGATGCTGAAACGCAGCGTTTACGAAGCGAGTGGAACACACCGCCGGCTGGCAATGGAAGTGCTCGACGATATGAAACTGGCAAAGATCGTTAAGCAGTCCGGTTTTCGCTCATGTGTGGGGATCGCGCAAGAATTTGTAGCCGTGCGGTGGCACGCAGGCGTGCAAAAGATTGCAGATGGCGTGAAAAAGAATTTCTTTGCCGCGGCCGGGTTCAGCCTGGGGATGGTGGCGCTGCAGGTGGCGGGGATCGTGTGCATGAATGTCGTGCCGTTTCTTGGGTGGCCATTTGTGCGCGGATGGATGCTGGGGTTTCTGGCAGTGAGTCTGGGGATCGCGATTGGGTTCCACGCCGTAGCCGCGGCGGTGATGCGGGCTTCACCGTGGTACGCGTTGACGCAACCCGTGGGCGCGGCGATTTTTGCGTATATGTTGTTGCGGTCAACGGCGGTGACGTTGCGGCAGGGTGGAATCGTATGGCGGGAAACGTTCTATCCGTTGGATCAGTTGCGCAAGGGTTTGCGGTAGAGCGCGACCGATTAGCCGCCGCCGGCTTCCTGCGCAGCGGACTCGCGGCCAAATACGCCGGTGAGGTCCTGATTCTTGATGGAGCGGATACGATCGCGGAGTTGGGCGGCCCTCTCAAATTCGAATTTCTTGGCGGCTTCTCGCATCTGGGCTTCGAGCTTGGCGAGCAACGCCGCCACGTCGGCTTCGCTGCGAGCGGATGCAACCGCAGCGTCCACTTCGGCGGCTTCGAGCGGAATGGAAACGTAATCGGCTTCGACAATCTTGGCCAGTTCCATGTCCACGCCCTTGACGATCGATTGCGGCGTGATGTTGTTTTCCCGATTATAGGTAACCTGCTTCTCGCGGCGGCGATTGGTTTCGGCGATGGCCTCGTTCATGGAGCGGGTGCGGGTGTCGGCATAAAGAATGGCGCGGCCTTCGATGTGGCGAGCGCACCGGCCGATGGTTTGCACCAGGGACGTGGTGCTGCGCAAGAAGCCTTCTTTGTCGGCATCGAGAACCGCGACCAGCGAGACTTCAGGAAGGTCCAAACCTTCGCGCAGGAGGTTGATGCCGATAAGGACATCGAACTCGCCGCGGCGGAGATCGCGCAAGATCTTGATACGGTCGAGCGTTTCAACTTCAGAATGCAGATAGCGGCAGCGCACGCCGACTTCGGTGAAGTATTCACTGAGGTCCTCGGCCATGCGCTTGGTGAGCGTAGTTACGAGGACGCGTTCGTTTTTTTCCGCACGAATGCGAATCTCCTCGAGTAGATCGTCCACTTGGCCTTTCACCGGACGAATCTCAACTTCCGGATCAACGAGGCCGGTGGGCCGAATCACCTGCTCGACAAAAATGCCCCCGGATTTAGTGAGTTCGTAAGGCCCGGGGGTCGCGGAAACATAGATGATCTGGTTGGTGCGATTTTCAAACTCCTCGAAATTGAGCGGGCGATTGTCGAGCGCAGATGGCAGACGGAAGCCATAGTTCACCAGCGTTTCCTTGCGGGCGCGATCGCCGTGATACATGCCGCGGACCTGCGGCACGGTCTGGTGCGATTCGTCAATGAACAGGAGATAGTCTTGCGGGACGTAGTCGAGTAGCGTGGGGGGGGCCTCACCCGGAAGCCGGCCGCTTAGGTGGCGGGAGTAATTTTCAATGCCGTGGCAGTAGCCGATGGTGCGCATCATTTCAATGTCGAATAGTGTGCGCTGTGTGAGGCGCTGGGCTTCGACGAATTTCCCCTGTTTCTCTAACTCTTTTTTCCACCACTCGAGTTCTTCCTGAATTGTTACGATGGCGCGTTCGCGCTGCTCCTGGGGCATGACGTAGTGGGTTCGCGGATAGATGGGGACACGAGTGAGTTCCTGCTGGCCGGAGCGAACTTCTCCGGTAAGCGGATCGATCTGACGAAGTTTGTCGATCTGGTCTCCCCACATTTCAATTCGGTAGGCGTTGTCTTCGTAGGTTGGATAGATCTCCAAAATGTCGCCGCGTACGCGAAACGTACCGCGGTGAAGGTCCTCGCTGCGTTCGTATTGGACGTCAACAAAACGGCGCAGCAGGGCTTCTCGCGAAGTGTGATGGCCCTTTTCGAGCATGACCAGCATGCCGTAGTAGGCCTCCGGTGAGCCGATGCCGTAGATGCAACTGACGGAAGCGACGATGACAACGTCGCGGCGCTCGAAGAGCGAGCGAGTGGCGCTCATACGGAGCTTGTCGAGTTCGTCGTTAATCGTGGACTCTTTTTCGATATAAACGTCGGCGGACGGAACGTAGGCTTCGGGCTGATAGAAGTCGTAGTAGCTGACGAAATATTCGACGGCGTTCTCCGGAAAGAACGATTTGAATTCGTGGAAAAGCTGCGCAGCGAGGGTTTTGTTATGAGCAAGAACGAGTGAAGGGCGCTGGGCCGCTTCCATGACTTTGGCCATGGAGAACGTTTTGCCGGAACCGGTGACGCCGAGAAGCACTTGATGCTTGTCACCTGCTTCGACGCCTTGCAGCAACTGATCGATCGCGGCAGGCTGGTCGCCGCGTGGCTGATAGGCGCTTTTGAGCTTGAAGTTCATGCGCAAGGTTCTCCTGGTGCTGCGGCGGCGGATGGCGAAACTTTCATTATAGCGCGAGCTGCCGCGCAAAGTTGACGGCGTGAGCGACACCTTCAGCCGTCGAAGATGGAAGGTTTATTGCGCGGAGGCCGAGATCAGAACAATTTCGGAGCGGCTCTTGGCGTCGAGGGTGTAGTGCACCTGATTGGAGCCGTCGGCTAGAAAGATGGTGACGTCTATAGATTGCTGCGCCGATTCCGTACTGCGCGCAAGAAGGGCTTGCGAGCGGGAGACGTAGAGAATGGTTTCATTTTGGCCGGAAGCGGTTCCCTGGGTTTTGAGGTTTTGCAGCCTGTAGTCGGAAGGAGTGGAGTTCTTGCTGGGTGATTTTTGTCGAAGAGTTGCGGTGACCAGAACTACGGCGCAGGAATCTGCGGGCGCGACAGCGCCCTTTTGACCAGGTGCAGAGGACGAGGAATCGGCAGAACAAGGCTCGTCGCGAAGATATTGAAATTTTTTGATCCAGGACAAGTCCGCGATTGGGGCGGGGGTGGTCTCCGGTTCAGTGGCTTGCCATTTTTGCCCGACGTGAGGATTGGACGGAAAGGCCAGTGGCGAGGTAAAACGGGCGAGCCATTCGCTCCAAGCGGCCTGCTGCGCGGCGGAGAGTTGATCGAAGCCCTTGAACTGGGAGGCACCGCCAGTCGAAGCAAGAACAAATTCGACGGGTTTGTCGGTTCCGCTGGCGGACGGTGGTGGTTGTGCGGAGCCCGGCGAGACAGGATGGCGCTCAGATAAATACGTTTTTAGGCGGAAGCCGGAGGAAGTTGCTTCGCCGACCTGGACCTGAAGCAGTCCAGAAAAATCGACGCGAGTGGCGGGAGGAAGCAAGGGCGATGTGACACTGCTCTCGGCGGTCGCGTTGCGGCTGGAATGAAATTCGACGCGATAGAAGAATGTCTGGCCGGCGCGCAATTTGGGAGCGAAGAGCGCACGATTAGGAAGCGGGGAAACGATCGGCGACAGAGCAGCGGCTAGTGAGACAGCGATGAATGCTGCGACGAAAGTGTCGGGCTTCATGGCAGGCGCTCAATGGTAATGGTGAGAGCCAGCTTGCTGGAAAAATCGGGTGGGCTGGGCAGGCCGGGGACCGGATCCACGGGATGAACCGTGGTACGCGAGGCGGTACGCGAAGCGCGGAGAACACTGGCGTCGAGAAGGGAGAGGGTGGTGAGTGAGTCGGCGAAGAAGGTTTCGACTGGCGTTGGGAATGGCGCGGCTGATTGTCCGGGCTGGTCCGCGGACGGTGAAGACTTCCAGGAGAGTTGCTGCACGACATGAAGAGTCGCGGCGGGCGTTTCGCCTGGGGCCTCCAGCCATTCGGTCGATTCCGAGCCGCGCGCGTCTTGCATCAGCTGACCAGGCCGATGCAAGTCCTTTTGTTTGGACGCACCGACTTCCAACGGGGTGTCCGGCAGGATTACCGACGGGCGAGCCGCTCGTCGGAGCCACAGCGCCAGGAGCGGCGGAGCGGATTCGCCAAGCGTTAAATGGGCCTGTGGTGTTGATTCCTTCTGATTGCCGTGTGGTGATTCGAAATAGTTTGCCGTCGATTCCTTCCACCAATCCAAACAAAAGTTGCTGAGGGACTTTTTCATCGCCGGATCGGCGTCGGCGTTTTCGACGACTGATTCAGCACACGCTTCACCGATAGGGGAGAGCTGCTCTTCAATCTGGGCCAGGCCATCGACCTGTACCGAAAGGATTCTTCGCAAAGCGCGCCAGCGAAGTTGCAGACCCGCAGATGTCAAGCGCGGCGTGACGTACGTCGTACCTTCAAGAGTCTTGGTCGAGACGCTGTGGGTTTCTGTTCTAACTTCCAGCGACACCTGATAGCGCTCCTCGGTTCCGGCGACAAAGTGGCGGGCCAGCGGCTGATGCTGCGCGGCAGCCGGCATCGCTGCAAACAGGATTAACGCCGAGAAGAGCTGCTGGACACGCCGCAGAGGGTTCATGCGCCTAGTACCACTCAGTGCGCGACAGGCGCGGCCAACGTGCGGTCGAAGAAATCGCTGGCGGCGTGATAGGCGCGTAGCCAATTGCGATGCAAGAGAAAGTCGTGAATCTCGTCGGGAAAGATCAGCTGTTCGATGTGGACGTTGCGCTGGCGGAGGCGCGCGACGAGATCCACGGTCTGGGTAAAGTACACGTTGCGGTCGTCGTCGCCGTGAATAAAGAGGACCGGCGATTTCCACTGATCCACGGAAGAGACAGGCGAAGATTCGTGCGCGAGTTTGGTCATTTCCGGCGCAAGGTTTTTGCCATCCCAGTTGTCGGTGGGCCAATCGTGAACGCCGTGCACATCAACTCCGGCAGCGAACAGATCGGAGTTGCGCGCGAGGCCAAGCGCAGTGAGGTAGCCGCCATAGCTGCCACCCCACAGGCCGATGCGGGAGGGATTCACGTCGGGACGCGATTGCAGATACTTGCCGGCCGCGACCACGTCCTGATATTCGCTGGCGCCGCGTCCCGCTCGGCCAGGAGCTTCACGGAAGGCGCGGCCGTAGCCGATGCCGCTGCGATAGTTGACCGAGAGAACGACGTAGCCGCGGTTGGCTAGGTACTGGTTCATGGCATAGGAATTCGAGTAGTAGTACATGTAGTGCCAGCCAAGCAGCATCTGGCGCATCGAGCCGCCGTGGAAAAAGAGAACGCCGGGACGCTTTTCTCCGGGCCGAAGATTTTTGGGCAGGAAGAGTTGGCCATGGATTTCCATGCCGTCAGCGGATTTGAAGATGACCTGTTCCGGAACGACGAGTTTGTCGGCGGGAAAATCGGCAGGCCAGGTCTCGGGGGCTAGAACTTGCGCCGTTGAGCGCGAGTCGTTCAGGTTGCGCACGAAGGCTCGGGCTTTGTGATGGGCGTCCGAGGCGATATAAGCCAGCGAGTTCGAGCCGGAAATCGCGACGGCGCTCCACTCAATTCCCTGCCCACTGGTAAGTTGATGCGGAGCTTCGCCAGAGGCGCTTACGCTCCACAGATGGCGCCGATCAACGTCGCTGCAATTGGAATTATAGATAACGGTCTTCTCGTCGGCACTGAAAGACCACTGTTCAACTTCGCAGGTTCCCGGAGTGAGGAGTTTGGGAGCGCCTCCACTGTTAGAAATCGAATAGAGATGTTGCCAGCCGTCTTGTTCGCTAGCAAACACCAAGCGACTGTCGGCGGCCCAGCGAATTACGCCACCGCCGGTGTCGTTGGCCATGTAAGGAAACGAGTCTTGCAATTCGCTACCGCTGTGCCATAGCTCCTTACCCTCGAGATCCGATGCATCAACGACCCAGATGGCCCAGGGATGCGGTCGGTCCGGCTCAATGAAATAGCCTTCAGGTGTGTCGCGCGGCATTGCGGGCTGGCGGACGAAGGCAAGTTGTTTTCCATCCGACGACCATTCGACGTCGGAATCATTGTCAACGGTAGGCGCGACAAATCGAACTGTTTTGGCGCTCGTGTCGTAGACGCCGATGAAGCTGTGGTCGCTACGCGCGGAGATGAAGGTGAGTTTCTTGCCGTCGGGCGACCAGCGCTGCCCGAAGTTGGTGCCGCGCACGATGAGCTGAGCCGGCTTCTCTTTGCCGTCGAGAGGCGCGAGCCAAAGCGCACCGTCACGCTGATAAGCAACCACACCTTTGCTGGAAATTCGAGCGCCGTGGCCAGCGTCGATCCTTTGTGGCTGGCCGCCGGTCCAGGCAATCTGTAAGACTGCTTCCTCGACTCCTGCAGGGTTGCTGGTGGGATTCGGCGACTGGCCGGCGCGATTTTTGCCGCCGCCTCGCGTGTAGACGATGGTGTTGGCATCGGCGGAAAACTGCAGGTCAGAAAGTTCCTGGCCGTCCTCTTCGTTATAAGAGGTCAGCTTGCGCGCTTTGAAGTCTGGAGCTTCCGCGATATAGATGTTGCGCTTGCCCTGCTCGTCCAGAACCCAGGCGATGCGCGGCGCCGATTTTGCGGCGACGAGGTCGCTCGGAAACGGCGCGCTCATGATTTGCTCCAAACTAAATGGCTGCTGCGCCTTCAGGGGAATGGCGATCACAGCGATCGCTGCGATCAGCCCAAGCAATGGGGCCGAGGGGATAAAACCAGGAAGGACGCGTATTTTCATGATTTTCCTTTAATCCCCCGGCTGTTGCGCGCCTGTTTTTTCGAGGGAAACTTTTGGCTCGGTGAGGGGACCGGAAATCTGCAAGAAGTGCAGCGTCGGCGTATTGCGCGTGTTGCGCCCGAGAGTGCGGCTTTCGGCGGTCAGGTCAGCGTCCTCTGCAAAGCTGACACTACCCTTCAAGGAAAGTTCGTCGGAGGTCGAGGTTAAGCGCAGGCTGTTGAGATCAAAGCCCCCATCGCTCAGGTGAAATGTGCCGGTACCCGAAGTCCAGCGGGATGCCCCGAGCTTCCATTCGCCCTGGGCCATGGTGCCGGCCAGATCCCAGCCGCGCAATTCGACTTTGGCCATGCGCATTTCGCCTTTGCCTGAGAGGCTGCTGAGCAGAGGCCCGCGGCCGATTCCTTCTGCGAGCAGTTGTATGTTGCCTGCAACGGATCCGGACAGGCGATCGGAAAATTTCGTAAGCCACGGCAATTGCGACAACGCGATGCGGTCGAACGTCGCTTGGATTTCATACTGCGGCTTTTGGGAGAAAGTCACAGTCGCGGAACCCTTGAGCTCACCGTCCGCCCACTGTGCTTGCGCTTCTTTCAAGTTCAAATTCAACGCGGACAACATCGCTTGCGTGCGGAACTGCTTAAGCTTCATTTTTTCGATGGTGAGTTCGTCAACGCGCAACTCGCCCTCGGCCCGAATTCGCGCCAGGACCGCGCTCGGCTGCGCTGCCGGCGCTCCGCCCAAGCCAGCGGGAAGCAACCGTCTCAGCCAGTTCGGCCGCGCGCGTGGACCAATCCAACGATCCAAGTCGATGGCACTGAGATGATCGGCCTGCAACTGGAAGCGCCACGCAGGAGCTTCGCTTGCGGCAAATTCGCTCGGCGGATTCGCCGTTTGCTCGACCGAGCCCGTCCAATTCGCGCCAAAGGCGCTGACCTTGGTGAGGGTAAATTTACGCGTGCCATTCCGCCATTCACCGTGAACGCTGCTTAATTGCACAGGTTGATTGAGCCCGGCGAGTTGTAGTGTCGCCTGCGAAACGTCGGCGTGGCCGTTCCACACCGGCGTCTTTCCGATTCCCCATACCCACTGCAGATCGCCGCTGGCTTTGCCCTGCAGCTCCCAGCCGTTCTGCAGTTGGCGCCCGAAGGCCGCCGCCAGGCGAAACGCGTCATCCACCGGGGAGAATTGGCCTTCGAGGCCAATTTCACCTGCGCCCGCTTCAAAGTCGTGCTGCAGCGAGACGTTGACCAGATTTGCGGGAGCGCGCGCTGGCTGCTGTTTGGCGGAAGTTGCGGACGGTTGGGCATTCGCCGCAGCGGTCCTGCTCGCAGGAATTACGACGGCGAACGGTTCTACCACTAGCCTACGCTTTTCCGTTCCGCCGCGCAGCGCGTGCACTTCGACTGGCGCGGCGAACCCGGGGACGTTCCAAGTTCCGCCCGGACTGGAAAACGCGGCTTCGCTCAGTTCCAGTGGCAAGCCTCGGACCGTTGCAGCCCCTGTGAACGACTGGTTCGCGCGAATCTCATCGGCAACACCAGGGTGGAATGCGCGATACCAATCGAGCAGGTCCGCTCCCTGCACACCCGCTGAGTCGATACGCAGTTCCATCGCTGATCCTGCTACGCTGCGCAGCGAAGCAGTGCCACGGAGATTCGACCGTGGAGCTTCGATCACCAGCTTGTCGGCCGTGGCCGTTCCTGCGCCAGGATTCCACCGTCCGCTGACATTCACGCCAATGCGAGGATTGTCGGGCCGTTCCGTCAGATCCCAACGATGAATTTCAGTCGCTCGCGCATGAACGTCGATGGTCCAATCGCCAGGAACAGCGCCTTTCACCAACGCCGACGCCGCACCGCCACTTTCCGCGGAAGCTTCGGCGGAAAACAGTCCACGCACGCCGTAGTCCTGCCCGCTGGCAAGACGGAACACGTCGGCCAGCGAGCTTTTTCCCCAGCTCATCTGCAAGTGCGCTGGCTGCAAGCGCGTAGAAGTTCCCGCCACATCACCGCGCAGCCGGACCGTGCCGGCGAGCTGCAACGAGACGCCGCTGCGCCAGGGTACGGCCTTCAAATCCAGTTGCCATCGCCCGGGGGACATCTGCTCAACGCGGCCTTCGACTTGCACAAAGGCGAAGGGAAGTTTGTCGTCGCCGAGCTTGAAGCTCACGCGGCCATCATTGATTTCCAATTTTTGCAGAGGATGAGCCGGGGTGGCTTGCGCGGCAGATTTGGCATCATTGGTCGTGACGGATGATGGCGCGGAAGGCAGCCAACGCTCCAGATTCCACCTACCCTCGCTGTTCCGGGCGAAGATCAAATTGGGGCTGTCGAGTTGCAAGGTGCCAAGCTCGAACCTTCCTCGAAGCAGGCCCATCCAGCGCAAACCTGCGGAAAGCCGGTCGGCGCGCAAAAAATATTCGTGGCCGAAGGCCAGATCATCGCCCACAGTGATACCTTCGGCATCCACTTGGGGAGTTGGAAACAGGCTGGCAGAGTAAGAACGCACTTCCACGGTACGGCCGAAAGATCTTTCCAGCTGGTGAGTTAAAAAGGTATGCACGCGATGGCTTCGGGTCAACAGTCCAACACCGACTTGCAGGACGAGCAGCACCGACAAGAGCGCTACCGCCAGCTTCCACCATTTACGGAGTCTGTTCACGTGGGTATTCGCGGGAAAATTCTCGCAGAGTCCGCGGGAAATTGGTAGCAAGCGAGCCGTCAAGCATCCGCGAACCCGGGAGACCTTCAGTGGACCGTACGCAACATGCGGCTCCAGCGGGTGCGAGCAGGCAGGTGTCCCAAGGTATCGAAGATATTGCGCAGGCGCTGGATAAAGGTGGATTGGCCGTAGTCGGCAGACGTCGCGTTTACCGACCAATAGATCAAGAAAGGCCGACCCATGATGGCCGAGCGGTCCACAAAGCCCCAGTAGCGGCTGTCCAAGCTGTGATCGCGATTGTCGCCCATGGCAAAATACCGATCGGGCGGCACGACCAATTCGTCGCCGCGCACATGTTTTCGAATCTCCGCCGCCCAGGCGGGCTCTACTGGTGAACTGTAGAGAGGATTTCCGGCCGGTGGAAATGCGTAGTTCAATGGATCATAGCCAGCGGCAGGGTCGTGCACAACATAAGGTTCGTTCAGCCGCTTTCCGTTGACATAGACCTCCTGGTCCACAATTTTTAGCCGGTCCCCTGGAAGCCCGATAACCCGCTTCACAAAGTGCTGATGGTCAGCATAAGGAAACTTGAACACTATGATGTCGCCGCGCTGCAAAATCCGATACGGAAGAAACTTCTCGTACCACGCGCCAGTTCCGCCAAAAATGAATTTGTTCACCAGCAGGTGATCGCCTACCAGGAGCGTGTTCTCCATTGAAGGGGAGGGGATCTTGAATGCCTGCACGATGAAGCTGGTGCCAAACAGAGCCAGAATCACCGTGACTAGCAACGATTCCAGGTATTCCGCGAAAGTCGTAGCGTGGTGGTGGTCGTCGTTTGACTGCGTTTCAATCGGCGTGGCGGATTCGGTCATTAAAAGTTAATCCCCAACCTCTGTTTGCTGCAGGCGTTCAAGGGCACTGCGTGCGGCCTTTTGTTCCGCTTCTTTTTTTGTGCTGCCGTCACCGGTCGCAAGGCATTCTCCCAGCGACCAGACTTCCACATGAAACACTTTCTGGTGATCGGGCCCTTCTTCGCGCGCCAGCCGGTATTCGGCCGGAGGCTGCCCGCGTCCTTGCAGAAACTCCTGCAAAGCCGACTTGCGGTCCGAATCGGCGATGTGCTGGCTCGCCCCTTCCTCGATATGAGCGAAAAGCACTCGCTGCAACAATTCCCGCGCATCATCGAGCCCGGAATCCAGGTAAATCGCAGCCACCACGGCTTCCAGCGCGTCGGCAAGGATCGCGCCCTTTTCACGGCCACCGGTTTTTTCCTCGCCCCGGCCCAGCCGCAGAAATTCGCCGATGCCAAGTCTCCGTGCCGCGTCCTGCAAGGCAAACGCATTCACCAAATGCGCGCGGCTGCGGGAAAGCTGCCCTTCGCGCCAGTCCGGAAATGCCGCGACCAGAAATTCGCTGGCCAGCAAGTCCAGTACGGCGTCGCCCAGAAATTCCAGCCGCTCGTTGTCACGAATGGAACTGCCGTTAAGACCGGCCGCATCCGCTGCGGAGCGCAGCTCCGGAATTGCCGAGCTGTGCGTCAGCGCCGTGGTTAAAAGCTGTTTGTCCCGGAACCGATAGCCCAGCCGCTGTTCGAACTGTTCGTCGCATTGATAGGACATGGGCTTACTTTCGTCCGGTCTAGCCATGCTGCATCGCGCTCTATTTGGGCGAACTTAACTGCGTCGCTCCCTGTTTCTTGGCCTGCTCTGCCCCGTCCCTGCACGTCGCCTGAAGAGTGCCTGCTATCGCTGCGCAACGCGAAAATGCGGCTACGGCATCATCGAAATGAGCTGCCTTTAGATCCGACAGCGCCAGCGCATAAAGATTAATCGGATCAGGCGTCGGATTCGGATCGATCTTGATGGACTGTTCCAGCTCCGGAATTGCGTCCTTGAACTTCGCCTGGCGGAAATAGACCAGGCCGAGCCCGCCGTGCGCCATGGACAGAGTTGTATTCTTGCTGGTCACGAAGTTCTGATCCGTGAGCCCTTGTGGCTTTATCAGAGTCGGCGTAACTTCAATCGCTCTCTTGGCGTAGTTTTCCGCTTTCGTCAATTGCTTGTCAGCGTCGACGGTCTTCGGGGTTACCACTCGCGGAATCGACAAACTCAGAATGGCCAGAGTCTGCACATCATCCGGCCGCAGCGTGACTTCCTTGTCGCCGATTTCGAACGCTTTGTCCGGTTTCCCGGCCTGCAGGTAGACCAAAGTCAACGTCGAGTAGACTGAAGAGAGCAAACGGCTTTGCGGATACTTTTTCACAAAGTCTTCGCCCGCACCGATTTTGCCGTCGAGGTCGGATGCTGGCAGCGCGAAAAACGCCTTCAACGCGGCTTCTTCTTCCGGGTTGGGTGGGATCTCCAAAGTATTTGCGGAATCCGGCGATTTCCCCTCTTTTGCGGGTGCCGTTGGCTGCTGGCCGTCGGAGCTTTGGGCCGATTGCGCTGAAACCGCAACACCGTAGAAAAGCGCCGCGAGAAAGCAGGCCCCGAACATCCATTTACGACTCCTCATTTCATTGCTCCTCGGGCCGGCAATCTCTTTTCTCCATTCGCTGTTCAGGGCCGCTCCGACGTCTTCGCGGTATTCAGCGCATTTAGGGCCTTGGTAGCAGCCTGCTTGGCCAGATCCGGTGCGCCGTTCACGGCGAGCGCGGCCTGATATTCCGCTTTCGCGCGATCCGGCTGGCCGGAGATATCGAAAATTGTGCCCAGATGAACATGCGACCAGCTCAGCACCATCGGATCGGCCGTTGCAGCGTGGTCTCCTGCAGTCAACCGGTCAAAAACCTCGCGGGCGCGCGGCGCATCGTGCTCCATCATTGCGACAACGCCCAGGCCGAACCAGGCCCGCGGCTGATTCGGATACTTCACCAGCACCCGTTGGAATGCCGCCTCGGCCGCGCGCGGATTTTTCTCGGCAATGCGCCGCTCTCCTTCAGTTAAGGCAGCAATGGCGTCGGGATCGTTGGGAATGGTCGTGGGCGGAGCTAAGGCGTTGCGTCGCGCAATCACTTCGGCATCGGTGGCGTCGGCATTCAACCGACGCTGGTCGAACTTGATCGTGGCCACGCGCTTCTTTTCCGCTTCCACGTCGATCGAGCGCACCAGGTCTGGGAAATACAGTTTCATTCCGGGCTCGGACTGCTCAAATTTCGCCAGCGCGGCGTACAGCGGCCGCACCAGGACGTAGCCGTCGGCATCGGCTATGCTCATCGCCGATTCGCGCTCGCCCGGCGATATCCGCTTTAACTTCAGTTCCACTACCCGCACCATACACTCCGCAAAATATGAATTGAAATCGTCTTTCAGCTCCGGTGCGAGCCGCGGAGCAGCCGCAGCCAACTCCAGCAGCGGGCGCTTGACCGCCACCACGTGCGGATACTGCAGCGGCAGCGGATCGACCAGGTAGTGCAGAACCGCGTGGCGGACCAGGTCAATCGGCAACTGGCCGGAGCCGCTCACCACCAGCGCGTAGTGATCGCCGAAGTTGCGAACGTTAGTGATTCGTCCGACCAGCGGCTCTACGATGATAGTGAATGTGCGCGGATCGGAGCGGTCCAAAATCTGGCGCAGATATCCGGTGGCCACAAAAACCACTTGCGAAACATCATCATGCATCTGGTTGATTTCGCGGTTGTACACCGGCTGTACTTGGCGCCATAGCTCGCCGATTTTCTGTTCCTGGTAGTAGTTGGAAAGTATCTCCTGGAAGCCTTCCAGGGCAATCACGTCGGGAGGCAGCTCATCCCGACGCAAGATTGGCTCGAACTTGGGAGCAGGGCCGCTGACCAGCCCGAACCAGATGTACCGCGACAGCATGGCGCCGTTGTCGGCCAGCTCATGCTGTTTGTAAAAAGTGCGAAGTACGTCCACCGCCGGGCCTTGCTGGTGCTGCAGGCGGTCGCGCAGCTGCGCGCGCATCGGCGACCAGTTTGCTGCGCTGACATCTGCTTCGAAGCCGGCGGCCAGCATCGCGCACATGGTGCTGAACATGGCTTCGCTGCCGTCCACGGTGACCGGCGACGGCGGCGCGTTTTGCGTTTTGGGCCGCGGCTGCTGCGCTTGAGCCGACGACGGCGATGAACAAATCAGGCTTACTAGGGCGACGGCGGCTATCAAAAGAGTTTTCTTCATTCGGTTGTGGCGAAAGGGTTCCTTTGCGATTTGCGCAGCAAACGGTTCATGATGCGGGGCGTATTTCAATCTACAGGCCGGCTCCACTCCAGTCAAGAAACCGGCTGAGATGTTCGCCGCGCGATCGCCGATGGGTGTGACGATCGATCGAATTTTCGACCAACTCTTGCCTGCCGGCGCCGCATCTGCTTAAAGTGAAGATGCTCGGTTCCACCGGCAGGATGGCTGGTCCATGCACACGCTCGGTCTCCCTCGCAGCCTTGCTGTTATCTCCTTCGGCTTGTTGGCACTGTACTTCCCTTTTGTATCGCAGGCCCAATTGCAGGGCGACGCGCCGCCTCCTCCGCAGCAGTTGACAAACGGGCCGGCAAAACCGGGCAGCCAAACAGCCGCTACTTTGCCGACGCCCGCGGGAAAGAAGCGCCTGTCGAAAGACGTCACATTGAACGGCACCACGGCATGGTTTGATACCGGCATTGACCTCCAGCCCGGCGAGCACATCCTGGTCACAGCGCAAGGCACGGTGCGCTACGCCGACGCAAAAACTGCCAACGGACCGGAAGGGCTTTCGCGCGGCTTCAAAGATTTGCTTCGCGTTCTGCCATTCAATGATGCCGGACGCGGTTCACTTATCGCACGCATCGGCGACGCCGACACGGCGCAGCCATTTCTGATTGGCGCTTCGCGCGATGCGGTCGCTCCCGTCGCCGGGCGCCTGAGCCTGGGCATCAATCAGTCAACAAACGATACCGGCGTTGGCTCGTACACGATTCACGTGGACGTCTATTCCGCGGACAACGGTGCTGGCGGCATCCGAACAGTCAGCAAGGTCGTCTCGTCTTTGCCAGGCATTGACAAGGCGCTGTTCACAAAAATCCCGCGCCGCATTTCCGACAAAGACGGCAACCCGGGCGACATGGTCAATTTTCTGATTCTCGGCACGGAATCCGCCATGCAGCGTGTGTTTACGACCGCGGGCTGGGTAAAAGTTGACGCCGACGTGAAGGACACGGTTTTGCATGGCCTGATCGGCAGCCTCTCCAAAGAGTCGTATCTCACGATGCCGATGAGCATCCTTTACCTTTTCGGCCGGCCGCAGGATTACGGCTGGGCTCACGCTGAGCCAATCAGCGTAGTGAAGTCGCGCAATCACCTGCGCATCTGGAAGGCGCCCTTCACAGTTAGCGGCGAAGTACTGTGGGTCGGCGCCGCGACGCATGACATCGGTTTCGAGCGCGACCAGCGCAACAACGGCGTAACCCACAAGATTGATCCGGACATTGACCTCGAGCGCGACTACGTCGAAAAAACGCTGTCGAGCACGGGTTTGGTTTCCGAAATTTCCCGCTTTCTGCCGGACAGTCCGCTGCAGGAAGCAAAAACCGCGACTGGTGGCAGCTTCCACTCCAACGGCCAAGTGCTGATTCTCAAGCTCGGTGATTCCGGAAAGGATCTTTCGGCCTCCTTTGGTGAGAATTTTTGCTCCATCCTGCAAAGCGAGAATCCTGACGGCGGTGAGTGGGGCTCCTGCTCACAATATCTTCAGTCTGCAGATGATTCCTCGGCTTCCACTTTTGCAAACGCACCCAATTCGGCGCTCGCGGCTTACCGGGTTCTGGTCATACCGGGCGTGCTCAGCTCCTGTCAGGCCAACACCGAAGCTTTCGGAGATGCCCAGGCGCATCTCCGCGATAAACACGGGATGACTGTCGAATTCCTGCAAACCCCGAATGAATCCTCTACAGCCAACGGCCAGCGCATCGCCAATTACCTTCGCGAGAAGATTCAGGGTGATTCGCGCAAATACATTTTGGTGGGCTACAGCAAGGGGACTCCGGACATTCAGGAGGCGCTCGCGAACGATCCCGAGGCGCACAACGCTGTCGCGGCGTTCATCAGCATTGCCGGCGCAGCAGGGGGGTCCCCGATCGCCGACACGATGCCGGCCATGGTTCAGCAGTACACGTCAACGTTGAAGCTCGGAACGTGTCAGGGCGACGTTGCCGAAGCTTTCAAGAGTCTTCGCCAGGACGTCCGCCAGCGCTTTTTGGCCGACCATCCCGATCCGTTGGTACCGACCTTTTCACTGGCCGCAGTTTCGGACGCCACCACAACTTCTAAAATGTTGTTGGAGGCTTGGCGCCTGCTCACCGCGTACGACTCGCGCACCGACAGCCAGTTGCTGCTTGCCGACGCTATCGTTCCCGGCAGCAATTTGTTTGGCACTCTGCGTGCCGATCATCTTGCTGTCGCGCTTAACTATTCCGGCTCGTCGGATTCCGCCATCCGTGCCGCCGCCAATCACAATCGCTATCCCCGCGCGGCGCTCCTCGAAGCCGCTGTACGCTCCACCATCTCCAGCCTCGACGCGCAGACGCAGCGCTAGGCTCCCTCTACTACTGCTGCCCTCCGCATCGGTTCTGTAATATTTGCTCCGGTGACGAGCAGCACCGTCGTTCGTGGGACACTGTGCCCCGACTTAAGAAACGCCGCTGTGGCTGCAGCCCCCGCCGGCTCCGCGACGACGTGCTCTTGCAATAGCAAGTGCCGGATTGCCCCTAACATTTCGCCTTCGCTCACCAACACCACATCATCTACCAGTTCGCGGATCGCGTTCACGTTCTCAAGAACCGGCTTTCGAGTCGCCAACCCATCGGCAATGGTGTCGCAAGTTTCTGTCGCGATCGCTCGGCCTTCTTTCCAAGAGAGGTAGTACGAAGGCGCGCGCTCGGCTTGCACACCAATGATCTTGACACTCGGCCTAATGTGCTTCGCCGCCGCGGCCACGCCCCGGATCAACGCGGTATCGCCCATCGGCACGTAGATCGCGTCCACCGCTGGATGCTGGTCAAGGATTTCGCGGGCGATCGTCCCTGGTCCAGCCGGCAAGTCCGTGTCCGTCGCATCGTTCAGAAAAAATGCGCCGCTCTCTCGCGAATACTGATTCGCCGCTTCGAACGCAGCGGCGAGGTCCAGCGCGCCTTGCTCTACGATCTCTGCGCCCAGCCGCGCAATGTTGTTTCTCTTCACCGGATTGCATTCCTCCGGCAGAAAAATCCGTGCCTTCCACCCGAGCAACTGTGCCGCGTACGCCACTGCGGCGCCGTGATTGCCGGTGCTGGACGCCACGACTTCGCGCACGGCACCGCCCGCACGCTCGCGGGCGCTCAAAGCATAGATCGCGCCGCGTACTTTGAACGAGTTCGTTGGCAGCTCGCTCTCCAGCTTCAAATACACTTTTTGTTCGGGAGTTTCTTCGAGCGACGGCGCACGCACCAATCGGGTCTGCGGCAGGTACCGCTCCAGCAATTCGCGCGCCTCAACAAATCGCGCCCATTCCATATTCAATTTGCCCGCGCCTGTGCTCCAGCGCTCTTGTCGGGATACATCCGGTGAAACTCCGGATCGTCGTGCAGCAGCGCCAGATCCGGATCGCGCCGCGCATGGCTCGAGTCGCGAAAGCCGGCTTCCCAGGCCTTCCGCAGGCAATCCATCGCTTCCTGCTTTTTCTTCAGCGTGGCATACAGACACGCTGCATTGTAGAGAATCGAAGCCTCACCTGCGCGCAGCGTAACCGCCAGGTTCAGCTCCTTCAGCGCATCTTCCTCGCGCCCCAGTTCGGCGTAGTCCGTCCCCAGCAGAATGCGCGCCCGCGCGTCCTCCGGCACATGTTTCAGGTGATTCTCCAACGCGGTCACGCGCCGCTGCAGCAGGTTCATGTACGCTTCGCGTTTCCCCATAGCGCCCAGCGAATTCGCTAGCGGCACATAGATGTTGTAGTCCTCGCCGCTCGCTTCCAGCCCCGCTTCCATAACGTCCACAACCTCTTGATATCGCCCGGCAGAAAACAGCGCGCGGCAAAGCAGGTAGTAGGCGCCTTCGCAGTCCTTCTTGCGTTCGATCGCTTTGCGCACCATGCGCACCGCTTCGTCATGCAACTCGGTCGCGTACAGCACCCAAGCTTGACTCACCTGCACTTCTGGCAGCTCCCAGCGAAGAGCGACCGCTTTGCCGGACGCCTCGCGCGCCCGCTCCACCCACGCCACATCCCGGCTGTAATTGCAATAAAACATCGCGCAGGCATTCGCGCACGCCGCGTAGGCCAGCGCGAAATTCGGATCCATAGCCACGGCGCTCTCGAACATCTGCAACGAGAATTCCAAGTCTTGCCTCGTCTGGCGCCGCGCGTATCTCTTTCCCCGCAAATACAAATCGTATGCCTGCAAATTCTCGGTCGGCTTCACCGCAAGCGTTTCCAGCTC
>CAZQOB010000062.1:22898-33986 GCA_964594885.1 uncultured Acidobacteriaceae bacterium
AATAGCTGCCGCCAATAGACGCGCCGGCCGGTCAAATTGCTTCAGCGGCGCCAAGTCATCTTCGGCTCTGAGCTCAAGGTATTCCACATGTCCATAGCCCGCCGATACGATCGCCAATCGCGTTTCAGTAAGGGTTTTCTCCACGGGCGCGCCTCGCGCAATATGGCTTGCCGCAGCGAACAGAGAAGATGCAAGCTTCGGCCGAATTTCGTCTTGCACTTCTAAGCCATCCTTCATTTCCCGGTCGTATCGTTCGCTCCACAGCGGAAAATCCGTGTGCGTGTCCACCAGTTGCGTCGTGATGCGCAAACGGTTTCCCGCGCGCCGCAGCGTACCGGTCAGCACATACGCCGCCTTCAACTGCTGTCCGATCTGAACCGGCGTCACCGTCTTGTCTCGAAACGCCAGCACCGTCGGCCGCGAAAATGTATTCAGCCCGCGAATCTTGGAGAGCTCGGTAATGATATCTTCCGTGATTCCATCGCGGAGATATTCGTCTTCCTTCACCCCACTCAAATTTTCGAAATACAATACCGCCAGCGATTTCGGCCCAGCCTTCGCTGTTCCTGCCTTGGAATCCGTCGAAACTGCTGCGGCCGCGGCTTTCTTCCCAGAATCCAGGTCCCGCTTCAGCCGAATCAAATCCGTCTTTAACTCGGTCGCCGACTGGCACCGCAAATTTCTGTCTTTTTCCAGCGTCTTCTCAATGATTCTTCCAAACTCCCTCGGCAATCCGGAATTCACCACGTCCACCGGCACGGGCTCGCGATTCAAAATCGAGTCAAAAATGACCGCCGAAGTATCTCCAGTGAACGGCAGTGCCCCCGTCGCCATCTGATACAGCGCCGTGCCCAGCGAAAACAGATCCGTCCGCGCATCCACCAGCCCGCCGCGGGCCTGTTCGGGCGACATGTACATGATGGTTCCGATCGCCGACCCCGGCGACGTCAGCGCATTGGTCTCTGCGCTCGTATTGTCCAGCGCAATCGACGTGCTCTCGCTGAACGGCGACTGCGGACGGTCCACCTTCGCCAGTCCGAAATCCAAAATCTTCACCTGCGCGCGATCAGTAACGAAAATATTGGCCGGCTTGATGTCGCGGTGCACGATTCCCTTGGCATGTGCCGATTCCAGCGCGTCCGCAATCTGAATCGCCATCGGTAGCAGTTTCTCTAGCTCCATGGCCATACCCGACATTCGCTGGGAAAGCGTTTGCCCTTCCAGCAGCTCCATTACGATGAAATGCTGGCGTTCGTGCTGTTCTATCGCGTGAATGGTGCAGATGTTCGGGTGGTTCAGCGCGGAAGCTGCGCGGGCCTCACGCTGAAAGCGCTCCAGCAACTGACTGTCGCCTGCCATTTCTGGCGGTAGAAATTTCAGCGCGACCTTGCGTCCCAGGCGCGTATCTTCCGCCTCATACACCACCCCCATCCCGCCGCTTCCGATTTTGCGGAGCACTCTGTATTGGGAAAACGCCTGGCCGACTGGCGACTCCATTGCGGGCATGGTGGGCTAAATCCTAGCCGCCACTCTGCACCCGGTCAAGTTGCATACTCGATGTTGTCGTACTCGATGTATGCGTGCTCGATGTACTGCTGGTAAAAGTCGCTTCCTGTACCGAGGTACAGTTACCGAATCTGCGAGCAACTTTTCGCCTCCGCTCGGGTTCTAAATAAGATGAGCAAAAATAGTGGAAGCATTTAACGCGAAAATCGAGCCACACATCCGTGGCCGCGCCGAACTTGGCATCCAGCCTATGTTTCATTCTGTTGTTTTGAGGAGAGGCCCGTTTGCGTCGCATGTACGCCATTGTCGTCCAGCAGTTTCGCCGGGGCACCACCCGTTCGCTGGGACTGTCTCTGGCGCTCGCCATCTCGCCGGTCTTGTGGATGCTTACCGCAGCGTGCCCTGCGGCATCCGCTGACGTTGGCGTCGTCCTCAATGAATCGCTCGACGAAAACGTGGACCGCATCAGCAGCACCGGTCACAGCGCCATCTACTTTTCCCGCATTTGCGCGGAATCGCCGGTAAGGTTGCGTCTCTGCAAGCCGGGCGAACTCGGCTCGGTGATGAGCAACTACATCAACATCGGCGAAGATCAATCTTTCGAGTGGAATGTCGTGTCGCTCAGCATCTATCTCTACGGCGTCGAAGATCCGGGCAACCGTGCTCTGTTCGGTTCGGGCAAACTGAAGCACTTGCTCGAAGAGCGCTATCGCGAAAATTACCTGGCGGGACTCTGCGAAGGCGTCTCCTGCCGTACCAGCCCGAAAGCCGAATGGCGGGAAATGGTTGCTGCGACCATGATTCGCGGCGTGTACATCTTTTCTGTCAGCACCACCCTTGAACAGGACGAACAGTTCATTGATGCCTTCAATGACTCTGCAAATCGCAACCATTTCAACGGCGTCACTAACAATTGCGCCGACTTTACCAAGCGCGTGATCAACACCTATTTTCCGCACGCGGCTAAGACCGATCACCTGAACGACTTCGGCATGACCAGTCCCAAAGCCGTGGCGCGCAGCTTCACCCGCTACGCGCGCCATCACCTCGCCTCTGAATTGCGCGTCATGCACTTCGCGCAGGAACCCGGCACCTTCAAACGCAGCCGCACTGTGCGCTCCGGCACAGAACAGCTCTTCCATTCCGGCAAGCTAATGGTGCCCATGGTTCTGGCTTCCTATTACGCACTTCCGGTCGTTACGACGTCTTACTTCACGACGGGACGCTTCAACACCCAAAAGGAGTTTGAGCACCACGCCGCAGCGCTCGATGCCGAAGCTTCTTCCAAGCTGACGCCGAAGCAGGTTGCCGGTACTTCAAGCCAGTGGAAAGACTTTGCCAAGCGATTGGATTCGATCCTCGCGGAAATCGAACCGCAACCGGAGCCCTACGAGGTCAATCATTTCTTCAAGCGGCTCGAAGAAAAGGGCACGCCGTATCTCGACGAGAATGGTGCGGCTTGGTTCACAGAACCTGCGAACGATCGGCAAAATAAGGTCGGGGTCAGCGCCAGCAACATTCTTTCGCGGCAGTCTGACCCGGAACTTTCTCGCGACCTTCTGCTGGCCCGCACCCGTCACATCCTGAAGGGCGCCGCGCGCGGCCGTGAAACAATCCCGGAATTTCAGAAAGATTGGTCGGAGTTACAGCGGGCCTCAGCCGCGGCGGTGGCCAAGAAAGAGGCGCTCACTGGTGCTCAGACGGCGTCCTCGTCAGCTTCTGGACTCCGCTCATCCGCCGAGGATTAGCCTCATCACTTCTCGGCCAGCCCAGGAAGTCTCTCTCGAATCAGTCCTTCCACGCGATCCCACACCACAGGATCGCATTCAATGTTGGTGTGGTATTTGGCTAGCAGCCGGTCCCACCACGGATACTCCTTGCACGCCAGTGGAGAGGCTTTGTATTGGTAGTGAAAATTGCCAAGGATCTTCGTTCGCGAAGCGTCCGCTGCGCGAATCTGAGCCCGCCCGTGCAACAACCCATCGTTCTGATAGAAATTCACCGCCTCGGCCACATTTGCAGGAATCAACCCGTCGTTCTCCCCGAATTTGCGCACGCTGTCCACCTGGATCGTCAGCAGCACCGGGATTTTCTGCTGCTCGAGTTCGCGGGCCAGCGCCACGGTTTCTGATGCGCCCCAGCTCATTCCATAAATGATGATCCGCGCCGCGCGTTTCCCGTTTTCGCTGGCCTCATCGTTTTCCTTGTATTGCCGGGTCTTAGCCCGGCTTCCGTTCATCCCGAGAAGCTGCAGAATCTCTTGGTAAGCCTCTTCCCGATGATGATTTTCAAAAACCTCTACGTGCACCCCTTCGCGAAACGCCGCGCGCAGGCTCGCAGCCACCTTCACCGGGCTGTGTACGGCATTCCCTTTACGCACATAGCCGCCCACAAATCCAATCACAATCATCGGCGCGGCCTTGTTCCGCTCCACGCTCGGCTTCGCGGCGTCGCTCTCGGCGGAAGCGGGGCTCTTCCCATCGCTTCGGTCATGGGGCAACGTCGCCTCCGTGGTAGCCAGTTGTGTAGACTTAAATTCGGCAACCTTAGCAGTTTGCGCCGAAATCGCATGCGTCGCGCGCACAACTGACGCACTCAAAGCGTTCAAGCACACGCACACTACGAACGCTGTCGCCCACTTCTGAAGATCGTCTTGCTTCCGCACTTGAAGGCTGCCCCGTCAGGAATGATTGATCTCAGCTGCTACCCGGTTGCGCGCCTGCGGAACTTCTGCGCTTCCTGACAATCCGCACTCTACCACACCGCACCCCCGCGCAAAACTATGTGCTTTCTGGGGCCCAACGCTCTTATAGGTAGCACCACCCTAGTTCTCCGAAGTCTTAAGATGCGTTCGCCGCGCCAGCAACTGACGCCAGTTCGTTGGGGCTTTTCCCGGAGCCATGCGCTGTAGGATCCTCGGCGTCGATTGCTTCTTCGAAGCCGCAACGTTGCTTTCCTTCGCCGTTACGGTAGAACAGTCCTGACCAGCAGTCGGGTCACAGGGAATCAGCAGGAAAACGTGCCCGCAGTCATCATCCTCACCGCAGCCGGGCGGCAAGCCCCGGCCCGCAATTTCGCCCCGATCGTTGATGTACCTGGCTTCTCCCAACTGCAGACTCGGTGTCCCTGCAATCGCCGTGTTCAGATCTATGATGGAGCCCTTGTCCCATAGAACAGCCCGTGAAATGCTGGCATCAGGACAGGAGTAGGACGCGCCAACAACCTGATTATTCGAGCTAATCCCCCGAGCTTCGCTCTCGTTCTCTTCAGGATCCATTCATCCATTCCTCTGGCTCTGTCCGCCGTAGCGCTTTGCGCACAGGCTACCAACGTCTCTCCGGATTTTTCGATTTCACCGGCGGCAAACACCACCACTGCCCAACGCTTCTTGTGCCTACACACGCGAAGCGAGAGCCCTTCTTAGGACACTTTTTGTTGGCTCTCAGTCTCGCAGTGGTAAAACGTGCATTCGATTCGCCTGCTGCCGCAAGCTTCCCGCCGTCGATGTCCGGCGCGCCTGCCGCAGTGACATTCCTGGTCTCTTATTTGGAACGGTGCCATTTGTCCCCGCATTGACCGCCGAGCAGTCTTGGCCCTTCGCTGGATCGCACGGGATCAGCAGGAAAACGTGTCCGCACGCGTCGATATCGTCGCATCCACCTGGCAAGCCGCGGCCTGCTATCCACCCGGGATCGTTGACGTCTTCTGCGGTGTAGAGTTCGAGCGGCGAGTTTGGCGAGATGAGGTTATTCAAATCCGCCATCGGGCCTCCCTTTTCCGATAAGAACGCGTGTTGAAGGCTGCTCGAAGGATCTCCTAAGCGGGATTGTCCAACCACTTGCCCATTTGCATTCATGGCAATGGCGTGACTGGTGCTTCCCAGTGTTCCGAGATCGGTCATCATTCCGTGGTGCCACAAAAATGCGTGGTGTAGGCCTGTGACGTCAGCTCCCGGCAAGTCCGCATCTCCGACCACATCTCCCGCGACATTGATCCAGGCAGCCGACGAGTTGTCTCCACCAAGGGTGCCCAAATCCCTCATTACGTTGTTTTGCCAAAGGAAAGCGTGGAAAGTCGCGTCTCCCACAAGCGTAGATGTTCCCGCGACCTGCCCGGCGTTGTTGGCGCATTGCGCTTCACCAAAGAAGTTTCCGCCCAGCGTTCCAAGATCGGTTATTTTTCCGTTGTCCCAAAGGTAGGGATGAACGGTAACTAGATCCGCTAAGATCGACAGACCGGTTACTAGATTGGCCCGCAGATTGTTGCAATTCGAGTTGGCCAATGCGTCCGGCCCTCCTAACGTGCCAATGTCTTTCATAACGCCGTTCTGCCAGATGAAGGTATGAAGTGGCGCGACGACAAACGAAAAGCCGGAAGGATCTGGGTCCGTACTGATAGTAGCCATGCCGACAACTTGACCGGCGTTGTTTACGTAGAGCGCTGCGGTCTCGACGCCTGCTCCCAGGGTGCCAAGATCAGTCAGCAGGCCGTCTCTCCAGACAAAACCCCGAAGCTCCGGACCGCCAAGGAGCGGGTCAATCTGCCCATTGTTTCCGTTGAGAGCGATCGAGCCACCGGGATTGATGCCGCTCGCGCCTATTCCGCCAGCCGACCCGCGCAGTGACGTGAGAATGCCATTTTCCCATCGAAATGAAGCTGCGACGAAGCAGTCTGGGTCAAGGCAAAAGGGATCAGGCGTCGCCGTTGCGGCTCTTCCGACCAGAACCCCTGCGTCATTTAGCATTACGCTGTCACCGCTCCCAGGATCACCCAAGTAGCTCGCAGGTCCGCCAAACGTGCCAATGTCGATCAGCTTGTAGCGCACCTTTTGTTGCGCGGAAGACGTGCCGGGCAGCGTCAGCATCGCCATTAGCAGCGCAACTTTCCAATTGACGGACTTCGTGTTCATTCTCATGACTGACTCCTTTCCAGAGTGGCAACCGAGCGCACTCTGCCTCCCAGCACCTGTTCTGCGCAATGTGCTGGCTGTGATTTGCATGTGACTTTGGGCTTACTACGCTTGGGGTCTTCATTCGCTATATATGAAAATGCTAAACTGCACCCGCCGGAGCAAACGGCTCTACGCGTTCGTCCCCAAGACCTTGTGGTTAGGTGTTCTCTGTGGATGGAACTGCCCAGTCTCCCCGTCTCGCTCGCTTCGAATGCTTCGAAGTGAATCTGCAGTCCGGCGAGCTCTGCAAGAACGGGGACCGCATCAAGCTTCCGGAACAATCCTTCCAGATTCTGCGACTGCTTCTGGAGCGGCCGCGACAAGTCGTTTCCAGGCAAGAAATTCAGAAGAAACTCTGGCCCAACGACACCGTCGTGGAGTTCGAAAACAGCATCAATACCGCCATCAAGAAACTGCGACTGGCCTTGGGCGATTCCGCCGACCAGCCTCGTTTTGTGGAAACTCTGGCTCGGCGCGGCTATCGCTGGATGACCCCTGTTCAATGGATCGAACTAAGCTCACAAACCCGCCAAGGACCGGCTCAATCGGCATCAGCCACTGACCATTCCGTTTCGGAACGCCTGGGCAAGAAAGTCTCCCATTACCGTGTCCTCGAAATCGTGGGTGGGGGAGGCATGGGTGTGGTCTATCAGGCCGAAGACCTGAAGCTTGGGCGGCGAGTCGCGTTGAAATTTCTGCCTGACGAAATGGCAAATAGCCCGGAAGCGATGCAGCGGTTCGAGCGAGAGGCCCGCGCCGCTTCCGCCTTAAACCATCCCAATATCTGCACGATTCACTCCATAGAGGAGCAACAGGGCCAACCGTTTATCGTCATGGAACTGCTCGACGGCAAAACCCTTCGTGACTCGATCAACGATGCGCCAATGCCGGTCGCTACGGTTTTGAACCTCGCCTGCCAAATAGCTGCTGGCCTGCAGGCCGCTCACGGCAAGGGCATCATTCACCGCGATATAAAACCGGCGAATATCTTCGTCACCCGCCAAGGTCAGGTCAAAATTCTTGATTTCGGGCTAGCCAAGCTACACGATTCCGCACCGTCCGAGTCTCCCATTTCAGATGGCATTGCAACCGTTCGCCAGTGGGATCCACTTCTCACTTTAACGCGCACCGGAACCGCCATCGGTACTGCTGGTTACATGTCGCCGGAGCAACTTCGCGGCGAGGAACTCGACACCCGCACCGATCTGTTTTCCTTTGGCCTGGTTCTTTACCAAATGGCTACAGGGCAGCGCGCATTCCCTCAGGAAACTGCTTCCCAGCTTCGCGATGCTATTTGGGCCGGCTCTCCCCTACCGCCTCGGCAGCTAAACAGCGTCGTTCCTTCCAAGCTGGAATTCATCATTAACAAAGCTCTCGAAAAAGATCGTAATGCGCGTTATCAAACCGCCGGACAAATCCTTGCCGACTTGGCCGGCCTCAATCCTCGAATGAGTCGCCCGGCCCTGGCAGGGAAGCTTATGGCACTCGCCGCAGCGGCGCTAATTCTTGCAGGCGGAGTAATTTGGGTTGCGCGCGATCTCAAAAAGCCTGCTGCCAGCATTCCCGAGATCAAACTGCGGCAACTCACAACCAACTCCAGCGAAAACCCGGTGATCGGAGGCGTTATTTCTCCTGATGGAAAATACCTCGCCTACAGCGACACCAGAGGCCTGTACCTCAAATTAGTCGACACCGGTGAAACCCACGCTATCCCCGTTTCGGAAGAGCTCCGGCAAAAGCCGGTCAAGTGGCTCGTGGTCGCATGGTTCCCCGACAGTACCAGACTCCTTGCCAACGCTTACCCGGCAAGCGAAATCTGGTCAGAATGGAGTTCCAAAACATCAAGCGTCTGGGCAGTCTCCGTGCTTGGAGAACCTCCGCTGAAGCTTCGCGACCGCGCCATCGTTTGTTCCATTTCTCCTGACGGATCAACCGTTTCGTTTGTTACAAAAGCAGGCTCACGCGGTGAGCGCGAGGTCTGGCTGATGGGCCCTGGTGGCGAAGATGCTAGAAAGTACAGCGAAACTCAGGAAGGCACCGGGTGGGATTGTTGGGGTTGGTTTTCGCCGGACGGGAAACATGTCGGAGGAGTCTTCAACGACAAATCGGGCAATATGGGTATCAGCCAAAACCTCAGCACTGGAAAGCAGGTAACGATCTTTGATGCCGCTGAACTGGCCAAGGCCAACGATTTTATTTGGCTCCACGACGGTCGTGTGCTATACGACCAGCCGGAGCCCGATAGCGAAGTCTGTAACTACTGGATCGGTCGAATTGACCTCAATACCGGCAAGCGCTTGCAGCAGCCTGTGAGACTGACCAACTGGCCGAACTTCTGTGTTTCTAGCGGCTCGGCTACAAACGACGGTAAGCGGTTGGCCTTTGCGGCCGAGACGGGATTCTCGACAACCGATGTCGCAGACCTCGGCGCTGCGGGCTCGCGCATCGTCAGGCAAAGGCATTTCACCCAGGAAGAAAGGGACGCCTACGGTCTTGACTGGACAGCCGACAGCAAGTCCTTGATCGTCGGTCACGGCCACACCTCCGATAAGTACGGCATGTCCCGACAATCTCTCGACTCGCTTACCTCGGAGCCGCTGTTCGGGCCGATGGATGGTGGTTGGGCCAATCGCGCCGTCGTAACTCCCGACGGCAGGTGGCTCATTGCTGCCCTCCGGCAGAAGCCGCCGGTTCCAGGTGCGCAGGCCGTCGAGCCTCTCCCTTTGGTCCGCTTTCCAATAACGGGCGGCAAACCCGAAACAATTTTACAGGTCGCCCCTTCGGCTGCGGTTTCCTGCACCAAGTCGACCGCGAACCTCTGTGTTATCGCGGAAGCCAGTAACGACAATAGATGGATGATCGTGTCGAGTCTCGACCCCATCGCCGGCCGCGGCCCGGAACTGGCGCGCATTGATCTTGAACGGCTCGTTGACCCGCTCGTGGAGGACGTAATTTGCGTTGTTTCTCCCGATGGAACTCGCTTGGCGCTGGCCCGCAGCCCGCATAGCGCAATTGAGATTCATTCCTTGCGAGGTCAGCCCTTGCAGACTATACCTTTCCAAACGCCGGAAAAGTTGGTGAGCATTCGGTGGGTTGCTAACCAAGACGCAATTTTCGTGGCCACGCGCGCTCCAGGCGGCTCACAATTGCTGCATCTGGACTTGCGCGGCAACGCAAAGCTCCTAGCCAAATGCGGCGGCGCCAATTCTTGCTTGCCGATCCCTTCAACTGATGGTCGCCGGCTAGCTATCGTCGATCGCAAGGTAACCATGAACATCTGGATGATGGAAAACTTTTGAACAGGATCAGCTCGCGGCGGCGGCGAGTTCTGGCTTACGCGTCGTCTTCCATAACTCAACATACGGCTTCAGCTCTTCCATCATTTTTATGAACTGCGCCACATCCAGCGACTGTGCGCCGTCGCTGATCGCTTTCTCCGGAGCCGGATGCACTTCCACAATCAAGCCGTCGGCGCCAATGGCTACACCCGCCTTTGACAATGCCGGCACCAGGCTGCGCTTCCCTGTTGCGTGGCTGGGATCCAGAATCACCGGCAAATGTGTCAGCTCATTCAATGCAGGGATCGCCGCGATGTCGCAGGTGTTTCGCGTAATCGTCTCGAACGTGCGAATTCCCCGCTCGCACAACATCACGTCTGGATTCCCGTGGGCCACGATGTATTCCGCGCTCATCAGCAGCTCCTTCACTGTCGAGCTCAGTCCCCGCTTCAGCAGGATCGGCCGCCCGCACTTCCCCAGCGCCTTCAAAAGCATGAAGTTCTGCATGTTGCGTGCGCCGATCTGCAACACATCGGCATAGTGCGCCACCAGATCCACGTCGCGGTCGGTCATTACTTCGGTCACAATCGCCAGTCCCGTGGCCTTTTTAGCCTTCTGCAGCAGCTTCAGCCCTTCTTCTTCCATCCCCTGAAAATCGTAGGGCGAAGTCCGCGGCTTGAACGCGCCGCCGCGCAGCAACTTGGCCCCCGCTTTCGCCACGCCTTCCGCCGAGCGCAGAATCTGCTCCTCCGATTCCACCGAACACGGCCCGGCCATTACCACAAATTCATCGCCGCCAATCACAGTGCCGTTCACGCGAATCCGCGTCTTCTCTTTGCGGAACTCCTTGCTCACAAACTTGTACGGCGCGCTGATGCGCATCACGTTCTCGACCTGCGGCATGGCCTCGATCGACTCCATGCACGCGGTCACGTCGCCGACGCCGACCACGCCGATCACCACGCGCTCCTCGCCCTCAATCGAGTGCACTTTGTATCCGAAGTGATTCACTTGAGCCGTCACCGCGTCAATCTCCTCGCGTGTTGCGTGCCTCTTCATCGAAATGATCATCGCCATTTCCTTTCGCGGGCCGCGGCCCAATAAAAGTAGCTATAAAATCGCTTCACAAACTCTCCGTACACCAGCGGCATTGGTATTGGCCGCCGGAAACCTGCCCCGACCTAGTCGGGGAGCTCGCCATCCTTTTGCCCGGCATGAACCGCAACCAACTTCTCTTCTTTCGGACGACCGATAACGCAAGACTGACGCCACCTTGCCTTGCAAAAAATTCGCTCTCAAATCGGGATAGGGGGAGCAGTCACCTGCTCACCCCTCCCACAGTCGCGGTAGGGA
>CAZQOB010000063.1:0-32953 GCA_964594885.1 uncultured Acidobacteriaceae bacterium
GCATTTGGCCTACCGGATGAGTACTTGCTTGTGTAATCCATTGCTGAGGTTGCCGGCGATGGTTGCGGCAAACCCGTCTTCTCTGGCCCAGCGCAACCTGGAGCGCGGCTGGCGTATGGGATTACCGAACGGCCAGCACGTGGCGCGAGCGATGGGTGTGACGCCGCTCGACGAAGACCAGATTTTGATTGGGAAAGGTGTGGACAAGCCGGACAAGGGCGAAGATCCGCAGGCGATCCGTAAGATCAACAAGGTGTTCGAGAACAACTGCCCGCTGTGGACCTACATTCTGGCGGAGGCGATGCGGAACCAGGCAGACGTCAAGATCCCGGTGACCAAGCCAGTCCCGATCACCACGCCACAACTCGGACCGGTCGGTGGACGAATTGTTGCCGAAGTGTTTCTGGGCTTGATGTTCGGCGACAACCACTCTGTGTTGACGATGGAGCCGAACTGGATGCCGAAAGCGGTCAGCTCGCAAAACAAGAATGGCAGGTACGAACTGAAAGACTTTGTCAGCTATGCGCTGGGTCAGCCCACCATTGAACTAAAGAAGAAGACCAAGGTCACGCACGCCTGAGGGGACCCGGACGAGAGACAAGCGGCGCCGAGGAACTGCTCCGCGAAAACGAACAGGCCGGTGGGCATGCCTGAGAGAAGATACTCACCGGCTCGGACAAGACGCCACGTGCCAACTCTTCGACTATTGGGCGGAAGGCTGAGTTTGCGCTGTGGAAGTGCCGCTGCCACAGCTGCCCAGATCCTTTACCAACTTTTTCGCCGCGAAGGTTTGTACGCCGGCGGCTGTCTTGGACTTTTTCCCTTGCAGTTGAACGCGCTGGCCGGGCTTGAGAAGGACGTCTCCGGACTGCAGCGCGTAGGAGACGTTTTTCTTCTCGTCCACAATCCGCAGGCCGTCGTCACCGGGCTGAACGCAACCGGTCATTCCAGGGTGGTGAAAGGCAGCATACATCAGCAGTCCCGCGCCAGCAGCGACGCCAGCGCCGATGCCTGCGGCCTTGCCGGCCGACGAGCCGTACCCGCCGCTGCCGTAAGTACCACCACCAGATCCCGTGCCACCCGTTCCGCCCCCACCGCCTCCGTACTGCGCTGAAGCCAGGCTAGCGGCGAACAGAGCAACAGAAAGAACAATGGCGGTGCGAACGACGTGATTGGTGAAAATCGAAGCGCGTGCGCGCGAGGACGCATTCTGGTTCATATGACGAATCTCCTTTGCGACGTGGCGCAAAACATCGCGGCAGTCGCCTGATCGAACGGTAGCGTGCCGGGGCGAGGAGGTTGTCACAGCGGTGTCGGGAGATGGTCAAAAGGCGTGGAGAACTGGGGGACGGTGGTGTGACATAAGTGGGATGAAGCGAGGTGTAGCCGTAGGGTTTCAGAGCGTCTGGAACAGGAAGTGCCAGAGGATGTCCACGGCAGCGTGGACAATGGCGGAGGCGAAGATGGAGTTGGTGCGGCGCCAAGTCCATCCGTAAAAGAGGCCGGCGATGGAGGCAAGCAGGGCGTAGCGCCAGTTGGGGAAATGCATGTTTGTGATATGGGAGAAGCCGAAAAGGACCGAGGCCGCTAGCCAGCCGGTGGTGTTGCTCCTGGTCGTGGCGGAAAGCTGGCTTTGCAGCAGGCCGCGGAACAGAAATTCTTCCGGCCAGGCCGTGAAGAAGAGAATGCCGAGGGAAAGAGGGAGGAAGGACTTCCATTCGTGGTAGCGGGGAGCGAATTGAATGAACTGGATCTTTGTGCCGAGCGGAATCGCGATCGCGGCAAAGAGCGCGAGCGAGGCAAGGATCGAGAAGGTAAAGCGGCGGTCCCAGCCGATGGAATAGCCGACATTTTTGGCACGGCGGAGAAGAAGAAAACCTGCGATGGCGACGTTGACGGCAAGGAGTATGGTGAGGATATAGGCGAGGCGTTCGCCGGGATATGGCCAGAGCCAGTGGGACGGGCCGAATTTTACCGCGGTCCAGATGATAGCGATGGTGAGCAGATCCTGCCACGAACCTGGAGCAGAGTTCTGCGCCGAAGCCAGCAGCAGTAGCGGCAGGAAAATAAATGCCGCCGCGGCCGCGAGGCGAAGCAGCGACAGGGTGCCTGTTCCGATCGCATAAAGCAAAAAAACAAAGAACACGGCCAGGCCGAGCAGCCATCCTGAGCCTGCACCTACCATGGCCACAAAGCGTTCACTTACACTCTGTGCTGCGAACAGCAGCATAAACGCTAGGAGCAGAGCAAATGGGAGACCAGCCGAAAGGAGGCCGCGGCCGCCGTAACCTTGAGTTTTGCCTGAGACAAGCGCGAAAGCGGCTAGCCCCATCACAACAGCGGCCCACAGGCCAAGCATGGCGGACGGTGCAAGTTGGCGTGAAGAGGGCAAGTAAGTATTGTATCGTAACCAATTCTGATGCCTTCATCTCTAGCGAAACCTGGCCAACAAAGACTTGCCTACATCGACTGGATGCGGGGGTTGGCGTGCGTAGTGATGTTTCAGACTCACTGCTACGACTCGTGGCTGAGCCCGGAAGCGAAGCGGTCAGCGCTTGCGGCATGGTCGCGTTTGGGTGGCACGCTGCCGGCACCGCTGTTTATTTTCTTGGCCGGCATCTCGGTGGCATTGGTAACAGACAGGCTGCGCGAAAAGAATGTATCGCGCCGAGAAATCGCAAAACAGGTCCTGCTGCGCGGCGCCGAGGTGTTTGGGCTCGGACTCCTATTCCGGCTCCAGGAATATCTGCTGGGGATTCCGTGGGTGCCGTGGACGGACCTGCTGCGCGTGGACGTGCTCAACGTGCTAGGGCTGTCGATGGTTTTGCTGGCGGCAGTGTGCTGGATTGCTGGCGGTGGCACGCCTGCCAGCACGCGGTGGCAGAGCATCGGCCTAGCGCTGGTAGTGGCGACCGGAATCGCCATGATGACACCGCCGCTATGGACGACGGCACGCCCGCGATTTTTGCCATGGCCGATTGAGTCGTATGTGAACGGCGTTCATATTTTCGATCAGCCACAGCCGTGGCTGTTTCCGATCTTTCCTTGGGTAGGGTTCGCGTTTGCAGGGCTAGCAGTTGGGTTCTGCTTGGACACGGCATTCGCCAAGGCCCACGAGGCACCTGCGTTTGGGTTGCTCGGTGTAGCTGGTGCAGCGGCGCTTGGCGTGTCCATGCTGTTCGATGCAAATGGCACCCGGCTGTATGCGGTGTACGACTACTGGCATACGGGTCCGAATTTTTTCTTGCTGCGCTGCGGACTTTTGCTGGGAATTCTGTTTTTTGCTTACGCATGGTGCCGATGGGGCTTGGGTTTGGTCGGCTTCAGCCCGCTCGTGCAGCTGGGCACGACTTCGCTTCTAATGTATTGGGTGCATATCGAGTTTGTGTATGGGCGATTTTCGATTTTGCCCAAAGGGAAGTGCGGCGTGGGACGGGCGACCTTCGGATTGATTACAATCTTCACGGCAATGGTAGCGCTGTCGCTGGCGAAAAGCTGGTGGAAATCGAAGAGAGTTCAGGCGGTCTAGTGAGCCGAATCATCGCAGGACTGAGCTGGGCCGGCTTGCGGAATTTTGATGATGACTTCGCCGGGTTTGGCGAGGCCGAGTTCGCAACGAGCGATGGACTCGATCTTGTGCGGATCGGACTTCAGAGCTTTCACTTCATCGGCAAGTTCGACGTTTTCCTTGTTGAGGCGGGCAATGTCAGCCTGCACGCGTTCGATCTCCTGCCGCGTGCGGCGCATAGCCAGGTAGCCGTGCGCGCCGAAGATATCATGCAAAAAAAGAACCAGCACACCAATACTGAGCACGGCTCGGCCGTGCTGCGACCACAACGTGGCAAACGGCGATTGCGGATTGGCGCGACTAGGCACTTAGAATCCACTCCGTTGCTTCCTTGACGAGTTTAGCGGAAGCGGCGGGAGATTCAGCTTCCACATAAAGGCGAAGTAGCGGTTCAGTACCGGAAAGGCGGAGGAGGATCCAGGAGCCGTCGTCGAAGGCGAATTTTGCCCCGTCCGTCCGGTCGACGGACTTCACCTTGCGGCCAAGGAGAGTGCTGGCCTCCGTTTTGGCTTTTTGCACAGCCACGGCTTTTTGTTCGTCGGAAAGGTGCAGGTTTTCGCGAGTAGGAGCAAAGGAGCGGCCCACCTTCTTAAAGAGCTGTTGGACTTGTTCGCTGATGGATGAGTTGCGAGCGGCGATCATTTCGGCCACCAACAGGCAGGCTAGAATGCCGTCTTTTTCAGGAACGTGGCCACGAATAGTCAGGCCGGCGCTCTCTTCGCCGCCCAGCGCGATTTTGTCTTCGCGGATGAGCTGGCCAATGTATTTGAATCCGACCGGAGTCTGATAAGTAATTTGGCCATGAGATTTTGCAGCCGCGTCGACAAGTTCGGAGGTAGCGACACTGCGGGCAGCGGGCATCTTCCAGCCGCGAGACTCGACGAGATAGTCGTAAACCAGTGCCAGGATAAGATTGGGCTGAACCCATGAGCCGTCGGAATCGACGATCCCGAAGCGGTCGGCGTCGCCGTCGGTGGCCAGGCCGGCGTTGGCTTTGCAGGAGAGAACGAGATTACGCAGTGGTGCGAGATTGTCCTGGCTGACATCGGGGCCGGTGCCGTCGAAGAGTACATCGCGATCGGCACGAATGGTTTCGACCGGGACGCCGTGATCGGAAAGGGCTTTGTTGAGGTAGCCGGCGCCGGCGCCGTGCAGTGCGTCCACGGCAAATTTGATTTTGGATTTGGCGAGGACGTCGAACTTGACGAGTTGTTCGACACGCTTCAGGTAATTCGCACGGAGGTTGGTTTTTTCGGTATCGGGCGCCGGACCCGTTACCGGCGCGATGCCGCCGGCCGCGAAGAGCTTGGCCGCTCGGCCCTCGATGTCCTTGGTAACTTCAGGGAGAGCTGGCCCGGCGTCAGATGAAGAGAACTTCAGCCCGTGATATTGCGCGGGGTTGTGGCTTGCGGTGAAGTTGATGGCGCCGTCGAGTTTGGCGCGCTGAATTTCGTAGGCCACGGCCGGTGTTGGAGTGAACGTATCGCAGAGAAGTGTGCGAATGCCGTGCTGCTGAAGGATGGCGACGGCCAGGGTGGAGAACTCTTCGGAGTAAAAACGCGTGTCGTAGCCCACCAGAATCCTGGGCTTGGCGGTCTTGGAGTTGACGTGTTCGGCAATGGCCGTGACTGCGAGGCGTACGTTGGCGAAGGTAAAATCGTCAGCAATGAGTCCACGCCAGCCGGAGGTGCCGAACTTGATCGGTGAAGGTGCGACTGAAGGAGATGCGCTCATGGTCTTTCCCAGAAGGAGATGGCTGTAGTGTAGCCGGTCCGAAGCGGCGAGCAAAGAGCGAATGAAGGAGGAAATGGATGACAAATGGAGCAGACGCGAAGGTTGTGATGGTCACCTGCAGCGGACAAACCGAAGCTATGAAGATCGCTAATACGGTCGTGGAGAGACGGTTGGCTGCCTGTGTGAATATGCTTTCGACCCCGGTGGAATCGGTCTACCGGTGGAAAGAGAGAATCGAAACAGCAGCGGAATACATATTGATCATCAAAACGACAAAAGACCGGCTGGAAGAGCTGCAGGCAGAGGTCATCGGTCAACATAGCTACGAAACCCCGGAATTTTTGGTGATCGGGGTGGAAACCGGCTCGGCGGGATATTTGGAATGGCTTAGGGCGAGTGTTTGAACAAGATCATAACTTTCGCTGCTTGACGAAAAATCTCAGACGTAGAGCAGCGCCTGATCCAGGTCGGCGATGATGTCTTCGACGTCCTCGATGCCGACAGAAAGACGGACCAGGCCTTCGGTTATGCCAATGCGCTCTCGCACTTCTTGAGGCATGGAGGCGTGAGTCATCAGCGCGGGAAGAGAGATGAGAGACTCAACGCCGCCCAGGCTTTCCGCCAGCGCGCACAGTCTCACCCGATTCAGGAAACGCTTCGCGGCATCGAGATTGCCCAAGTCGAACGAAAGCATGGCACCGGGACCGCGCTGCTGTTTGCGGGCAATGTCGTGCTGGGGATGCGCTGGCAAGCCAGGATAGAAGACCTTGCGGACCTTGGCGTGGGCGTCGAGGTGCCGCGCAACAGCGATGCCGTTGGCATTGTGCTGGAGCATACGGATGGCCAGGGTCTTGATGCCGCGCGAAACGAGGAAGCAGTCCATGGGCGCAAGCCCGGCACCCGCTGATCGCTGAATAAAATAGATTTTTTCCGCATCTTCGGGGCGGGTCAGTACGACGCAGCCGCCGGTAGCGTCGCTGTGGCCGTTGAGGTATTTGGTCATGGAATGCACGACGAGATGCGCCCCTAGCGCGATCGGGCTCTGCAGATAGGGACTAAGGAAGGTGTTGTCCACTACGAGCGTGCAATTGCGTTCGCCGGCGATCTTGGCCATTGCTGCGATGTCTGTAAGGCGCATGGTGGGATTGGTTGGCGTCTCGATGTACATCATGCGTGTGTTGGCGCGCATGGAGGCCAGCACCAGGTCCGGCGAAGAAGTGTCTACAAAACTGAATTCCAGACCGAAATGCACCAGCAGCTGCGTTGACAAGCGAAAGACCCCGCCGTAGACGGCTTCCGAAAGTACCACGTGATCGCCGGGGCGTAGCAGACGGAACACCGAGTCAATGGCTGCCATGCCGGATGTAAAAACGTACGCTGCGTGGCCGCCTTCCAGTTTGGCCAGCGTTTTTTCCAGAGCCTTACGGTTGGGATGGTTGCTGCGGGCGTAGTCGAAGCCCTGGCGGTACTTGCCAAACTCTTCTTGCACATAAGTCGAGGTCTGGTAGATCGGCGCTACAATGGCGCCAGTGGAGGGATCGGGCTCCTGGCCGACGTGGATGGCATTGGTGGCGAAACCCATGGCATTCTCCTTGTTACTTGCTGGTGACAGGCACAAACGCCGCTTCCGGCCTGAGCGCAACCGGTTTCCGAACAAGCGCAAATTCAGCTTCACGTGTTGGAACAAAACTGAGAGTGTGCCACACGCGAGTGTGGCCAGACGGCTCCCAAAATCCGGAAGCCACACGGTTTTAACAAATTACAGGACGCGATGCGCCCCGTCAATCCGCGACGGGCCAAGCAGCTAGACGCCCTACCGGGCTTGACGAGCCGCCGTGTTTCCGTGGAGGATGAAGAGGGACGGAGATGAAAGCATACAAATTCATAGTTGTGGGTCTCGGGCTGACTTGCTGTGTGCTGGCTACCGGGACTTCCGCGCAAGCGCCAGGCAGCAACACCGAGAAGCCCGCGGCAGTGTCTACACCAAGCAAACGGCTGACGATTGAGGTGACTGGCGGCGACAACAACGTGGCGGTCGGCGACGCCAGCGTGTACTTCAAGTATCAGCAATCGCGGGCGCTGCGCAAAGACAAGAAATATGCGTTAAACGTCAAAACCAACCGCGAGGGCACCGCGCATATTCCTGATGTGCCGCTCGGACCGGTCTTGATTCAGGTGGTGGCGGACGGCTGGAAACCGTATGGACACGAATATGAGATCACCGATCAGGCGGCGACCATTAAGATTCATCTGGATCGTCCTCCGAAGTGGTACTAAGGTCGTGAAGAATCTCGTACCCTGAATGCCCTAGATTAGTGCAAACCGTATCAGGTTATTGGAAATCGTGGAGTTAGCAGCGATCGGCGAGCGCTTTTACACAGAGTTATCCACACTTGTGTGCAAAACTTCACGCGCCAGAAATATTTTTTCGCAGGTTGGGAGTTGAGTTGCACGATTCGCCCGGCGGAGTTAATCACTGAAAGAAAAGTACTTAACACAAACGACGGAATATTTTTGCGATGGATGAGACGTTCGAAGGACGATTTGCTGAAGCCCAACTGTTGTGGGGCAACATTGTGGCGCGCCCGATGCGTGCCGCGCTGAGTATTCTGGCCATTACGATTCAGGTTTTTCTGGTGTTGATGATTGTCGGGCTCACGACCGGAGTGATTTCCGAGTGGAGCAAACGCGTGGAAGGAGTCGGCGCGGACATCCTGGTGCAACCGCCGAACTCTTCGATGTTTCTGGCGTTTTCGCGGGCGGTGTTGCCCGAGTCTCTGGCGGACAAGATTGCCGCGTTGCCCGGTGTGGATGAGGTCGCTCCCACGCTCACGCTGATGGACCAAAAGCATTTCGTGCTGGTCTATGGTATTGACTATCAACGGTTTAACGCGCTCAGCAAGGGATTCCTATTCCGCGCTGGCCGGCCATTCGAAGGCGCCGACGAAGCGATCGCGGATGATATCGTCGCACAATCAAAACACTTAAAGGTGGGCGACAAGATCGTCCTGCTCAACCACCAGTTCACGATTTGCGCCATCGTGGCCCACGGCAAAGGAGCCCGGTATTTCATACCGCTGAAAACTGCGCAAGACCTAGCCGGAGCCGAGCAACGCGTCTCCATGCTATACGTTCGCAGCAAGGGCGACGTGGAAGCCACACGGGAACAAATTCTGGGGGCTGCGCCCGGCAATGGCGTGAAGTCCATGGCCGAATACACGACGCTCATGAACTCCTCCAACTTGCCGGAACTAAGACCCTTTATACGCACCATGGTGGGCATCGGCATGGTCATCAGCTTTCTGGTAGTGCTGATGAATATGCACACCATGGTTATGGAGCGCACACGGGAGATTGGGATCTTGAAGGCCCTCGGCAGTTCGCGCTTGGACATTGTGAAACTGTTGTTGGGCGAAACCGTGGTCCTGGCGATAATCGGTGGGATCTCAGGAATTGCCGTGACATTTCTGGTCGAGGCTATCCTGAAGGAGACGACACCGACACTGCAAATTCTGATCACTCCAGGCTGGCTGGTAGGGGCAGTGCTCCTTGCCCTGGCCGGAGCCGCGGCGGGAGCCGTTTACCCAGCGCTTCGCGCGGCCAGTTACGACCCTGTCGTTGCTTTGGCCTACGAATAGGTCCCGCGCTCGGCAGCTGATCTCTTGAAATTGCTGGTCACAAAGCAAAAGAGCCGGACTAAGTCCGGCTCTTTGTGTTGGATGCACCAACCGGATGTCGCTAAATCGGCTCGCGGTTCGCTGCCAATTGTTCTGAAACGTCGCTAATCGTCGTCAATGGCACGGCGACGTGAACTTTTTCTTCCCGGCTGTCCACGTCAATCTGAATTCGTGAGCCAGCCGTTCCGACTTTGATGTGGTCGTCGCCGTCTTCGACCTCGACAAACGTCGTATTGGGGTACTTCCGCAATTCCGAAGTCACTGCCTGCACCAACGGGAGGAATTCGTTGGCGCGAGCGGACGCCTCTCGCATCTTGTCTTTCGGGACAAAATGCATGGCCATCGGCACCGCTGCGGCGGGAACCCACATGTGTACGTGCGATCCGCCGGCGCGGAACTCATCCACATCCACACGGATCACGCCTTCCCGAAAAGTATAAACCGTTGCGAAAACCATGGTGCTGGCGACCCCGAGCCCTATCTTGGCTAGTATCATCATGGCTGTTTGTCCTCTCCGGTCTTAGTCTGAGGCGTTTTTCGAGTCCAGCCAGACTCGCACGGTGTTGTCGTCGCTCTTCACGGAAACCAGTTCGGTATCGCCGTGCGCCGAGAGCGCTCTTAGCGCCGCCACCAGGTCCAACTCATCCTTGCCGGCGGAGAACAGCGCTTCCACCACCTTCATCGGAACCTTCACCTCAACCTGATTTTTGTCCGCGCCCTTGTGGTGCTTCTCCGAGTCGGCAGTCTCTTTCTCCTTCACATGGACGAACATGTAGCCATTCTGTTTGGCTACCCGCACGTCGGCGTCGTTACTCTGCACGGTCACGTACTCGCCGTCCTTGGAGCTGCGTACCGCGTCCAGCAGCGTGCGGAAGTCCACGCCGTTCAAGTCGTGGTCGTCAATCTTGACCTTGCCGTTGTGCAGCCGGTCCTTATTAATCGCCGGCAGAACCTTTTCGGCCATTTCCAGGGGCACATTGACCTTGACCGTCTCATTCTTGGAATCGGTGCTGGTCACCCGGACATGCAGCCAGCGGTCGGAAGTGCCTGAAGAGCTTGAACTTGCGGCCTGCGCGAACGCTGAGACCGGAACGACCAGGGCCGCCGTTGCCAGGGCGACCACGACGCAACGGGCAATTCTCTGGGCCATACTGCTCATAGAAACCCTCCTCGAAGACAGTGTCCAGCAACGGGGCGTGTCAGTGACGGCGCCCGTCTGAATAAGGTACGCGGAGCAAGCAGAAAAAGTTCCAGCTGGATCGCGGTAACCTTTATATTGGCCCAGGACTCCGATGGACAGGAGGAGTGTTGGCCCAGGTCCGACCGGTTTTGGGAGTGCCAGTGAGCTAACCTCGGGTCTGCCTGGCGAAAGGGTATCCGTGCAAACCGCTGAAGCCAAAGCCGCCTCCGACCGGAACGAGGCGGACCTGATCCGCCGCATCCTGGCCGGCGAAAAGGAGCTGTTCCATGAGCTCATCCGCCCCTATGAACGCATGGTCTACCTCACCGCCTTCTCCATCGTGAAGAATGCCACTGACGCCGAGGACTGTGCCCAGGATGGCATAGTCAATGCTTACCGCCACTTGGCGAAGTTCCGCGCCGAATCGAAATTCAGCACCTGGTTGACCACTATTGCGGTTAACGAAGCCCGCCAAAAGTTGCGCAAAGCCAAGCGCGCCAAAGAAGATTCGCTCGACGAGCCGATCGTTGGCGAAGAGGAAGAGTTCACGCCTGCGCCGCTCACCGATTGGCGCGAGATACCGCTGGAATCGCTCGAACGCAAGGAACTGCGCGAAGCGTTGCGAAACGCCGTTACAAGGCTGCCGGATATCTACCGCGAGGTTTTCACTCTGCGCGACCTCGAGGAGCTGAATGTAGCTGAGACCGCCCGGGCGCTGGGTGTGAACGAAAACATCGTCAAGGTCCGGCTGCACCGCGCCCGCATGATGCTGCAAAAGCAGCTGGTCCCGTACCTGAAGACCACCGCTCCGGCGCGGAAGGGGATTTGGGGGAGGATGCCATGGATCTGAACTGCAAACACGTCTGGGCACACATCTCCGAATATATTGACGACAGCGTCCCCGCCGAACTGCGCGCCGACATCGAGCACCACCTGGAGCACTGCGAAATCTGCTCGGCTATTCTGGATTCCACGCGGAATATTCTGATTCTGACCGCGGATGAACGGACCTTCGAACTGCCGGTAGGCTACCGCGAGCGCCTACACCAGCGGCTGGCCCGCGAACTAGGGTTGTAAGGACCAAGCGTTCATGGATGCTGCGAAACGCACCGAAGATGGGTTTGAAATTTGAACTTCTTGCTCACGGCACGCGATGCACCATTGGATGGGTTATCCACTCCGCCGCAACCAGCAGCAGCGTCAAAATTGCCAGCACAATCTGCCAGCGCTCTGACCGCAACTTCGTTGCTGGCACTGGCTTTTGCCGCCACTGCGAAGCCGGGTTGCGTCGCAGCTTGCGTATTTTCCAGATCACAAAAAGATTCACCGCCGCACCGGCCAGGGCGACAATCAGCATCGGGATCCGGATCGCGTCCTGGTGAAAACCTCTGGCGGGGGCATGAATTCCTGCCGCCGCGGCCAAGGCGCCTAACCCAATCGCTACGCGCACTCCGCTGATGGCGAGGACCGCAGTGCACGCACTCTGCAAAATCGCAAAGAGAATCCCGGACCAGTTGAGCAGCTTGACTCGCGCTGGAAGAAAAGCCGCCGAAGCACTGGCAGTGGTTTCAGTCGCTGTGGAGGGACCTAGGTGTGGCGTGTCTGGCACGGCCCAAGTCTAGCGAAGTACCGAATTTGCGCGCAACGGTTGAGACCGCTTCGAATCTAGCGCCGCATTCCGTAGAGCCAGCGGCGCATCGCGGACGGTAGCCAGCCCACCCGCGCCAATCCGTGCGACAGCATTGTAAAGCGAAACGCGGTGCCAATGGCAAAAGCCAGCAGACAGCCCAGGCAAATCACTGTGGTCATTGGCCAACCGCCTCTAGGCGTGAGTGTACAGCGATGCATCGCAGTGTGCCAATGGGCCCTTCCAAGTTGACTTGTTTCCCCGCCTGGCCTACTATCGCGCTCGCTCCAAAGTTCACGGACTAATAAAGGGACCAGCGAATGAGCGAGTGGGTCTATCTGCAAGCGGATCCTTCGGAAATGCTTACGCAGTACCACTACTTTTCGTTCGTGAAGCGACAGACGTCCGGCGACGTCACTTTTTCACTGACCGTAAAAGAGTTTGCTGTGCCGCCGCCCGGCCAGCGTGTCCGCTTCTATGCCGAAGCCGATAAAGCGGTGAACCAGAAGACCGCGGCGTTTGTGCCGTGTGGCTGGGGGAGTTCGGTGTTTGCCGCTCTTGGCGACTGCGTGCGGCTGATACGCCAGTTTCCCTACGAAGGAGAGGAAGGCGCAGGGTAGTGATTCTTCAATTCACCAAGAAGCAGATCGAACCTGGCCTGACTGCCCTCGAGATCAAAGGCAGTATCCACTGCGGCCCGGAATGCGCGCGCCTGGAAAAGCAGATTGACGAACTGATCGAAGCCCGCGAAACCCGCGTCATCTTCGACATGACCGGGGTCACGCACATGGACAGCGCTGCCGTCGGTGCCATCGTGCGCTGCCTGATGAAGCTGAAAAAATCCGGCGGCGGGCTGCGGATGGCCGGCGCGCAATCCATGATCGAATACAGTTTGAAGCTCACCAAAGTTGACAAGCTGATTCCCGCATTCAAGACCGTGTCCGAAGCCGCACTAGGTTTTTCCGCTGCGGGCGCGTCGCAGGCCTGAACGTCAATTCAACTCCTCTCGATGGAGGCCACGATGTTCGCAACGCCTTTGACAACGACTCACGTTTTGTTGAGCCTGATCGGAATTTTCGCCGGAGCCGTGGTTCTGTTCGGTTTTCTGACCGCCAGGCGTTTCGACGGCTGGACGGCATTGTTCCTTGCCGCAACAGTCTTGACTAGCGTGACCGGCTACTTCTTCCCATTCCACAAACTTCTACCTTCGCACATCATCGGCGCCATTTCATTGGTGGCGCTGGCCGTGGCCATCGTAGCTCGCTACCCCCAGCAGATGGCCGGCAGCTGGCGTCGCATCTACGTCATCTTCGCGATGTTGTCGCTTTACTTGAACGTGTTCGTGCTGGTGGCGCAGCTGTTTATGAAAGTGCCGTCGCTGCACGCATTGGCGCCCACTGGTTCCGAGCCGCCATTCGCTGTGGCGCAGTCTGTGGTGCTGATCGCTTTCGTCGTGCTGTCGACCTTCGCCGACAAGCGTTTCCGTCTGGCAGCTTGAAGCTACTGCGTCGCAGAAGACTCGCTGATTTGACCGGCCATTTTGGGCCCATTGGTAGGTCAGCTCACCATAAGATGTCATTCCGAGCGGAGCGGGCCGACGTTTTTTCTTGCGTTCACTCCTGCAAACGCATCGGCCGGCGCAGTCGAGGAATCTCTCTCTAGGCGGCTGCGATAGGTCTCATCCAGACTTCTTAGAACGCGGTTTGGCCGATTCCTAGTGTGGCGGCAACGGAAAGATCAGCAAGTTCCGCTTGCCCGGCGGGATCACCGCCAGCATGCTGCCGCTTGGCGAAATCGCAAAGTCGCGGAAAGTCAACCCGTGCAGGATCGAAACCGGCTCCGGTTGAATGACCGGAACCAAATCCGTGCGAATTCCTGCCACGCCCGCTAGCGGAGGCAGCGCAATCCACACCAGATCCCCCGATTTTCTTTCCGGCGAGCGTTTGATCATCAAGTACGTTTCGTCAGCCGACCACTGAATCGCGCCCAGTCCGATACGCACGCGGGCGATACGGTTAGGGCGATCGACTTCGCGCACTTCCAAAACTTCCTTGTCCACAAAATATGCGACGCGTTTTCCCGACGGTGACACCGAAAGCCCGGTCTCGTAGCCATCCAGCGTCGCCAGCTCCTTGTCGTCCTGCGCGAGCAGATCGAGCCGCTGCAGCCGCGGCGGCCCAGACATATTTCGGTCACGCTCAATCGCAATCGCCGAGTTGCTATGCGGGATGGGGACGGCCGCAATAAATGTGCGTCCTTCAAACGCTGGACCCGCCGGCCCGGTCTTTACGTTCGCGTATTTGAACGAAAATAGCTGATTCGGCTGCACGGCTTCGGTCAGATACACCAGGGTCTGCCCGTCGTTCAGCCACATCGCGTCCAGCGAATTGTGGATCACCGCGTTGTCTCCGCTGAGCTTGATCTCGCGGCCGGAGTCGTCGAGTACCAGCGTCATTCGTTCATCCGTCGGCCGGCCGGATTCGTCGGTGATCGTGCTGGTCCGCAGTTGCACCAGCACTAATCTGCCGTTCGGCGAGAATTGAAAGCTTTCCACGACGTAGGTAAACGGCGGACTGGTTGGCCGGTCTTTTTCCGCTTGGGTCTTCTTGCGTTTCTTGCCTTTTTCGTCCAGGTCGCCTTCGGAGTCTTCGCCTTCCACCGGCATGAATGGCTTCATCACCGTGAAATGCTCGCCCTGAAAAATGCGCTTGGCGTGCCCACTGGTGTCGCGCAGCCAGATGTCGTCGCGCTGCATGTCGTACTTCTTGTTTTTGAACAGCCGTCGTACGGAATAGACAATTCTGCCATCTGGGGCGAACGCAAACGCCGTGACATCCTCGTCGATATTGACTGAAGGCTTGTCCAGCGATTGCGTTTGCGCCGCGCCGGTCAGCAGAAAGGAAGAGCTACTGCCGAACAGCGTGACCACCAATGCCCGCTTGCAGAATGTTCGTCTTGAAGTTTGCGTTGCGGCCACCGTCAGGTGACCATTCCGCGAAGTCGCGATTTCGCTCATGGTTTGGGATGCGGGCCCGTGAACTCGGAGCAGCACGGCTTTTCCTTCGGCGTAAATTCCATAAACTCGATGCGTGTCTGGTCGGGATCGTACACGTTCAGTTGCCACTTGCCGTCGCGGCCCAGTTTCGGCTCTTCGGTGAGATGCACACCGTTCGTCACAAGCTGTTCGCGCGCCGCCTGAATATCGGTCACGCCCAGCGCGATGTGATTCATAATGCCGCGTAGCCGCCGATCGGCATTTTCCGGCACGTTCACCATGAATTCGATCCAGTCTGTACCATCGGGAACCTGCAGGCTGATCCAGTCGGTTTGGGCATCCTTCATTCCGCCATGCCAGTACGGTCGGAAGCCAAGAATGTCCTTATAGAAATGCTCCATCGCCGCCCGCTTTCGGACGATGAAGCCTGCGTGGATGATATGCAGATTGGAATAGGCCTCAGGCTGTTTCAAGGTGGCACTATCCAGCAGTTCGAAGTGGATCAGGTGCCCGTCCGGGTCTAGAACATCGATTGCCGGAACACCGCTTTGGGAGGTGAATTGGATCTTCCGCGTCGTTAAGAACTTTTTCATGGCCCTCAGGTTGTCGACCGAAAAAGTAACTGAGGCGAGTAAGTCCGGTGGTGGAACCGCTGAATGAATTAGCTCGAGACTCTGTCGATTGTTGATCGGGACAAGCATTTGCAAGCGAGGAATTTCGTCGCACCAGCGACACGGCGGGGAAGCTCCCAGCAGATCACGATAAAAGCTGCGAGTCGCGACCATATTCAGGCCATAGAAGTCGACTCCGGAGATTCCCACGATTCGAGGCCGCTTCGGTTCGGAGAAAACCGGTCCAGCCAGTAAGGTGATGCACGCGAAGAAAACACAGAACCCACGCTTGGCGTGGCATGAAAGTTCTAGCTGGCTGTGGCGTGCGTCCGTCATTACGGCTCCGGTGGTCATGGTCTTGGATGCGGCGCCTCGTAGGGATGACAGCACGGCGCCTGCTCCGGCTTGAACTCCATAAACTCCACCCGCGTGGCGTCGGGATCATAAATATCCCACGACCATTTTCCGTCACGGCCAATCTCCGGCTTGTCGTCGTTTTCTACTCTCAGGCCGTGTTTGAGCAAGCGCTCCTGCGCCAACTTGATCTCCGGCACGCCCAGCGAAAAATGATTCTGGATGCCGCGTTCTTTTTTATCCGCATTCGCCGGAATGTTCAGCATGTACTCGATCCAGTCGCCGCCGTCTGGCACTTGCAGCTCTTCCCAATCCATGTCCGCGTCCTTGAAGCCGCCATGCCAATACATGCGAAAGCCCAGCAGCGTGCGATAAAATTTGTCCTCCGCATCGTGATCTTTCACGATGAAGCCCGCATGGAACAGCCGCGTGCTGAGCTGTTCGTTCTTCGGCGTGAAAAAGCCTGCGCCGGTATCCTCCACAAACGCGATCGGATGCCCCTCAGGATCCTGCAAACGAAGGTATTCCTTCCGAGCGGCGTTTTTCGTGACCGGCTCGGTCTTTATGCCATGTGCAGCCAGATAACTCTGCATCTCCTTGACGTCCGGTGTTGCAAACGCTACCTCCGCCAGCAAATTGTCCGGCGCGCCCCCCGCAATCTGCACCAAACCGATACTCTGGTGCCCGTTCACCGAAAAGCACGAAGCGCCCGCTCCCAGGCAGTCGCTGGTATCGCCACCGAGGCCAACGATGGTCCGGTAAAACTCCCGCGACCGGTTCAAATCCGCGGAATACAGCCGCACATATGCAATCCCCGTAATCTTCGGCCGTGCTTCTCCGTGCGCCTTGGCCGAGGGCCAATCGGCCCAGAGAATAATCAGCGCGCCTACAAGAATTGTCATCCCGAGCCGAGCGAGGGATCTGCTTTTATTGGAGGCTGGCATAACCCGATCCACAACGCGCCTCAATGTCCCGCCTTCGTCGCCGATTTACTTTTCACCTTCCGAATCTCCTCCATCCGTTGCCGCAGCCGCGCCTCGAATCCCTGGTCGGTCGGTTTATACCACGACCGCCCCACCAGATTGTCTGGCAAGCACTGCATGTCGGTCACTTTTTCGTGGGCATCGTGCGCGTACTGGTAGCCTTTGCCGTAGCCCAGATTTTTCATCAGCCCCGTCGCTGCGTTGCGCAGGTGCAGCGGCACCGGATCGGCTTCGGTCTGCTGCACGTCCTTCTGTACCGCGCCAAATGCCGTGTACAGCGCATTGGACTTCGGCGCCAGCGCCAGATAGACCGCCGCCTGTGCCAGCGCCAAATTTCCTTCCGGCAGGCCGAGAAAATCGAACGCGTCTTTGGACGCCAGCGTCATCGCCAGCGCGCCCGGTTCCGCCAAGCCGATGTCTTCGCTCGCCATTCGCACCATGCGCCGTGCCAGATACAGCGGATCCTCGCCCGACTCCAGCATCCGCGCCAGCCAATACAGCGCCGCATCCGGATCGGAATTGCGCACCGATTTGTGCAGTGCCGAAATCAAGTTGAAGTGTTCTTCGCCTGCCTTGTCGTAGCGCAGCAGCTTCCGCTGCAGTACATCTTCCAGCAGCTCCTGCGTAATCGGCCGCGTTCCATTGGCGGCAGGCTTGGCGCTCTTCGCGCACAATTCTAATGTGTTATACCCGGCTCGCGCGTCGCCGTTCGCATACGAAGCAATCCGGAACAACACCTCGTCCGCCACGCGAACATTCTGTTTGTCCAGCCCGTGCTCGCGATCTTCCGTCGCCCGCCGCAGCAGCAACACAATCTGCGGGGTTGTCAGCGCTTCCAGCACGTACACTTTCGTTCGCGAAAGCAGTGGGGAGATCACTTCGAACGAAGGATTCTCCGTCGTCGCCCCTATAAAGGTGATGTGTCCTGCCTCCACATACGGCAAAAACGCATCCTGCTGCGCCTTGTTGAAACGGTGCACTTCGTCCACAAACACAATCGTGCGCTGTCCGGCTCGCCACTTGTACTCGGAGGCCGCCATCACGTCTTTAATTTCCTTAATGCCGGAAAGCACCGCGCTGAACGAAATAAACTCCGACTTGGTCAGCCCTGCGATCAGCCGGGCCAGCGTGGTTTTCCCGCAACCCGGCGGTCCCCAGAACAGCATGGAGCTCACCTGATCCGACTCGATTTGCAAGCGGAGCGGCTTGCCGGGCCCTAGCAGCTTTTCCTGACCGATCAACTCGTCCAACGTGCGCGGACGCATGCGCTCCGCCAGCGGCTGCAGCGCTTCGGCGTTTTCCGGAGCCTCCGGCACTGAAGGGAACAGGCTCATGGCAACTAGCCAGTGTAGAACGTTTTCCGATGGAGTTGAAGGAAGGGAAGTATCTTAACTCGTCAGTCTGCCTGCGCAATCGATCGGACTGGGGCCCGAGATCGAATTGCGGCCCCTTGCTCAATCCTCCGGTTGTCTGAACCTGACCGCTCTTGCAACAAAAGCTCGGCCGATGCAAGTACCAGCAGGATCCACAGCAAGTCGGCGACCAGCAGATGCACGATCTGCAAGCCGACCGGCGCCAGAAAGACTACATTCAGAATGCCCAAGGTGAGCTGAGCTCCCACGGCGGCTGCAATCAGCGTCCGCAAATGCCGTGACCGGTGCCGCGGCTCGTAGAGCCTGAAAATGAGCCACACGGTATAGAGCGCGGCAATCGCAGCGGCCACGGGGTGAATCAGCCGCAGTCGCAACAAAGCGCTGCCGCCGGCTGAAAAATCCTGCTGGAGCGAATTGCGCAGGGAAGTGGCGGGAAAGATGGTGTCTCCCAGGGCGGCCACCGCGCCGGTAATCCCAACGAAGATGAGCGATGCCAGGCCAAGCCCGATCAAGACTCGTTCGCGCTTTGTGCTTGAAAGTGCAAAACGCGAACTTTCTCGCGACAGCCACCTTGCAGTCAGCGTCAGTGCCGCAAGCAGCAGAAGCGTATTCGCAAAATGTAAGCACAGAAACACAACCCGTCCGGCAGAACGATCCATACCCACCTTGTCGAACAGCACCAGCAAGGCGCCCAGAACAGCTTCGTTGAGCACCAGGATCAGGGCGCCGAGCGACGAGTAGCGGGCCCAATCGCCTTTTTCGGTCCTGCGCCAGCACCAGACGAGCAGCACGCCGATCATCACCAGCGCGGTGCCGCTGGTGACCCGATGAACGAATTCGATGATCGTCTGTATTCGGGCCGTCGTCGGAATTATTTCGCCGTTGCACAGCGGCCAATGGCCGCCGCAACCCGCCCCGGAGCCCGTGGCCCGCACGCACGCGCCCCACAGGATCACCGCGACATTGTAAATAACTGTCAGCTGGGCAAAGTGCGCGAGCGCGCGCCGGGAGTTGACCGTTTGCGGCGAATCAGCCATGCGCCCATTCTAACGCGTCGCCGTCGATTTAGACCCTTAGCCACCCACGGAATCCCCTGGCGGCATAGTAAGATTCCGCACCGTTGTGATACAGGAAAACGGTGTCGAAGCGGCGATCACAGAACAGGGCGCCACCGAGTTTGCGGATATTAGAAGGTGTTTTCACCCAGCTCGACGTTTTCGTATCGAAATTTCCCAGTTCTTGCAACTGCCGATACTGCGCTTCCGTCAGAAGCTCAATGCCCATGGCAGCCGCCAATCCGGTCGCGCTATTTGCCGGTTTAGCTTCCTTCCTGGAATCCAGCGCTTCACGGTCGTAACACAGACTTCGGCGGTCTTTGGGACTCTCTGCGGAACAATCATAGAAAATGTATTCGCCGGTCCTTTTGTCATGACCAACGATATCCGGTTCGCCACCAGTTCTTTCCATTTCATTGAGAGACCACAGTTTTTCAGCACTCGCTTCTAGCCTTGCTTGTACTTCGGCCCATTCAAGACCCTCATGGCGGTTGCTGTTCTTTTCAAAACGCGCTTTCAGCGTTCCAAGCAGCCCTTCACGTTGCTGCGGTGACAGTTTCATTTTCCTGCACTTAAATGTTTGGTTCATATCGTCGGGACGTCGGCTTGCTCTTGCCCTTGCTTTTGAGACGGACATTAAGCGCCACGGCCTCACGGATTAGAGCCTTCACTGCCGCCTCGTTGACCTTTTCGCCTTCGCGGATGTCGATAGCGCGCCGGATATTCCCGTCGAGGCTGGAGTTGAACAGGCCCGCTGGGTCCTTCAACGCAGCCCCCTTCGCAAACGTCATCTTGACGACACTCTTGTACGTTTCTCCCGTGCAGACAATGCCATCGTGGGAAAACACCGGCGTCCCCATCCACTTCCACTCTTCGACGATCTCCGGGTCTGCCTTGTGTATGATTTCGCGCACTCTCGCCAGCGTCTGGCCGCGCCAGTCGCCAAGCTCCTCGATCCTCGCGTCGATCGATGCAGAAGCAGATTCCGCCGTAACGGGTTTTTTCATGTCCAGCTCCAACTCTCGCTCGCCCATAGGACGAAGGGGTGGCTAATCTGGCCGCACTTCAGTGTATCCTGCAACTTTTGCCAGTGTCAGGCGCAAGGGTTAACCCGTTTTTCTCCAAAAAAGCCGCCGCACGACGTGGCCCTTCCACATCCAAAGTCCCGATAACACCATGATGAGAACGAAAACAAACCGGGTAAGAGGCGCGTACTGCGGAATCTTGTCAAACGGACTATAAATGTAACCGAGAATCGGAATGCTGAGGATGATGTGAATCCAGCGAAAGACCCAACGCGGAACGCTTGGGCTCACGATGTTTACTGCATTAGCGGGTTGCGCCACGATCTCACACCTATTCTTGAGCCGCCCTGGGCGGCCAGTTGGGGGTTTCAGCGGCGAACTGCTTTGCGTACTCGGCGACCAATCGCTGCCAGCCGGCGAACTTCATCGCGTCGCCGCCCGCGATACGTCCAATCGGCTTACCCGCGAGCAACCGATCAAGAACGTCGAAGCTAATGTGCCAGCCTGCCGCGCCCCATGAAACGAAGCGGCGGTCAATGTTGGTCCACAGCGTGAGGCGTGTGCCGATATTAGTAGCCTCGAGTTCCCACCGCGTGTCGTTGTACTCAAGCACCTTGGGGGCGTCGGCTCGTGTTACTTTGGTTTCGAAAGCCTGCTGCGTTCCCACCCAGGTGAGCTTCACTACGGCTCCGACCGTAGCCAGGCTCCCGTCAACCTCAAAGGGCGCCCACTCGCGCAGATGCGCCGGGTCGGTCAGCGCCCGCCAGACTTTTTCCGGCGAGTGGCGCAATTCTCGTTCGAGAATGAGCGTCCACTTCTCGCCGCCCTTCTCCACTCGCGCCAGGTTGGCCGGTCCCGGTGAGTATTGCTCTTGCTCGATCATGGTTTTGCTCCTTTTGGGGGACCTTACCAGCGTTTCAGCTGGGTGAGCTGAATCAGGTTACCGCAAGTGTCATTCAGCATGGCAATAATCGAGGCCGTCACATCGGTGGGCGGCATCGTGAACTCGGCTCCATGCGCTTTGATCCGCTCGTAATCGCCCCTGACGTCGTCGGTGAAAAACATCGCCGCGGGCTGGCCCTGTTGAAAGATCGCCTGCTGATACGCTTTGGCTGCGGGGTTATCGTTCAGCGCCAACTGCAACTCCGTCCCGTCCGGCTCCTCCGCCGAGCCCACGGTCAGCCAGCGATACGGACCATTGCTGAAGTCGGCCTTCTTTGCAAAGCCCAGCACCTCCGTATAGAAGCGCAGCGCCTTGGCCTGATCGTTCACGAACACGCTGGTCAGTTTAATTTTCATTTCCTGTCTCCCCTTTCTCGACGTGATTTGCTGCTTTCGCGGTTTGCGCCGCGCGCTTTTCTCCCCGTTTTCCGTTTCGATGCTGAGTCATCCATCCGGTCCAGGTGGCGTTCAAGAGCATCCACATGCTCCGACCAGAACCGGCGGAACCGTTTTAGCCAGGCATCCACCTCCTGAAATGGTTCAGGTTTCAGCCGGTAAAGACGGCGCTGCGCGTCCACCGTGGCCTCCACGAAACCAGCCTCGCGCAGCACCCGCAGGTGCTTGGATACGGCCGGTTGCGGCATGCCCAGCTGGCGCTCGATCTCTCCCACCGACTGCTGTGACCCGACCAGCAGGCTCAAGATCGCGCGGCGGTTCGGCTCCGCAATGATTTCGAACACCGACTCCATGCTCTGTATATACGCCATAGGGCATATACGTGTCAAGGCATATTTCTGGCGATTTTGCCGTTCCCGGCTGCCACGGGCTTCGATGAACGAAAATTGCAATTTTTGCGACCACACCAAGCGTGCAGGCATACAAGGATGCACGTATTTCTAGGTGGTTTGGAAAGTGTGGCGGCGTGCCGAGACTCCAACCGGCGACTCCCGCCGCAACAGCCAGGCGGATTTCGGCCTTTGGAGTGACTTGCACTCAAGTCGCTGGAAGGAACAGTAGGGACCGTTAACCGCCGGTCAGTTTTTGGGGGTAAGAATTCTTGCCCTTCTATTAAGCTAAGGAACCTAAAGCGGCAACCACAAGAGCCTTAGTCGAGGTCGGCGGCTCACGGCCTACGATCTGAAAGCAGTTCAGCTGCGGCCCGGAGGACTCGGCGAGCGTGCAACACCAACGGGTTATCAGACTCCCGAGGAGTGACGGAAATGAGAAATGTAATCTTCGCGATCAACATTACCCTAGATGGCTGCTGTGACCACACGAAAATGATTGCCGATGAGGAAATACATCAATATTTTACGCACCTCATGCGAGACGTTGACCTACTCGTATTTGGACGTAAGACCTATCAATTGATGGTTCCTTTTTGGCCGGATGTCGCCAAAAACCATTCTCAGACTAAAGCAATGAACAACTTTGCTGACGCATTTGACTCCATCAGCAAACTTGTCTTCTCACAATCCTTAGACAGCGCAGAAGACAAAAAAACGAGAATTGTTCGTACCCAGCTTTACGACGAAATAATTAAATTGAAACGCGAACCAGGCAAAAATATTTTAGTCGGAGGCGTAGCTCTTCCTTCACAACTGATAGAACTTGGCCTGGTCGATGAATTTCGTTTTGTCGTTCAGCCCATAGTGGCAGGAGAAGGGAGGCGGTTGTTAGAAGGTATTCGCTTGCAGCAGCGGCTACAACTGAAGCTTACGGAGTCCAAGAGTTTTAAATCAGGATGTGTTGCATTTCGCTATTTAAGGTAGTAACGGATGTGCAACCTCTGCCGCGATAGTACCAAAAGCAAGGATGACAATGAGTGACACGAGTGGCCTCGCGATCTGCTAAGCGCTTGACGTCTCTTGAGTTGCACGCGCGCAACCAGACAGACGATGACGGCAATGGCCAGGCAGGGACAGGCGTGCTCAGGCCGGTTATCGTTATCGTGGCCTCGGCGCGGAAGCTCGAGCAGCTGGCGATGTAACGGGTGAGCAGCAGGGCATCGATGTGCTCGATCGCAATGCGCGGGCGCCGCCGCTTCAGCCAATGGCCGGAACGTTATGGAAACAAGCAATACGACCTCCAATACGTCTCCCCTGGAGGCTGCGATGAGCCCTGAACTGAACGGAACACGATGAAAGTGATGCAGGATTACAAGTGCGGTGTCAGTTGCAACCTATCACAGTTGCCGTTGAAGCCTGCGCTTGTTCGCACAAGAATTCGAGGAGCGATTCAAAGCCTTCCCCCGACTTGCTCGAGACCTGGAAAATTCTCATGCCTGGGCGTACCGCCAGGATGTTGGAAACCGCAAGTTCATGGTCAAAATCAACTGCGTCGCTGAGGTCAATTTTGGTAATGACGGCGGCATCTGCACTGTTGAAAATTGTCGGGTTTTTAGCGGCGAATGAATAGCGGGGACGACGAGACTCGAACTCGCGACCTCTGCCGTGACAGAATCCGGCTCAGAGGTAACTGACTGAAAATTCACGGCGCCGATCGCCACCTCTGGCGCCCAGAGTAACACTCAGAAAGTCTTATTGCACCCTTATTGCACCCAGATCCAATCGCAATGGAACGAATGCCCAATGCGACCATGCTTCATAGTGGATTCGCATTTTCTACCATAAGCATCAAAAAATGATCTCCGTTTGCGTGCTATTACGGAGTGCAGCTCCTCTACGCGTGCACCGGCTCGCGTCGTTTCAACGTCGGAAGGTCTTTGATGGATTTCCCTACTTTCTCCTGAGCGAGACGCAGATCATAAATACTTTGGAGATTGAGCCAGAACTGTGCGCTTGTTCCAAAGAAGTGAGCGAGACGCAAAGCGGTATCGCCCGTGATGGAGCGGGTTCCATTCAAGATTTGTGTGACGCGATTGGTTGGCACGTCGATCTTTCGCGCCAACTCGGCGGCGCTCATGTCGAGCGCTTCCAGTTCTTCGGCCAGGTGTTCTCCCGGATGGATAGCAGGTAGTGCCATATCAATGCTCCTAGTGATAGTCCACGATCTCCACATTAGATGGACCCGGCGCTCGGTCAGGCCACTCGAAACAGATTCGCCATTGATCGTTGATCCGGATACTGTACTGGCCCTTGCGGTTGCCAGCGAGGGTCTCGAAGCGATTACCGGGCAACGCGGAAAGGTCTCTCATGGAGGTGGCCGCCTCCATGCGATCCAGCTTCAGACGGGCGGACCGCTCGAATCCTGAAAAAGCCTTGACCCGTTTTCCGCTGGCAAAGTCTCTGGTCCTCTTGTCCCGGTAGCTAACGATCACTCTTCGAGACTAACCAACGGTACGCGTTACGTCAAGCGTACAATGTCTGCAGCTCGCCGCGACCACGCCGAGCAGCTCAAAGCGCCATTAGGACCCCCGTAAATTCTTTGCGGTACTGGGGCGGCGTTTCTTCAGGCCGCTTTCTCGTGGGCACTGACTGCAATTCGCGCCACCCTCCGAAGTCTGCGGCGCCGTAGCCTCCGTCCCTGTTACGGACTCAATCCTCGTTGCGTCCGGATCGATCTGGTTGGAGCGTTCCGCGGCGAAGCGCACTCTCCTTCATCAGCGCAAAGAACACGGGCACGAGAATGAGCACGTGAATCGTGGAAGTGATCATGCCGCCCACCAGTGGCGCGGCAATTGGTTTCATCACGTCGGAGCCAATTCCGGTCTCCCAAAGAATGGGAACCAAGCTAGCCAGCACGACGCACACGGTCATTAGTTTTGGCCGAAGTCTATGGACGGCTCCTTCGATGATGGCTTCCTCGATGTCTTCATGCCGGATTGGTTTTCCACTCTTCAGTCTTTTGTTCAGAGATTCGTGGAGATAGACGACCATCACGACTCCAGTCTCCACGGCGATGCCGAACAGGGCGATGTAACCGACCCAGACGGCTACGCTGAAGTTATAGCCGAGGAGCTTTTGCAGAATCAGTCCACCGGTCAGTGCATACAACGTCGGGAAAATGAGCACAGCAGATTCAGCCACCGAGTGGAAAACCATGTAGAGCAGCACAAAGATGGCAAAGAAAACGACGGGTAGAATCACTTGCAATCGTTGCTTTGCGCGCAACTCGAATTCATACTCCCCGGCCCACTTGAAACTGTAGCCCGGAGGCAGGTGAAGTTTCTGTTGGAACATGGCCTCCGCGCTCTTGACGAAGTCGCCGTAGTCTCTGGATTTGAGATCGATATAGACGTACCCGGTCAGAGCGCCATCTTCGTCACGGAGCATGGAAGGGCCACGGGAAAACGAAATGCGCGCTACCTGTTCGATGGGAATTTGCGCGCCGGACGGCGTTGCGATCAACACTCGGCGAAGCTCGTCCACGTCGTCTCGGAAGTCGCGGCTGTAGCGGACGTTGACGGGATAGCGCTCGCGGCCTTCGATATTCTCAGTGATCAGCGCGCCGCCGATTCCCGACGTGACGGCCTGCTGAACATCGGCGATCGTCAGGCCGTAGCGCGAAGCCTCTTCGCGGTTCACTTCAATATTCAAATAGAAGCCTTGCGAAACCCGTTCCGCAAAAATGGAGCGGACCTCGGGAAGACTTGAAAGCGCCTGCTGGATTTGCGCGCCTGCCTGTTGAATCCCTTCGAGCGTCGGTCCCTGGATCTTCATACCGAGCGGCGTCTTGATTCCGGTCAATTCCATGTCCAGACGATTTTCGACCGGCATGGTCCAGGTGTTGGAGAGGCCTGGGAACTGGAGCTTGGCGTCCATTTCCTGAATCAACTTCTCGTAGGTCATTCCTGGCCGCCACTTTCCCCGCGGTTTGAGCATGACGGTCGTGTCGTACATGTCGAGCGGTGCGTTGTCCGTCGCACTGTCGGACCTGCCGATGGTTCCAAACACGGTCTCGACCTCCGGGAACGAACGGATGATGCGGTCTTGCTCCTGCAACAGCTGCGACGCCTGGCCGATCGAGATTCCCGGCAAGGCTGTGGGCATGTAGAGAGCCGAGCCTTCGAAAAGCGGAGGCATGAACTGGCTCCCGATCTTGAGCGCGAGTGGGAGCGTAACGACGAGAAAAATCAGGTTGAGCAACAAGGTTGTCTTTCGAAATCGGAGACACAAACGTAAAACGGGCAAGTAGAGCGCCTGCGTGATGCGGGAGGTCGGATTCCGAGACTCTGGACGCAAACGTCCACGAACGAAAAGAAGCATCAAGATGGGGACGAGCGAGATCGCGAGCACCGACGAGAAGCCGACGGCGAGCGTCTTGGTCCACGCGAGTGGCCGGAACATCCGTCCTTCCTGTGCTTCGAGCAAAAAGACAGGAAGAAAGGAAACAACAATGATGAGGAGCGAAAAGAAGATCGCGGGCGCGACTTGTTTAGCGGAGTCCAGGAGAATCTTTCTTCTTTCAGAGGCGGAAATCGGTTCCGAAGCGTTTTCCTGATGCTCGGAAAGCTGCCGGTATCCGTTTTCGACCATCACGATGGCGGCGTCTACGAGGACGCCGATGGCCAAGGCCAGACCACCGAGGGACATGATGTTCGAGCTTACGTGGAGGTAGTACATCGGTATGAACGAGGCGACGACGGCGATCGGGAGCGTGAGAATCGGGATCAGCGCTGAGCGGAAGTGAAACAAGAACACTGTGATGACGACGCTGACGATGATCGCTTCTTCGAGCAGGTCGCGCTGGAGTGTTTCAATGGAGGCGCGAATCAATCCGGAGCGGTCGTAGCCAGAAACAACTTCCAAGCCCGCCGGCAGTGAAGATTTGACGTCTGCCAGTTTTTTCTTTACGCCGTTGATGACGTTCAACGCGTTCATGCCGTCGCGCATCACGACGATACCAGCGACAGTTTCGCCTTCGCCTTGCCACTCCGCGGCACCTTCGCGGATGTCAGGACCAAAACTGACCGTTCCAACGTCGCGAATTCTGACGGGTGTTCCGTTCTTCGTGGCGACGGGAACTGTTTCGAGATCGCTCAGGGAGCGCAGATAGCCCAGGCCACGAACCATGTATTGCGCCCCACCCATTTCCAGCACCCGTCCGCCGACTTCGTTAGTGCTGGCGCGGACCTTCTCAATAACCGTTGAAAGTGGGATTCCGTATGCGCGCAGCTTGTTGGGATCGATATTTACTTGGTATTGCTTCACAAAGCCGCCGATGGTCGCGACTTCGGCGACGCCGGGAACGGTTTCAAGCTGATAGCGCAGGTACCAATCCTGAATGCTGCGCAATTCAGCAAGACTGCGCTGATGTGTGCGGTCCACCAAAACGTACTCGTAGACCCAGCCTGCGCCGGTAGCGTCTGGTCCAAGGACGGGTTGGACATTCGCCGGAAGGTTTCCTTGGATTTGTTGCATGTATTCGAGAACGCGCGAGCGGGCCCAATAGAGATCCGTTCCGTCTTCGAAGACGACGAACACATAGGAATCGCCAAGCATGGTCTGTGCGCGAACAGCCTTTACATGAGGCGCCGCAAGCAGCTTGGTGACGATCGGATAGGTGACCTGATCTTCAATGAGACTTGGCGGCTGTCCGGCCCAGCTCGTGTGCACGATCACCTGCACATCGGAAATATCCGGCAATGCGTCGAGAGGGATGTTCCGCAGTGACCAGATTCCCGCGAGTACTAATAGCAGTGTCGCAACGAAAACAAGGAAGCGGTTTTGCGCGCACCAATCAATCCATCGGGTGATCACGTTACATTCCTCCCGTGGCGTTCAGGCTAAGTTGCTTTGTCGCGACGCTTTGTCCGCCCTTTTTCGCGACGACAGTGACCTGCCACGTTCCTCCACTATCGAGTTGTGCGGAGCCTTCGTACATTCCGTTTCCTTTGTCTGCCAGAGCGACCGGCGCACGCATCGCGGCCATGCCCATTGCTGGCATAGCGGGCATGAAGAAGGTGACCGAGACTTCCGCACCAGATAGGGCACTGCCGTCCGCGCCGGCGAGTTTCACGCGAACGACGTTGCTGCCGCGCCGAGGAGGAGTGGGATCGGTCGTGAGTTCGGCGGTCGCTTGCGGCGCATTCGTTCCGCCCGTAGAGCCTGCGCCGGGAGGAGGTGGTGTGTAGGAACCGAGGGCCGCTTGAAGCTGGCTTTCGGAATCGATGAGGAAGTTCGCGGAGGTAGCGATTTCCTCTCCCTCTTTTACTCCCTTCAAGACGATAAAGTCGTCTCCGCTTCGGGCTCCAAGTTCCACTTCGCGCGGTTCGAGATAGCCATCGCTTCGATTTACGAAAACAACTTGCCGCGTACCCGACTGCAGGACTCCGGTCGCGGGAATGACGAGTTGTTTTCCTTGGGGCATCTGCAAGGCCACATTCACGAACATGCCCGGTGTCAGTTTCAGACCCGGATTTGGAAAGGCAATGCGGGCGCGCACCGTGCGCGTGGTCATGTCCACTTGTGGGTAGAGGAAGTTGACGCGACCTTCAAAGGTGCGGCCGGGGTAGGCGTCCACCGTGAGCCGAGCGCGCTCACCGGGTTTGATTCTTCCAACATCGCTTTGAAACACTTCGGCGAAAACCCAAACGGTTGAGAGATCGGCAACGGTGTAAAGCTTGGTGTCAGGTTGGACGGTCAGATTCGGCAACGCATTTCGCTCAGTGATGTAACCGGAAACTGGGGAATCGACGGTGAGTTCTTGTTCCACTTGACCCGTAGATTCGAGCCGAGCGATTTCTTTTTGCGGTACGCCCCATTGCTTCAATCGTTCCGTGGCTGCTTCGAGGAGCGAAGCTGCTCCTTCGGTCACCCCGGGCACCGTGCTTCCCGCCACGCGCTGCTGATTCTGTTTCGCTACGAGATACTCGCGCTCGGTAGCCGCGAGATCGGGACTGTAAATGGTGAAGAGCGGCTGCCCCTTGCGCAGGTATTGATAGGTTGCGTCGGCGAAAACCTTCTGGATGTAACCGGTGTAACGGGTCTGCACGTATGCCAGTTTTGCTTCGTCCACCGCGACATTTCCGGTGACTCGGATTTCATCGCCGATCTCCTTGCGTTCGACACGTCCCATCCGGACTCCGATGGTTTGGAGCCGTTCCGGCGAGAGCTGCACAGGGACAAGGGCGGCTTCTTGCGACTTCATCTCCGCGCTTTCCAAACCGTTCGGAGTGGCTTGGGCCATTTCGTTTGACGCAGGCTCCATCTTCATTTCCGCCGTTTTCTTCTGCGACGAGCGCCACCAAAAGCCAGCGAGAACGGCAATAAGAATGAGATTTCCTGCGAGCGCGACAACAAAGGCTTTTCGATAGTTAGGCATGTTCATTTCCTCTCTAGCGCAGGCTCAATCCGGTGATTTGTTCAATGCGGCCGATGGCGGTCTCGTATTCGGCCAGGCTTTGCCAATACTCTTCGTCGAGATGCAGCACGTCGAGAAACGCGGTGAGTACAGCCTGGAAGTCCTGCTTGTTCGATTGATACGAGGCTATGCCTGCCTGGAATTCCGAGCGCGCCTGCGGCGACAGCCCTTCGCGGTGAATTTTCAGAATCTCGGAAGTCTGCTGGGTAATGACGTACTGCTCACGCAATTCGGAAGCGACGCGTTGCGATTGGGCGTCAAGCTCGCTTTTGGCTCGCAACACTTCAGTTTGCGCCTGAGCGAGTTCAGGTTTCTGCTTGCGGCTCCGGTAGATCGGAACGCGCACGCCGACGGAAAGCATGTAGTAGGCTCGAAACTGCGCGGGATCGGTGCGCTGCCACATATATTGCACGTTGAAGTCTGGATAGAAATCCTTGCGGGCCAGGTCGACCTGCAACGATTGCTTGTCGATCATCTTTTGCGACGCCGCAAGATCGGGGTTCTGCGCTTTCGCTGCGGTGAGCAGCTCGTTATAGGTTTGCGGGAGCGGTGTCTCGGTCAGATCGGTTGGTTCGATGTCTGGTGAATCTTGCGGACGATTCAACAATCCTTTCAACCGCGACTCCAGTTTGCCGACTTCCAGATGGTGCATGGCAATTTCACGAACGAGCTTTGTTTTCTGGAGCTGTGCCAGAAGAATGTCCTGCTGCGTTCCCATGCCCGAACGGTAGCGGGCATCCGCCGCCTGTTCGACTTGCTTCAGGAGTTCTCCATCGCTTTCCAGAATCGTCAGCGTCTTCGAGAGGTAAGCGAGTTGAAAATAAGCGGCCTTTATTTCCGCCAAGACCGCGCGTCGCACGGACTCGATCTGCTGTTGCGATACGTCAGCTTCGCGTTTCGCTATTTCGCCGCGCAGCTTGAGCTTTCCGGGGTAGGGAATGTCTTGCGACACACCAAGCCCGATGTAGGCGAAGTCGCTGCTGGTATAGCCGGCGAAAGGTCTCGGGCTTCCGACACCCAAGTGCTGCAGCGTGAATTGCGGGTCCGGCAGCGTCGAAACTTGCGTCGGAACTTGCTTGGCCGCCTGCCAGTTCTGCCGTGCCGCCTCGATTTGGGGATTGTTCTTTTCCGCTTCGGCGAGCAACTCAGAAAGTCCCGTGGATGCGCCCTGGTGCTCGGCTGAACTTTCTTGGGCGAACACCTCATCGTGAAGACCGGGGCCAACGAGAAAAATAGCTCCGACAAGAAAAACTCGAACGTAAGAAAAGTGCGCGAGCGTGCTTTTGCGTTGAAACAAAGACATCGTGTTCTCCTGAACATGCGTAGCGAGGCGGTTCGCGTGCCGGAACAGCTCCCCGAGCCAAGCGAACAGAAGTGAGCCAATCGGGACAAAAATGGAGACACCCGTGCGACGCCGCACGGTTCAGGAGCGAATCAGATTAGGAAAGAAGAATGGAGGGTGTAGAGCTCAGGGGGAGAATGCTGCGGAACCGCCAAAATGGCAGAAGTCGCTTCGAAAAATTCGGGAACTTGAGGCGAAGGGAGAAGATCCACAACAAACAGCACGGGGGCATGCAAGGAAACGTGAGCCGTGGGCAAGACGCTCGGAGACTGCGAAGAAATCATCGATTTGCAGCAATCGTGGCTTTGATTCGAGGGGTCGCACGGCATCGAACCACAGCACTGCATGCTTTCTTGGTCTTGCGTCATGGCCGACATGCAGTCTGCGAACTGCAAAAGCAGGATCGCGGCTAGCGCCAGCACAACAAATGTGGTTTTCCGAGCCATTTCTTCAAACGCTATGAGTTTAGACGCTCCAAGTTAACAATGGATACAGGAAATTTCGCCAGCGATACTCGCTTTGCCAGCGACTCCAAAGGGGAGTGACCAATCCCCAGATCGACCGCCTCGAAGGCGCAGTCGACCGCTGCTTTTACCCGGCAGCGTCCTACTTGCACCCATTTTGCTCGCTATTGCACCCTAACTGCACCCCGAAAAAGCAGCAGGCCAGGCGTAAGTCGTTGAGGATGTGGCGGGAAGGGAAGGTGCTGAACCCGGCGGCGCAGCCGTGACAGAATCCGGCTCAGAGGTAACTGACTGAAAATTTACGGCGCCGATCGCCACCTCTGGCGCCCAACGTAACATTCGGGAAGTCTTATTGCACCCTTATTGCACCCGGATTGGGCCGTCCCGTACGAGCCTCAGTCGAGCGGTCACCGAGTTGTTTGCCTCCACCGTCCTCGAATGCTTTTTCTGCATAGCCGACGCAGCTGCCTGCCAAGCAGGTGTGCTATTTGCAACTCGCGTTCTCATTCGATGCGCGCGACATGTCTGCTCGGTGGCGGTTTTGGAAAACCGCCGCCAACTCTTGCCAAACTAAGGATCAGCCTACGAGTCGGCCAAGCAACAAGCCGATTCCGGAAGAAATTCGGGAAGGCGCCTATGATCAACACGACATTCCGCTAGAGAGACTCTGTCGGCTGCCCCAGCGGCTTGGAAATTGGGTTGCGGCACTTTCCATTAACAAAAGCCCTCCGCGACTGTGTTACTTGAAAGTACGGAGGCATGAAGAAATCGGATGTTACGCAGAGCGGATTGCTGGCGCACGATGACGACGGGTCTAGCTGATTCCTCCAACCCAGCGAGGTATAGTTGTCGGCTGTGGGCTTCCACCAGCAGGTTCATCTGTGATGGCCAGAGCTTTAGTTTCTGCGATTAGCTTCGGAGGGGTAAAGACCGGCAACACGAATTTCCCGTCAGGGCCGGGTCTGACCGTGAGCGATGGCATAGGCTTGGCTCCTGGAGTCTTGGGGATCAACCATAATTGCCATACGCGGCTGCCGCCTGGCACCGGGACCTGCTGACCGGTCACGACGATCCCAAGCTGAGAATGCCACCTGGCCTCAAGTTGAGGTGTTTGCGCATTTTGCGGGAGCAAGGAAATCCTCACCGAAGCGGGGTCCGTCAAGATGCTCACTTCCCGCTCGGTTAGCGCCAGTTCCTGTTGAAGTTTCTGCTGGCCTCGCTCGGCCTCGGCTGCGCTGTTCCTGGCTTGCCGGGCTTGCTCTTGCAAGCGCAGGGCGTTCCAGCCCGAGTAGAGAGTGACAATAATCAGCGCCGCCACGCCCACCCAAGTCCAGAAGGTTCGCGGGCGGAAAACCAGGACAGGACGTCGCGACACGCTCGCTTCTGAGCGCACACTTTGCATGAGGCGGCTCTTCAGCGTCAAGGAGGGTGCTTGCTGTGGGGCAAGATACGCCAGTTGGCTTACCACCCAGCGCGCCTCTTCGATTGCCTTGGTGCAATCCGAGCAGCCGGAAGACAGGTGCGCATCAAGCGCGGCGTGTTCTTCCGCATCCAACGCGCCAAGCGCGTAAGCCTCAATTAGCTCCCGGAACTGTTCGCAGTTATTCACGAAGTCGCCTGCAATCCTTCCTTGAGACGTTGCAAACCATTTCGAATCCAGCTTTTCACCGTGCCAAGAGGTTCCTTTAAAGTGTCGGCAATCTCCGAGTGACTCAAGCCTTCAAAATACGCCAGTTCGATTGCTTGTTTTTGCCGCGG
>CAZQOB010000064.1:0-32287 GCA_964594885.1 uncultured Acidobacteriaceae bacterium
GAAGGGAGAACCGATGGCTCGAAGAGGTTTCCAGCAAGGCTCGCTTTTCCGGCGTGGCACCCGTAAGAAAGTCTGGGTGGCGCGCTGGTGGGAGGATGTAATTCACACGGACGGCACGCTCGGCAGATTGCGGCGATCCGAGGTGATCGGCACGCTCGCTGACTATCCGACGCGCCGCCGTGCGATGCAGGTTCTATCTCAGAGGTTAGGGTCGATCAACAGCAGCAAGGCAAGGCCACAGTCCATCCGCACCTTTGGCGATTTCGCCAAAGATGATTGGATGCCCGTGGTTTTGCCGACTCTCAAGTACGCAACACAGAAGCACTACAAGTACATGCTCGACGTGCATCTCGTTCCGGCATTCGGCAAACGGCAACTTCGCGAGCTTACGCGCGAGGAGTTGCAGAGCTTCCTCAGCCGAAAGCTTAGCGGCGGGTTGTCATGGGAGACGGTCCACCACTTCAAATGTGGCCTGAGCAAAATTCTCAGTGCGGCCGAGGAATGGGGCTACATCACTGAGAACGTCGCTCAGAAAACGAAGCTCCCACGACGGCAGCATGGATCTGAGCGCGCTGTGCTGACTCCGGCCCAGGTCCGAAACCTCGCCGCCACTTTGAATGAGCCGGCACGCTCGATCACGTTGCTGTTAGTACTGACTGGCTTGCGTGTTGGAGAGTTGCTCGCGCTTCGCTGGGGAAGTATTGATCTGAATGCTCGTTTGCTCCGTGTTTGTGAAACGGTGTACGACGGCCATTTCGATCAGCCCAAAACGAAGCGCAGTGCGCGAACCATCCCGATTGGAACGGAGACGGCAGAAATCCTCGCCGCACTCCGTCCCGCCGCTGTTGATTCGAAAGCACTGGTATTTGCCACGCGCGACGGATTGCCATTAGAGCGATGGAATCTCTTGCGCAAGCACCTGAAGCCCACCGCGAAGATATTAGGGCTTCCTGGCGTCACGTGGCATCTTCTGAGGCATAGCCACGCGACGATGCTGGACTTCGTGGGCACGCCGCTAGGAACGATGCAGTCGCTCCTCGGCCACTCCACGCCGGAGATCACGCGCGAGATTTACTTGCACGCGATCCCGGAAGAACAGCGTCGCGCGGTCGAAAGCGTCGAGAGACTTGTATTTGGACCCAAATGGACCCAAGTTCAAGCTCAGGCGCAGACGGCAGCAACAAGAGTGAATTGAAAATTCAGGAGTTAGTGGTCGGGGCGCCCGGATTTGAACCGGGGCCTCCTGCGCCCAAGATAGGCATACTCGGCGATCGCAGCCTGCGCTCCGTGCCCAGGCTGGTCCCCATGAAACACTTTGCTAGCCAGCAAAAACCATAGTGCGCCATAGACCGCTCCCGCGCCTATCCCGATGCCTGTTCGCGCCGCGCCAACCTTTGCGACACCGGCAGGAGACTCGGGGTACACCTTTTTCAGCACATAAGCTGCCGCGGTGTACCCGGCGAACTTGACGCTCACGAAATAGACAAAGCCCAAGATGGAAGGTCCAGCTGGCATAGGTGCACTCGGCCTTAACGCTTGGTCTCCATGAGCAACGCGACGGTGCTCATGAGGTCGTATTTGGTGAGGATTTCGAAGCGGGTTTCGTCCATTTCGACGAAGACGGCAGGATTTTCGTGGCTGAGGATGCGGGTGACGCGCTCGACCGGAGCGGTTTTGGGAATTTTGGGGAGCGGCGCGCTCATCACTTCGCGCACGACGAGCTTGCGCAGATCTTTTCCTTGCAGCGCGAGGGTGAGGATCTGGTCTTCGTACACCGTGCCGATCGGCGTGGAATCTTCGAAGATGGGAATCTGCGAGATGTCCTGCTCCTGCATGGTTTTTAGCGCGTGGAAAACGGTCTGATAGGGGCGGCCGACGACCAGTTCGCGGACTTTGCCCGCTTTGTGTTTGGCGTGGACAACTTCGGCGGCGGTGATGGGCACGGCGGAATCGACGTAGCCGCGTTCGCGCATCCATTCGTCGTTGTAAACCTTGCTGAGATAGCGCATGCCGGTGTCGGGAAGAAACGCGACGATAAAGTCTTTTTCGGTGAGTGATTTTGCCAAGCGGAGCGCGCCTGAAATGCAGCCGCCACCGCTGCCTCCGGTGAAAATTCCTTCCTGCTTGACCAGGCGGCGCGCGACGACGAAGCACTCTTCGTCGTTAACTTGAATGACGTCGTCCAGAATTTTCATGTTCATAGTGGTCGGGAAGAAATCTTCGCCGATACCCTCGACGACGTAGGTGCGCGCTTTCGGGACCTTTCCGGTCTTGTGCGTGTCGTAATAGAGCGAGCCTTCGGGATCAACGCCGATGACTTGGACCTTGGGATTTTTTTCCTTGAGATATTTGCCAACGCCGCTGATCGTGCCGCCGGTACCCATGCCGCAAAGGAAGTGCGTGACCTGGCCTTCGCTGTCTTCCCAGATTTCCGGGCCGGTGGTGTCGTAGTGGGCTTGCGGATTCATGGGATTGTCGTACTGATTCGGATAAAACGAATTGGGAATTTCCCGCGCTAGCTTTTTGGCGACGGAGTAGTAACTGCGCGGGTCCTCGGGTTCGACGGCTGTAGGGCAGACGATGACTTCCGCGCCGAGAGCCTTGAGCAGATCGATTTTTTCTTTGGACTGCTTGTCGGTGATGGTGAAAACCATTTTGTAGCCGCGGACCGCGGCCACCAGAGCCAGCCCCATGCCGGTATTGCCGGAAGTCCCTTCGATAATGGTGCCGCCGGGTCTTAGGAGTCCACGCTTCTCGGCATCGTCAATCATGCTGATGCCGATGCGGTCTTTTACCGAGCCGCCCGGATTAATGTAGTCAGCCTTGACGTAGATTTGCGGCTTGAGTCCCTGACTGATGCGATTAAGGCGCACCAGAGGAGTGCGGCCGACGGCTTCGAGAATATTATTGCAGCGCATGCCCGACGCTAGTTTAGCACGCAGAATTCGACGAGGCCGGTGCAAGGTACTAACTAAGTGTAAAGTACAAGGAGTGCGCGCTAGAGCAACAGCGGCGAACAGATTCGAAGCGGGGGAGAGGAAGAGATGGAGCGGAAGAATATTTCTAGCGGGGCGAAGTGGGAGCCGGTGGTGGGGTATTCGCGGGCGGTGCGTGTCGGAAACGTGATCAGTGTTTCGGGAACGACCGCCACCGGCCCAGACAGCGCGATCGTCGGCGCGGGTGACCCGTACGCGCAAACCGTGCAGGCGATCCGGAACATTGAATCGGCTCTGGTAAAAGCAGGAGCTTCGTTGAAGGATGTGGTGCGTACGCGAATCTATGTGACGAACATCGCGGAGTGGGAAAAGATTGGGCGAGCGCACGGGGAATTCTTTGCCAAGATCCGGCCGGCGACCAGCATGGTACAGGTCGGCGCGCTGATTTCGCCGGAGATGCTGGTGGAAATTGAAGCCGAAGCGATTGTGAGCGAGTGACGACGGAAAGAGGTAATGAAGTACGCCGCAAGGAGAATGTAGTGGGCCTACTCCTTGATTTCGGGAAGGATGTCATCCTTTTCGGCGATGGTAAAGCGGTCGATTTTGCCAGGGATGGTGGCCTCGAAGGGTGTGGTCGAACCGATCGCACCGATAGTGCCGAGGCGCACGATTTTGTCTCCCACGTGAGCGTAAAGCGGGAGAACATCTTTCCAGTACTCGGGCACTCCGGTGCGGACCAGTTCCCCTTTCAGGTGGGTCTTTCCGTCGGGCGTGGCGTCGAGCTGATAGTGCCAGGAATACTGCGGCACGCCGATTCCATACACGTACTGGTTGAAAAACCAGTCCATCTTGTGATTACCGTCGAGATCCATGCCGCGTAGCATGTGCTTTTCGACGATGTGCTTGAAATCCTCGGTAGAGGCAGACTGATTTTCAAAGGTCTTGCAGTAGTCCTGCATCATTCCCTTGAAAAGCAGGTCCGGGTCGGGATTACGCGGATTGGCCATCATGACCCGGAGCATCTGCAGAACGTAGCCGCCTTTGGAATAGATCAGGTCCTGATAAGACCCGCCGCCAGTTTCGGAAGAGGCGATGCGCTGGCCGAGCCAAATCGGACCTAAGGATTCGATGCGGCGATTGTGAAGGTCGCCGAACTTCAGAAGGTCCCGGTCATGCTGCATTTGCTCGTGAAACTCCTTCGGATTTTCACGGAACTGGACATAGAGCATGCCGGAGAATTCGGCAAAGCCTTCCGAAAGCCACTGATCGTGGTAGCTCTTCCAGCCGACCTTGTGTCCCCACCACTGATGGGAGCTTTCGTGGCCGCGGAAGAAATCGGTGAGCTGGGTCTGATTTTGAACACCGAGGGCGTGGCGCTGGGTCGAATCGAGAAAAGTAAACCAGCCGAGATAGAGCAGACCGGGCCAGCCCTGGCCGTAGCTGCCGATAATGTTGGTGACCGCGATCTGCTTGTAGGGATAGGGCCCAAAATAGCTCTGGAAGACCCGCAATGTATTGCCAGTTTCAACGCTGATGGTCTTGCCGAGAGCGGCAGGCGTAAGATTGCCGATCGCGGCCTGAGGCTGCGCACCAAGCTGACCGCCGCCAGCCGGGCCACGAGCCAGATCCGTGAGCGGATTGTCAAAGTGACGCTGAATCGAGAGCAGCAGATCGTCGGGACGGACGTTTGCGTAAACCTGGACGTCGATGTCACCGACCTTTTCGGTGGTGATTTTGTAATCTCCCAGCGCAAAACCGGCAACGGCGATGGGGATATCCGTTTTCCAGGAACTGACAGCCTGTTTGTCTTCTTTGGCCGAGATGACCTGGTGGCCCGTGGCCACCAGCGTGTAGCGCTTGGGGACCGCAAAGTTCAATTCGAAATCGGAGCGAAAAGCAAAAGTCTCCACGCCAGGTTCGTTGTGAAAAGCTGAGGGGTACCAGCCGAAACTTTCGCAGAAATAATTCCCGTCACCGACCTTGCGGATGATCCGCTTGCCACCGGAGTGAAATTCGTAGGTTTCATTCTTGCCGGCCTGCGGAGGATCGACGGGTATGACAGCGAGATAGTCGCCATAGGATTGCGAGCGATCTTTCCGCTCCTGCGGCTGAAAGAATTCGAGTGCGCGGCCGCTTGAGTCCTTGACCGACTGGACCCGCAGGTTGGAATCGAGATCAAAGAGCAAGACGCGTTCGCCGGAAAAGCGAGGCTGCAGGGTTACCCGCGCCGTGGATTCCAGATCAGCGTTGTCGTGTACCGCGGAATCGATACGGTACGCCGGAATGAGAAAATCTTCCCGGTCAGCGGGATTGTCGTAGGCATGGCGGGGATCGCGTCCACCAGCGGGGAAATTCATCCAGATGTCGCGAATGCGCACGCCGGCACCATCACCCCAATGTCCGACGCGGATCTCTTCCGGTTCCATGGCGTCGTAGCGGACTTCGACCCATCCCTTCTCTTTGCTTTTTAAGTCGGCAAGGAAATAGGCGGTGCGGGCCTTGTCGGGAGAGAGCACACCTTTGAAGAGACGGGGCAGGTAGGCGGCACCGAGATTTTCACGTTCGGTCTGCCGGGAAGCATAGAGGTTGTCGTTCGCCTGACCGCCCTGCTGCCACTTCACTTGTGCAGCGACTTCCTCAAAGAACTTGTCGGTGAAGCTGAAAGTAGCTTCGCCAAAGGACATGTCGAGCTTATCCTGCTTCGTAAAAAGTTGCAGCTGCTCTCGTTCGATAGGGTTGGGCGGAGCTGCCTCCAGCCGACCTGTGCCGCGAAAGACAGCGGCGAAGACCACACCGTTGGCCGGTTTGGCAAACTGGAGGGTGCCGTCGACCAGCGTGATTTTCATGCGGTCGCGGACGATAACCAGGTTTTCCGTGTGGGCGGACTTGTCCGGGTCCATAGCAGGTGCGGACAGAGTCTTCCAGGTTTCAGCGGCGGGAGAAGGCGGGGTCTGGGCGCAGGCGGGCGATACGAGAAGCCAGAGGGCAATGGCGTACGGCCAGACCTTAATTGCCATGTCGGAGGACCTCGGTACGGTGCCTGCACGATACTCCAGCAGTATTACGAACGCAAGAATCGCAACCGATGATCGCTCACAACCTTAAACGGGGCTTGATCTTGCGATCGTTCGGTCCGGCAGCAGAGTGCCGGGCTTCAGGACGACCACGGAATCCGCGACCAGCCTTGCCGATAGCAAATCCGGACTACCAGTGCGCGCGGATGCGGTACTTGAGGACCGAGGCGCCGTTGGCGGCCACAGGGACATTGAATTGAGCGGCCCAGGCGGCCGTTTTTGTGTATTTGTGGGTGGAGTTGACCATCTCCCAGTCGCCGCCGATCGGTTCGTTGACTTCAACGTTGATGGCCGAGTCCTTGTGGTTGCGCAGCGTGACTTCGAACTCCATTTCCCAGGTGTGGGTATCGATGTGCTTGTAGTCGGTCTGCTTGCGTTCGCTGACAACGTCGAACGCATTGCCGATGTGGATGCTCAAGAATTCGTCTTTGGGCGTGTGGTCAATGCGGTCCTCGCCGACGAAAAGCACATTGCCCTTTGAGTCTTTCTGATAGACGCGGACATTTCCCGCGGGCATCGGCATGCCCAGGCCGGATTTTTCGTCATTCTTGAATTTGTAGAAGACCATGACGTTGTCTTTGAGCGGCGCGCCCGGGCTGTATTGGTTGTGATAGTAGAAGTTCTGGCCGTTGACGACGAAATGTTTTTCGACAGGAACGCCGCTGCCCTGCAGCAGGCTGATCTGCTTGGTTTCCTTGTCTTCGACCGAGGTTTTGCGGCCCAGGGTGTAGAGGTGATATTCGCTGAAGTTTTCCTGGGCGAACTGCTCAGCGCGCATGGCCTTGGCCATCGGCATGTTCTGAGCAACGCCGCCGACGCCCGGCGGCTGAAGGCGATTTAAATCTCCGGCCACGAGCTGCAGGCGGGCGTTGTGAAATGCCGTACCACTGTTGTTGGTGAGGGTGACCCAGCCGTCGAGGTCGGCGATCTTGTCGTCGCGGGTGATGGTGAGGACGTAGTCGGAGTTCCAGTTCAGATTGCCGGCGAGATACGAGGTTTCGATCTGCTGCTTGTGGGAACCGGAGTTTTCTAGAGACATCAGCAAGGTAGGACGATCGTAGAGATTCGCGGGAACTTCGGGGAAGCGGTAGGACTCGGCGTAGCCGCCGGTCACGATGTCGTTGCCGATTTTCCAGACGGGACCGTTATTGTCGGCGAGAAGTATGGCTTTGATCTCTTCGCGCTTGGTGCTGTTGTTGTCCATGTAGGAGCGCACGAGCGTCACTTCCTTGCCAACGTATTTGTGGAGCAGCTTGGCAGGTTCGAGCAGGTCGTATTCGTAGTTCTGCTCCAGGACGCCGAGTTTGTCGGGTTCGTTGAGCGAGCGGAAATGGACCGTGGCAGGATTCACGGTGGCGGCGATGTCCATCAGTTTGAGGCGGAATTCGCCGGAGGGAAGGGAAAGGCTGCGGACGTCGCGAACCAGAGCGATGTTGGAGTTATAGACCGTTACCGCGAGATCGGTCTGGTCGTGGAGGCTGGTGGAGGGACCGCCGGCCGGCTCTTGAACCGCGCCCTTATCTTGCGTGGGGGTTCCGTGATTTTTGTGGGGCGCAGCATAAAGGGCTGCGGTACCTGCCAGCATGGCTGCGGATACGGTTGAGATCAAGAATTTGCGATTGGCACCGAATTTGGTTTGCACCATGACCAGGCTCCTTGGGCTCGCGGGTTTGATCTTGCCATCGGGTGTTAGAACGAAGACCCGGGAAATTCTTGCACGTCAATTTGAGGCCGGCTGCCAAGTCGCGCCTGCGTCGGAAGTTTCGTAGCGGAGATTGTTGGCCGCGTCCCATATGGTGGCGTGTTGGCCATCGCTGGCGCGCACGCCGCCGAGATCGCTGGTGATGGGGATTACGACCCGGAGCCAGTGCTTGCCGCTGTCCTTGGTGCGGAGAAGCGTTCCGCCGGCGCCCGCGATCCAGCAGACTTTCGCGCTGGGCGCGGAGCCCGCAAGCAGTTTCGCCGTGACGCTGGAAGATTGCGCAGTCCAGTTCTGGCCGCGATCTTTTGAGTACAGAATCTGGCCGGCATCGCCAAACTGCCAGGCGGACTTGCGATCGGGCGAAGCCAGAGCAACGAGGCCGGGGCGCAGTGCAATCAACGCCCGGAAGTTTCTGCCGGACACAGAAAGTTCGGCAACCTCGGAGACCTGAGCGGCTTGCGAACCAGAGGTGAGTACAGCAGGCGCACTCGCCGAGACTTCCACCGTTTCGGTCACAGCGCCGACCTGCAGTTGAGCGTTTTGCACGTTTTCGCCCCCGGCAATGTTCAATCCGGTAATGGCGTCCGTTTTAAAGCCCTTGCTTTGCAGCTCCAGGTCATAACTTCCGGTGGCGACGCCGTTGAAAGAATAGATTCCACTTTGGTCAGTGGAAGTCTGAGCCACGGTGCTTCCGTTCTCCGATTTCAGAGCAATGCTCGCGCCAGGGACCACGGCTCCGGAGGAATCGGTTACCTTGCCGCGGAGCTGGCCGGGTACACGCGAACTGGGCCTCGGAGGTGCTGGAGGCAGGGGCGCAGGCAGCGCGTCGTAAATACGTGCGCCGGTTTCGTTAGCAGCGGAGTCCGGCTTAGCCGCGGAAAAGGCACCTTCGTCGCGATTCAGTGTCTTGGCCTCTTCTTTCCGCGCGATTGCGACCGATGGCGCGGGCGCTTTTTTGGCCGTCGCGCCGCCAGGAGCGCCACCGATGCCGCCCACGGCGCCGCCAGCGATGGCCGAGTCCGCAGCCGTGGGCTTTGCTGGAGGCGTTCCCTTTTCTGCCTGCTTGGATTTTTCCAGCGGCGCGGCAGCGCCAGCTCCGACGCCCGAACCCTCCATCGATTGCAAAGAATCGGTACGAGTTTGAGCCGCGGGAGGAGGTTGGACCATCGGAAGATTTTGCGGCTCGTCTTTGAGCGAGTTGGATGGAAGCTCCCTTGCCCGTTTGTCGTCAGAGGAGGGCTGCGGAGAAGCCTTTTGCCGTCCTTCGCTGGGCGGCACGGCGGGCTGCGCTGGAGCTGAATATTGTTCGTCGTTGTTTAGGGCGATTTGCACCGGCGCGTTGCTTGCCTTCTCCGGCACACGATGTTGGCGCAGGCCAACCGACAGCAAAAGCAAAGCTGCGATGGCCCCAAGTGGAGCGACCCAGCGCAGGGTTGCGCGTTTTCGCGCTGCAAGCTGCGGCACTTTGGTTGATGCGCCCGCGAGCGGCTTCGCGGATAAGGCCGCTTCTTGCTCTGTTTCTGCCGCGCCCGCAGAACGCAGGGCCATGACCGGCGCGGTTTGCTGATCGTGCGCTTCGACCAAATTCTGAGTAAGTTCAAGCTGAGCCAAAATCTCCTGGCAGCGCGCGCATCCGACGAGGTGGTCTTTAGCGGCGGCCATTTCTTCGGCGGAGAGCAGCCGCTCGTGATAGGCAGCGAGGGTTTCGGAATCGAGGCAGGCGTATGCGTCCGCCGCAGCGTCGGCGCGGAGTTGGCGCGCGAGCGCTTTTTCGAACAGCTGATCGCGGTCTTCAGGCATAAGCCACTCTCATTTTAGAACGGCGCGGCGCATGAATCTTGCGGCAAGACGCGTGTGCCATCAGAGTTCCTCCCTCGCACCGGATTCGCGGTCTGGGCGAGCGGATCTGCCGGCTTTGCGCGCCGCAAAAAGCTGGTCGAGGTCAATTCCCGCGTCCTCGGCGGCGTATTGAAAACACTGATCGACCTGGGCATCGTCCATTCCGGCAATCGCGGGACCGCCGTTGGCCGCGGCTTTTCCGGCCCGCAGAATGCCCTCGACGGTGGCACGCAGTTCCCTACGCACCCGTTCCAGATTGCGGGAGACGCTGGACTCGTGTTCACCGATTTCGCGGCCAACTTCGGCCAGCGTGCGATCGTGGACGTAGTAGAGCTGCAAGCGGGAGCGATCTTTCTCGGCCAAGCCCGTCAAGGCGCCCGAGAGAGCTTCACGGAAGCGCTGCAGAAGAGTCTCGCGGTAGGGATCGGTCGGCCCCTGCACGATGCTCAATTCGCGGACTGGACGGTGCCGGCCGTCAGTCTCGGTTTCGTCGAGGGAGTCGAATTTCTTGCCAGTGCGAATGGCGTCGATGTGGCGCTGTGTCAGCACCGCGCGCAGCCAGGTTTTCAGTGAACTGCGCCCATGAAAATAGCGGAAGAGCGAGCGGCCGCCAGCTTTTCCGCCGGAGAGTCCATAGAGATCGGCGAAGAGCGAATCGGCAAGCTCGATGGCCGCGGGATCTTCGGGGGGCTTGCGAAGGATGGCGCCTGCAGCCACGTGAAGATAGTTGCGGAATTCGGCGAAGAAGTCGTTCCAGGCACTTTCCGAGCCGTCGGCGCACGCACAAGCCATCGCAAGATCCCGCGCATGCAGCGTGGCGAGGTATTCCAGAATGCGCTCGACGGACGGAGTTTTATCGCCGAAACGCTTGATCGCGCCCTGGCTAAGGGCGGCAAAAAAGGAGGGAAAGCAAAGGTGCCAGCTTTCCGCAGGAGTTTCCGAGAACAGGCGCTGAACTTCGGAAGTGCAAGCGTCGGGCAGGCGCCAGGGACGAGAAGCGTCCCGATACGGAGGCCGAGTTTCCGAGCGATCGGTCATTCGATAACTGTGTGAACGGTCACCACTTACAAGTCTAGATGTCAATTGCGGTCAAAAAGATGACCTGATACGGGCCTAGGCCAATCCCCAGGCACCGCGTCGGCGCGAACCGGCATCCTAGAGCATAGCCCCGCCGGTGCGACTTGGAAATGGTTGCGTAATTCCCGGTTCCCAGCGTCTCGGATTGCGGTATCCTTGGACTGGCCGCCCCTAGCCCGCAACTGCCAGTGCCTCGACGGGTTGAACCTGAAAAGGGGTGGATGACACGGTGCGCTCGCGGAAGCATTAGCGACTTCGCGTCGTTGGTACGAAAGTCCTATTCGAACGATTCCAGCCTCATTAGTACGCTCGTACTGTACACAGCGTATGTGCTGCAGAGACAGCGGAGAAAACCCAGTTTCTACGGCGGGAAATTCTCTCGGACGCAGATTACTACTGAGGCGGCTAGCGGATGACCACGATGATTTTGGAACCACCGAGTAAAACCAGGCTGGGAGTCGGGCTGGACCCGAATCGCCGCTCCGTTTCCGGACAAGAACCGGCCTGGAAAAAGAATATTGGTACGAAACAGATTCCAGCGCGCCTGGCCATCTTGCCCGAAGGCGAGTCCAGGGCCAAGAGGCTCGGAGTCAGCGCGGTACTGCAAATCGCGTTCGCGACCTTCATTTTCTTGTCTCCGCTTCTCTTTCCACATCAGATGAGCACGACTCTGAAATTTCTGAATTCTGAAGTGGCCATGCCCATAACCACTGTGGAACTTGCTCCACCGCCGCCTCCTCCCCCAAAGGCGCCGAAGTTGAAGACGCCGACGCCGGAACCGACGCCTGTGGAACCACCGAAGCTGAATCCACAGCAGCCGCACATTTTCATGACTCCTAAGGCCGTGGTACAGCCGAAACGGGAAAACGTGGAAGCCAAGGCTCCGGTAATCGAGAACACCTTCGCAGCAGCAAAGATTGACGTTCAGAATAATCAGCCGAAGCGCCCGAAAGAGGATGTCAAGACCGGAATGATGAGCAGCGGGAACGCCACGCCGGCGACGGTGAAAGCACCGGTCGACAAGGTACAGACTGGTGGTTTTGGGACCACGGACGGCTTGAAGGGCAAGGGCAACCCCAATGCGCACTTGATTGTGAATGCCAATGGATTGCCGACGCTTCCCGGCGGGCCGGGCTACGGCAACGGCACAGGCGGCGACAAGGGCATTCGCGGAACGGTGGCCAGCACTGGATTTGGCAACGGAACTGCGGTTCCGCCCCCGGGCGGCGGCGGCAAGCGTGGAACCGTGACGTCCGGCGGGTTTGGCGATCAGACTGTTGCCGCGGCGGAAGCACCGAAGAAAAAAACCAACGAGGGTCCGGCGGATACACCCGTTACCATCTTGGACAAACCGCACCCCGAATACACAGCGGAAGGGCGTAGCCTGAAGTTGGAAGGCGACGTAGTGCTGGATGTGGTTTTCTTGACCAACGGCCATGTGCAGGTGAACCGCGTGATTAGCGGGCTCGGGCATGGACTGGACGAGTCCGCGGCCAAGGCGGCTCAACTGATCAAATTCAAGCCGGCTCTGCGCGAGGGCCAGCCTGTGGACTACCCGGCTCGCGTTCGTATTGAATTCCGTTTGGCATACTGAGGAGAGAGCATCATGCGTAAGTTCTTGATGGGAGCTTTGTTGTTGACCGCGGGCAGCGCAGCAGCGCTGGCTCCGGCTGTCCTGGCGGATGACGCGCCTAAGACGGCAGCCGATCAGCCGCGCACCATGGATGAAGTCATCGGCCGGGTGGTGGCCAACGAAAACCACCTGTACGGCAAGATGAAGGAATATTCTCCGCTGGTGGAAACCTACATCCAGAACCTGAAGCCAGACAAGGAACTGGGCGAAGTGCCGGGCGGCGACAAGTATTTCCTGGGCAAGGCCGACTTCAGCAAGGGTGTGCAGCTGGTTTCGCTGACCGACACCAACAGCAAAGGCAAAAAGATCTTCTCGGGCATCGGTAACTTCTTCTCGTTTGCCATGCAGTATCTGCCGGACGGCTTCCTGCAGATGATCTTCATTGACACCAACGGATTCGACGCCCAGCACTACAAATTCGACTACGTGCGCCGCGAATTCCTGGGCGAAGTACGCTGCCTGGTATTTGATGTGACGCCGATCGACAAGAAGAGCAAGGGCCGCTTCCTGGGCCGTATCTGGGTGGAGGATCAGGAGTTCAATGTCGTGCGTTTCAACGGCGGATATGGCGGCGGCGGGCACTCCAGCTGGTACTTCCATTTTGACAGCTGGCGCTCGAATGTGCAGCCCGGCGTTTGGATGCCGACGTTTGTTTACAGCGAAGAGAAGGATCTGCACTACGCGCTGACCCGCAAACTGGAGTTCAAGGCCCAGACCCGCCTGTGGGGCTACAACCTCGGCCATTCGGCTCAGGAGCAGGAATTGAGCAAGATTCTGGTCGAGGGAAAAACCAACGACGAAACCACTACGGCCAACGACCTCTCGCCGATTCAGGCGCAGCGCCAGTGGGATCGTTCAGCCGAAGACAACGTGGTGGACCGGCTGCAGCGCATCGGCTTGATTGCGCCGAAGGGCGAAGTGGACAAGATTCTGGAAACAGTCGTGAACAACCTGGAAGTGACCAACAACATTGACATCGAGCCGGATGTCCGCTGCCGGGTGATGACCACTACCACCCTGGAGTCTTACACCATCGGGCACACCATTGTGCTGAGCCGCGGTTTAATTGACGTTCTGCCGGACGAAGCCAGCCTGGCGACCATGCTCGCGCATGAACTGAGCCACGTCGTGCTCGGACACCGCCTCGATTCGCAGTATGCGTTCTTTGATCAGCTTCTGATCGACGACAAGGATACGTTCCGCCATTTCGGATTTGCGCGGACTAAGGACGAAGAGCAGCAGGCGAACGACAAAGCGGTGCAGCTGCTGGCCAATTCGCCCTACAAGAATCAGCTGGGCAACGCCGGACTCTTTCTGCAAGCGCTGCAATCCCGCCAGAAGGAGGTCCCGAACCTGATCAGCGCGCATCTGGGCAACCGCGTACCCAACATGTCGGGCATGCAGCCGGCCGCCACGGCCGCCGGCCCCGCGGACCCGAAGCAGAATCCCCAGAAGATCGCGGCGCTGCCAATCGGCGGTCGCGTGAAAATGGACCCCTGGAGCGACAGGCTGGAAATGATCAAGAGCAAGCCTATCGGCACGGTCGCCGAGCGCGAGAAAATGCCGTTTGAGGTCACGCCGTTCCTGCCTTACCTGATGCGGTACGGGGCGGATGCCTCGAAGCCCGTGGCAGCCAGCGCCGCGCAACCGGAAGCCGTGCCTGCGCCAACCGACGCGCAAGCAAAACCCCAGTAAAACAGCCGTATGGAAAAAATTCCGGCCCGGAGAGCAAGCTCTTCGGGCCGTTTTGTTTTTGCGGCATGGCGCCCGATTCCGTACGGTCAGTTTGGCGATGAAAGATTCTTGATCAGGCGATAGCTCACTGCGACGCCGTCGTAGAAATCCTTCACGGCAACACGTTCGTCGCGGCCATGTGCGCGTGTGTCCTGAAGCTCGAAAAACATGCAAGCAATACCGTAGGTGGGAATTCCGGCGCTGCGCAGAAAATGGCCGTCGGTGGCGCCGGTGGACATGGTGGGAACCACAGGCAGGCCGGGCCAGAAGGCGTGTACGGTGCGCTCTTCGGCTTGCAGCACCTCGGGAAGAAGCGGTGACGGAGGAACGCTGAGCGGCGGAATCGCAGCGCCATTCTCGTCGTGCTGAGCGACGATGGTGACGCTGACTTTCGGATCGGCTGCGACTTTTTCCAGCGCTTTGCGAATTGCCTCAGGATCCTCGCCTGGGAAAATCCGGCAGTTGACGTTGGCCCGCGCCATCTGCGGCAAAGCGTTCGCCGCGTGGCCGCCTGCTAGCATCGTGGCCACACAGGTGGTGTGCAGCAAAGAGTTGTAGTGAGGGGATTGCGAGAGGCGCGCCACAGCGGCCGGATCCGGCGGATCCTTTGTCACCGCGCGCATGTCTAGCGCGGCTTGGCCGGTCTCGAGCGCGGCGGTTTTCAGGAAGAAGTTGCGGGTGACTTCATTGACGTTCACCGGGAATGAAAAACTCTGCAGGCGAGCGAGCGCTGCGGCCAAGTGGTAAATCGCGTTGTCGGGCGTAGGCAGCGAGCTATGCCCCCCGGGATTGCGCGATTCGAACTGATAGTCAACGTAGAGTTTTTCGCTGGCTTGCAATCCTGCCAGCAGCAACCTGCCCTTATCTTTTTCGAATTCGCCGCCGTCCAGGTTGATGCAGTATTCGGAGTCAATCCAGTCGCGATGGTTCTTCAGCAGCCAATCAACGCCGTTTGCCGTGCCGCCCTCCTCATCGGCGGTGAGCGCCAGGACGAGATCGCGGTCGGGAACGTAGCCTTCCTTCTTCAGGCCAATGAACGCAGTGATCAGGTAGGCGTCGCCAAATTTCATGTCCTGCGTGCCGCGCCCGTAGAAGTATCCGTCTTCTTCGATGAATTTGAAGGGATCCTTGCTCCAATCCTCGCGGCGCGCTTCGACGACATCCAGATGGCCAATCAACAACACCGGTTTGCGTTTGCCGCTGCCGTGGTAGCGGACGACCAGATTCTTCTTGTTGTCGCGCGGGCCGGCGATACGAATGTCTTTTTCGTCGAAGCCGGCCGCGCGCAACCGCGTGGCCATGGCCTCGGAAGCGCTGGTGATGTTGCCAACCGAGTCGGTGGTGTTGATCTCAATCAGCTGCTGAAAGATCTCGCGCGCCAGCTGCTGATTCTCATTGGGCGACTGCGCCGAAGCGCGTGGCGCGATGGCCAGGCCTGCTGTTAGCAACAGGAAGGCCATGGCCAGGACAGCCTGAAGCGATGATGTTCTGCGCGCATGATATTTCACAAAGTCTCTCCATCCTGCGGCGGATAGGGCATGGGCGTAAGTAGGGCCCGGGCGACCCATGCGACGACATAGGAAAGTGCGAAAAACAGAAGCGCCAGACCGCCTGGGCCCAAAAGAAACAGCGAGAAATAAGCCACTAATACAAAAATGCCGGCGTTGCGCGGTTCGAGGGCGCTTCGCTGCAACCGCCAATTTACAAAATTCGCGGCTTCTTTCGGCCAGCAGTAGAGCCAACGAATGAAGTAGATCGGGATGAAATGAAACCACACCGCGCGGGCTGGCGAAATGGGATGCTTCCATCCAGGCACAAGTGTTAAGACGATGTGCAGGCGGTGAACGCAAACCAGCCAATACACGCCGCTGACAAAACTGAGCAGGAACAGATGCAGGGGCGGAATAAACGCCTGACCGGAGGCGATTTCCGGATGCTGTGACAAGACCATGCCTTCGTCAATGAAAGTCGCCAGGCAAAGCAGGTACCCGATCCACACCTTGGGCAGTTGTGAGACGAGCGCAGCTCCAGAAGAGTCGCCCGGCTTAAATCCAGCCTCTACCGGCGAGTCCATGAGCGCGTTGCGGGATTGGGAATTTTCATCGCGAAATAAAGCGTAGCGGCGGCTTGCCGTGGCGTCAAACCCGTGGCGGTCAGCCGTTATCGCCTGTGACGCCGTATTTTCGGCGGAGAAAGGCATCCAGAAAGCGATCCGAGGTCAGACGTTTCGCCCACTTCACCACAGTTGCCAGTGGAGTGACGCCATAACGCGGGTGCGGATTCTTCGCTTCCATCGCCCGCAAAATGACCCGCGCGCAATCTTCCGGCGTGGTTTTCGATTTTCCCCTACTCTGGCTGGCGCCGGCCCAGGCACCGGAGTAGAGCTTCGCATACGGACTAGCTTTCGCCGCCTCTGCATACGGCTGGGCCAACTCCTTCGCGGTCTGCTGAAAATTGGTGACGATGTAGCCCGGCTCGATCAGCACGACGTGGATGCCAAACGGATAGAGCTCCAGGCGCAGCGCGTTGCTCAGGCCTTCCAGCGCGTGTTTGCTGCTGCTGTAAGCGCCGTAAGTCGGTGGCGTGACCAGGCCGGCGACGCTGCTGAGCATCAAAATGCGGCCGCTGCGCCGCTGCCGCATGTGCGGCAGGACCGCCTGGGTTACGCGCAGCACGCCATACACATTGGTCTCAAACTGCTGCTTGAAGTCGTCCATTTTCAGTTCTTCGACGACAGCCATGTAGCCAACTCCTGCATTGTTGATGAGCACGTCGATCGCGCCGCATTGCTCAAGTGTTTTGCGCATCGCTTCGTTTACCGACCGATCGTTGCAGACATCGAGTTCGATCGTGCTGAGCGGCAGGTTCGTTGTTTTGGCCAGTGCGTCCAACTCGGCCCGTTTCGCTGCGGAGCGGCCAGCCGCGATTACGCGATAGCCGCGCTCGGCCAGCAAGATGGCCGCTGCTCTCCCCAAGCCATCTGTTCCACCGGTAATCAAAACCACTTTCGCTGGTTCACTCATTGACTTCTCTGATCTTTCCTCAGGAGACGTTTATTTTCCAGCAAGCTCATTCGCCCAATTCAGGACCACGTTAACTTGAGTTGCCGTCCATTCGCTTTGCGGCTGCTGAATGCAGACGAAGTGCTGTCCGTCGCGCGTGGGCGCGTAGTCGTGACCAGCCTGGACGCAAGGGAATTGAAACAGTGGGTGCGGGGAGCTGGCGACGAAGTCGTCGCCCGGGGAAACCGACACGCTTATGATTTTGCCCGCATCGCGATAGAACAGCTCGTGGCCGTCAGCGGACCACGATGGCTGGATTCCGCCCCCCGTGGAAACCTGCCATTTCCCGGCACTTGTGCCGAACCGGCGAACGTAAACTTCCTGTCTCCCCGATTCACCCGAAGCGTAGGCAAACCACTTCCCGTCGGGAGAGATCGCCCCAAGCGTGCTTCCTAAAGTAGGTTCGGAAAAAAACGGTTGCGGTTTTCTCTCACCCTGTAACGGCAATAGATAGAATCTCGTTGAATCTCTTACACCCAGGATGTCATAGACCAGATACCGCCCGTCCTTCGAAACCGAATCCGGAAAAGGCTGGGCGGTCACCCTGAGCAATTCCTCCTCGCCTCCGGGTCCCGTCACCGGCTTCCAGAACAGAGCCTTGCGCCCATTACGAGAGGAAGAGTAAATGACACGCTTACCGTCGGCGCTCCAAAGCGGATCGCGATTGTCTCCTTCAAAGGTCAGGCGGTTAAAGGTCTTCTGCTGCAAGTCGTAGATCCAGACGCTCCACTGTTGCTCTCCAACGATGGTCATCGCCAGCTGTTTGCCGTCCGGCGACAGCGTCAAGTCCTCGTACGCCTGCGGCGGAGCGGGGAGAGCGGCTTGCTTTCCGTTTCGGTCCACGGTGATGAGCACATTGTGGTTGCCTGCGGCTCCGCCCGGCACGTAAGCCAAGGTCCCATTTTGCGCCACATAGAAAAGCGCAAGATCACCGCTAACCGTATGAACTCCCTGGAGAACAGGTATTGGAGTTCCAGTTACTTTCAAATTTTTTTCGTCGAATGGAACCGCCAGAATGGCGCCATGTGAGGTATACAGCAAATGGCCACTGGGCGAATAGTGTGCGTTGCTGGCTTTCTCGATTAAGACCATCGATTTTCGGGTCTTCATGGACAGCACAGCAACGCTGCCTTCTTCAACGCCCTCTCCGGTCTTGCGCGTGAATAGAATGTCGCCGCCAGGAAGGGCTTCCGGCAACCACTGCCAGTCCTGTTCTTGACCCGGTTCGGAAGGCGTGAGCAGTTCCGGTTTGCCTCCCGAAGCTGGCACGCGATACATCCCTCCACTCCAATCCGGTGTGTAAACGATGGTGCCGTCGGAAAGCCAGGTGCCGCCAGTATAGTTCTGCACATTGGCAAGGACGATCGCTGTGCCTCCTGACGCCAGAATCTTTTTCAATTTTCCGTTAGCGAAAAATCCCAGCCATTGTGCATCGGGCGAAAAAAACGGCATGTCCGCGCCTTCGGTTCCAGGAAGAAGTTCGAGGTCAAAGGAGGAGAGTTCCCGCATAGCCAGGTGAGTGACGCCATCTTGAAGAACCACCAAAGCCAATCGACTCCCATCGGGAGCCAGCGCCACGGCTGAACTCAAGGTGAGCAGCGGCAGATTCGGCGGCGTGGTGACGGTGAGCCGGAGGATGGTTCTGTCTGGAAACGTGCGGGAACGCCACAACGCCCAGCCTGCGATCGCCAGAGCTCCAATGGTCACAACTCCCAAGCTCGCGGTGACCCACTGCGATACCCGACGCTTTGCTGCGAGAACAGGTGCCATCCCACTCCCAACACCGCCCTCGGAGATCCATTTCAACTGACTGGCGAGATCGCTGGCGCTCTGCCAGCGGTCGTCCGGCGCTTTCTCCAGGCACTTCTTGATGGTTCGTTCCAGAGCTGACGGCGTCAGCGGACGCAAGGATGTGATTGGTGCCGGTTCCTTTTCGAGAATCGAAGAAGCGACGCTCAAATGGCTCCTGCCGGCGAAGGCGCGTTGACCGGTCCACATTTCGTACAGCACTGCGCCGAGTGAAAAAATATCACTGCGGCCGTCGAGCTCTTTGCCTTCCACCTGCTCCGGCGACATGTACTGAAACGTTCCGACGATCGATCCCTCTTGTGTGACCGGTGTTGTGGGAGAGGTTACGGTAAGCGTTGCCAGCGATGCTGCCGGTGCCGCTGATTTGGCTAGGCCGAAATCCAGAAGCTTGGCTCCGGCCGGCGTCAACATGACGTTCGACGGTTTTAAGTCGCGGTGAACAATTCCCGCGCGATGTGCTTTATCGAGTGCATCGGCAATCTGTGCGCCGTATTTCAGAAGCTGTTCAAGCGGCAGAGGACCCTTCTCGATGCGCTTGGCCAGCGTTTCGCCCTCAACGCACTCCATCACCAGGTAGTCAATTCCGTCCTGGCAGCCAACGTCGTACAGCACACAAATGTTGGGGTGATTCAGTCCGGAAATGGCTTTGGCTTCGCGTTCAAAGCGCTGCTTGCGGGCGAGATCCGCGCTCATTTCCTTCGGCAGAATCTTAATGGCGACATCGCGGGCCAGCCGCGAGTCTCGCGCGCGGTACACTTCGCCCATGCCACCCAAACCAAGCTGAGCCACTATTTCGTAAGGACCAAGTTTTGTGGATGGAGACAGCGCCATGGATGGCCGATTGTAGCCCAACCAAAGTGCAAACCCTAGCCTGGTATCAGAGGCAGAGATTCAGCGCGGGCATCTCAAACTCTTGCGGAGCATTGCGGGACACACGAACACCGCAGATTAGAAGAGCACACGGAAACAAGAAGGGGGCTACAAACCGAAACTAGAACTTGACACCCCAGAACGACGCGTCGGGCTTGGAAAGCTCGAAGCCTGTGTCCCAGGCTTCGTGATCGCGCCATACGACCAGCGCTTCAGCTTTGCGGCCGGTTTGCGGATGGATCAGCTGCACCTGCTTGTGCAGCGGTAACGGCGCGCCAACAATGGCCATGCACCCTGAATGGCTTACGTCCACCGTCACGGCATTCGCGCGCTGCTTGTGCGTATCTTCTTCCCATTCGACCTGGAATCTCACGCGGGAAATAATCCGCTTGTGCGAGCGCAAGCGCGCCCAACGATCTTCAAGAGTCTCTTTTGGCTGTTTTGTCGTGATGAGTGCCACGGCGAACCTCTGCGGTTGGATTTCGACCGGGGGCTTAGGGGCAAGATCCAAAATAATCCTGTGAGGTTGCCTAGGTCAATGGTACCGGTAAGAAAAATGGAAAAATGTTGCAGATTTTCAACGGGCTGCAGCGGACGAGGGGCCTTGTGATTCCAGTGTGCAACAACTTTCCTGGGGCCCTCGCCAAGTTACTGAAACTAGAGCAATTACAGGTAACAGTACTCCAGTTTTTTGCACACTTCGGGACGGTAACTGCCTTCACGCGACGTTTAGGGGCGGAAGTCAACGTGCTATCTCGATGGAACTAAAGTACTAAGCGCAGGTACTAGTTGGACACAAAAGTGCAGTCTCTTACCCAGCATTGTCGGCGTGGTGTTTCCCGTCTCATGGGCCCAGCACTGATTTTCATGTGTAACCTTGTCTCCGGGACCGCCTAAGCCGCCAAGCTAGTCCTCAAAACTGAACGTAAATGTGTCTGCCTAACTACCCCAGCTCGGGCAGGCAAACCGGTCGTTTGCCCGCGCTAGAGGTGTCTACGCTCGATCGCGCAGCCTGGTGTTGCCACTTGGCTGTGTTCCCTTCAACCGCAGTCGTGTGTCCAGGCCGTTCTCAAAAGCAGCTTTACCCCAATCAAGGAGAAAGATTTAACATGCGAACTACGTTTAGTAATTTCTCTCGATGTATCACGCCGAGGTGGCTCGTTCTGGTCGTGCTGCTGACGGCGGCCCTACTGCCAGCGACCTCATCCGCGCAAACCTGCTTGCAGGACGAATATAACAAGGTAAATTCACAAAAATTGAACTGCACGGCCAATGACGTCAGAGTCGCCAAGGCGATCAACGTCAGAGACCTCAGCGGAAATGCCTTAACGTCGTGCATCAACGGATCAAAGTTCAACTTTATTGCGGATTTCCTGGTAACCACGAGTTCGACATCATCGCGCTCCAACGTCGGGCTTTACTTTTCAACGGGCGACATCAACACCCAACCCACAGCATTAACAGGGTCGTGTTCGGACAACATCATTCCTCCTACACATAAATGTACCAATGCCGTCGGTGTAATCAATTCCACCGTTACATGCGGTTCGACCAGTTACAATGAGCTCGACGGCTCCGCTTCGGATAACTGCGGTGACACTACCTCGCAGGATCCGACCGTGTGCTTGGATGCAACCAATCATGTCGTGGCGTGCGGCAGCGCTGGGGCCACACAAACGTTCCCGGCCACTGAGGTTGTGACCGTCGAAATCGACGACTTCACCTGCAGCGCGCCAGCGGGAACAAACCAGGTTCAACTGCCAAATTGCACCAGCTGGCAGATTCCTGGGAAGACGATTACGTGCAGCGCCGCGGCGCCGGCCTATCTGTATCCTTTCGACGCCAGCAGCAAGCCCGAGGCTATACCGGGTTCTCCATCGAAGTGCAACTGCGCAACAATTCCGCTGGGCATCACGGTTCAGTCGCCTCAGATTGCGGTGACCAAGGCCTGCACCACTGCAGCCACAACTGGAAACACCAACACCACCTGCGACTTGCAGCCCGAGGGTGGCGATGTGACCTACACCGTGTCTATCACCAACCAGTCCAACTTCGGAGACGTCATCGTTGACCAGATCTGCGACAACCGGTACGGCAACATCTTCACGGCCAGCGGTTTCACGCCGGCTTGCACAGCCGGCACGGTTGGCACAATCAACAGCACGAGTTGCGCGGCTCTGGATATTCCAGCGACACAAACCAAGACGTGCACCTTCGTAGTGACCCAAGCTGAGAACCTGACCGTAGTTGACACCGTAAATGTGAGCGGACACGGGGCTTCGGCCGGCACCTTCGGTCCAACCTCATCCAACTCCGTCACGGTTAATTCTCACGAAGCGTTAACCACGGGAACGATAGTCAAGAGCCTGGTGAACACCACAAATGGCTGCGTGACCGTACGGTATGGCGTGGACGTGAAAAACACCAGCGCGAATGGGACGGATGAGACCTTGACCCTGTCAGCGCTGAACGATACTTCATTCGGGAACATCACCAAGTGCTCCAATAACCCGGCGAATGGGTGCGATGGTACAAACACACTTGTTCTCGGAACGACCTGCGGCGTAGCGAGCGGTGAAGGCTCGCTCAACGGGTCGGGCGGAGCGGGTGCGCTGCCCAAGACCCTCGCAGTGAACGGCGGCGACTATACTTGTCAGTTCGACGCGCAGTTCTGCGGCGCACTAACGACGATCGTCGCAACGCCTGGAACCTGCAATGTTGCAACTTCCACGTGCACTGCCGGCAAGGTCGGTTCTTGCACGACGAACGCCGACTGCAACGTAACCTGCACGGGCATCGAGCACACCAACATCGTGGGCGCGACGCTGACAGACGACGAAAATACAACCGTTAGCCTGACGCCAGGAACATTGACGGTGGATCAGTGCTTCCCACCCGCGACGTCTCACTAATCTAAGGGGCTGCGGAGTCGCCTGCCGAGCGGGCGACTCCGGTCTGAACAATTCGCTGGACCAAGGAGGCTGGCCGAAGTTGGCCAGCCTCTTTTTTGTGTAAAGGGCCTTTCGAGCAGTCTCTTGCAGAAAGGGGTTAGTCAGATGATCATTGCACGGTAAAGCTGGTGCTGGCGACTGCCGCAGAGCTTGCGTTCGTTGGGGAACTCGGCGTCTTCGCAGCGGAGCCGAATTGTACCTGATAGGTTCCGGCCGACGCGCGATTTGCCAATTTATAGTTGAGCGAGGCAACGCCGTTGCTGCCGGTCGTACCGTTTAGGGTAGTTGCCCTGCCACTTGGGCTGACAACATTCACCGTCACGCTCGCACCCGCGTCGGGGACGGTGCCATAGAGCATACTCACGCTGATTGCAACCGTTTGACCTGGCAGGTAGCTCGACTGATTGGTGGCCAAGGAGATGCTCAGTGGCACGCTGGAGATCACATACGTCGCTGTTGCCGAACCAGTGTAGGAACTGGCCCCGGAGTTTGTTGCGCTCGCACTCAGGCTGTACGAACCATCGGCCGTTCCTGCGGGCGACGTAACGGTCAGGATCGCCGAACCGCTCTTGCCGGGCGATAGAGAAAGCGCTGTGGCATTCCAGACTCCGTTCCAGCCTGATGGTAACGCGGCGGCCAAGGCAAAAGTTGAAGCTGCACAGGAAGAGTTATCGTTATCAGTCACTGTAGCCGTGAAACTCACGGCGGTTCCCGACGTCACCGGCTGGCCCTGAGCCGGCGAAAAACTGACGCTAGGATTCGCAGTTGTGCAGGATGATCCGCTCGATCCATTTACCGTGACTTGTACCGTCGCGCCCGCGCTGTTCACCGCTGTCGTAGTGAAATTCACGCCGGCCGTGGAGTCCTGAAAGCTCTGACCCACCCCGAGCGACGCATCGAACCAACCCGTAGAGGTAGGGGTCGCTGGCGTCATGTCGAGCAGCTGGCCTGTGTTTCCGTTGCCGTCGGTTCCGATATGAAACAGCACGCCTATGGTTTCGTTTTGCGTGTAATAGGTCGGGTCCGCCAGAAATGCGTCGAAACCACTCGGCTGACGGGCTTCGAGGTAATACCAAGTTTTCGCGCCCGTTGTGGCATCGGTGGACTTCAGAATCTTGAGCGCATTGGGTCCTGCGCCGCCCAGTTCGTACGGATTGATCGTATAAGTGCCACTACCGGTTACGGTCTGAATCGATGGCGATGCGCCATAGTTCAACCAGCCCAGGCGTTCTTTTTGATACGCGTTGTAGTGCGGGGATGCGGTCTGCGGGGTGCCCATCGTGTCCAGCCGGTCGCCGTACTCGGCGACCGTACCGCTCGAGCAAATCGTGGCGCTCGTGCCGCAATCAAGCGAATGGGAATGCCAAAGGCCGAAGGCATGGCCCAACTCGTGGTCAATGATGTGGATATCCAGGCTGTTGTCGTTGATCCAGCTCTGTGACGGATTGCCGCCCACGTTCGAAGAACCAGCCCACCCGCAGGCCGTGCTGTATGGGAAGGCGTAAACATAGCGAGTGTAATTCGATAAATTGACGCCGGCGGCCGTTGCCGCGCTTTGCGCGTCTGCAGCAATTTGGCTTATGTTGCAGGCGGTGATGCTATCCGGGATCGTATACCAGCCGACCACATCTCCCGTGATCGAGGTCTGGCCGTAGGAATTTTCCATGACGAAATTGTTGGCCGAACCGAAGAATGCATTAAAGGCATCGCCGGTCGTATACGGCTGGGTTGCACCATCCTGAAAATTAACGAGCATAACCAATGTTGATTGCGCACCGAACGTGTTCGGGACGGGAATCGATGTTGGAGTTGGCGTCGGGCCAGGCGGCGGAGTCTTGGTTTTGCCGATGCTTGTGCTACCCGAATAGAGCACCAGGCTCCCGCCCGATCGCTGGCCACTGACGACGACGTGGTCTCCCGTCAGAAGGTGCGTCGGCGGCTCCTTTGTGAATTGCAGCGGAACTCGAGAGCCGTCGGAGGTTTTCAGCGAATATAAGTTGCGGCTCCGGCCATCTCGAAAATCCTGATGGATGATTTCCAGCTCGCCTTCCAGTTGGACCTGTTGATTGAGTCCGAGATGCTGGCCATTCGATGCGTTGCCGGATACGGCAGGCGAATTACCCTGTGCGTGAACTACACTTAAAGTTAAGTTGAGAACAATAATGGCGGTCAGAATTCGGAGAGGTAAGAAGAATTCCTTAGCGCCTTGGGCCCCGGTTACACCATCTTTCATGTACGCCCCCTCAGGCTGTCGCCAGCGTAAGGGGTTGCGTACTGGTACCGCTACTGTACTTCCGTCCAGATTTAGGACAGGGGACTATTGCTTACAGCACCCACCAAACGGCTAAGTGATTGATGATATGAGGGTTATCCAATCGTCGGGCCTGACGCCATTCGCCTGTACTAGTTCACTTTTGGCCAAGCCGAGCGAGCCGGCGTAAGCGATGGTGGATCAGTTGCCTAGAAGAGGGTTGCAGTCTCAACTCTTTGGCGAACCCGACGAGCTGTGATGATCGGCGACGGTTTCAAGCTCGTCTTTGATGGCTTTCTCAAAGACCGCTTCCGGCTGGGCCCCGTTCAGAAATACCCCATTAATGAAAAAGGCCGGTGTGCCATTGATTCCAAAGCGGTTCGCCTCCTGGCTGTCCTGCTGAATCTGAGTTTTATACTTTTCGCCTGTTAGGCATGCTTCAAACTGCTTTTGATCCAGACCCAGCTTCGTAGCCTTTGCCACTAAGCCGTTGTGATCGAGACCCGCCTGATCAGCAAACATGGCGTCATGCAATTCCCAGAACTTACCCTGCTCACCGGCACAACGGCCAGCCTCAGCCGCGCCCATCGCCATCGGGTGCAGGCTCGTTAAAGGCAGATCGCGGTAGGACAGCGCCACCACGCCTTCATGCTTCGCAAGGACGTTTTTTACCGTGGCTTCCGCCTGGCGGCAGTACGGGCACTGGAAGTCGGAAAACTCCACGATCATTACCCTCGCGTTGGGGTTTCCCCGCAGGCGCGCCGGATCGGCGGCCACTTGTACTCGCGGCGGACTTAGCAGCACGGCCACCTTAGCCTGTTCGCGCAAGTGCGTGGTGTATTCCTGGCGGGCTTGCTGAATTCGCGCGTTCTTCAACGTGGATTGCAACTGGATTTTCGATTCCTCAAAAGGCTTTCCAAACTTATCTCTCTGGACGGCATAAACAGCCCTCAATTCGGCGTCTGTCGCTTCCGGGACCTTCGCATCCACTTCCTGTTCGAGAAGCTTATCGGTCGTAACACCTTTTTTCTTAGCTTCTGCTTCCAAAATCTTTTGGCTGATCAGATTGTCCAAGGCTTGTCTCTTAATCTGATACTCTTGATCGCGCAGCGACCGCAGCTGTCCTTGTGCTGCGGTCATCAATTCCTCTTCAGTAATCGCCTGACCGTCCACGGTCGCAATCGGCTCGGGAGACGCTTTCTCAGTCGTTGCTTTAGGCGGGGTTTTGTCGCCGGCTTTTTCCACTTTGGCTGAGACTGTCGCCTTTGCAGTCGTCTGGGCGCAAAGCAGAGACGGGCACAGCAACAGCATTCCGGCAACGCCAGTTGATAACAGGGATTTCATAGCTGGGCTTTCCTCTTTCTGGGGGATTGCGGGACTATCCCACTTCGCATCCCGGAAGTCAACTCATTTTGTGTTTTCGGAATGCGCCAACCCACTGATAAAACATGACTTATCTAGTGATACTTGGGAACCGGCCTACCCTCGATTTGAAGAATGGCTTCATGGGCAGGATAGGTGAGCCGCGGCCTGTGAGCGATCTCTTCCAGCACCGGTAACGCATCCTTTGCCTCAGTCCCGATATTTCCGAGCGCGTAAATCACGCTGTCAAAAACGTAGTTCGGTCCGGGATCGCTCTTGAGCCTTGCGATCAGCGCCGCAACAGCCGCCTTGCTCTTTGGCCCGATCGCGCCGAGCGCATCCGCAGCTCCGGCGCGGACGTAGGGAATGGGATCGCTCAGTGCTTGGGTCAACTCGGGAACCGCAGCGGCCGATTTCTCGCCGAACGATTTCAGCGCCAGTGCCGCCTGGCAGCGCACCCGCGGGTTGGAGTCCGCAAGAAGTTTCCGCAACTGTTGTGCCGACTTGGAGGCACCCGGCGCGATCTGCGCGAGAGCGTTCGCCGCCGCGCCGCGTACCTCCGGATCCTGGTTAGACAACATCGCGATTAGCGTGTCCGTTGCCGGAGCGGCGTCCGCCTCAAAACTTCCAATCGCGCGAAGGAGTTCCGCACTTTCTTTCCCGGCAGCCGATTTCAATCGCGACGTGTAATACCCGAGCGGTTGTCCTCGATAGATGGGAGTGTTTGATGCGATCGCTGTCGGACGCTCAGGCGCTTCGACAACTGGTTCTCGCTCCTGCGGAACGCGCTCCAGCACCAGCTCCTGAATTCCAATGTTATAGCCGGCAGAGCGTTGGTCTTTTCCCGTACAGACGAACGTAAGGATGTGGCGGCCCTTGGCGAGCTGAAACATTCCGAGCGCCTGGTCTTTGGCCACGTAGACTTCGGGCAGGTAGTTGTGAAAAATCTCCGGCCCGGGAAACGGAATTTCTGACGTCGCCGCTTGCCGGGTGTCTAGGTTGGTCGGCTGGCCATCGAGCAGCGCGAGATAGTCGCCGTAGTCGGGCGCCATCGCAAGCATCGCAATCAGCTCGTATTTTCCGGTCTCGGCGATGTCCACCGGAATATTGATCTTGCTTCCGGCGCCTTGCGCTTCCAGGAAAAGCAGATCCTTCGCCCAATCCACTTCGCGCTCGACGGACGCTTTCCCGTTGTCCGTCGTCACGTCGGAGAGCGAGTCCTCGACCGCGATCTGTGTCGAATTTCCAAACGGAAGTCGTGCCGCCCCGTAAGGAAGCTCCGGCAAGCCTTCCTGCACTCCGCGCTGATACCAAAACGCCACGCTTGAAAAATAATCCGGCCGCTCTTCGAACGCCGAGCGCACCGAACCATCTTCGTTCGCCGTCCAGCCTGCGTGTTCGATTCCCGCCCACAGCGAAGTCTTGAACGCAATCGGATCAGGAATATGCCAACGGTAGGCACTCAAGCGCGAGCCGAGACGCTCGCCTTCCGCCATCGGCGTGCCGGTCCACGGGCCATCGGAGTCGCGCAAGCCCCAGGCATCGCCAAAATAATCTTCCGAGCCGGTGCCGTAGATTTGCGGCTGCTTCGCGCCGTCAATGTAGAAAAGATCGTCGCCCTCGCCGAACCAGGAAAGTTGCGTCTCGACCACACCCATCACCGTGCCAACGTAGTGCCCAGTGCCCTTGATATTCAGAAATTCGTAGTTGTGTCCCGCGCGCGCCGGCCGCTCCTGCCGGTAATAGGCGTGGAAATAGCCAATGTCCTGCGGCAACGCAGCATACTTTCGGTAGTCCACGTGGTAGTAAAACATGGGCACGATGCGATGGCCTTCGTTGGTCACCGTGATGCGGCACGATTTGCGGAAGGGCATCGGCCAGTAGCTGTTGCGCGCGCGGCCGAGCGAGCTGTCGTGGATCATGATGGAATTGAGGTCCCGTTCCGAACCGTGCGCCACACCGAAAAAATCACCCAGCGGTGAATCCACGCTGGGCGTTTTGTGTCCGTCGTAATAGACACGCAAGCGCAACAGCCGCGGCCAGCCGAACTCATTGTTCGCAACCGTCAGCCAGATGTGCGTGATCATTCCAGCGCCGGAGAGATCCGCCATCACCAGAGTTTCGCCCGGTAAAATCCTTTTGCTGTCGTCATTGCTCGCGATGTACGCACGCTGGCTGGACACTCGATGGCTCGTGTAATTCTTCAGCCTCGCCAGCCCCATCCCGTCCAGCTCATCCGCCGCTGGATTTTGCGCGGCTGCGGTCACCCCTCGACACGTCAGGAGAGACACGACTACCAACCACCTGTTGAGGTTTTTCATCGCGGTGCGAAACCTCGAAGCTAAGTCGCGAATGTCAGTGCGGCCACAGCCAGCCGAAGGTCCCCGCGGTCAGCAAGCCGTAAATAAGCCCGTCGAATACTTCCTTCGCCACCACGCTCCACGGCTGCCCTTTCCAAATTCCCGTGGCGAGTGTGCCCACGCCATAGGCCATGAATGCCGCCGTGCCGACGACGCGGAAAACGTGCCGATAAGGCGCCCCGGGAGTCACGGTATGCGCTGCCAGATATGCCGCGAAAAAACTGACCACCACGCAGTAGGCGAACCACTGTCCGAGAAATTTGCCCATGTTCACCGGTCCATTTGGAAACACGGTGATCAGCGCCACGGGCCCTTCCACAAACTTCGCCTTCGCTTCCGGTGTGTTCATCTCTTTGTGCGTGCAAAACGGCGTGTGATAGAGCCCGGGCGAAAGGTTCAGCGCACGCAGCGTCGCGCGAACCTTGTCCTCATCCGGAAGCTTCTTGTAGTTGCTCCGGTGATAGGGCAGAACCATGTGAATGATCGAACTGGCGATGAAAACAAACACCGCAGCCAACAGAATCGGCAACCACAAGGCAGTGAGAGAAAGCATGGGACACCTCGCGATTTGGGAATGGACGAAAGATTAGGCGAGAGGCTATCGCGGGAAAGCTCGTCGGGTCAAGGTGCTGTGGTTCAGTCTTGCTGTCGTTCCATTATCTTCGTCGTCACCCGAGCAAACTGCTGCCCTTTTGGACAGGTACTCGAAGGCGGCACTGTCCGCCGCATTCGTTGTTTGCCTTCCTCGCTCAGCCGAAAATAAAATCACTATGAAATACTCTAGACTCCAGATCATCTCTGTTTTCGCATTGGCGCTTGTTTCTTCCCCGCCCGCAAAGGCCGAGCAGCAGCGCGTTTTCAACTGGCTTCCCGCGAACGACGAGTCCGTCCGCCTCGATCCCGCGAACTTCCATACCGGACGGACCTATCACCCCGATTCACCGGGCCAGAACAATCATGTGGACATCAAGGCCCAAAAGCCGGTCACCGTTTTCATGGCTCCTGCCGGTGAGTGGAACGCCGTCTTGCAGCATTCCCAGCCAGTTGGCCAGTTGCAGCAAGTTTGCGTGCACGAGCACATCACTGAAATCACTCTCGTGTGCGAGCTTCCCGTGGAGCCCATGACTTTGATCATTCAAGACGACCGCCCCGGCCCCGATCCAACGCTCATTGCCAGGCTTGGTGCCGTCCTCGACCCCAACGACAAAACCGAACGGGCCATTGGCGCCGGACTCGCAGTACTTACCGGCCAGGCCGGCGCGGCTCCTCGCCACTTCCTCTCGCCCAACGATGTCCACATCCAGTATTACCGCTGGGACTGCGCCCAAAACTGCGTTCAGCCGGAAATCCAGTGGGTAAGCCAAGTCAAAGAAAAATACGAGCTTTCTTCCTTCCTGAAAATCTATGGCGGGTTTGAGCCCGATCACGACGCCGAACAGATCAGCATCAAGATCAAGTCGCCCGTTCCCATGCTGGTAGCCATGCTGCCATCCAACGTCGCCAACCAGCTCCACGGCAAGCCGGAAATGCTCGAACCCGCGCTCGAGAAAAATTCCTGCCAGCAACGCGGGGTTCAGTCGCTGCAGTTCGAATGTAAGTTCGACTTAAACGACGGCCCGCAATCGCTCATTGTTGTGCCGGAAGATTCGGCCAAGATCCCGAAAAAGAAAGCCGAAATAGAAATGTGGGCAGCCCGCTGCGTCGCCAACTGCGAACTGCTCAAAGCGGAAAATAAGTAAGGCCGCTCACAACTTCAATGGCGGACTTACTTTTCTTGCGATCCCGATCGCCTTGCACCTTTGCGCTTGACAAAATTGTACGCCATGCCGAGCAGATCGCGCAGCGCGTCGGGGCTGATACGCGATAGCCGAACGAGGACGGACTCGTAGTTGAGGTAGTGTTCCTTGACGTAATAAATATCGGGCGCCTCCGCGATTAGTGCGGCGCGGTCTTGCAGGCTCACGCAAACCACCAAGGTTCCCGGTTCCGCAGAGCGATGTGAGGCCATGCAGGTGAGCAGGTTCCCTTTTAGTTTCAGCGCCGGTGCGCCATACGCTGTGCTCTCCGCCACACCGGGTAACCCAAGCCCGATCTTTCGCACCGTATCAAAATCGATTTTGTCCTTCCGCATACGAAGGCCTTTCCCACAAACACTTGTCGGCTGGGTTGTAGGCTACCGCAGAACGTCCTTGCTGGTTGCGATTTTTCACTTGCGCTCGTCACCGCAGCGGCGTAACTTCCGCTAGCATCGGATTGCGGCTGGACGGCGCTCGCCTCTCCTCTCACTCTTACCAGCCCTGCTGCCGGTTGTCCTGCCGTGCTAAGGAGGAAAGTTATGCGGCGGTCTGTGTGTGTCCTTGCAGTACCCCTGTTGTCTCTCGCGATTTCAGCATACGCTCGCGCGCAGGATGCGATCGTGCCGGCCGGCACGCTGCTTCGCTGCACCATGAACGAACCGAATCTTTCATCCGCAACGGCCCAAGTGGGTGATCCGGTTTTGTGCCATTTGGGTTCCCTGTCGGAATTCGGACGAAATGTTTTCCCGCGCGGCGCTTACATGTCTGGCCACCTGGAAGCGGACAAAGAGCCCGGACACTTCGTGGGCAAAGGCTATTTGAAAATCGTCTTTGATCGCATCGGCACACCAAATGCCGACATCAACGTCGACAGCAAAGTGATCGCCGCTCGCGGCTATCACGTTGACAAGGAAGGCGACATCAAAGGCAAGGGCCACGCCAAGCGCGACGCCATCGAGTGGATGTTTCCTCCCCTGTGGCCGTGGAAAGTTTTGATGCTGCCAGCGCGCGGGCCCCGTCCAACGCTCAAGGGAGAAGAAACGCTCACGTTGCGCCTGATGGAGGATGTCACGGTTCCACGCACCGGCGCTTGGTATAGTTCCCGCGACTGGAATTTCCGGGATTGGCGGCCGCCTCAGGCGCAGATTCACGAGCGCCCTGCGACGTATCAACACTACCCCGCTCCGGAAAACTCGCAACCTTTGATGGATAGGGCTTCGGTTGATCGGCCTCCCAGAATGTTGGAACAAACAACATCGGTGCCGCCGGCCACTAGCAACGCGCGCTTCAGGGCTTCGGTTGAGCCAGAATTCCACCCCAGACTGGGCGAAATCTTGCAAACGCAACCAGAGCCGCCCCCGGCGTCGCAACTGCAGGTCGCTCTGCCAGCGTCAACTGCAATTTCGTCCCACAATCCAAGAGATGGGTCCGCATCGCTGACCCTGATCGCGCTGCGCAACGAAACCATCTGGGCCGTGTCCGAATATTGGCTAGACGGTGACCGCCTCGACTACATTCTCCCCAGCGGCTCGCATGAATCCTGCGCTTTGAACGATGTTGATTTGACGCGCACAACGCAACTCAACTCTGAACGCGGGATCACCGTCTCGTTCCACGACGAACCCATCCAACAATCCGCACTATAGTTTTCTTGTGGAACGTGGCCCCGCAGCATAAACCACTACCCACCGTCACTACGTCCCGCATTGGACGCTTACGCCCCGCACACAAGCACACAAACAAAAAGGCCTGAAATCGGGATAGGGGGAGCAGTCGCCTGCTCACCCCTCCCACAGTCGCGGTAGGGACGCGAGTCAACCTCGCGCCCCCC
>CAZQOB010000065.1:0-31874 GCA_964594885.1 uncultured Acidobacteriaceae bacterium
GGGGGGTAAAAAAAGCTGAGCGTTGGCATACACAATACTCCAAGAGCTCTAAAACCCCGACTTAAGGAAATAGTTCCTGGCGCTAAGGACGAATTTGTAGCACGAGCCAGCGGAAACTGATGCAGCCAACCCACTGGCTGGGGTATGATAGAGTCTTGCAAATCAGCATCTTAGGTACACTCTAGACCAGCACGAAACAGCAAGACGGGAGTCCGATGGCAACGGAAGCAAAGGGTAAGGTACTACTGAGAGTACGGCCAAGAGGCTTTTGCGCGGGTGTGGTCCGCGCGGTAGACATCGTGGAGTTGGCGCTGGAAGCTTACGGAGCGCCGGTGTTCGTGCATCACGAAATCGTGCACAACACGTATGTGGTCGAACAGCTGCGGCGGCGCGGCGCGATTTTTGTCGAATCCATTGACGAGGTGCCACACGGCGCGGTGCTGGTCTTTAGCGCACATGGTGTGCCCCCGACCGTCCGGGAAGAAGCCAAGTCGCGTTCTCTGAAGGTGATCGATGCTACCTGCCCTCTGGTGACCAAGGTGCACCTCGAGGCACTGAAGTTCGCACGGGAGGACCGCACGATCATTCTGATTGGCCACAAGGATCATCAGGAGATCGTGGGCACCTCGGGCGAAGCCCCCGACCGTACGATTGTGGTGGACTCGGTCGCCGCAGTGGACAAACTGGAAGTCAACAATCCGGAAAAGCTGGCGTTTTTGACCCAGACCACGTTGAGCTTGTACGACACGCAGGAGATTGTGGCGCGGCTGCGCCAGCGGTTCCCCAAAATTGTTGGACCGAAGAGCGACGACATTTGCTACGCCACGCAGAACCGCCAGGAAGCGGTTGAGCAGGTGGCTCAAGACGTGGACCTGATCCTTGTGGTTGGCTCCCAGAACAGCTCAAATTCCAACCGATTGGTGGAAGTGGCCGAGCGGCGCGGCGTGAAGGCAGAGCTGATTGATTCGGCCTCGGATATCAATCCCGCCTGGCTGGAGGGTGTGCGCAGCGTTGGATTGACGGCTGGAGCTTCCGCGCCCGAGGTCTTGGTCGAGCAGGTGAGCCAGCGGCTGGCGGATCACGGCTACACCGACCAGCGCGATCTGGACTTGATTCGGGAAGATGTGCGGTTCACCTTGCCGCCGGAGCTGGCGACGATCGCGCCGGCACCTCGGCGCTAAGAGAGTTTCAAGCAGAAGTGGCAATTGTTTTGGCGGGTGGCAGGGGCGGCCAGCGGAGCAGGCCCGCGGCCGGAAGTTTCAGAAACTTCAGGAGACTACCTTGGCGGTCAAAATTGTCCGTCAGCCGAAGAAGATTGCCTTGATTGGCGCGGGTTCGAGCGCAGCCGCGTTCCTGCCGGGAACGGAAAAGGCTCCTGCGGCGCTGCGGGCGGCTGGCTTGGTGGAAAAACTTACGAACGCCGGCTTTGAAGTCACTGACATGGGCGACTGCCCATCGCGGTTGTTTGCGGACGATGAGGAACATCGCCGCGCCCGCAACCTGCCGGCGATTGTGGCCGGCCTGAACGATCTCAAGACCCACGCGGAAGTCGCGATTAAGAGCGGCGCGCTGCTTCTGGTTTTGGGCGGTGATTGTGCGCAAGTGATCGGCCTGCTGGCGGGGGCGCGGCGCTACTACAAGCACATCAATCTGCTGTGGGTCGACCGCGATGCTGATCTGAACACGCCCGCGTCAACCCCTTCCGGCCGCATTGACGGCATGGTGGTCGCGCACATTGTAGGGCGCGGCGCGCCGGAGCTGGTGCGCTTTTGGGGCGAGCCTCCGCTAGTGCGCGAGCCGGATGTGCTGCTGTTTGGGCTCGAACGCATCGATCCGCCGGAGCAAGAAGCGCTTTCCAAGTCGCCGATGCGCCACGTTCTCGCGGCGGATATTCAGACCAAAGGTGCGGCGGCGAGCGCCCGCGCGGCCTTGACACATTTGCATGCCGAGTCCCGCGAATTTGTGCTGCACCTCGACACGGACGTCATCGCCCAGGAAGAATTTGCGCCCGTCAACGTGCCGGGCAGCGGTGGACTGAGTTTTGAAGAAGTTCGCCAATCGTTGCGGGAAATCTTGAGCCAAAAAACGTTGCTGGGTTTGGATGTGGCGCAATACAATCCGGACCGCGATCCGGATGGCAGCGGTGCCCGCAAACTGGTGGACCTGTTGGTGGATGGCTTGTCAGCACGAGCCGAAGCCGCCGCCGCGCCGGTCACCGTTGGAGCAGAACCCGCCGAATCGACTTCGCCGGAATCCACGTCTTAAGCAGGCCTTCGAACCCGGCAGAACCGCGGTCGGCTTGAAGGGTGTCAGGCCGTATCGGCCGGTTTTGCAGCGGCGCTCTTCTTGCGAACGTAACGCTGTAGTCCCAGCCAGGAGAGCCGCAATCCGGCATTGAAGATGCAATGGTCTGCCGCAGCTGGCGGCAGTTCGCGGCGGATCTCCGCAGCAATGGAATCCACGAACTGTTTTTCAGCGTCTCGGGTTTCCATCCCACTTTCCTGCAATCGCTCCGTCAGTCTGACCCAATCGCGCAGGCACTCCTTGTAGCGCTGAATATGCTCCGCCGCATTTTCGATGAAGCCGAAATGAGTGAGGAACAGCCGGTCGGGGTTCCAGGAAGCGATCCTGTCGAGCGAAACGTTCCACAACTCGACGTCGATGTCCGGCGGGGGAGTTGCGGGAATCAGGAATCCGTCTCCTTGCACCCGGATTCCCGCGGTGTCGCCAACGAATGCGATGCGCGAGGAGGAATCCCAGTACGAAACATGATGCGACGCATGGCCGGGTGTGTAGTGAACCTGCAAACTGGCATCTCCGACCCGGAGTTCTTCGCCGCCATCCAGTGGCCGCAGATTCTTTTCGGGTACGGGAAGAAATTCGCCGTACAAAGTTGTCAGTTCGCTGCCATAGAGCCGGCCGGCGCTGGCCAGCAAGCGGGAAGGATCGGCCATGTGTGGTGCGCCGATGGAGTGGACGTAGACTTTCAGGTCCGGATTTTCGCAAACCAGAGTACCCGTCGCACCCGCATGATCCAGGTGAATGTGGGTGAGTAGGACCGTCTCGAGTGTGCGGAACTCATGGCCGCGCCGGCGGAGGAGCGCGCGGAGCGTCTCGACGGTGGATTGCGGGCCAGGGTCAATGATTGCAGCGGCGCCGGCGGATTCGACTAGCAGGGCAGCTACCGACTTGGGACGGCCGGTCCAATCGAGATCAATCGTCGTGAAAGCACTCATCGAAAAGAAGTCTACCAATATTTCGGTCGTTGGTCGGGCGACGGCGGCCGCACCGTCACTTCGACCATTCCGGGCTGCAACCGAGGAACCGCTTGCCTAACTTCAGTGGGTTGGCTTAGGCTAAGTGCACCGCGTTTCGACTTTTCCCCAAAACTACCGCTGAAAATCAGGTACGGCGGACGGCGGAAGCCTCGGCTTCGCTCCAGGAAAAGCCAGAACAGGCTGCGGCGCAACTTCGGCGCCTGCTTACCGCAAGGGGCGGACGCGAGATGGCGTTTGCATGACAAGTTTGGGGGAGGATGGCTATGCGTAAGCTGTTTGCAGCAACAGCTGTGATGGCGCTCGCGGCGCTGCCGGGTTTGCCGCAACAAAAGGACGATAGCGCCGCGAAGCCGGATGCTTCGGCCACCACGGAAAGCGCCGCATCGCCGTCAAGTGTGGCGCCAGCAACGCGCGGACTGTTCGTGGTTCCCGCTGTACCCCGGGCGACTCCTTTTCCCGGACCGCAGTCAGACAAAAAGAAGGGCGGCCACGACTCGGATGCGCCAGGCCGGGTGGTGCCGAAGTACGAAGCGAATGTTGGCTACGGCTACATGAATTTCAATCCTGGGAGCCCGTTCGGCGGCTTCAACAATCACGGCGTCACCGGCGGATTGACCTACAACGTCAACAAGTGGCTAGGTGTGGCCAGCGACCTCGGTGAGTATCATTTCCGGCGGGATTTGAACGGCCAGGCGACCAAGGGCGGACAGTTTGCATACTTGTTTGGCCCCCGCTTTAACCTGCGGCGCTTCGATTATTTCATTCCGTTTGCCCAGTTCTTGGTTGGAGGAACGCACGCGGGCCTGCCGTTGAATGGCGACGGCGGCCAGAATGCAATCGCTCTCGATGCGGGCGGCGGCGTGGATGTGGCCCTGACCAAAAGCCTGGCCTGGCGCTTCGCGCAAATCGATTATCTCGCGACGCATTCTTCGGGCCCCGCACTCGGCCGCAACCACCAGAACAACCTGCGCGTAGGCACCGGGTTGGTGTACCGCTGGGGTTTTGCCAATCCCGCGCCGCCGCCCAATCATCCGCCGGTGGCCGCATGCTCCGCGAACCCAACTTCGGTCTATGCGGGCTCGAACGATGCGATTGCGGTTCACGTGAACGCCAGCGACCCGGACAATGATTCGCTGACCTACTCCTACACGGCGAGCGGTGGAACGGTGGAAGGCAACGGCCCGGATGTGAGGTTCAACACGACGGGTCTTGCGGAGGGCTCTTACACCATCACCGCCAAAGTGGATGACGGCAAGGGCGGCACAGCGACTTGCGCAACCGATGTTACGGTTGCGAAGAAACCGCATCATCCTCCGACAGTTTCTTGCGCAACGGACCGAAGCCCGATCATGCCGGGCGAGCGGACCGGCATTACCACCACGGCGAGCAGTCCCGATGGTCTTCCGCTGACGTACAGCTACTCGGCGACGGGAGGCCAGGTCGCGGGCGACGGCCCCAAAGCAACGTTCGACTCGACAGGCCTTGCTCCCGGTAGCTACACGGTGAAATGTAGTGTCAACGATGGCCAGCCGGACGGCTCAAGAGACGCCAGCACCAACGTGGACGTGGCGCAGCCGCCTCCACCGCCGCAAGCGGCCAAAGCCGGGGACTGCGGTTACAACAAAGCAGGAGCCTCACGCTTTGACAACGCCTGCAAACGCGTCGGCGATGACGTGGCGCTGCGCTTGAAGAACGATCCCAACGCCAAGCTGGTGATCGTCGGCTACGCCGATGCCAAGGAACCAAAGTCGGCCAAGCTGGCGCAGTCTCGCGCCGATCTGGCCAAGAAGTATATTGTCGAGAAGGGCGTGGATGCGTCGCGCATCTCGACCCGCGCCGGCCAGGCCTCCAGCGAAAAAGGACAGGAGAAGGCCAACCGCCGCGTAGATTTTGTCGTCGTGCCGGAAGGCGCAACCTACTAACCGCAGGAACATTTTGTTCGACTCCTTCTTCAGCGAGTCCGGTGGATTTCCCTCCGCCGGACTCGTTTTGTTTTTGGTGGCCCTGATTTGTGGCGCGCCCGTTTTGGCGCAGGGTTGGCAGCGGCTCGGGCCCCCAGGCGGGAACGTAATTTCGCTGGCTGCTGGCGGCGATGGCACGGTTTTTCTTGGGACTGCGGACGGTCACATCTTCGCTTCCGCAGATCGCGGAGATCGCTGGGAGATTCGCGGCCGGGTGGGAACGCGGCTGGACGGCGTCGTACAGCGAATCGTCGCAGACCAAGCTGCCCCCGGCCGGCTGCTCGCCGCCGTTTGGTATCTCGACTCTGCTGCGGGCGGTGGGGTGTTTGAGAGCACCGACGGCGGCTGGCATTGGAAACCGGTGGGACTGTCTGGGGAGGCGGTCCGAGCGTTGCAACAGGCGCCGTCCAATCCGCAGGTATGGGTTGCCGGAACCCGAGCAGGAGTTTTTTCGTCTAGCGACAACGCGCACAGTTGGCAGCGAATCTCGCCCGTCGATGATCCAGAGCTGAAAAATCTCGATTCACTGGCAATCGACCCGCGTGATCCCGCCGTGATTTATGCCGGAACGTATCACCTTCCATGGAAAACGCGGGACGGGGGAAAAAGCTGGACTTCGATCGCGTCGGGAATGATTGACGATTCCGACGTCATGAGCCTGCACATCGATTCCGAGAATTCACAGCGGATTTTTTCCAGCGCCTGTTCGGGAATCTATCGCAGTGAAGATGGCGGAGCGACCTGGGTGAAGTTGCAGGGCGTGCCTTACGCCAGCAGGCGGACCCAGCAGATCGTGCAGGATCCGGACGAGTCGACGACACTTTATGCCGCGACCACCGAGGGGTTGTGGCAGACCGACAACCTTGGCGAAAGTTGGAAGCGGATCGCGCCCGGCGAATCGGTGTTGAATGCAGTTTTGATTTTGCGCGGGCCACAAGGGAAGCGGCTTCTGGTTGGGGCGGAACTGCATGGTGTGATCAAGAGTGATGGAGGCAGCGCAGCGTTCCAATTATCCAACCACGGTTTTTCGCACCGCGTGCTGGCCTCAGCCGTCGCCGACCGGCGCGATCCCGCGCATCTGCTGGTGCGGGAAGGGTCGGCGGAAGCGCGTTTGCTGGAAACCATGGACGGCGGAAAAACCTGGAACGAGTTTTCGATGCAGCCACACAAGGCGGTGAAACAGCTTTACAATTCTGCATCGGGATGGTGGGTTGCGTTCGCTGAGGGCGGCCTGGCGCAGTTTGATCCGGCAAAGCGAATGTGGCTGCCGGCGATTTTTCGGGAGACCGCTGTCCAACTTTCGGCCAAGAATTCTCGGCGCAAAGAATCCGCCGCTCCGGTTCGAACTGCGAGGCCACGCGCCGTGTTTCCGACAGTTCTTTCTTTGGCGGAGCTGCCGGATGAGATCCTGGCGGCCACGTCCGATGGCGTCTGGCGCAAGTCGGTGCGCGAGCCCGAATTCCACCGCCTGCGAGGCAAGTCGCTTCCGCCAAGTGTGAATTTTCTTGCTGCGAGCGAAGCGCGCTCTGTTCTCGCCGTTGCCAAGAGCCAGCTGTGGGAAAGGGACGCCGTGACTTGGACCTGGCGCGAGATACCAGCGCCCGGCCACAGCGCAGTTTGGGCCAGCGAGTGCTTAATTGGCGGTAGCAGCTTACGACTCTTGGGCACCCACGAAGGCATCTTCAAAGCCGCTTCTGGCGGCCCTTGGCGATTACTTTCGAGCGGCCTTCCGGCGATCCCCGCGGTCGCCGCGGCGTGCGCTGGCTCGCGTCTGCTAGCGGCGATGAGTAACGGCGGTGTGTACCTGTCCGAAGACCTGGGGGACTCCTGGCAGCGAATCGACACTCAGCAGGAACAGGGAACGGTTACGAAAATTTTGCTGAGTGCAGCGAACGGATTCCTTGTGGCGTCAGCGGCGGAAGGATTGCTGGCTTACTCCGGTTCTGAGACGAAAAAGCAATAGCCGAGACGGCGGGAACCGTTCTAAAAATGGGAGCTCCCTGGCCGAGATTCCTCCAGGTCCCGGTTGACGGTGCGCCCTCTTCGCCAGGCTTGCGACCCGCTGGCTGATCTGCCCCTACATCGGCCTTCAGTGGCGGTGCCGCGAAGAAGGTGAGCACTCGACGCCGGAACTCGTCCGGCGCCTGCCCCAGCGCTCCGGTGTGCATCGCGCCCGGTACCCGGTAAAGTTCAGCCGGTCCGCGCGTCGCGCGCAGGATTTTCTCCGCATGCCGGCACGGCAGGACCACATCCAAACCGTCACAAATCAGCAGCAGCGGAAAAGCCCGCTTGGCCACCGACCGCTGCGGCGAAACTTCACTTGCCGGAAATCCTGCCAGGTGCTGGCCGCGCCAAACGAGCGTCCATGCTCCGGGCGCAAACAGCGTTTTGCCCAGCAGCGGCCAGCGCTGCAATCCTGCATAGTCATACGCCGCTTCCTGCAGATCAGCGAACGGCGCTTCCGCCACCACCGCTTCGATGCGCGGATCATCGCCCGCCGCCTGCAGCGCAATTCCTGCGCCCATCGAATTGCCCAACGCAAAAAGGTGCACCGGGTGTTCGACTGCCTCCAGGGCATCAATGGCCACACTTATGTCCTTGCGTTCCAGCCAGCCGTAAGTGGCGATTTCACCGCCGCTCGCTCCGTGCGCGCGCGAGTCCAGCATCAGCACGCCGTAGCCCGCTTTCAGCAGTAGCCGCGCATGTTCTTCCATTCCGTAGCGGTTGTCCGCCACTCCGTGTAACACCACTACCCATGCGCCGTTCGGCTGGGCGGGGCGGACTTTCCATCCGCGCAACAGTGTGCCATCCGCCGCGCGCACGTCGAAGTCCTCTGGCATGGCGCCAATCTGCTTGAAGGTGAGCAGGGCGTCGCGGACCATATCCGCGGTCAACGCGCGCTTTTCAGGATGGAGAAAGCCCGCCGCGCCCATCCATCCGCCGGCGATGGAAAGGAACGCAGGAAACAGCACCACATACAGCAGAATACGGACGACCCGCCTCATGCTTAAGATACGAAACGGCTAACCGTAATGTTTCGGCCTACGGCCGCCCGTGCTAAGCATTTAGGAACGGAACAGCACCGATTCGCGCTGGAACATTTTTACCGCAAGGTACAGCGCGCCTGCGGCATAAACGCAAGTCGAAGCAAAAATCAGCGCGATGAAATTCCAATGATAATCGCCGGAAACCAGTTCCTTGCACAGCAGGCTGACGTTCAGCAGCGGTACGATCGCTAGCTTCGGTGTCAGTTCAACGCCGGGAATCATCGCTGCAATGGCCGGAATAATTACCACGAACATCAGCGGCGCGATGTAGCTTTGCGCCTCCTTGTGGCTCTTGGCGAAGAGCGCGATGGTCATCAGTCCGGAGGCGAACAGCACCGAAAGCGGAATCGCCATAATCACCACCGAAGCGATGGTCTTTGGCCCCAGGCTGAAGTGCGGCGGGGGCTGGCCGTCGTCCGACATATTCTCCAGCAGGTGCGAATTCTGCACCGCGTTGGTTGATATGCTGACCGAGACCAGCAGCAACATGGCGGTAACCAAGGCAGCCGTCAGCACCAGCAGAAATTTTCCCAGCACCAGATGCGTCCGCGAAATCGGGCTGCTCAAAATGGTTTCCATCGTGCCGCGCTCTTTTTCGCCCGCAGTCAAATCGATTGCCGGGGCCATCGCGCCCTGCAGGCACATCAGAATCAGCATGTAAGAAATTATCCCGCCCAGAAAGGCTGCCGCCTCTTTTTCCGGGCTGGCAAGGCTCTGCCGCTTCATATCAAAGGGCTTCAACAATTCTCCCGGGAGGTGATTCGCTTCTAAGCGCTTGACGATGACCCCATCCCGATACTCCTTTAGATAGCTCTCCAGGTACCCTTCCGCCAGCTCCGACTTGACTTCGCCGCCGTAGATATCGATGGCGATGGTGCCGGCCTTTCCCTTTTCCAGATTTTCGTCAAAGCCTGGCGGTATCTCAATCACCGCGCGAACGTCTTTCTCAATAATCTTGTTTTTCCAGTCCGGGGTTGTGGGCAGGATGACCATCTTCGGGTAAGCGCGCAACTCCGCCATCAACGCCGGCGAATCCGTTCCGCCGACGATCATCACTTTGGACTTTTCTTTCTTCGCGTTGCCCAGCACCGCGGACATGGTCACCACAAATCCCGAACCCAAAACCGGAAGGATCAGCAGCGGGACCAGAAACGTGGTGATCAGCGTGCGCCGGTCGCGCAACGCCTCGGTCAATTCCTTGCGATAGACAAGGCCTATATTGCGCAGGCTCATTTCAGACCGCCTCGCTGTAGTGGGGCGTCACGATCTTCACAAAAATCTCTTCCATGTCGTTGGATCCGTGCCGCTGCCTCAGCTGTTCGAGTGTTCCTTCCGCTAGCAGCTTTCCGTTCTGGATGATCCCCACAATGTCGCAGAGCTTCTCCACCTCGCGCATAACGTGGGTGGAAAAAATTACGGTCTTGCCGCGGTCTCGGCATTCTCGGATGAACTCGATGATCGTCCGTGCGGTCATGATATCCAGGCCCATGGTGGGCTCGTCGAATATCATCACCGGCGGATCATGCACCAGCGTCCGGGCAATCGAGGTCTTTTGCTTCATGCCGGTGGAAAGCTTGTCACAGCGCCGGTCGCGGAAGTCGTTCATGTCCAGTCGGTTGAAAATTTCGTCCACGCGCTTCTTCAGAGTGGCCTCATCCAGCCCATTGAGGCGGCCGAAATACTCCACCAATTCCTGGGCCGTTAGCCGCGGATACAGCGCCGTAGCCGTCGAAAGAAAACCGCAGACCGCGCGCGCTTTTTCCGGGTGCTCAATCACGTCGTGGCCGCAGAGCCGGGCCGTGCCGTCGGTCGGCTCCAGAATTGTCGCCAGCATCCGCAGCGTGGTGGTCTTGCCCGCGCCGTTGGCGCCCAGCAAACCGTAGATTTGGCCCGGGCGGCAGGTAAAACTGACACCATCGACGGCGTGCACTTCTCCCCGCTTTTTGTCCCGAAAATGCTTGCTCAGGTTCACCGCTTCGATCACGCCCCACCCCACTCGCTAAGCACCGTGGCGGACACACTTCAAGCTGCTGATGGAAATACGCAGACCGCGCCACAAAGATTACCGTACTCGGCACTGCAAGTCGCGTCCGGTGGGGCGGCTCGCTGCTGGTGCATCCCCGCAGCTTTCCGGCGCATCTTTTGGTTATGGCCGCAGCTGCTTCCAATGGTGCGATTTCCGGCTCTCTTGTTAGAATAAAATTCGCTCGCACGTCGCGGTACGCACCATCCGTAATTCCAGGGACACCCAGGGCCGTTAACTTTGTCGCAACCGTTTTGTAACGCTCTGACCGTGTGCCGTAACGCGCGGTAGAAACTAAAAGGCAAATGGATCGCAGACTCCGCAACCGGCTCCTGCTGTTTCTTGTCGCGGCCGGCATCTTGGCATATCTTTTGGTTTTTCTCAGCGGCCGCCAGCCCGTGGCCAAGCTTTCCGCGGTGCAGCCGGAACGCGAGAACATCGTGTCGTCGGTTAGCAGCAATGGCAAAGTGGAACCCATCTCTCCCTACGTGATGCGGGCGCAGCTGGACACCTTCGTGGACCAAGTCGCGGTTCTCGAAGGCCAGCAAGTGAAAAAGGGCCAGGTGCTGGTTGAGCTGAATGTGAGAGACGCGGCTGCCTTGCTGGCCCAGGCCCGCTCGCGTTTGCTGAAAGCACAGGATGATTTCCGTGCGGCAAGCTCCGGCGGCCGCGCCGACGACGCCGCTAAAGTGAGTGGCGATCTGGCCAAAGCCGTCGCGGAGCGTGACCGTCTGCAGCGCGACCACGATGCTTTGCAGCGTCTCCTGGCCCAGCAGGCTGCCACCAAAGACGAGCTCGCTAAAAGCGAACTGGAATTGGCCAAAGCGCAAGCCGAAGTCACCCACCTTAGCGCCGTGAAACAGGAGTTTGACCGCAGCGTTCATCTGGATACCGCGCGCGGCAGCCTGGCCGTCCAGCAGGCCCAGGATGAGGTAGCGGCTCTCGAAGTCAAGGTGCGCGATGGACGGATCACCGCTCCAGCCGATGGCACGCTCTATTCGTTGGGAAGGCACGCCGATTCAAACTTGCCCATCAAGGCTGGTGACTTTGTGAAAGTCGGTGATCTGCTCGCGGAAATGGCCGACCTGCACAAAGTGCGCGTGCGCGCTTTTGTGGATGAACCCGAAATCGGTGCGCTGCAGCCGAATCAGCCCGTGCGGATTACGTGGGACGCACTGCCCAGTCGGTCCTGGCAAGGCTTTACGGAAGTGATTCCGAGGCAGGTAGTTCCGCGCGGCAACCGCAGCGTTGGCGAATTGCTCTGCTCCGTGAACAACGACAAGCTGGAATTGCTGCCCAACGTAAACGTCAGTGTGCGCATCAATGCTCAAGAGCGCCAGAACGCGCTCGTGGTTCCGCGCGGGACGGTCGCTTCGGAAGGCGGCCGGCACTACGTCTTTGTAGTAACCGACGGCGGTTTGGGTCTCGGCAAGAAAGTGCTGGCCAAACGCGAAATTCAGCTGGGGATTGCCGATGCCGCGCACTACGAAGTCCTCAGCGGGCTCGGCGAAACCGACTCCGTTGCTCTGCCGGGAGATGTGGAATTGCGTGACGGTATGACGGTCAAGATCATCAGTGATGAGACGAAGGCCATTCGTGGTCATGTGGATGCGGAATAAGCTCCTCTCGGTCGGATCGTTGCTGGCGCTGCTGCTATGCACGGTCGTCGCGCGCGCGGATTCGGTGATTCCCGACGAAGCCAAGAAAGCCTTCGAAGCTGGCAACTATACCCGCGCGATTGACATTCTGACCCGCGTTGCCAGCGCCTACCCGCGCGACGCCGCGGTCAAAGAACTCCTGGCACGATGCTATTTCGAAGATGAGCAGTTCGACCGCGCCATCTCCGCCGCGGAAAGCGCCGTGGAACTCGACTCCGGAAATTCCGACTATCATTTTCTGCTCGGCCGCGCATATGGAGAAAAAGCGGATCGTTCCGGCTGGCTCGGCGCGCTCTCGCTGGCCAAAAAGTCGCGCAAGGAGCTGGAGACTGCGGTCAAGCTCGACGAGCGCAACTTTGCCGCGATGCAGGCCATGATTGAGTTCGATTGCAGCGCTCCGGGCATGGCCGGCGGCGGGGAGGATAAAGCCCGCCCGGAGATCAAACGGCTCAGTGAAATCGACGCTGCGGAAGGCCATTACGCCACCGGCAACTGCCGTCGCCAGAAGAAAGACAACCAAACCGCCGACGTGGAATTCAGAAAGGCTCTCGCACTGCATCCGGCATCCGTGGATTTGATCTATGACATCGGCGATCACTACATGAAGCAACGTCAGCCGGATCAGCTGACGCTGGCCATCGCGGAAGGCGAACGCGCCGCGCCTAGTGATCCGCGCGGGAATTTCTATCGCGCTGTGGTGCTGACATTGCGAAAACAAGATGCTCCGCGAGCGACGAAACTGATCCGCGACTATCTGGACAAAGCTCCCAAGCGCAACAACTATCCCTCCAAAGCCATGGCTCATTATTGGCTTGGGCAAATCCAGGAAAACCAAAACAGTGCGGCCGCCGCGAAGCGCGAGTATAAGGAAGCGCTGGTACTGGAGCCGAAAAACCGCTTCGCCAAAGAAGCGCTCAGCCACTTGCAGCGAGACTGACCGCGATGATGGACCTCCACGAAACATTCTCCGTCGCGCTGGACGCCCTGCGTGCCAACAAACTGCGCGCAGCGCTCACGTCTCTGGGAGTCATCATCGGCAGTGCTTCAATCGTTCTGTTGGTAACCGTGGCGCTGACCAGCAGAAAGTTCGTCCTGCAGCAAATCGAAGCAACCGGATCAAATCTGGTTTGGGCCGAAACCATCAGGACTCCAGGCAAGGCCCACCCCCTCAGCCATGAGCTGACGCTCGACGACATGGAAACGGTGCGCGATTCTGTTCCGCAGGTAATCCAGGTGGCCGGCGCAAGCGATATGCAAACGGCCGTTGTGGCCGAAGGCGTCGAACGAACCGTTACTTTGATCGGCGTCACGCAGGGCTACCAGGAAATTCGCCGACTGCTGATTCTCCGCGGCAGATACTTTGATTTCACCGACATGGAGCAGCGCGACAAGGTTTGCCTGGTCACTAAGAGGCTCGCTGCTCGTCTGTTCGGTCAGGAAAGTCCTATTGGGCGCACCGTTCGCATGGGCGAATTGACCTTCACGGTGATCGGCGTGTTTGTGGAACGGGCGGAAACCTTCGGACTTTCCGACATCCAGGACGAGTCGGTTCTTATTCCCTTCAGTTTGATGAAGTACTACACCGGGGTGAATGTGTTGCGCGTTCTCGATGCGCAGGCGGCAAACTCCGAAGACGTGCCCTCGGTGCAGCGCCAGGTGGTGCAAATCCTGCGCAGCCGCCATCCGGCCGACGCGGAATACAATGTGCAGACGCTCAGCGTCATTCTTGACGCCGCGCGGAAAATTTCTGTAGCGCTGACGATTGTTCTCATTGTGACCGCGTTCCTCGCGCTGCTGATCAGCGGCATCGGCATCATGAACATCATGCTGGTGACCGTGAAGGAACGAACGCGCGAAATCGGAATCCGGAAGGCGATCGGTGCCGCGCGCCGCGAGATCATGTATCAGTTTTTGATCGAAGCGTTTCTAATCAGCGGTGGCGGCGCGGTAATCGGAATCCTGATCGGCCTTGCCATTCCGGTTGTGGTGCAATACTTTCTGCCGGGAAGCCTGCGCGTGCCGATTTCCAGCATCAGCGTCGTTCTGGCTTTCGGGGTTTCCTGCTCCACGGGACTGTTCTTCGGATATTTGCCGGCGAACCAGGCGGCGCGGATGCAGCCTATCGAATCGCTGCGTTACGAATGACTTGCACGACAATCTTCCGTCAGCCTTTTTTGACGTTTCGTTTTCCAGTTGCCGGTTGAGCACCAAAAGGAGCCACATGCGCCAAGTCATCTCGTTACTCGCCACTCGCTACTCGCCGCTTTGTGCCGCAGCGCTGCTGGTGTTGCTAGAGGCTGGGCCCGCTCGGGCTCAGCAACCTGCAACGACGCCGGCGCCGGTCGCCCTGACCTTGCACAAGGCGATCGACTTGGCGTTGCAAAACAGCAAGGACATCCAGGTCGCCAAGATTCAGGCCAGCGTTGCGGATCACGCTGCAATGATCAACAAAGCGCAATTCCTGCCCAATTTCTACGCTGGTTCCGGAGCCGGATACAGCTACGGCATCCCGGAAACACCGGGCGGCCGCGCGCCGGCAGTGTTCAGCTTGACCTACAACGAACAGGTCTTTAATGAACCGTTGCGCGGTGTGGGGCGCGAGCAGCAGGAACAAGCGCGCGCGCAGAAGATTGTGCTGGAAGATGTCCGGAATTCGGTGATTGTGGGCGTGGCTTCGGCCTATCTGGAGCTGGTGAAGGTTCGCCATTCGGCGGAGTTGCTGCAGAAGGAATCTTCCAGCGCCGACAAGATTTTGGGCGTGGTGCAACAACGGTCCGACGAAGGATTGGAGCTGCCGATTGAAGTGACCAAGGCCCAACTGACCAAAGCGCAAGTCGCACAGCGCTTGCTGCAGCTCGAAGGGCGCGCCGACGAGCTGGAAACCTATCTGCGCGCGCAGTGCGGGCTTGCTGCCTTGCAGCAAATCGAAGTCAAGCCAGAAGAGCTTCCCGGTGCGGCCGAGCAGGAGGGTGCGGACCTGGTGGCGATGGCCACGCAGGACAACACGGATCTGCGTTTGGCGCGCTCCGATGTGCAGGCCAAACAATTCCGCCTCACCGGCGAGAAGCGCGGCTACTGGCCGACGCTGCAATTCGTCAGCATTTACAGCCTGCTTTCGAAGTACAACAACTACGATCTCTACTTCAACCATTTTCAGCGCAACAACTACAACGCCGGCGTCCAGGCGCAGGTGCCCATCTTCAGCGCCAGCATCAAGGCCAACATCGGTTTCGCGGAGAGCAATCTGGCCGTAGCCAAGGCCACGCTGGCGACCAAACAAAACCAGGTGAACGCGGACGTGCGGCGCAAAACCCGCAAGGTGCGCGAGGCCGAGGCCGGCAAGGAAGTAGCGCGGTTGGAACTGCAGCTCCAGCAGCAAAATCTGGCGCAGCTGCAGGCACGGCTGGAAGAGGGCAAAGCCGGCTTGCAGGAAGTGGAAAAAGCGCGGCTGGACGAAAATGAAAAGTGGATGGCGCTGCTCGATGCGACGTTTCAACGGCAACAGGCCCAGCTGGATCTGCTAAAGACCGCCGGGCAATTGGATAAGGTGTTGCAGTAACAATCCAGAAAAAGCAGATTCCTCGCTTGCCCACCCCCCGGACCCAAAAGCGGGCTCCTTGGGGGACCCCGGTTCGCTCGCAATGACAAAAGGCGCGGACCGTGCCGAGTAGAAGTCCGGTTGAGTGAATCGGCAGACGTTTTTGCGGCAAAGAACTTCTCGAGTAGAATCGGCAGGCCATGCTGGATCGCGATTCGCTGAAGATTCTGGCCGCCGCTTTGGACAAGCTGGACGCGGGATTTGCGGGCCTCCCCGATTTTAACGTCGCGACTGGAGAGCCCCAACGGTTGAACGAAGTTATGGGCATGCTTGCCCAAAAACTGCACGAAAATTTTCCGTACTTCCATCCCATGTACGCCGGGCAAATGCTGAAGCCTCCGCATCCTGTGGCGCGGCTGGCGTACGCCCTGGCGATGCACCTCAATCCGAACAATCACGCGCTGGACGGCGGGCGCGCGACGTCGGCTCTCGAAAAAGAAGCGGTGGCGGAAATTGCCGCGATGTTCGGCTGGCGCAAATTTCTTGGCCACCTGTGCGGTGGCGGCACGATGGCCAATCTGGAAGCGCTGTGGGTCGCCGGGCAGTTGCATCCTGGCAAGAAAATAGTGGCCAGTGATCAAGCGCATTATACGCACTCGCGGATTTCCGGCGTGCTGCAGTTGCCGTTCGGAAAAGTGGAATGCGACGGGCGCGGGCGAATGGATGCGCACGCGCTGGCAAGACGCGCGGCGCGCGGCGATGTAGGAACCGTGGTGGCGACACTGGGAACGACGGCAACAGGATCGGTCGATCCGCTGCCGGAAATTCTGCAGCTGCGCGAAAAGTTTGGTTTTCGTGTGCATGTGGACGCAGCGTACGGCGGGTATTTCGTGCTCGCGGAAAATCTGGCCGAACAAGGCGCGCGGAGCTTTGCGCGGATGAGCGAAGCGGATTCGATTGTGATCGATCCGCACAAGCATGGCTTGCAGCCGTACGGATGCGGCTGCGTGCTGTTTCGCGATCCCGCCGTGGGCAAGCTGTACAAACATGACTCGCCGTATACGTATTTCACGGCGGCCGAGCTGCATCTGGGTGAAATCAGCCTGGAGTGTTCGCGCGCGGGCGCTTCGGCGGCGGCGTTGTGGACGACGCAGAAAATGTTTCCGTTGGTGCGATCCGGAGAGTTCGCGCGCGGATTGGAGAAGGGCAGAGAAGCAGCGCTGAAGTTGTGGCGATGGCTTGAGGCGGGCGAGGAATTTGCGGCGGCGCTCGAGCCGGAGCTGGACATTGTTTGCTTTGTGCCGCGAGGCGAATCGCTGCAGCAAATTTCGGCGAAGTCGCGAAAGGTGTTTGACATGGCAGCACGGGAAGGTCTGCACTTGGCGGTGGCAGAGCTGCCAGTGAAGTTTTGGGGCGGGCGACTTCCGGCGGGTGCGACGGTTACCTGCCTGCGGTCGGTGCTTATGAAGCCTGAGCACCTGGAGTGGGTCGACCGGATCGAGGCGATCCTGGGATCCTGTGCCAGTTAAACGAGGGCGCCAAGGTTCCATTTTGGGAATGGCGGCGGAGGCGGCGCTCTTCACGTAAGACTTGAGTATGCGTATATAAGCGCGCGAACTTTGACTAAGGCGGCGCGGAATTGGGATTCTGGCACGGTTGCTCGCGAACCGCCGACATGCAATCGGAACCTGTACTCCTCGGAGGAGGTGGCAAACGCACAGCGGCGTCACCCGCAACTTGTTCACGCTTACCGAACTAGTCTTGGCGCAGCTGCACACACAAATGCATTGCTAGCGCAGCGAATTTGGTTTCATCCCACTCCTTCATGTACAGCTTGTATTCGAGTTTCTTTTCGTCGACTGTGTAGCGCTCTTCCCTTTCGCCAAGCACCAACGCTAGCGGAAAACCTGAGAGCCGATGGATCGCCCACGCGGAACTCGTCCGCGACACGCGGCAAGCGGTGCCGAGCAAAATCGTGCCTCTCTCCTGAGGCACCGCCAGTTGCTTCGGGTTCACGACAGTGAGTTGAGCGGCGCACGGAGCGGTTGCCATCACCAGATGGAGAGGCAGGCAGCGTGCTTTGGTATGTATGTTCTCGAGTCTTTGCCGAAGGTTCCCGAAGGAGGATTCCACTCAAGCGAAGAAATCGCGAGGCTGCCCGGAGCGCGAAGAGTGAATGAAGGGGGATTGGTGCCGGGTCCGTCTGCGGACGTTTATGCGTTCTATCGAGGCGCGGTCCAGCGGAATTTGTACGGAATCCCTATTCCCTGATTTCGCAAAATGATCTTCAATTCACACCGACTGTAACAGTGCCGACGATGGCGCGGGAGCGCTTGCGATAGTCCCTGACGATTCTTTCGGCGTCGTCTTCCTTGGGACTGTTTGAGGCCAGATGGCCGAGTTCGTGGGCGAAGTAGCGGCGGAGGTATTCGTCGCCGAGATAGCGATCGGCGTCAATGAACGTGGTGCGGCTCGGTAGGTGGGTGAACATGGCGCTGGAGTAGCCCTTGGGGACGTAGAGCCGGAAAATGCGGGTGTTGTCCAGGTACTTCCAATGGGGCACAAAGACCACCCGCAAGGGCAGGACGGCGGGCTGGAGGGCGTCGATTTCCGAGCGGATGAGGGCTTCTTCGTGAGCGTTGGCGCCCATGACGGACACGGTAGCGCTAAGCGTTAACGGGCCGTGAGCTGCCGTCGCGGGAGCCAAAGAGTCCGAGCTGACGGTCTTGATGGCGCCGTTTGCCTGTGCCAAGCAGAATGGAGGGAAAACCAGGAGGGAAGCAACTGCGATTGCGAGTTTCAATTCGGACCTCCAGCGGCGTGCTGGAGGCGAAAATGGCGTGGGCTCGTAGGTAGGACAATAGACGGCGGCTTGATTGGGGCTTGATTGCGTCTAAGCCGCTAAGCGGACCAGTTTCAATTACTTAGAGGGCGGACTTAACCAGGGGCTTGCTATGAGGCAAAGCGATGGTAAACTCCCGCTTAACATCCGGCGAGTTGTGACATGCAGCCCGAATCCCGGAATCCCGAAAATCTTTGCTTTGCCAAGTTTGAGGTGGACCTGCGTGCCGGGGAGTTGCGGAAACAGGGCAAGCAGGTCAAGTTGCAGGATCAGCCGTTTCATGTGCTGGCGGTCTTGTTGCATCACTCGGGCCAGGTCGTAACACGCGAAGAGCTACGCAAACAGATTTGGCCGGAACATACTTTCGTTGACTTCGACAACAGCCTGAACACCGCGGTTAACAAGTTGCGGGAGGCTTTGGGTGACTCCGCGGACAGCCCCCGGTTTATCGAAACCCTGCCTCGCCGCGGTTACCGTTTCCTCGCCGAAGTCATTCCCGGCCGACCCCAGTCGCCGGATCTTGCCAGGAAGCGGAAGATTCCAGTGGGTGCGGCGGTGTCGGTGCTAGTGGGCCTGTGCGCCAGCATCATCGCGTTTCTAATATTTTCGCCAGCCCGAATTCCCAGGGTTGTTGGCGTGACGCAGGTAACCCGTTCCGGACGCGTCGATCCATGGGGCGGAATAAAGAGTGATGGTTCCCGGATTTTTTTTCTGGAGCGAGCGGGCGATCGCTGGAATCTGATGCAATCTTCTGTGGGCGGAGGTGAGCCCCAACGCGTTGCCACGCCTTTCCGAAACACTCGACTACTCGACACGTCTCCCGACCGAACGGAGTTTTTGATCGCCAGTTTCACGGACCGTAACGGTCCAATGCCGCTTTGGATTTGGCCGGTGCAGGGTGGGGCACCGCAGCGGGTCGGGGAAATCATGGCCTACGACGCGGCCTGGTCCGGCCAGAAAATCATCTATTCCCAAAACGAGGGCGTGTACGGCGCTGAAAGAGACGGCACAGGTTCTCGTCTGCTGGCCGCTACGCAGGGCCGCCCCGGAGTTTTCGCGTGGTCCCCGGATCACGGCAGGTTGCGATTCACTCTGGAAGATGGAAACTTCAGGACTTCCTCTATCTGGGAGATGGCGGCAAACGGCGAACACTTGCATCGCCTGTTTCCAGGAGTTGTCGAGGCACCTCACGACAGTAACGGAGTGTGGGCTGAGGACGGCCGCTATTTCTTCTTTGAAGCCAAGTGGGGCCCGTCGGTCGAACTTTGGGCGATTCAGGATAAGGGCAGTTTGCTGCATCGAAGCCAGAATCGGCCAGTCCGTTTGACCGTGGGGCCGGAGGAATTTACCCATCCGACGGTTGCGGGACGAAAGGTATTTGCCACCGGTGTAGGAAACAAAACAGAAGTCATTCGATTTGATCCGAAGTCCGGACAGTCCGTAAATTTGTTCCAGGCTTGGGGGGCCAAATACGCAAGAGACGGCCAATCGGTCGCTTATGTGTCCTCGACAGGAAGCCTCAGAAAAATCAAGGCGAATGGCACGGAAGAGGTTTCTCTCACCCTTCCGCCGCTCGACACAGACGGTCCGGCCTGGTCGCCTGATGGAGAGCAGATTGCCTTTCGCGGGCGCCTGCACAGCGATCAACCTTGGAGGCTTTACTTGGCTTCCGCGCATGGCGGTAGCCCGCACGAAATTGCGCCGGGTGAACAGGAACAGGGCCAACCAACATGGTCGCCGGATGGAAAGCTTGTGGCTTTCGGTGAGGAGGAAGGGCCGACTGCAGGTATGACGGCGCAAACCTCGATTAAGGTTTTGGAACTTGCCACTCACCAACTCTCCCGGCTTCCCGACTCTTTTGGAAAAAGCTTCCCATCGTGGTCGCCGGACGGTCGGTTCATCGCCGCTCTCAGCGTTGATGAGCGGAAGCTCCTGCTCTTCGATCTGCGAACGAAAACCTGGTCGCAGGTTGCGGAAGGGCATCTTATTGGAGGAGGGCTCACGTGGTCTGAAGACTCGAAGTCCCTTTATTTTCAAGACTTATTGGGGCCGAGCCAGCCAGTTTACAGGCTGCGCACGGATCGCAGAAAGATCGAGTTTGTCACCAATTTCGAGCCCTTGCTGCAAGGCAGTGTTTCTCGCTGTGGGTTCCAGGGACTGACACCGGATGGCGCGCTGGTAGTATCACTGTTGCGCAACCATGCCGACATCTACGCCCTCAGCATGGATCTTCCTTGAAGCTGCAGAAACGCCAGCACCGCGACACGCGGCGAACCGCCTACGCAAGCCTGAACTGGCCTTAAGGATTTGGCGGCGGTAGACTCTGGCAAAACTCTGACGGCCACTTTCCGGTGAATCGCCAAGCTCAATCCTCGCGGGTCGTGCAGTTTGGAGTATTTGAGGTGGACTTGCGCATTGCGGAAAGACGCCGATCCCGAAATTCCTGCTTTGATACAAGCGAAAGCCGAATACGCCAAAGCTGCATTAGCGAGGAGCGCTGAATGGAGCCGCTACGTCCCGTTCTGACAGGAGAATTGTTTGCAGAGATTCGGCGGGAGTTGCTGCCGCTGCTGAACGGCTTCGGAGCAAAGGAGTGGAGTTTGCCGACGGCGGTGCCCGGTTGGAATGTGAAGGACGTGGCGCTGCACATTTTGGGCGGAGATGTTGGGAATCTCTCGCGGCGGCGAGATCAATTTTCAGTGCCGGCGGATTTGTCGAGCTACGAGAAGCTGGTAGCGTTTATTAATGAGCTGAATGCGTCGTGGGTGGCGGCAGGCCAGCGGTTGAGTCCGCGGGTGTTGATTGATCTGCTGGAGCATGTCGGGCGGCAGGTGGATGAGTATTTTGCGGGGCTGGATCAGTTTGCGATAGGCGGGCCGGTCGGCTGGGCCGGCACTGGACCGATGCCGGCGTGGTTCGACGTAGCGCGGGAGTACACGGAGCGCTGGCATCACCAGCAGCAGATTCGCGATGCGACCGGGCGACCTGGATTGTATGAGCAGCGCTTATTCGAGCCCGTGCTGAATACCTTTGTGCGGGCGCTGCCGAATACGTTTCGCGACGTGCAAGCGAAGCAGGGGGCTTGTGTGCGGCTAAGCGTGACTGGAGCCGTCGCGAAGAATTGGACCTTGCTGCGCTCTCTCGAGCAGTGGCAGCTGTTTGAAGGTACCGGCCCTAACGACGCTGCGGTTGTGACCATCGCTGCGGAAAATGCCTGGAAGATTTTCACCAAAGGGATTCGCGGAGCGGACGCGCCGGCGTGCGCGGAGATTCGTGGCAATCGACGACTGGGCGAAAGGGTTTTGCAGACGGTTTCGGTGATTGCGTGAGACCCGATTAATGGGTTCAGACGCGCCGCAGCAGGGCGACGCCCGATTCCCATGTTTTGCTCTGTTCGGCGTTCCACTTCGGAAACGCGCGGGCGATAAACTTGAAAACCCGCATCAGCAGCGGTGCGCGATGGATTTGCACCGCGGATTCCGCGAGGTCATCAAAACGGGCCAGCTGCCAGCCGCGGTCAGCGAAGAATTTTCTCCAGTCCGCAGGAGCAAACGACATAACGGCGTTGGCCGCTTCAAAGTGCTGCCGCCAGTTGCGATTGATCCACTCCAGGACTTTGGGCGAAGCGATTTCGACCAGCCAGTAGCGAAAGTGCGGGTGTGCCAGCAGATCAGCAGCTAGTGATGTGACCTTCTCTTCGTCGAGATAAAGCAACAGCCCTTCGGACATGACCATGACGTTTTGCGCGCGCTGGTTGAGACCGGCAAAAACGCTGCGGCGACGGTCCAGGTCCGCGAGATTTTCCGTGAGCAATTCGAGTTTGCAAACCGGCTTCTCATTCGCGAGAACCGGAAGCTTCGTTTCGACGATTTCCGGCAGATCAATTTCGATCCACTGCAGCGAAGGCGGTATTTTAAGGCGATAAGGGCGCGAGTCCAAGCCGGCTGCCAGATTGACAACCATGTCCACGGGTTCGCTGGCCAGAAGAGACAGAATCGCTTGGTCAAACAAGTACGTGCGGGTTGCGATCGCCCATTGATTCCGGTGCAGGACCTTGGCAATGCGTTCGCCGCGTTCGCCTGCCAATCGGCGCGCGTAAGGATCCCGAAAGACGGCGTCGTGCCGATCGGACTCGGTGGCGCGATGGTAAGCAACCCAGCGCGCGGTGTCCGACACGGAGCGAATCAATGGTTCGGGTCTGGTTTCAGGCATAAAAGGGGAGCGTGTCGGACGCAGCATACACGAAATCTGCAGAGCTTGGAGCCTCCGCGCAATGCATCGGCCCAGGTTCTGTGCGCATCCAACCAAGGGAGTGTAAGAGCAGGAAAACACGCGAGATTTGGTTGTTTGGCAAAATGTACAAGTCAGGTACACTAAATTGTAGGGGCTCTGCGGCTATTTTGGGTGTGTGTGTTGGTGTATCCGCAAAGTGACGACGAGAGCGCCTTTTGCCCGGCCTAACTCCTGGTAATTTGTGGTTTAGATTTTGGATGCTGAGGGTGATGAATGCCTGAAGTGATGAAGACAGTTTTGTTGAATCCGCCGAGCTTTGAAAAGTTCGATGGCGGAGCCAGTTCGCGGTGGCCCGCGACGCGCGAGATTGAGTCCTATTGGTATCCGGTGTGGCTGTCCTATCCCGCCGGACTGATCCCTGGCAGTCGGCTGGTGGATGCTTCGCCGCACGGCATTGACTGGAAGCAGACGATTGAGATCTGCAAGGACTACGAGTTTCTAGTTCTGTACACCTCGACGGTTGGATTCCACAGCGACATCAAGCTGATTCGCAAAATCAAGGAAACGAATCCGACACTAAAAATCGCCTTCGTTGGACCGCACGGTCACATCAAGCCGGAAGAGACGCTGAACGCCAGCGAAGACATTGACTTTGTGGTGCGCGGCGAATTTGACCACTCGGTGGCGGAGTTTGCCTACGGCAAGCCGCTTGAAACTATAGCCGGAGCCTGTTTCCGTAAAGACGGCAAGATCGTAATGAACGCTCCGCGTCCCCAGATGCACACGGCGGAGCTGGATGCGCTGCCGTACGCTACCGATATTTACAAGCGCGATCTGCAGATTGAGCGCTACAACGTACCATTCCTGCTGCATCCGTTCGTATCGTTCTATACGACGCGCGGCTGCCCGGCGATGTGCACGTTCTGCATGTGGCCGCAGACCATTTCCGGCCATGCCTGGCGCACCCGCAGCGTGGACAACGTGGTGCAGGAAGTGAAGAACACGCTCGAATACTTCCCGCAGATGAAAGAGATTTTCTTCGACGACGATACATTCAACATCCGCCGCGACCGCGCGATTGAATTGAGCCAGAAATTCAAGCCGCTGAAGTTCCAGTGGTCGTGCACGGCGCGCTGCCACAGCAAGTACGAAGAGCTGAAAGCGATGGCGGACGGCGGGGCCCGGCTGTTCATCGTGGGATTTGAATCCGGCGACGCGCAGATTCTGAAGAACATCAAGAAGGGCGCGACCATTGAAATGGCGCGCGAGTTCATGAAGAACTGCAAGAAGGTCGGCATCAAGGTGCACGGCGACTTCATCATCGGTCTGCCCGGCGAGACCAAAGAGACCATCAACAAAACCATTGATTTCGCGAAAGAACTGGACTGCGAAACGATTCAGGTTTCACTGGCCCACGCCATGCCCGGAACCGAGCTTCATGACCAGATGTCCAAGGAAGGCTTCCTCCGGGTGGAAGCGCTGGCCGATAACAGCGGCCACCAGTTGCCGCACATCGAGTATCCTCATCTTTCCAAGGCGGAGATGATGGACGGCGTGAACCGCTTTTACGACGAATACTATTTCCGGCCCAAAGTAGCGTGGCGCATCGTGCGCGAAGCATTGTGGGACAGCCACGAGCGCAAGCGCTTGTACCAAGAGGCGACGAGCTTCCTGAAATTGCGCGCGGAGCGTCTAAAGTGGGTGCGCCAGGGCGGCGACGAACCGAAACCGATGGTCGCAGTGCCGGGAGCCTCCGCAGCCGGCAACGACTAGCAAGCGCGACTCGAAGTAGCAACATTCTTAGGCAACAATGGCAAGCGAACGAAGGCTCCGGATCAAGACGTTGATCATGGTCCTGACAATGGTGGTGTGCGCCAATGTCGGGGACCTGATGCTCAAGCGCGGCATGAGCGCGGCCGGCGCGGTGCAGTTTTCTCCAAGCGGCCTGATACATGGTCTCTTCCTGATGATGACCAGCATCACGATCTGGCTGGGGATTCTTTTTCTGCTGGGCTTCATGGCCAGCCAGATGACGGTAATGAGCTGGGCGGATTACAGCTATGTCATGCCGGCCGGTGCGTTTGGATATGCTCTGCAGACACTGATGGCCGTTTTGATCCTGCATGAAACGGTTTCGTTTCGGCGCTGCATCGGCGTGTTCCTGATCTGTGTTGGAGTTGTGCTGGTGGGACAAACCAAGCCGCGCACCACGGCGGCTGCCGTACCGGCCCCTGCTACAAAATCGGCAGAAAAAGCCCAAGCGGAAAAGGTGGCGGCGTCATGTTAACGGTGCTGCTCTTCCTGGTGCTGATCTGCGGGAGCACCGGCGGCGAAATCGCGATCTCGCATGGAGCAAAAACCACAGGGGAGCCGGCCAGGATGCGTCCGCGCGAGGTCCTGACCTTCATTGGGCGCGTGATGTGCAATGGATGGTTTCTGCTGGGCATACCGCTGATGGCCTTGTCGTTTTTTTCGCTGTTGATCCTGTTCTCCTGGCACCCTCTCAGCTTTGTGATTCCCATTTCCGCGTTGAGCTACGTCACCGGCGCGCTCGGTGCGAAATATATTTTGAAAGAAGAAGTGAACGCCGCTCGCTGGGCCGGAGTGATCCTGGTCTGCGCTGGCGTGGCCCTGGTCGCGCTGGGCTGAGGTCGGGCGTGCGCCTTTCTGTGAAATCAAAACTCTAACCATGAATTCCGAGACGACTCTCAACCCGGCGAGCCGCGCGCTTTCGGACTGGCGCGTTGCCGCGCTGGTCTTGGTGGTGCTGTGGGCCGTCATTTATACAGCAGCGCTCTCACGTCCGCCGCTGCTCGACGACGTGGATACGGTTCACGCCGAAGCCGCCCGCGAGATGCTGTTACGGCACGATTGGGTCACGCTCTACACCAACGGCTTCCGCTATTTGGAAAAAGCTCCTCTCATGTACTGGAGCCTCGTGCTGAGCTACAAGATTTTCGGCGTCAGCACGTGGAGCGCGCGATTGCCATTGATGCTCTCGGTGCTGGCGCTGGCGCTTGCCGCGTACCAGCTGGGCCGCTTCGTTTACGGAAGCAGCGGTGGACTTTACGCTGCGGTCGCGCTCTTAACTTCGCTCGGCATTTTCATTTACACGCGGTTCCTGATTCCCGAGGTGCTGGTCGCGCTGTGGCTGACGCTCGGGTACTACTTTTTCCTTCGTTCAATGGAGGGCCAGCGGCCCTCTGTTTTCAGTTGCTGGGGATTCGCAGCGGCCTGCGCATTGAACGTTCTGACCAAAGGACTCATCGGCTTGGTTTTCCCGGCGGGCGCAATCGGGCTGTTCCTTCTTCTGACTGGAAGATTGCGGCGCGTGCTGCAGATGCATCTGGCTTCGAGCACCCTGGTGTTTTTGCTGGTCGCGGCACCATGGCACATCCTTGCGGCGCTGCGCAATCCGGCGCAAGGTCAGGCCCGGGGATTCTTGTGGTTCTATTTCATCAATGAACATGTGATGCGCTTTTTGAACAAGCGCGTCCCGCCCGGGTACGACACCGTGCCGTTGGCGATTTTCTGGGGACTCACGATTGCCTGGCTCTTGCCTTGGAGCGCGTTTTTACCGCAGGCCCTTCGCAATGTGCCACTGCGCTGGCGAGAAATTCGCGGCAAGCTTTCGCCAAGTTGGGATCGCGAACAATCGGCGAATCTTCTTTTTTTCTTGTGGGCGATGGTCATGCTGGGATTCTTTAGCTTTTCCACCCGGCAGGAGTACTACACCATCCCCGCCGTTCCGGGTATCGCACTTTTGGTAGGAGGCTGGCTGGCCCGGGAGTCCGGGCCGGCGGCGTGCGGAGCGGATCTTCGAGCGGGCAGGATCTCCTCCGCCGCGATGTTCGTGGTTGGAGCGCTGGCGCTCGTTGCCGGTTCGTATCTGCTGGCAATTTCTCACAGGCCCGCTGCGGGAGCGGACCTGGCCGACCTGCTCAAGAAAAACCCGGAGGAGTACAACCTGTCGCTTGGGCACGTGTTGGACTTGACGCCGCAGGCGCTGGGCGCTTTCCGCGCTCCTCTGCTCGGTGTAACCGTCGGATTGTTTGTGGGAACGGGTCTTAACTGGTTCTTCCGGCGGCGCGGACGGCCGTTTGCCGGCAACGTCGCAATCGTGGGAATGATGATCGTGCTGCTGTCATGCGTGCACTCCGCGCTGATCACCTTCTCGCCTATTTTGTCTTCGTACCAACTCGCTCGAGCGATCAAGCAGGAATTTCGGCCCGGGGACGTGATTGTGGTTGACGGCGAATATCACGAGGCTTCCACCATCAACTTTTATACAGGCATTCAGGTTCACGTGCTGCACGAACCGAGCGGCAATCTTTGGTACGGAGCAAAGTTTCCGGATGCGCCGCGGATTTTTGAGACCCAGCGATCGTTGGCGGCACTGTGGCTTGGACCCCGCCGGGTGTTCCTTTGGACCGATCAGGAACAGCCGAGAGAGCTCGCAGGTCTCAGTTTCTTTCCTATCGCCAAGAGCGGCGGCAAGTATATCGTTACGAACCGTTAGCCGCCTGAATGATAAGATGCCCTTTCTCTGAGCGGACCGGCTCCCGGTGACAAACATTCCTTTGCAGACGAGCGTGTGGCGCTTGGCGATTCTGGTGCTGGCACTCTGCCCGACGGGCTACTACCTTGTGGCGATATTCGCTACGCTCCGTTTCTTTCGCCAGGAACGGAAACGAAAGTTCTCGCCCTATGCGCCGACAGCCAGCATCCTCAAGCCGGTGCGCGGCGTGGATGACGACGCCTACGCCAACTTCGCGAGCTTTTGCAACCTGCGCTACCCCGAATACGAAATCTTGTTTGCAGTGGCTGACGCCGACGATCCCGTGCTGGCGGTTCTTCACAAACTGCAAACGGACTACCCGCACCGGAATATCCGCGTCATTACCGACGTGCCGCAGCTTGGCGCGAACCGCAAGGTCAACAATCTGGCCAGGCTCGCCGCCGAAGCGAAGTACGGCCTGCTGGTCATTAGCGACAGTGACGTGCGTGTCGCGCCGGACTATTTGCTCCAGGTGGCGTGTCGCTTTGCGGAAGCGCAGGTAGGACTGGTTACTGCTTTTTTCCGCGGCCTGACCCGAGGAAGCCTCGGCGCCGAAATGGAAGCCATGGTTCTGGCCACTGAAACGGCGCCCAACGCCCTGGTGGCGCGCCAGGTCGAAGGCAAGGTGCAATTCGCGTTTGGCTGGACGATGGCAACCACGAAGGAGCATCTGCGCTCGGTCGGCGGGTTTGAATCCATGGTGGGTGTGCACTCCGACGACTTCGAGTTGGGCAATCGAATCGCTGCACGCGGGTTGAAAATTGAATTGCTGGACGGACCAGTCGAAATGATTTTTGCGCCCGAATCGTTCGCACAATATCTGCGTCATGAGATGCGCTGGGCGATCGGGCTGAAAAACGTGCGGCCTGCCGGTTATGTGGGATTGCTGCTGACGTTTGGTCTGCCGTGGACGATTGCCGCCATGATGGTGGCCCCGACCTTCGCATGTGCCACCGCCTACGCAGCGGCCTATTTGTTGCTGCGGCTAGGACAGGTTTGGCTTACCGGTGTGTGGGGCTTACACGATTCGGTCACCCGCCGCAGCTGGTGGCTGACGCCTTTCCGCGACCTGGTGAACTTCCTGGTCTGGCTGAGCGCTTTCTTTCGCAACAAAATCGAATGGCGCGGCGTGTCCTATCGCGTGAAAAAGGGCAAGCTGGAACCGGTCGGCGGAGCCGCCAAGCCGTGATCGCTGGCCCTCTCCTCGCGCCGCTTCTTGTTGGACGCTCATTCCTTCTGCTGTTGGCCTGCGGCGCGCTCATCTACTACGTCGTTGCCGTTCTTGCGACCCTGCGATTTTTTCTGCGCGAGCGCCAGCGAACACTCGGCGAGTTCACTCCTCCGGTCAGCGTTCTGAAACCGGTGCATGGAGTTGATTTCGCGTCGTACGAGAACTTCTCGAGCTTCTGCCAGCAGAATTACCCACAATACGAAATTCTGTTTTGCGTCAACGATGTGGACGATCCGGCCGTAGGGCTGATCGAGCGGCTCAGGACAGAACATCCGCAGAAAAACATTCGTCTTTTGCACGGCGCCGAGCAGCTGGGCACCAACCGCAAGGTCAACAACCTCGTGCTGCTGGCGCAAGAAGCGCGCTACGAGCTTCTGGTGCAGAGTGACGGCGATGTGCGAGTCGATCCGAACTATCTGCGCCAGGTGACGAGCCTGTTCGCGGATCCGCAAACGGCAGTCGTCAGTTGTTTTTATCGAGGAATGACGGAGTCCAATCTTTGGGCGGAAATTGAAGCGCTCGGTGCGGCGACGGATTTCGCAGCGAGTGTCGCGGTAGCCGACTGGACCGAAGGCATCACCTTTGCGCTGGGGGCTTCGGTCGCCACCAGCAAAACCTGGCTGCAGAAAATCGGGGGATATGCCGCGCTGGCCAACGTCCTGGCCGATGACTATGAAATCGGCAACCGCATGGCCAGAGCCGGCGGACGCGTTTTGCTTTCGCCTGAAGTAGTGACGACCATGTACCCGGCGCAATCGTTCGCAGGATATTGGTCCCATCAGCAGCGCTGGGCGCGCACGGTTCGTCTGTGCCGCCCGTGGTCGTATCTGGGATTGGTCCTCACGCATGGATTGCCGTGGACAGTGCTGGGTGCAGTCGTCAGCGGATCAACGGTGGCTGCCGTCGGATTTCTCTCTGCGTATCTCATAACTCGCTTGTCGCTGGCCTGGACCATAGGCGTCTGGGGTCTGCAGGATGCAACCACGCGAGGCAAATGGTGGCTCATTCCTTTTCGCGACGCTCTGCACTTTGCGGTGTGGCTGGGCGGGTTCGCCTCCAACCGCATCCTCTGGGGAGAGGCGGAATTTCGCCTGATGGCGGGCGGCGAAATGGTCAAAGCCGGTTCGTCACCGCCGGCGAAAAAGTAACGAAAACGAGCCGCCCACGAGTTGACGGAGCTGGCAAAGCCGTTTAATCTGAAAGAGATGAATCGTGGCTGTCCCGAACTCGGGAACATGCTACGATTCGTTTTTGTTCCTGCTTTAGCCGTATCCTCGGTGTGACCCGCGCCAATTCCGCGAAGGTTACGCAAGCCTGCTGGGAGGTCGTCCAATTGGCAGGACTTCAGATTCTGAATCTGACTATCCTGGTTCGAGTCCAGGCCTCCCAGCCAATCTTTTAGATTCAATGGGTTAGCCTGCCTCCTAAGGTACTTCCTAAGGTTTCCCCAAGCTCTCCGCCATTCGGAGGAACGGAAGGTAGCTTCCTTTACCTCCCACTCCAACGAATCCAAAACTCAGATTCGTGCGGATGTTTTCCCCATCGTCTCTCAGCAAAATCAGGCAGCGCTTGTTCCTCGGTTTCACCTTCAAATAAAACAAGCGCACGGGCAAAGAGCATGTCGCAGCGGGTATTCATGACCTGCCGGTCGATCTTCCGCAGGTCTTCCTCTGTCAGCTTCTTGGCTCCGGTCCCCAAGTCGATACGGCACACGACCGTTTCTTCGGCGTGCTTGGAAAAATGCCGAATTTCCGCAATCTCGGCTTGGCCACAGATGTAGGGCGAGTGCGTACTAATGATGCGCTGCCCCGGCATACGTTTGATCTGGCGAAATAATGAGCGTTGCGCTTGTGGGTGCAAATGAGTTTCTGGTTCCTCGAGCGCCATCATCGGATGGATCGCGGCAGAGTTGCGTTGTCGTTGCCTCCAGGTTGTGAAGGCCCAGAAAGTGAAGAATGTCCCGAGACTGCGGGTGCCCATCCCCTGCTGTTGCAGGGGAAACGGCGGTGCTCCCCGCGTCGAGAGAACCACGTCCATGCCACGCGACAAATCACGCAGATGCCGGGCGAGAGGTGTTATCGAAACGCTGTCCTCATCGCACGAAAGCGTCTCGTGGAAGTCTTTTAAGTGCTTCTGAATATGGGTAAGGACATCACTGCTTTCGACTATGTCTTTGCGGCTCAGGAATCATGCGGATTTCCACCGTGGCGCAATGGCATTGTCGAGTAAAAAATCAGCCTGTTTTAGGTCACGGCCTCCGCGGGATACAAATCCAAATATGCTTGAATGTTCGAGACTCTGGGAAAAATGGAATCGCGTCGGGAGTATAGGAAGACGCCTTCGTCGTACGGATAGATGAAGCGAATTTTTGGGGCTTCTCGCAGTGCGGGACGCTTGCCGAGTTCACGAAGTTTGGCATCGTCCTGATTCGGAAGAAGAAAAATATCGAGGCGGTCGAGGTCGATGAAGGGTGCGTCGGTGGTGGCGGCTGCACCTGTAAATGCGTAAGGAGGCCTGAGCGATGATCGGAGTCCCGGGGCGATTTCGGCGGGCGTTTTTCCAAAGGGATTCGAGGTCTCAAACGAACTGCGGAGACGCCAGCGGTAGCGTTCCTTGTATTTTTCCGCCCACGCGACCAAGAGGCGGCGAGGCTCCGGTGTGAGAACGGCGGAATTCTGGCGACGAATCCATAGTTGCTCTTCCAAACTGGAAAGGGCTTTGGAGATGGTTCCAAGGCTTACCGTGAAGGAGAGTTTCTTTGTAGAGAATTCGGGGTTGACTCGGTTAGTTTCCGCTTCGAGTTCGCTCGCGATTTCGGTGAGAGTCCATGGTTTGAGTCGTTCGAGCAATACCCGGAGCACTCTCGAAGATCGTCCCGAGAATACATTGGTGGCGGGAAGCTGGTTCGCATCGGGCGTGGGTGACTCGCTGCGCATTCCGAGTCGCTGGAGAGTAAACGCGCTAGGGACATTGATGGAAAGATTCCCCGCCAAATCGAGGAAGTCAATACCGTTCTCGATGCAGTAGGCTTGGGACCGAGGAGCCAAGACTGGACAGATTAGAGCGAAGGCAGCGTCTTTACGCAGGGACCGCATGCGGCGAAACCAGGGAGCGAGCTGTTCGAGGAGTTTGGGGGAGGCCGCTGGTTTGATTTCCCCATATACCAAGATGCTGCGTTGGCCGGACTCTCGCCGGAACTCAACATCGAATCCGTCTTTGGGCTGAGCTTTGACATCGCGGATGCACACACCGACGAGGCCCCGCACGGGTACCTGGGTTCGCAGGGCCTGCGCGACTTCCTTCTCGAGTTGTAAGCCCGTCGCTTGCATGACGGCGTATTTTCTCAGATGGGAAATCGGGTGCAAAGGAAAATGTTCCTATATGAACTGTTTTCCTAAACGAGAAAAATGACGACACGCAAGAAGAGCAGCAAGGTGGGCGGTCAAGCGGCACGAAATTCAACATGAGCTACTACCTCGGTCACCATATGCCTATGGTTCGACGA
>CAZQOB010000066.1:0-29044 GCA_964594885.1 uncultured Acidobacteriaceae bacterium
AACATGGTCTTGAACGTGACGCCAAAACCGCCAATCATCGTTCGAAAGACGTCATAAACTTCGCGGATTGGGGAAGCCATGGGAAGAGTCTAGCAAAGGCAGCCAAGCCGGGCAAATAACCAACGTTTTAGGCCCTTTGTGCGCGCAGACGGGTGAGCGCCTGGATGATTTGTTTGCCGTGAAAGCGGCCATTTTCAATAAAGATCTCGCCAGTGAACTTCCCGCCGATCACCACGCCCGCGACGTGTACGCCGGGCACGCTGCTTTCGAGCGTTTCGGGATCCATCGCCGGTCGCCTGCTCTCCGGGTCCAGCTTAACGCCTAGGCTCTCAATGAAGCCGAAGTCGGGTTGATACCCGGTGAGCAGAAAAACTTGCTTTGCCAGCAGCCGCTTCTTGCCTTGCGCGTTTTCGATGACCACTTCCTCGCGGGTGATTTCGACCACGGTCGAATTAAAGTGCATCGCGATCTGGTTCGCCTTGATGCGATTTTCAATATCCGGTCGAACCCAATACTTGATTGTTGCGCCGAGTTCCGGCTTGCGGTGAACCATGGTCACCCGAGCACCGTTGCGCCACAGATCGAGAGCTGCCTCGGCAGCCGAGTTTTTGCCACCGACCACGACGACATCCTGATTCCAGAACGCATAAGGCTCGGTGTAATAGTGGGAGACGTGCGGAAGATCCTCGCCCGGCACCTGAAGAAGCCGCGGCAGGTCGTAATATCCTGTTGCCACGACGATTTTGGCTCCCCGGTACATCGCCACCTGGCCCTTCGCGTTTTGCGTTGACACCACAAACTTGCCGTCGCTGCCCTCCAGCTTCATCACCTGCTCGAAGAGTTGCACTTCCAGCGCGAAATGTTCTGTTGCCTTGCGGTAATACTTGAGGGCCTCCACGCGGGTTGGCTTCTCGGCCGCGGTGACCAGCGGCAAATCGCCGATCTCCAGCAGTTCCGGCGTGGTGAAAAACACCATGTTAGCCGGGTAATTGAAAATCGAATTACACAGAGTGCCCTTCTCAATCACCAGCGGCTTCAGTCCTGCACGCACGGCCTCAATAGCGCAAGCGAGGCCGGTCGGACCGGCTCCAAAGCAGATTACGTCGTAGCTTTGCATAGAAATTTAGTGTGCCGAGGCAGGCCCGGAAAAGCAAATCGCGCCCCGAGCTGCTGCTCGGCGCGCGATTTCCAGGGGTGTGCGAACCGTCAGGCCGCGGTTGAATCCGCTTCTGAGCCGGAACCTTCGAGCTGCGCCAGAATTTCCCGCAAAGTCACAATCAGCTCATCGCGGGTCACATGGCTTTTCTTGAATTGAATGCGGAACTTGAACGACTCGTTCTGTGGCTCAAAATGAAAAATGAACGGCTGCGGGCGCTGCGGACCAGATTGTTCTTCCCGCCGTTCCCGGCGGGCTTCATCGCGAGTCAGCCCGCCCTGCAGGATGCGGTGGAACATTTCGTTCATTTTCTTCTCGGTCGGCTGCCGAGCGATCTGTAACAACAAGGACTTGGAAATGACGGCGTGCTCGATGCACTTCTTGCGGAGCGCATCCGGAATGTGAAGGAGTGAAAGGGTTTCCGTCACAGACGACCGCGCGCGGCCAATCTTCTTGGCCATGTCTTCGTGCGTGTATTCGAACTGAGAGGCCAGCCGTTGCAGACCGTCGGCCTCTTCAAACGGCGTCAAATCCTTACGCTGGATGTTTTCGATCAGCGCGATTTCCAGCGTCTCGGCGTCGTCTGCCGTTTTTTCGATACAAGGAACTTCGCGCAATCCCGCTGCGCGCGCAGCGTGGTAGCGCCGCTCGCCGGAGATAATGTAGAAGCAACCTTCACGGGACACGAAACGCACCAGCAACGGCTCGAGCACGCCTTTTTCTCGTACCGACTCGGTAAGTTCGCGCAGGTCGCCCAAGGCCTTGCGCGGCTGATCCGGATTCGGGCGAATTTCGTCCACCCGAATCATGCGTCCCACCGCTGCGCCGCTGTAGCTGGTCAGTTGCTCGATGTAGTGCGCGTCATGCCGCATCTTCAGCGTGACGGGCAACCCTGCTTTCTTCAACACGTTGAATGACCTCCGCCGCAAGTTTCTTGTACTCGGTCGCGCCAGGTGATTTGGGAGCGAACGTTAAGATCGTTTCCTTATACGCAGGACTCTCTTCCAGGCGCACGTTCTTGCTGATCTTGGTTTTGAAGAGCACTTCGCCGAACACACTACGAATCTGCCCGTGCGTATCCCGTGAGATGTTGGTGCGTTTGTCGAACAGTGTGATCAGCACGCCGAGCACTTTCAGTGCGGGATTCGGCCGCGCGCGAATCCGCTCATACGTCTCCAGCAAATCGTCTGTTCCCTCAATCGCAAAATACGCCGCCTGAATCGGTACCAGAAGGTGCGTCGAGCTGACCAGGGCGTTTACGGTAAGAATCCCCAACGACGGCGGCGTGTCCAACAGGATGTAGTCGTAATCCTTTAGCACCGGTGCCAGCGCGTCCTTTAGCCGGTACGGCGCGTCGAACTGCCCGGCGAGAACCTGCTCCAATTTCGCAAGCGCAAGACGACCCGGCCCGACAAAAAGATTCGGATCTTTCGTCGGCTTGATCACGCTTGCCATCGCCGTGCGCGCATCACTCAACACGTCGAACATCGACGTCGAAACTTCGCCGGAATCAAAAAATGCAATTGTTGAATTGGCTTGCGGATCTAAATCAATGAGGAGGGTGCGCTTGCCGCGATGTGCGATGGCCGCCGAGAGATTGATTGCCGTGGTGGTTTTTCCGACTCCGCCCTTTTGATTGGCAATCGTTATGATCGCGGTCATTCCAATGCGCCTCCGTTCGCGCGGCACGCAACTCGCGGCGCGCGCCCGCAACCGCCTTCCCAGATGTAGGTGTGGTTCGTAGCAAGCCCCCTATAGCTAGGCTTACAATACGTTCCTGACCGATCTAAGCGCAAGAAAAAAGTGCACTTTTCGCGGGTGGGCGGTGGAAAACTCACTGTCACCCCCTGCGTTGACGAACCACACTTTCGATCGATACCATAACTTTGCGTCGTAGTCTCCCTTCCGATGATCGGCCAAACCGTCTCCCACTACCGAATCCTAGAGATGCTGGGCGGCGGCGGTATGGGCGTCGTCTATAAGGCCGAAGACACCGAACTGGGCCGTTTCGTGGCGCTCAAGTTCCTACCCGACCAAGTCTCGCAAGACCTGCAATCCTTGGAACGCTTTCGCCGCGAAGCCCGGGCGGCCTCCGCGCTGAACCACCCCAACATTTGCACTATCTACGAAATTGGCAAACACAGCGAGCGCAGCTTCATCGCCATGGAGTTCCTGGACGGCGTAACCCTGAAGCACAAAATCGGTAACCGCCCGCTGGATCTGGAGACTCTAGTCCCCCTGGCGACGGAAATTGCTGACGCCCTTGACGCCGCTCACGGCCAAGGGATCGTCCATCGCGACATCAAACCGGCGAATATCTTCGTTACGCGACGCGGCCACGCCAAGATTCTCGACTTTGGTCTTGCCAAGATTGGCGGACCGGCTTCTGCGTCCACCACACAGATCGCGTCGGCACCTACAGTCACTGTTGACGAGCTTAACCTGACCAGCCCCGGTACAGCGCTGGGTACCGTGGCGTACATGTCGCCGGAGCAGGTTCGCGGCAAGGAGCTGGACCATCGCACCGACCTATTTTCGTTTGGCGTTGTGCTTTACGAAATGGCCACCGGCTCCCTGCCCTTTCGCGGAGATACTTCCGGAGTGATCTTCGACGGAATCCTGAATCGCACGCCAGCGCCGCCGATTCGGCTCAATCCGGATTTGCCGCCAAAACTCGAAGAGTTGATTCACAAGGCGCTCGAAAAGGATCCCAAACTCCGCTGCCAGAGCGCCGCAGAAATGCGCGCCGACCTGGAACGGCTAAAGCGCGACTCGAATTCGGGCCGCGTCGCTGCCCTCTCCCCGGGAAGTCAGCAGCTTTCGGCCGTTCCCGAAGCAGGGATTGCCGCAACCACTGCTTCACAGGCATCGAGCTCGTCGCGGCCAACGAGGAAACTCGCCGTAGTGTTGGCAGCCATAGTGCTGCTCCTGCTTGTTGCGGGCGTTTTTGCCTTCCGCGACAAACTTTACCGTCGCGGTCTGGCAGAAACTTCGTACCAGAACATGGCTCTGTCCAGTCTCACCTCAAGCGGCGATGTGCGCGTGGCTCGCATCTCCTCCGATGGCCGCTATCTGGCCTACATTGGCGAGCGCCAGGGGCAGTACAGCATTTGGGTGCGCCAGATTGCCCAGCCCAGCGCTGTGCAAGTCGTTGCGCCTACGTTCGACCAAATTGATGATCTGACCTTCGCGCCGGACCAGAACTCCCTGCTGTACACGGTGGTTCCAGCAAAGACCGGACGCAGCGGAGTCTACCAACTCCCTGTCTTGGGCGGTATTCCTCGCAAGCTGTTCGAGGCAACTGGTGTGACCATTGCTCTCTCTCCTGACGGTAACCAGCTCGCGTATTCCCAGCACGATCTTGCGGCTGGCGGGTCCGAATTGATGGTCGCCAATACCGATGGTAGCAATCCGCGCAAACTGGCGGGAGATAGGGAGTACAACAGCTATCGGATTTTGCGCTGGTCCCCGGACGGTCAGCGTATTGCCTGTTCGAGAAACAACGAGAGGGATCCCGACGGATTGACATATTACCTGGTCGAGGTCGATGCCACCTCCGGTAGTGAGAAGCCCTTGCCGGGCCGGCACTGGCGCGAACTTTACGATTTTTCCTGGCTGCCCGACGGAAGCGGTCTGTTGCTGGCCGCGCAAGAGAAAACCGCAGTGCCAGCGCAGCTTTGGATCGTCACCTACCCCGGCGGGTCGGTGCGCAGGTTGTCCAACGACCTTGCCACTTACACTCAAGTGAGCGTCTCTAGCGATGGACGTTTGGTCGCCGCCGTCCAAAAAAATGACTCTAGCGCAATCTGGGTTGGACCGGCAGCTTCGCCCGATTCCGCACGTCAAATTTCGAGCGGCCGAGTGGACGGCATAAATGGCCTGAACGTCGGACCTGACGGGCAAATCGTTTTCACCGGCAATCCTGCCGGCAATTGGGACCTGTTCATGACCAAGCCGGACGGGAGCAATCTCCGTCAGATCAGTTTTAACCATCAATATCACGGCCAGCCAACCGTATGCGAGGGTGGCCGCAGCATTGTGTATTTCAGCGACAGCAACCGCGGAAATCATCTTTGGCGATTGGACTTGCAGACTGGCGCGGCGGTTCAGCTTACAAACGGCGACGGCGAAATGTTTCCGGAGTGTGACGTGTCCGGCCAAACGGTCTATTACTTCGGTGCGCTTGCAGACGGGACGACACACATCTTCCGTATGCCGGTTCAAGGCGGCCAGCCTGAACAGGTTTCGCCTCGCACGACGATCAGCCCTCCCCTGGTGTCACCCGACGGAAGCAAAGTCGCCTTTGCGGAGGTGCGCACGGACGGCTCCGTGGTTGGCGTTTTGACTGACGCGAAGGTAAAGGGTCATGAGCAAGTACGGGAGTTTCCGGCCACCATGGATCCGGTCACACACGCTGCTTGTTGGGAACCCGACAATCAGTCTTTGGCCCTGGCGGACGTTCGCACTGGTGTTCCCAATCTTTGGCAGATTCCCTTGAGCGATCGCAAAGAGAAGCAGCTGACGCATTTCGCTTCTGGGATCATTTGGTTTTGCAAATATTCACCCGACGGAAAGTACGTCGTGATGGCACGTGGCTCGCACCTTAGTGATGTGGTGCTGTTTGCTAATCCCAAGGACTAACTTCGGTTGTTGCAAACTTCGGTCGGGCGGTTCGAGTAAGTAATCCTGCGACCCTAAAACTCTATTGCCCAGAACTCTGGGGGCGGATCCTGCAGCTCCAGTCCGAGCTCCCATCCGCTGCGGCCTTCGTGCCCGCGCCAGATTAGTACCGCTTCGGACGAATTCTTGTTTACCAGATTTACCACTTTTAGTCTCTGGCCGATGGCAAAACCCTGCGGCACAACCGCCAGGCAGCCTTTCGGTCCGATGTCGACCGTCGAACCCTGCGCGGTGTAGGTCTGCCCCTTTTCGCTCCACTCCACGGCAATCGGCACACGCGAGTTGACGCGCTTGCCTGCGCGCAGCTGCTGCATCCGTAATTCCGTACGCACATCGCTAGAACTCAATACTCGCCTCTCCTGAATAAAATGAGCGCCCGGGTTACCGGCAAGCTAACTCGCTGCTGCACTTTCAGGTTAAGGGAGAGGCTCCGGGCGGTCAACGAAGCTTTGGATAGGCGGTCGTCTGTCAGTTAACGTTGAAGGTCAACTGGCTATCATTCGCACCTACTTCAGGCCAGCGCAGACCTCAAAAAGGTCAGCATGCGATATCCGGCGATGTAGCTGAAGGGCGCCAACTCCAGCGAATAGTGGCCACACGGAAGCTCCAGCGTTCGGGGACTGGCCCCGTGCTCATGCAGCGCATCCAGCATTTGTTCGGTAAGCGCCGGAAGAAAAGTCGGGTCGTACTTGCCATAAACCATGAAGGTCTTGCGGCCCGCGCCCAAGCCTTTTTCCACGAACGGCATCGGGCTAATCGGGGCCCAGTAATTCCGTAATTCGTCGACGGTGACGTGCGCCCGGAGGCTTTCCCACACGTGATTCGTAGTCATTCCGGCGCTGACGACATCTGCAAAATATGTTGAAACGTGGAAGAACCCACCCGCATGGACACCTTCGTCATGCATCAGCGTGATGTAACCGATCGACGACCCGATGCTTGTTCCCAGGATGCCAATGGGCGCGTACCCTTGCTGCTCCAACCAGCGCAGGCAGCGTTTGGCATCCTGCACCGCTTGCCGGTTGGCCTGCAGCGTCAGGCCGATGTTGGAGCCAACCAACTGGTCCGCTCGCTCGTGCCCTTTAGCCATTCGGCGGTCGTGGTACGGCAGGCTCATCTTGAGCGCGGATACGCCGATGCGTTGCAGCCATTCGCACAGTCCCCGTTGGCCGTGCCATTTGGCGTTCCAGTTCGGCAGAATCAGTACCGCCGACTTGCGTTGCTTTGCCGGAAAGAGCTGCGCGTAAACCGTGTTGTTCTCGGGCCATGCCGACCCAACTGAGGAGGTAAAGCTCAGAACATTCTCTTGGTCGAGCCGAAAATCCTTGGCCGGGCCGGTCGCGTACCATTCTGGGCTGCTGGATACGGAATTCCGCGCATGTTCCCGAAAAAACTCGCGCGGATCTCCCTCATTCACGCTACCGCCGACGTGCTCGGCGCCCCATTCAAAAGGACGCACCTTGCGGTTGTCGTCGGTAGTCCATCGCCGATGCTCATACCGTCGGATCCGTTCTTCAAACCAGTTCATTTCGCCTCAATGCGACGCCCTTTCACACTATAACCGACGTTCACGAGCGCACAAAACCGCGCTCCTCGTTAGGCATCGGACACCGCGTTTAGCCATGTGAATTGAGCCCTCGCACCTCCTGTGTCACAGTGAAACTGTGATTCCGGCTGCGTTTTTCCTGTTTGGACTGGTCATCGGGAGCTTTCTCAACGTCTGCATTACGCGGATTCCTGCTGGTGTATCCATTGTGTCTCCGCGCTCCCGCTGCCCGGGATGCGGCGCGCCGATCAAAGCTCATGACAACATCCCGATCGTTAGCTGGCTGGTGTTAGGCGGCAAATGCCGCAACTGCCGCCAGCCCATCTCGGCGCTTTACCCGACCGTCGAGTTTGTAACTGGCTTGCTGTTCGTTGCCTGTTACCTCAGCTTCGCCGTTTCAGCACATACCGTTAAGTGGCTGTTTTTCAGCTGCTTGCTGCTGGTCCTGATCGTCACCGATTACCGCGAGCGCATCCTGCCGGATGCTGTGAATTGGTTTGGAGTTGGCCTTGGAATTGCGTTTGCGAGTCGCATCCCGCCTCCGGGCGGCATAGCCAGAATGCTGCTAAGCCGGCGCCTCGCGGCATCCGCTCCGTCCTGGAGTGTAGGCGTGCTCGACGCCCTGCTCGGAGCCATTCTTTGCGGCGGGCTGCTCTGGCTCGCTGCGGCAGCCTACAAACTGGTGCGAGGCCGCGAAGGCATGGGCTTCGGCGACGTCAAGATGATGTTCCTGGTGGGAACGTTTCTTGGCGTACGCGGTGCGTTTTTGACCGTGCTGATCGGTACCCTGCTCGGCACCGTCATTGGCGTTGGTATTATTTCCGTTCTCTTCGTATCCGGCTGGAAGTCTAAGCTTGCCGCTCGGGCCAGCAAGATGGGGCTTGGCACGGTCACGGCTCTGCGCTGGGCCATCGCCAGCCGTTATCAACTGCCGCTCGGCACCTTTCTTGGCATCGCCGCCTTTCTGGTGATGTTTTTTGCTCCAGACACGGATTCCCGCTGGTCGATGTTTCGGCTCGGATAGCGGTTGGCCATGCTATTAACCGTGCTCACCGTCGCGCTCCTTCAATCGAAAAGAACAATTCCCTTTCCATGGCTCCTCCCAGTGCTGACGGTAGTGATTCTCCTGGCTGTGCTGGCCGCCGCGATCCTGTTGCTCCGTCGCTCACTCACCGCTGCCAATCCCGATCTAGCCACGGAAAAAAACACGGTCCCGCGCGCGGACAATGCCCCTGCCTTTATGACCGCTTCCATGCAGGCCGTCATTCAAAAGCTTCGCGATCAAGAGAAAGAGCTCGAGCGGCTGCACAAAGCTGAACGCGAACGCGCCGAAACCACAGCTCGTCTAAGCGAAGAAGTTACCCGCAACATGCCGTCCGGCCTGCTGGTCATCGGCGCGAACGGAATGATCTCTGCGTCCAATCCTGCCGCAGAACAGGCACTCGGAATCAAAAGCCTCCTCTATCGCCGCTACAGTGAGGCTCTCGGCGAATCCAGCTATCTCTCCTCCCTGATCCGGCAGTGCCTGGCTGACGGCGCGGTCTTCCGGCGCGAGCAGGCAGCCCACATTGCTCCAGACGGCTGCCGCCGCGAGCTCGGCATCACGATCTCGCCCATTCAGCGTTCTCAGGAAAAGGCCACCGGCGCTCTTTGCCTGCTCTCCGATTTAACCGAATTAACCGCACTGCAAAAACAGATGCAGTTCCGCGAAAATCTTGCCGCGCTCGGCGAACTCTCCGCCGGTATCGCCCACGAATTCAAGAATGCCCTTGCGACGATTTCCGGCTATGCCCAGATGATCCAGTCCCAGCCGGCGGCAGAGGACACAGCAGAAAACGCCGAAAAGATTCTCGAGCAGACCCGCAACATCACTCACGTGGTTACGGAATTCCTGCGCTATGCAAGACCGCTCGAGATCTCGCAAGAGTCGGTTGCGCTCCGTCCCATGCTCGAACGCGTCGCAGCCGAAGTCGGCGAAGCGCAGTCGGCCGTAACCATCGAACTTGCAGGAGATTTCTCCGACGTCACGGGAGACGAGGGGCTGCTCCGCCAGGCCTTCTTGAATCTCGTCCGCAACGCTGCCGAGGCCGCAGTTAGCGCTTCCTCTCAACCAAAAGTTAGCATCCGCGCGATACGCGGCGGCGCATCCTCGGATCACGTGCAAACCATCGAGATCCTCGATAATGGCCCAGGCATTTCCACGGACGCGGCGCAAAGGCTTTTCCGTCCGTTCTTTACAACGAAAGTAAACGGGACGGGCCTGGGACTTGCCGTGGTGCAAAAGATCCTCGTACAACACGGCGGGCAGGTGGAGGCGCGCAACCGCTCCGAAGGCGGAGCAGCATTTGCCGCCCGCGAAGGCGCGGCATTTATCGTTACGCTACCCGCCGCGCGGGTCGCGCCCGGTGCAGTAAAATCAGAGAAGGTCACCATCCAAGGCTAGCGCGAGGCAAAGTGCCTCCTGGAGGTAGTACCATGCACAGATTTCGGTTCGTTGCGCGCGCGGCATTGCTCTTTGCCGTTGCGCTAGTACCCGGCGCGGCTGGGGTACACGGTCAGTCGCAATCCGGAAGCGGCGATTCCGTCGCCGAAGCGGCCCGCAAGGCCCGCGAGCAGAAGAAAAACGCCCCGAAACCAAAGCATTCTCTAACGGACGATGACTTGGCTCCTCGGACGTCGTCTGCGCCGACTCCGTCTGCCTCTGCGGTCTCCGCAGCGCCGACCGGAGCCAGTACCACACCCGCTCAATCCGCCTCAAGTGCCGAAGCAACCGAAAACAAAGAAGACCCAAATTCCGAAGCTGCATGGCGCAAGCGTTTCGCCACGGCTCGCAAGAGGCTCGCTGACGCCCAGACTGAACTCGACGTTCTCACGCGCGAGGCCCAAAAGGCCGACTTGCAGTACTACTCCGATCCGCAAAAGGCGATGCAAGAGCAGTATTCACGCAACGAAATCAATCAGAAGAACGACAAGATTGCCGCCAAAAAGAAAGAAATCGCCGCACTCCAGCAGCAATTGAGCGATATGGAAGATGACCTTCGCCGCGCCGGTGGCGATCCGAGCTGGGCCCGATGATTTTCAACCGCCGAAACTGAGAGCGCGCTGCGCAGGTTTCAACCGTCCATGGAACCGCTACTCCTAGTCGAAGACAAGTCCGAACTGCGCGCTATGCTCCGCAAAGCGCTGGAGCGCAACGGCTATTCTGTGGAGGAAGCTCCGGACGGTTCCGTCGCCATTCAGAAAATTCGCGCCCGTCGCTATCAGATGGTTGTCACCGATCTGAAAATGCCCGGAGCATCCGGCCTCGACGTGCTTCGTGAATCCAAGCAGGCTGACTCCACCATCCCGGTCATTCTCCTCACCGCGTTTGGCTCCGTCGAAGAGGCAGTCTCGGCCATGAAAGAAGGCGCGTTCGATTTTATCCAAAAGCCGGTGGACCTCGACCACCTCAAGCTGCTGGTGCAACGCGCCACGCACCAGCAGGAGTTGCTTCGCGAGAATCTCATCCTCCGCGAAGAGTTCGCCTCACGTTATGGCTTTCCCCGCATCGTCGGCGAATCGCCTGCAATCAAAGCCATCAGCCAGCAACTGCAGAAAGTCGCGCCGACCGACGCGACCGTTTTGCTCCTCGGCGAAAGCGGCACCGGGAAGGAGCTCTTTGCCCGAGCGCTGCACCACCTCTCCAACCGCAGCTCGCAGCCATTCATCGCCCTGAATTGCGCGGCACTTCCTGAGGGCCTTGTCGAAAATGAACTCTTCGGCCACGAGCGTGGCGCCTTCACCGGTGCCGGCAGCCGCAAGGCTGGCAAGGTGGAAATGGCCCAGCGCGGCACACTGTTCCTCGACGAGATCGGCGAACTTCCGCTGGCGAGCCAGGCCAAGCTGCTTCGAGTGCTCGAAGAGCGCCGCTTTGAACGCGTTGGCGGCACGCAATCTATCGAAGTTGATGTTCGCATCATCGTTGCTACCAACCGCGATCTCTCCGAGCGGATTCGCGAGAAGCTTTTCCGCGAGGATCTTTACTTCCGAATCTCAGCTGTGCCGCTTACCATTCCCCCGCTTCGTGAACGCGGCGACGACCTCTTCCTGATCGCCGATCACTTCCTTGAGAAATTTGGCCGTGAGTTCGGCAAGGGACAGCTGAAGCTCGCCAACGGCGCTCGCCAGCGCCTCCGTGAGTACGCCTGGCCCGGCAACGTGCGCGAGCTGCAGAACGTCCTCGAACGCGCTGCGATTCTTTCGGATGGCGGCGAAATTACCAGCGAACTCCTGCCGACCACTGCGGTGGCCGTTCGCACCGAATCCGCGCCGACAAACCTCGTGCCTGAATCATTTTGCTGGGATGGCAGCCTGGAGGAAGTCACTTCCCGCGCACAGCTTCACGTCGAGCGCGTATTGCTGGAGAACGCTCTCCGGGAGTGCCGCTGGAACAAAACCCGGGCCGCCGAAAAATTAGGTATCGCGCCAAAAACGCTTCTCAGCAAAATGCGAGCTACCGGCTTGGAGCAATAGGCGCAATATTGTCCGAGGGCAGCCGCCCGGCATGGCAGGAGAAATCACCCGAATCGGCAGTTTCTGCAGCACGGCTTTCAATGCGACAGGAAATAAAACCTATTTCACGATTCCGGGTTGATTTGGAAACGATGTCTGCGACCAGGGTTCAACTCGATTTCACGCCGATATGCAGTGCTACGGTTCCACCGGTCCAAACTCGCGCTCGTACTTCCTGAAACCCGCACTGCTGGATCAAAGCCGAAAGTTCTTCGGGTTCAAAAAACCGTGCCACCGACTTCGGCAAGTAGGAATAAGCCTCGCGATCCCCGGAAATCAACCTGCCCAGCCGAGGCAGTACCGACCGGAAATACCACCGGTACAAATCCCCGAACCAGCCCGGTTTGGGCTCGGTAAACTCCAGAATCGCAATCGTGCCGCCCGGTTTCAGAACGCGCCAGATCTCTCGCAGCCCGGCTTCGTAATTGGTCAAGTTGCGAAATCCAAAAGCCGTTGTCACCAAAAGAAACGACTCGGCCGCGAATGGCAATCGCAGTGCATCGCTCTCCACAAACGCGACGGTCCTTCTCCGGTCCTCTAGTTTCCCCTGCCTTTCTGCGCGGGGTGCTGCTGCCTTCTGGCGCGCGCGCACCAGCATCGTATGCGCAAAGTCCGCGCCCCAGACGCGCCCCTTCGTCCGGCGGTGCAGCGCAAAAGCCAAATCTCCCGTGCCGCAGCATAGATCGAGGATCCGAGACTCGGACTGCTCCAGGATCGGCTGCAGGAGTTTAGCCGTCCGCGCCCGCCACAGCCGGTCCATTTCCAGTGACAGCAAGTGATTCAGAAAGTCGTACCGCGGCGCGATCTTCGTGAACATCTCGCGAACCCTGCGCGAAGCATCTCGCTCATCCACCGCCCCTTCCGGGATGGTCCCTCTGCCCAATTGCGGTTGCAGGGTAGTCGGATCAGTGGTTGCCCCACACGCCGTGGTTGGGTGTGGGTTCTTGGTTTCAGCCATTCTAGCCATGGTGCACTGGCCCTGCTGTCGCCACTAGCGGCGTCATCCGCAGCACGAGTTCGAGCTTCGCCAGATCCCGAGCTTCGTAGGTAGTGGCTCTTCCGATCTCCGGCGTCAGCACAAACCGCAGTCTTCCTGCACGGGTCTTTTTGTCCGATCCCATCAGAGCGATCAATTTGTTGACCGAAACCTTCGGCCACGCCGGCAGCCTGCCCATGCGCCGCGTCACGGCTATGATCCGAGCCGCATCCGATGCTGGGGTCACACCAATCTCGTGCCCATACAACGCCGCCGCCATCATTCCCCATGCCACGGCCTCGCCGTGCTGGTATTTGGTGTATCGGGTCGAACTCTCCAGGGCGTGACCAAAGGTGTGACCAAAATTCAGAATCTCGCGCAGCCCCGATTCCCGCTCATCTTTACTCACCACCTGGGCCTTGATTTCAATCGATCTTGAAATCACATACGAAAGCATCGCCGCGTCCCGAGCCAGCACCCGTTCAACGTTGCGCTCCAGAAACGAGAACATCTTTGCATCCGCAATCACGCCGTACTTGATCACTTCCGCCAGCCCGCCGCGGAACTCGCGGTTTGAGAGCGTCTCTAGTGCCAACGCATCCGCCAGCACCAGCCGCGGTGGATGAAACGCTCCCAGCAAGTTCTTCCCTTCGGGCAGATTTACGCCGGTCTTACCGCCGATTGCGCTGTCTGTCTGCGCTACCACCGTCGTCGGCACCTGAACCAGCGCGACCCCGCGCAAATAACTCGCCGCCGCAAATCCGGCCACGTCTCCTACCACGCCGCCGCCAACGGCCACGATCATCGAGCGCCGATCGGCTCCGGCCTTCACTAATTCGCGCGAAATCGCCTGCACATTCTGCAGATTCTTCGCCGTCTCCCGGTCGTCCATCTTGTGCAGCCGAAACGGTACACCGCGCAGCCCACGCTGCACCCTCGCTCCGACCGCCGCCCACACCTTTGCCGACGTGACCACCTGCACGCTGGAAAATTGGCCCAGCCGTGCAATCTCCCGGCCGAGTTCCGCAAGCACGCCAGTTCCGGACACCACGATGTAGGCGCCCGCCGCGGACTTCACCAAAGTACGTTTCACTTTTGTCATGGAATTCCATTCAACTCTAGCACATGCCACTTCGCTCCTCGGGGTCCCGCCGGAGCGAACCGCAAAATCCTTCGTGCTACCATACAGGCAGTCGAGTGACCACCGCCCAAACTCCACCACGCACAACCTTGCAATGACTTCCGCCCCAAAAACCTACTACGCAGACTACGTAGTCATCGGCTCCGGCGTCGCTGGATTGCGGGCCGCCATTGAACTCAGCTCCTCGGGCACGGTCCTGGTTCTCGCCAAATCCAATCTCAGCGAATCCGCCACCGCCTACGCCCAAGGGGGCATCGCTGTGGCTCTCAGCGACGAAGACGAAATTGGCCTGCACGAACAGGACACTCTCGCAGCCGGCGATGGCCTTTGCCGTCCCGAATCGGTCGCACTCCTTGTCGAAGAGGGACCGCAATACATCACCCAGCTTATCGATTGGGGCACCGAATTCGACCGCAACGGCACAAGACTTGCCTTTACTCGCGAAGCCGCGCACAGCCGGTCTCGCATTCTGCACGCTCACGGCGATTCCACCGGACGCGAAATCAGCCGGGCTCTTCTCGCGCGCGCTCACAAGCTTCCGCATCTCCACCTTCGCGCACATGCTTTCAGCACGGGCGTGATTCTCGAGGGCGGTCACGCCGTCGGCGTCCGCTTCATTGACGAAAACGACGGCTCGGTTCATGAAGTCCGCTCGCGCGCCGTCCTCCTCGCTACCGGCGGCCTCGGCCAGATCTATCGCGAAACTACCAATCCCGAAGTCGCCACGGGCGACGGCATGGCCATCGCCCACGAAGCCGGAGCGGTTCTTTCCGACATGGAGTTCATGCAATTCCATCCCACGGCGCTGGCGGTCAAAGGCGCGCCACGCTTTCTACTTTCCGAGGCCTTGCGGGGCGAAGGCGGCATCCTCCGTAACATTAACCTCGAGCGCTTCATGAAGCGCTACGCCGAGGCCCAGGAGCTTGCGCCTCGCGACGTGGTTGCCCGCGCCATCGTCAGCGAAATGCATCGCACCAACGCCCAGCACGTCTATCTGGACATGACCGCCAAGCCGGCCGAGTTTTTGCAGAAGCGCTTCCCGCGAATCTATTCCACCTGCCTCACCTACGGCCTGGATCTCTCGACAGACCTCGCGCCGGTCTGCCCGGCGGCTCATTACATGATGGGCGGCGTAAAGACCGACATTTGGGGACGCACCTCCGTGCGCGGCCTCTACGCAGCCGGCGAGACCGCCGATACCGGGGTTCACGGAGCCAATCGTCTCGCCAGCAACTCCCTGCTCGAAGGACTGGTGTTTGGCGCGCGCAGTGGCCAGTCCATGAGCAAGGACTTCCCGGCCTCCAAGTCCAAGCACTCTGCACTTCCCGGAAGTCCAGCGCCAAAGCCCGGCGCTCCTGCGGCCGAAGCACACGCGGTCAAATCCAATGCCGCACAACCCGGAAGCTCCTCTGCCGCCGCTGCAGCTACCCAGACCGCCCCGGCGGATTCCGCACTCGCCAAGATCCGTGACCTCATGTGGCGCCACGTTGGAATTCTGCGCGGCGGCAAGGAACTCTCCGCCGCCATTGAGTTTCTGGAAAAAACGGATTTGCCTCTTCCTCCGCATCCCGGCCGTCACGACTACGAGCTTCGCAATCTTCACTCTCTCGCGCTGCTGATGGCCCGTTCCGCCCTGGCGCGCGAAGAGAGCCGCGGCAGTCACTACCGTTCCGACTTTCCCTATCGCGACGACGATGATTTCCAGAAACACTCGCTGATCCAGCGCGGCAAAGACGTCACCTTCGAACCATGAAGCGCGCTCCTGTTTCGCTTGGCGTTACCGCGCTGTTGATGATCCTAGCTGTGGAACTGGCCTTCTCGGTACGCCAGCAATCCCAAACGTTTGACGAAGCCGCCCACCTCTTTGCGGGATATCGCTACTGGAAAAACCACGACTTCGGCATGAATCCTGAGCATCCGCCGTTGCTCAAACTTGTCGCAGCGCTGCCCCTCCTTCACGGGCCACTGCGCGTGCCCGAAGTTTCCAACGGAGACTTCAAGTCGGTCGAATACTCTTCCGGTCGGGAATTTCTTTACGCAAACGATGCGCGCTCCGTTCTTTTTCGAACGCGCTTGGCCGCTGCGCTTTTTGCCCTGGCGCTCGGCCTTGCGATCTTTCTGGTTACCAAAACTGCCTTTGGCAGCGGCCCCGCATTCCTGGCTCTCGCTCTCTTCGTCTTTGATCCGAACTTCCTTGCTCACGGCGCGCTCATCACTACGGACGTTCCCGCTTCTTTCGGACTCTTTTTTGGCGTCTGTGCGTTCCACTTCTATATGCAGAAGCCGACCGTCTTTGGCCTGGTTGCCGCCGGGCTCGCCGCTGGAATTTGTCTATCTGCAAAACACTCCGGACTCCTTTTGTTTCCCATGCTTTTCGCGATCGCCCTTCTTCCGCTGCCGAGCATTCGCCCACGAGAGAACGGAGCCTTCACAAACGGGTTTGCTAAGGAATACCTCCGGCGCACCGCGACTCTCGCCGCAGTCTTTGCAATCGCGATGGTCGTTCTATGGTCCACCTACGCCTTCCGCTTCGCTGCCCGCCCGGCAGATCTTCCGATGACGCCCAGTCTAGCCGCTTTCTCTCAAACCATGCGGCCAGGTCCGGCCTCCATCGTTCATACCATGGCCCGCTTTCACCTCCTTCCGGAAGCCTATCTCTACGGCGTGGCCGACGTGTTTTCTCCAAAGCTCCACCCCACCAGCCTTTTCGGAAAGTTCTATCCTTCCGCCCAGTGGTTCTACTTCCCCGCGATCTTGGTGATCAAATCCACGATTGGCTTCCTGCTGCTCTGCAGTCTGGCGCTCTTTTCTTCCTGGTCCTGGCATAAGCTCCGCCAGGCTCTCTTCCTGATCGTTCCCGCTGCAATCTATCTTGCTGCGGCAATGTTCTCAGGGATGAACCTTGGCATTCGCCATCTGCTGCCCTTGTATCCGTTCCTGATCGTTCTTGTCGCCAGCGCCGTCTGGAGTCTCGCGGGCCATCACCGTGTTGTCGGCGCAACGATCGCCCTGCTCTTCGTCGCTCACGCCGCGTCTTCCCTGCGCGCCTACCCGAACTACATTCCCTACAGCAATGAACTCTGGGGCGGCCCATCCGGCGCCCACCGCATCATGGCTGATTCCAACGTGGATTGGGGCCAGGGCCTCATCGCTCTGAAGCAGTACACCGATCAGCATCACATTCAGGATTGCTGGCTTGCCTACTTCGGCTCGCTCGTGTCCGATGCCTCCTACTACGGAATCCCCTGCAAACCTCTGCCAACGGCTTTCGGTTCGCTGGTTCGAGTGCGCACCCCCACTATTCCGACACCGCTAGATGGCCCTGTCTTCCTAAGCGCCAGCGAAGTCTCAAGCATCTACTGGCGCACCGACTGGGCTAACCCTTACCGCCGCTTTCAAACTGAGAAACCTACTGCTATTGTTGCCAGCTCCATCCTCGTCTTCGACCGCCAAGTCGCCGTGCCCGAAGTGTCCGCGCTCACCCACGAGAATGCCGCGATGGAATTCTTGAGCGGCAGGTTCCTCGATAATGCCTTGGCTGAAGCAGACACCGCCGTGGCGGTCGCTCCAAACCGCGCGCTTTCGCACGCCACCCGCGCAGCTGTCCTCTCGGCTATGAACAAGCAAGCGGAGGCCCAGCGAGAAATCGCTACCGCTCAATCACTGGTCAGGACATCGCAGCTCGCTCACTAGCAAATCTCTGTTCACGCATTGTCCGGTAAGGGCGCAGGTGCGAAGAAAATGAGGCGGGCATGCACTTGGCCCGCCTCGATTCTGCCTGTCCAGCACAAGTTGGCTAAGCTTGCGCGGTGACCGTCACGGCCAGGAACTGACCGTTCTCCATCGCCGTGTATTCCACCGTCACCACGGTTCCCTCTTTGACCTGCCCGCCCTATTCCCGGTGGGCCGATCGCTAGGCGATCTTTTCAGGGCACCCTGAACTTTGTTCACAATCTAAGTCGCTTTTCTTCAGCAGAATCACGTACCTGCACGCAAGAATGCTTCTAGCGCGCCCTGCTTTACCGTTACTTTGATTGCAGCGTTTTGACGCTTTCTAGCAGCACGTGGCCAACAATTCCCAGGTTTTTGGCGCTGATTTTGTCAAGCGTGTCCTGGGGGGTATGCCAGTACCCGGCGGAGTTCACCAGGTCGATCACATCGGCCGCGGGAACGCCTCGTGACAAAAACGAAAGGTGGTCGTCCTCCACCGGAGTCTCCTGGTCCACAAAAACATCGGCGTAGCCCAACCGCTTTGCCGCACCCCAGATGACGTCCACAATCGCCTTCGTCGACGACTGTTCGCGCTCGATGCGCAGGTTTTTCCCGCCAACTAGGTCGGCCAGGATCATGGCTCGAATCTTTTTCAGATCGCCGCTCGCCGCCATCTTCGCCGCCATTTGCCGGCTGCCGTAGCGATTGTCAGGATCCTGCCACTCCTTCCGCACCGCTTCTTCTCCGTCAAAGAACGCGATCCACACCGAATACTTTGCGGGCCTGCCGCATAGCAGCCGTGCCAATTCCAGCATCACGCCCGTAGATGAGCCGCCGTCATCCGCGCCAACGAAGTTGTCCAGCTTCTTGGTGTCGTAGTGTGTGGCCAGGAGGATGATTCCCGGGTTGGCGCCTGGAATCTTGACCACGATATTCTTCATCGGCAAACGCCCTGCCGGCGTGTCCGAGGAAAATGGGTCGGTGTCCACCGCGCAGCCGTAGCTGGAGAGTTGCGATGTGATGTAGTCCTGCGCTTGCAGAATTGCTTGCGATCCCGCCGGCCGCGGGCCATAGCTCACTTGTTTCGCGACGTGCTCGTACGCTTTGGCGCCATCAAAACCACCGGTTTTCTCGGCCGGCAGTGCATCGTCAGCAACCTGACGTTTCGCAGGCTGGGCTGCAGCAAGTTTGGCCGGATCTGTCGTTGCGCTGGTGCTGCCTTCCGGGGTCTCTCCGCTGCAGCCGGCAAGTCCCAGCAGACACCCGAAAAGTGTGCTCAGGGCTAAGCCGCGGTGCATCTTGCGAATCGGCTGGACTGGCATCCGTTCTAGCTCCCTGCTTCCGCGGCCAGGCGGCGCTCTCTGCGGCGAATCACAACCCAGGAGACGCCCACTCCCACAAAGTACAACGCAGTCATGACGCCCATGACCAGCAGCATCGTTACGGCATCCGGCGTCGGAGTCACAATCGCCGCCAACACGGTAATCACCAAAAGCGCGTACTTGGTATTTTCAATGAGGAATTTCGGCGTCACGATGCCGAACAGAGTTAGAAAGAAAATCAAAACCGGCAACTCAAACACCAAGCCGAGTGCCACAATCACCAGCAACACTAAATCGAAATAATCGTCAATCTTGATCAATGGAACGACGGGTCCCTGAAAACTGACCAAAAAATTCAATATATGCGGCAGGGCCAAAAAATACGCGAATGCAATACCCGCAAGGAAGAGAAAAACCGTCGAAAACAGAAATCCGGTCACCGCAGACTTTTCGTTGCGGTAAAGCGCCGGCGCAACGAACAGCCAGACTTGATACAGCACAATCGGCGAGGCCAGTACAATCCCGATGTAGATGCTCAGTTTGATCAGCAAACTCAAATAGTCCGTCGGTCCGGTGTAAACCAGCTGCGGATTCAGTTTATGCGCCTTGAGTGCTCCTTGAATGGGGATTGTGATGATGTTCACAACCTTGGGAGCGATTACCCAGCCGACCAAGGCGCCGATCAGAATCGCGACGAGCGAATTGATAATGCGCTTGCGCAGTTCGATCAAATGCTCGAAAAACGTCATCTGCCCGCCGGTCTCCGGATCGTGCGTCGAGTTGGAAGGGGAACTCACTTCAGGCTGGCCGGTGGTCGTGAGTGTGCGAATCACTGGATTCGATTGGCGGTGCGGCAGCGCCAGTCCCCGAGTCGGTCGCAGTCGTCGGGCCTGTCCTCAGCGACTCGTCGGCAGCTCCGGCTTGCCGTGCGACGGCTTCGCTCACGGGAGTCACGGTCGGCTCAATCGGTTCTGCGGGCGACGGCAAAATCCGTTCCGACTCGCCGGGTAGCTCGGCGGTCGGCGAATGTTCCGCAGCGCCCGCCGCTGTGGACGCTTCCTGCACCTTCTTTAGCTCCGAGTCGCGTGCCTGGCGCTCGATGTTGCGCATCTCCTCTTCAAACGCCAGCCGGAAGTCGGTGGAAGCCTTGCGGAATTCGGCCATCATTTTGCCCAGTCCGCGGGCAAGCTCCGGCAGCTTGTGCGGGCCAAAAACGACCAGCACGACGATGAAAATGACCACGATATGAGGCACGCTGAACATGTCTTGGCCGCGTCTAACGGGACAGAGCGGGGACCCTGTGGCGAACGCTCCGACCCTCCTTTGCATCATAGAAAGGGCGTCACACACTGTCAAACCGGCGGTCCGGATTACCGTGTTATACTGGAGTTTCTCGCAGCCAGACCACCGGTGGTGAGGTTGGAATGAACCAGAAGCGTCGCGGATTTGTGATTATCTTCACCGTTTTGGTGGCCGGAGCGCTTTTCGGCCAAATCTACGGCCCTTCGGTCAGGGCCACCTCCTCTGCGGCCGAGGACAACCAAACTTCAGTCCGCCAGTTCACGACCGTTCTCGATATCGTGCAGGCCAACTACGCCGAACCGGTGGACGTGGACAAGGAAGTCTATCAGGGCGCGATCCCCGGCATGTTGCGGGTGCTCGATCCGCATTCAAATTTCTTTGACGCTCGCCAGTTTGCTCTGCTCCGCGAAGATCAGCGCGGCAAGTACTACGGCGTGGGCATGATTGTGGCTCCACGTGATAACCATACGGTGGTTATGGCGCCGTACGTCGGAGCGCCCGCTTACAATGCGGGCCTGCGCCCAGGGGACGTCATTGTCCGCGTGGACGACAAGAGCACTGAAGGGCTGTCCACAAGCGAAGTTGCGGACATGCTCAAGGGCCCGAAAGGCACGGTCGTCAAGATCGTAGTGACCCGCGAAGGCTACAATGAGCCGCTTACTTTCACCGTGACCCGCGGCGAAATACCCCGTCACTCGGTGGACATCTCGTTTCTGCTGAAGCCCGGAATCGGCTACATCCGGCTGTCTTCGTTCAATGAAACGACCGACCGCGAAATTGCCGACGCCCTGAAGCAATCGAACGCATCCAGTCTCGACGGCTTGATTCTGGATATGCGCGGAAATCCCGGCGGCCTTTTGAATGAAGCGGTGGCCGTAGGCGACATGTTCCTGGAAAAGGGCCAGTTGATTGTGTCGCATCACGGCCGGACTTCTCCGGAGCGTCGTTATGTGGCCTTGCGCGGCAATCAAGGAATGAACACGCCGCTGGTGATTCTTGTGAACAACAACTCGGCCTCAGCAACGGAAATCGTTTCTGGCGCGGTGCAGGATCACGACCGTGGTCTGATTGTCGGCGAAACTACGTTCGGAAAGGGCCTGGTGCAGACCGTTACTCCTCTTAGCGAGAATACCGGCCTTGCCTTGACGACTGCGCGTTACTACACACCGAGCGGCCGGTTGATCCAGCGTGATTACAAGTCAATTTCCCTCTACGAGTATCACTATGAGCGCAAGGTTCCGGACCATCCAACGGAAATCAAGCTGACCGACAGCGGCCGCCAGGTCACCGGGGGCGGCGGCATCACGCCGGACATCAGTATCGCGGCGCCGAAGCTTTCCAAATTTGAGCAGGAACTGTTCCGCTTCGACGTTTTCTATCCGGCGGAAGCGGGCGTTGGCGGATTTACGCGGTACTACCTCGGGTCGCGTCCCACGATCACCCGCGAGTTTGCGGCCGACGACGAAGTCATGCACCAGTTCCGGAACTACCTGACGAGCAAGAACGTTCGCTTCTCAGAAGCCGAAATCGCGGAAAACGTGGACTGGATCAAGCGCAAGATCAAGCAGGAAGTGTTCATGAGCACGTTCGGCATGCAGGAAGGATTCAAAGTTCTGCTGGAAGCCGATCCGCAAGTCCAGAAGGGCATGGAAGCAGTTCCGCAGGCTCGCGCGCTCTATCAAAACGCCCGCAAGATCGTCGCGCAACGAACGGGTGAAACTCCCGATCAACCGTAAGCTTGACCCTACTCTTTGCTGTGCTCATGCGCTGCGCGGAAACTTGCCGTCGGTAACAGCGCGGCTAAGCCCCAGAAAGTAGCTCCAAATCGCCGTCCGCGTTGCTCCTAAAGTGGTAAAGCGGAACTCCGTTCGCATCGGATCCACATAATCAATCAGGCCGGACTGTTCCATGAAGCGGAAATGGCGCTCGCGCACTTCGCGAAACTCCTCCAGTTCGCGGCCCGCGCTGAGTGGCCGCGGCATGACTGCTAACTCCTGGAACCAATCTTTGTGGCGCTGCCAGAGCATCTGGAAGTTACGTACCGGCACCAGCTGGCCGGTCCAGTTTTTGGAAAGATCGATTTGGACGCCCGACTGCTTGTCGGTGCTGTAGAACGAGCGGCCGTCCGCCGTCGGAGTATAAAGCCAGGTAGCCTGCAGCGGAATTTTGCCCAGCGCTCCCGCACCAATCACAGCGAAAACCGTGCGATCGGGTGACACCAGCAGCGCATAACTCACGCGATAGATGCCACCTCTCGGATCACAGGACCACCCCAGCATCGTGAATCCGGTCTGCACGGCATCGTTTACCCAGCGGCCGGCGTAGCCGGTTGAATCATCATACGGCGGCTGGGATTGCGGAGCGATGAACGGCCACGTAAGCCGCTTCTCCAGACGATAGGTAACGGTGATCAGCACCAGGAAAAATAAGACCATTCCGGCGAAGTACGAGATGTGCATCTCGGAGTTCCTTCCAGTTCGGTGACGCTTGAGAGCAGATTAGCCGCCTTGGAACGGTCCAACCGGCGAAAATGCCCGTTTTCGTTGCAACGGTTAACTGCACTGAAGTGCAGGTGAGCGAACACATCGACTTTTTGGTTCCGCCCGCTCGCGCTTGGTCACAAGCGAGGCTAGTCGTGGGAAGAAATCGGGTTTTTCGGACTGCTCGGGGAACGGCGAATCTGCGTTATACTGAAGGAGATCCTAGATGAGAGTGGGCGAGTAGCTCAGCTGGGAGAGCGCCTCGTTCGCAACGAGGAGGTCGCCGGTTCGATCCCGGTCTCGTCCACCAGATTCTAGAGCACTTACGCCGCACTCCGAACAACTTGAAGTGGGCCAAGTGGGCCAATTGAGAAGCCGAGTCCGATGCGTTCCGCCCATTCCAGACGAAATCCCCGGTCTTTCAGGAGCTTCACATACCGCTCGGAGACGCGTTTCGGCGCGTGTCCAGACCAAAAGTGCTTGAGAGTTTCAGGGCAATCAGTTTTTTCGAGATGTGTCATTCGATAACGCCGAAAGATGTTGAACCCACCCTTGGTCAGCGGGTCGAGAGCGCCGGGCGCCATGATTTCTTTGATGCCTTGCCAGGTTCGCCGCCGCAGCGCCGGATCGTGAGCGATCGCTTTCCATAATTGTTGATCCAGTTAGTTTTACGCGTGGCTATAATGTCGTCGTTAACAGCGCGCACTTCGGCGCTGGCGTCCTTATATTCGATCAATCCCAGTGTAGACATTTCTTCTTTGCAGGTACGTTACCGGCGCAAATCAGATGTACATCCGGCGCAGCAGAGCGGCGGCGCTTTCATCCAGCAGCTCCGCGCGCCGCACTTCTTCAAAGCGGGCCAGCAAGTCGCCCGGCCGCAGACGTTTTTTTTCTGCGCCCTGAAAATCGTGGATGAGCCGGCCGCGGTGCATCATGATCAGTCGATCGCCGAGAGTGGACGCCTGCGGCATCGAGTGGGTCACCATCAAGGCCGTCAGTTTTTCGCGCTGAACAATTCTATCGGTAAGTGCGATGACCTGATCGGCGCTTTTTGGATCGAGCGCGGCCGTGTGCTCGTCCAGCAGCAGCACTTGAGGACGCAGCCAGGTGGCCATCAGCAGCGTGAGCGCCTGCCGCTGACCTCCGGATAGAGAGCCGATGGCATTTTTCAGGCGGTCTTCCAGGCCCATATTTAACTCGCGTACTCGTTCGCGCATGGCGCTCAGCATGTTTTTGCGCAAGAGCCAGCCCAGGCCGCGCCGCCGTCCGCGGTAGGCGGCCAGCGCCAGATTTTCCGCGATGGACATGCTCGCGGCGGTTCCGCTGAAGGGATTTTGAAATACCCGCCCGATGAATTTCGCGCGCCGGTATTCCGGCCACGCGGTAATGTCCGCGCCAGCAATTTTGATGGTGCCGGAGTCCACGACAAACGAGCCGGCCAGCGCGTTGAGCAGCGTGGATTTTCCGGAGCCGTTGGTCCCGATAACTACGACGAAGGAGCCTTGGTCCACTTTGAGATCGATTCCCTTAAGCGCCCGCAATTCGTTGGGCGTTCCCCGATTGAACGTTTTGCTGACGCCGGTGATTTCAAGCATGGGATGCCCCCGGCGATTTACCGGCAAGCGGCTTCAGGCGTTGCAGCAGCGCGGGAAAAATCAGCGCGAGAAAAACGAAGACGGCGGTGGCCAGTTTCAAATCGTTGGGATTCAAGCCCATGCGCAGAGCAATGGCCACCAGCAAACGAAACAGCACCGAGCCCATCACCGAGCCGATTAGGCTCAAGCCCAGTTGGCGGGTGCCCACCAACGCTTCGCCGATAATCACGCTGGCCAGGCCCCACACCACCATGCCGATGCCCATCTGCACGTCGGCGAATCCCTGGTATTGCGCGAGCAAAGCTCCGCCAAGTCCAACCAGCCCATTGGAGAGGCCCAAGCCCAGGATGAGCATGGCCTCGTTGTTTACGCCCAGCGCGCGGACCATTTCGATGTTGTCGCCGGTGGCGCGCATTGCGGTACCCAGGCCGGTTTGAAAAAAAACGTACATCGCGCAACCCACCAGCGCGATGAAAATCGCAACACCCAGCAGCATGGATGCATCGCGCGGCGTAACTTCCCAACCGATCACGATGAGGTTGCTATGACCCAGCAGCACGGAAACGGCGCGCTCGGACCAGTTGGCCAGCGTTCCGGTTTCCATCAACGAGATATTGCTGCGGCCCATGATCCTCAGATTCACGGAATACAGCCCGGTCATGACCAGAATGCCGGCCAAGAGTCCGTTGATGCGGAACTTCATAGCCAGAGTTCCGGTAAGCGTGCCCGCCAGGAATCCTGCGACGAAGCCCGCAGCCGTTGCGATCAGCGCAGGAACGTGGTTGACCAGCAGCATCGCGGCCACGGCTGCGCCGAGCGTGCTGGAGCCATCGGCGGTGATGTCCGGAAAAGAAAAAATCCGGAAGCTGATGAGCACTCCGAGGGCGATCAGGGAAAAAGCGAATCCCAAGGTCAGTGCGCCGATCAGCAGGCTCATCCGCGCGCCTCGTCTGCGGCGAAGTTGACGATGGGCGCAATCCAGCAGGCGCCGCGAACCAACTGGCTCTCACGCGCACCGGCTCCGTCGCGGTCGTCATATATCAAATGCAGAATTCCGTCGAGTGTTTGCCCGTCAAAGAGCGTCCTGACTGATTCTTTCAAGTCGATCTTTCCTTTCGGCAAGGGCCGATAAGAAAAAGCCGCGGCATGCAGATGGCCCGCCAGCCCGGAAGGCCCACCGCCGGCGTTCGCTATTTTGCCAAGCGGCCTTGCGAGGGTGCCCAACTCTTTGCGCTCGCCGCGCAAAGCGATTCCAGTCAACAGGGCGACGCTTCGTGCGTGGGCCGGCTCGGCTGTGAAGCTGAGCCACTCGCGAATTTGTGGAAACGCGAAAATATCGGTTCCCACTCTTGGCTCGACCGGCGATCGCCGGAGAGCGGCGCCAAACAATCCAGCCGTTTCCGCAATCATTACCACGCCTGCCGTTTCGACTTCAGCCAAATCCAGGCACGCCTCCAGCAATGAGGAGAGAGCGACGGGAAGGTCGCTGTTCAGCGCTTCAAAGCGAATCAAGCTGCGGAACGGCTGTGTGTCAGAAGGTACGCAGACAAGGCCATAACAGACTTGCGCTTCGGGCAGCGTGGTACCGCCCGCCAGCAGAAAATCAGCGGAGTTGGTTCCGTCGGCTGGAAGATAAGCGACTGCGCCGCCGGCTACCAGCAGTTCGCCAAATCGTTCCGCGCATTCGCCACAATCGTCGCCCAGAGCGCCGAGACCGATGGCAAAAGACCCTTCCGGAAATTGCACCGCACGGCAGTCCGACGCGCGGTATGCCTTCTGTCTCAACAAACCGGCATTTCCGATTCTTCGGCACTGCACCGCCGCGGCGGGATCAAGCGAGAAGACTTCGTAAACGGCACCGTTGGCCTCCAGCCGCCTCCCGACGGTGGCGGCTAACGCCGGTGAATCTTGCGGCGTCGCGTCCGCCCGGCCTTCATCCGCCGCGCGGCCTGTTGCGACCAGCAGGTTTTGCAAATTGGTGATTTGCAGCGCTTTCAGGGCGGTCGGAGAGCAATCGACCACCGCGAATGAGCCGTGAATATTTTTTAGCTCGCGGTGGAGCCGCACCAGGATACCGATGCCCGCGGAGCTTAAGTACGGCACTTGCGAAAGATTGAGGCGGATATGGTGTGAGCCGTGGCGAATCTGTTCCTGCACCGCCTTCGCCAAATGCTCCGCCCAATAGACATCCATGCGGCCTTCCACCAGCAGCTCGACGATTTTTCCGCGTTCGCGCCGGGTGATCTGCATGGCGCTACTTCGCTTCCTCTTTTTTGCCGGCGTCCTGGTGATGCACGCCAGTTGCGTCCACGACGATTCCGGCCCGTTGCAAAATTTCAGTGGGCACGCGCCATTCCTGCCGCAGGCCCTGCAGGGCGGTTTCGTTCACTACGAAGGTGATGGGCACCGTGCGGCGGATCGGAATCTTTGCCGGGTCGGCGCCACGCAAAATGTCGGCGGCCAGCGCTCCGGTCTGCCGGCCAACCTGATAGAAGTCCGCGCCGTAGTCGAAGAGACTGCCGCGATCCGGTTTTCCCGGTGTGAGGGTAAACACCGGTATATGCGCTCTCTGCCCCACCGCAATCACCGAATCAACGGACGTGCTGACCGTCACGTCGCCGCCGACCCAGAGCGCCTCGGCGCCACGGGCCACCAACGACTCTTCGGCCTCCAGTACCGCGTTGGAATTTTCCACATCGGCTTCGAGCAGCTCGATTCCCATCCGCTGGCAGGCTTCGCGCGCGCTTTCCACATAGGCACGTGAGTTCGCTTCCGCAGGATTCCAAGCGACTCCCACGCGCCTTAGCGCCGGCCGCATTTCTTTCGCAATCGCAAACGTGTCTTGCACTGGAAGAAAACTGCCGTAGCCCACCAGGTTGCGCGGATGCTTGAGCGGATCCTGCCAGGTGATTCCCACGCCAGCGACCGCGGGGTCGGCAACCACACCGAATACCTGAACGGTGTTGCTGCCGCGATTGGCGTTGGCCACCGCCTGCAGCGAAAGTGTGCTGATCGTGAGCAGCAGGTCATACCGCGATTGCACCATCTCCGCGGCAATGGAATTTCCCACGGCGATGTCGCCGTGCGCGTTGAATTTTTCGATGACCACGGTCTTCCCGTGCACGAAGCCGCGATCTGCAAGCTCGTCAATAACTCCTCGTGCGCCTTCGTCCAGGAGCAGCGTGGAGGCGTGCTGCAGCAAGCCGATCCGCGGCACACTGTGAGCTTTTGTAGTTCGCCGCCCGAGGTCCGATAGGAGCAGCGTTGCCGACGCTGCGGCAATCAGCAGCACGCCCAACGTCAGTCGTTTCAAAATGAGTGGCATTCGGGGACTCTGCCTGAATTCCGGGTTGGCCGAGAGTCTATCACTCCCTGTCCTCTTTGCCTGTTGCCGGCAATTTCGCATTTGCGCTTGGCAAGCGAGAAACTTCCGCGTAGCTTCAGGCTCCTTCCCCTTCCCTCTACACGTGTGGTCGCCCAAGTCGCCCACGTTGGAGGGGGTCCGAAAAGACTAAGTCGTTGCAGCGCCAAGCCTTATCAGCGTTCGCAACGAGGAGGTCGCCGGTTCGATCCCGGTCTCGTCCACCAAACAAATCAACAACCTACACCGCTTTTCAGAATTGCAGGAGTTGCCCAACTTGCTCAACTTTCGCTGTTCCGGGCAACTCAAGGCCAAGACCGATCTTCTCCGCCCACGTCAAGCGAAAATCACGGTCCTGGGTCAGTTTCACGTAACGCTCACTCACATGCTTAGGTGCGTGTCCTGATGGGAACGTTGAGAACAGAGAATGGGCTTCTACAGGGCTATCTGGGGAAGGGGACTCAAACGCCGTCCCCTTCCCCAGGCCCCAACCCTTGCTAGGAGATGCAAAGACGTAGAAATAAATTCGGAATGTGTGCCCAAAGAATTTGTGCCATCTTAGGGGTTCACCCCAACAACTGGGAACAAATCGAGAACAAATTGGGAACAAACTACCGAAGAACACCAGTGAATCAGGTCGACCAACATGTACGTAAGTCGTTGAGAAGCAAAGACGGGCTATTACTTTCTCCGGCTCATAACCCGAAGACCGTATGAAGAGCGAAGCTAATTAAGCGGTGCAGCCTAGGTCACACAGGCGCGGGCGATGCCGTCAAACGCCGCTGCCCAGCCTTCTGGCCGTTCCCTGTCGAAAGGCGTTTCGGTGGAACGCGAGACCGGTGTGTAGCGATGCCGCGCCGCCCTGAGCCGCGCATTGACGCGGGCGCCGGTCTTTCCACCTCCGCCGATGATGAGAATCGTACCCTGCGACATGATCTTAACCTCTACGATTTTCCATCGCCTTGGCTAGTTGTTTTGGGTGTCCGACAAATTCCGGACCTCGCCGCGACCGACTGCCTTCTATTTGGTTTCGAGGAAGCGTTGGACAATCGCCGGCAGCATCGGATCGACGGCGAGCGTGTAGTGTGTGGCGTTCGGCACTATTGCGAACTCGTTTGCGGGCCGCAGTGAGCCATCGATCCCGGCATCGCGCAGGCCGCCTCCCAAAGCCTTCCAGAACTCGACCATGTGTTCGGGCGGGATGTAGTCAGCGTCGGCAAAGA